>PMUI01000049.1 GCA_003166955.1 Acidobacterium sp.
AGCGGAGGCTCGGCGTCGATCAACATCGGGGCCGGATCAATGGCCATGGGCAGTGACACCCTAACGGTTACGTATACCCCAGACGCTTCCGGCTCGACTATCTATAACAGTTCTACCGGGTCAGCCGTCGTGGTGGTGACGACGCAGGTAACGCCGACTATCAGCTGGACACCGGCCTCGGCGATTATCCTCGGTAGTCCAGGAACGAATGTGCTGAATGCGACGGTGAGTTGCGGCACCACGTGCGGCGGCATCACTTATACTGCGACGCCGAGTGGCGGCTCGCCGGTCGGAATCACCTCCACGTCGGGTCTAGCGCTAGGAGTCTATACCATCACGGCGAATTTCACTCCGCTGAATCCCAGCGAATACAACGCAACAAGTGTATCGTCGACGCTCACGGTGAGCGGGGAGAGCGTGTGGATTGTGGATGGCGCCGGCGGGACGAGTGAGCTGGCGGGGAATGGGTTCGGGATAACGTCGAGCGCCGATCCTGGGGCGAATACGGCGGTGGCGATCGACAACGCGGGCAATGTGTGGAGTGTGGGCGCCGGGCCGCTGCTCGAAGAGACGAGCCAGGTGGGAACAGTCCAGAACACGATCAACTCCGGGGGCGGACTGAATGCGCCGGCCGGAATTGCTATCGATGGCAACGGGGAGGTATGGGTGACGGATGGGAACAACGCCGTGAGTTTGTTCTCGAATGCGGCGTCGGCGATTTCGGCGGCGGGCGGGATCATGGATCCGACGCTGTTGTCGACGCCGAGCGGGATCGCGGTGGATCCGGGGGGGAGCGTCTGGATCGCGAACACGGGCAACAGTACGGTGACTCGGATTCTGGGAGCGGCTGGGCCGGCGGCTCCGCTGGCTACGGCTGCGGCGAATGACACCACCGGGGCAAAGCCGTAAGGCAATGCAGACCAGGCAATATACTGCTGACAATCAGAGACTTAGCACGGAGAGCTCACAAGTGGTTCGTAACGACAAGAGCGTCTCGTCACGTTACTCCCGGATGGTCGGCAATACGGAAGTTTCGCGAACTCCCCGTATGTAGTCGAATTTGTAGCGGCCAGAGCCTCCGAGAACCTCACAGAGCTACAGAGAGCAACAAGGCGGCTGCAACAGGCTCAATTCAAAACCATTACGAACGCGAAATATCAACAGGTTTCAACAGGCTCTGGAACGCGGTTCGGGACCAGGGGGTCGGAGGTTCAAATCCTCTCTCCCCGACCATTATTAAAATAACTCCTTAGCTTTAGCTGGGCTGCGGGGCGGCGGATCGATATCCGAAACTCGCCGGTGTGTTCTGCGCGAGGCCATTTGCCTGGTGACAATTGCGGCCCAGACTCATGGCCTCCGGTTCTCAGCTCAGTACCGTCAATCGGCAAGCGAATGCAGAAAGTTCCTGAGTTGGGCAATCGCCGGGTGGCAGGGCTCCGGGGTCGACAGACCCGCCTCACGTGCTGGGACAGCCTCATCCATGCGCCCTCTCGCTGGCCTCCGGATGGTCGCGGCGCAGTCCCAGGGTAAGATTCGCGTCAAAAGCCGCCAGCATATCGGTGAATCCCGGAAACCGACCTGCCGGCAGCAAATCGAATGCGATCAGGCAGACAATCATCATCCGTCTGCCGCTCACCTCGATGACGTATTCGCGCGCGTCGGCGATCAACCGCTCCATTTCCATCCGCACTGCTGCGGCGGAGATATGCCGCCGCAACACGGCCATCAGCACGTCATGGCTCCAGTGAAAGAGCTGATCGTCGGGGTGCAGCGCCTTCACGAGCAGCTGGGCGACGATTCCCAGGTAATCGCCGGCCGCCTTCTCGCCATAACGTTCCTCCACCGTTTTGAGCACGGTGAGTTTCAGCAGTGCGACGTAGCATTGAGCATTCGCGCCCACCAGCGGCTGCAGGTGTGCTTTGGCCTCCGTTGGGCCTGGCAGGCCCGCCGGACTCTCGAATTTGTCCCATTGTGAGAAGTCCACGGCTTCCCATTCCGACCGCGAACGCCCCGCCGCCTGGGCGTTCTTCACCAGCTCCTTTTCGGCCAGCTGGCTCCGATATTGCTCCACACCGGCGCCGATGGCCGCAACCAGAACATCGCGCTCGCATGGCTTGGACAGGAACTGAAAGATGCGTCCCTTATTCACCGCGTCCATCGCGGCTTTCATGTCGGAGTACCCCGTGAGCAGCATCCGCACCGACTCCGGCGCCTTCTCGCGAACCTGCGCCAGAAACTCGGCGCCGTTCATGCCGGGCATGCGCATATCCGAAATGACCACCGCGAAGGGGCCTCTCCTCAGAAGAATCGCCAGCGCCTGCGCCCCGCTGACCGCGGTGCTCACCTCGAACTGGCGGTGCAGAATGCGCTGGTAGCCTTCCAGGGCCGACGCTTCGTCGTCAACACACAGAATCTTTTCTTTCACGGAATCCGCCTCCCAAAATGGCTACGCACTGCAGGGATCTGCTATCCGAACCGTCACCGCTTGCCCCAGCCACCGCGACAAAACCACACAGACCGGCACGCGCATGGGCAACTTCCTCCTGAACGGGAAGCTAATCCTGACATCGGCGAATTCAGGGAAAACAACAGCCGGTCCGGGCCGGTACAAGGAATGTGCACACAGCTAAAGCATTTTCAGAGATGCCGATAATCGATTCGTGAGGGAAGCGCTCCGCAGCAGATTCGCCCGCTACGCATTGGTGCCGGTCCTGATCGGCCTCGCAATACTGTTGTCCGAGCTGGTTCAGTTCCTCATTCCGCATTCCGCCGACTACCTGTTTCTCGCAGCCATACTGGCCAGCGGCTGGCTGGGCGGGCGCGGCCCCGGATTGCTCGCCGCTCTCCTCGCTCCCTTTGCGCTTGACTATTTCTTTCTGCCTCCCCTGTACACCCTCGGCATCAGTCATGAGGCGCGGTTCTACGTGCTCCCCTTCCTGTTGAGCGCGCTCGCAGCCGCCTGGATGAGCTCCACACTCCGCGGCGCCAGACAAACCAGAGTGCTCCTGCAGAAGAGCGAAGAAAAATTCCGCCGCATCCTTACCAATCAGCCCGATGTCGCCTGGACCGGCGATCAGAACGGCCGCATCGTCTATATCAGCCCCAAAATCGAGCGTCTCGTCGGGTACAGCTCCCGGGAGCTGTACGCCGGCGGCTTGCAATTCGTTCTGTCACGAGTCCATGCCGACGATTTCAGCCGCTTCCAGCAGGCCACTCATGCTCTCTTCTCGGACCGCACCCCCTTCGAGGTGGAGTTTCGCCTTCAGCACAAAGACGGAAGCTGGGTCTGGCTGAGCCACCGAGCCGCGGGTACATGGGAGGAGAACGGCATCGTCTTCGCCGATGGAGTGATCGCCGACGTTTCTTCCCGGAAATGGTCCGAGCTGGAGCTGCAATCGAAAACAGCGTTCCTCGAAGCTCAGGTCAACTCCACAGTGGACGGAATCCTGGTTGTGGACGCAGACAATCGTCGCATTCTTCAGAATCGTCGCATCGTCGAGATGTTCGGGATCCCCTCCGATCTTCTTCTCAGCGCAGAGCAGCTTCCTGTGCGCCGGCATATGCTCAGCCTGGTGAAGGATCCTGAATCGGTGCTCGCCGGGCTTAACAGCTTTCCTGACCATCGGGAGGAAACCAGCCGGGACGAGGTGGAACTGAAGGATGGAACGACCCTGGACATGTATTCAGCTCCGGTCAATGGCAAAGAAGGACAGTGCTACGGGCGCATCTGGACCTTTCGCGATATCACGCAGCGTAAGCGGCGCGAAGACAAACTGCGGCAGCTCTCCGCCACCGTGGAGCAAAGCCCGGTCTCGGTTGTGATTACCGATGTTGGGGGCAGGATCAGTTACGTGAACCGGAAGTTCACGGAGTGTACGGGCTACACCCTGGAGGAAGTGAGCGGCAAAACGCCGCGGGTGCTGAATTCCGGTTATTCTCCGCGGGAGACGTATAAGAAGCTCTGGGCCACGATTCTCGACGGCCGGGAGTGGCGCGGCGAGTTTCGCAACAAGAAGAAGAATGGGGAGCTCTATTGGGAGTCCGCAAGCATTTCTCCCATCGTCGATGCCAACGGGGCCATCACCCATTTCGTCGCCGTGAAGGAAGACATTACCGAGCGGCGCGCCCTCGAAAGCGAACTTCGCCAGGTCCAGAAACTGGAAGGGATTGGCCAGCTGGCGGCCGGCATCGCGCACGAAATCAATACTCCCACACAATTCGTGACCGATAACCTCACCTTCCTCGAGGACTCGTGGGCGGCGACATTCCGGCTGCTGGAATCTTACCGAGCCGCGGTCCAGGACCATGGGAAGGAATTATCCCCGCAGCTTGTGGAGAGCCTGTCGCAGGAAGAACGGCGCTGCGACCTGAACTTCATCAGGGAAGAGGTTCCGCATGCCATCGCGCAGAGTCTCGACGGAGCGCGGCGAGTCGCCCGGATCGTTCGCGCCATGAAAGAGTTTTCTCATCCGGACCTTGCCGATAAGACCGAGGCCGATCTCAATCAGGGCATCGCGACGACCATCGCTATCGCGCGCAGCGAATGGAAATACGTAGCAGAGGTGGTGACGGATTTCGATGAAAGACTGCCGCCGGTGGTGTGTTATCCCGGCGATGTCAACCAGGCAGTGCTCAACCTGATCGTGAATGCCGCCCACGCGATCAAAGAGAAACTTCAGGGCAACGGGAGAGGACAAATCGCGGTTCGCACCCGCAGGTGCGGCCAGTTTGCGGAAATCGCAGTCTCCGATACCGGGACGGGAATCCCGGAGAACATTCGGACGAGGATTTTCGATCCTTTCTTCACCACAAAGGACGTCGGTGTGGGAACCGGGCAGGGACTGACCCTGGCGCACAGCGTGGTGGTGAGAAAGCACCATGGGAAGATCTGGTTTGAATCCGAAACGGGCAGCGGCACCACATTCTTCATCCACCTGCCTGTCGATTCTGCCCGGGAACAGGAGGGGAGCGATGCCGAAACACCTTCTCTTTGTCGATGACGACACCATGGTCCTCGCGGGGCTTCGTCGAGCCCTGCACGAGATGCGTCAGGAATGGGAGATGACCTTTGCCGCCGGGGGCCAGGCGGCGCTGGAGGAGCTTGAACGGGCCCCGTTTGACGCGGTGATTACCGACATGCGGATGCCATCGATGGATGGGGCGGAACTGCTCGAACGCGTCAAGGATCGCTACCCGAAGGTGGTGAGAATCGTCCTGTCCGGGCAATCGGAAAAAGAAGCCGTGCTACGCTCCATCACTCCGGCCCATCAATATCTGGCTAAGCCATGCGACATCCGCGAGTTAAAGCTTCGCCTCGGGCAGGCGTTCGCATCGCGCGATCTGGTGAGGAATCCTGCCATCGCCGCCAGCATTGCTCGTCTGCACTCCCTTCCCAGCCTGCCTGCAATTTACAACGAGCTGACGGCGGCCCTGCAGTCGGAAATGACGTCGCTCTCCCAAATTGAGCAAATCATCGCCAAAGACGTGGGCATGGCGACCAAAATCCTTCAGCTGGCGAACTCGGCATTCATCGGAGCCCATGGCAGGGTGTCGAGCCTGCAGCAGGCGGTCTCTCTCATCGGAGTGGAAACTGTCCGAACCCTCACCCTTTCCATTCACGTCTTTTCCCGGTTCAACGGCAAATCCGCACTTGCCGGCCACCTTACCTCGCTCTGGGATCACAGCGTGAGCGTAGCCGCCATCGGTCAGCGGATTGCCGATTCGGAAACCGGCAGCCGGTCATTAGCAGAAGAATGCTTTGCGGCGGGGCTGCTCCACGACGTGGGTAAGGTGATTCTGCTCGCCGAGAAACCAAAAGAATACAGCGACGTTCAGAGGTTGCGGGAGACGGACAGCCGTTCCATCGAGGCTCTTGAGATTGAGGCTCTCGGTTACTCTCATGCTCAGTTAGGAGCGTATTTGATGAGTGTCTGGGGGCTGCCCACGTCCCTGGTGCATGCCGTGGCCTTTCACCACCGGCCCTCGGAAGCGATAGACACTCAGTTCTCAACGTTAACGGCGGTTCATTGCGCCGACGCCATAGCGAGAGCGGCCGATGGCTCGCTTCCGGCTGAACAGATCACGATGGACGAGAAATATCTCGACAGCCTGCAATTGTCAGGAAAGCAAAATGAGTGGCGCGGATTCCTCGACGAATTCCTCGCTGCAAAGGCCGAAGCTTCCGGAACTCCGTCGAATGCCTGCATGTGCGGAGGGCGGGTGGTCGAGAGTTGATTCATCGGCAACGGTAGAGCCGTTCTCGGCGGGGTCGGAGTCGAATTTGGCTACGGCTTCAATGGTTGTGTGAACCGGCCAACCGTCCTCTCCCCGCACGCGTGCGCCCCGTGATGTTGTTCTGTTTCTCCCTGGTTGCCGATGGGGTGGCCGGCACTGCGGGAGTATCGGGACATTTGGGTCTCCCCCATTTGGTCCGAGACTGATTACCCATCGGTGCCATTGAGAGTTGCGCAGGCAGGAGTCAGGATGCCCGTATGCGAGTCAATCTCAGCACTCGACCGTCTGGTCGCTCCGAATCCAACGCAGCGACGATCCCGCTTACGCTGACAATCCGCCCGGCATGTGGGCTACCCGGAGACTACGAGTACCCAACGGATAGTGCGGCACTGCTGCGATTGCTTCGACAAAGGACGGATCTGCCTGGTTACGTCCTGGAGGGTTTTGAAAAGAACCTCCGAATCCCACCTGGTGCGCGCTTGCTGGGTGTGGAATTGAGTGAGAGTTTCCTTACCGACATCGGCTACTTTGTCGATTAGCAGTTGCGCCAGTTGTCTCTCAAGATGGCCTGCGACGCAGTTCCCGGGTCGCCGGCCATCCAGAAGGAACGCTGCAGTTTCAGTGTTGCCGGTAGTTTGCCGACAACTAATTTCGCGAAGCGCCTCCTGCTCCTGAGGCTGGAATGAGCTTCTCTGCTTTCATTTCCGATTGGCCTTCGAAGAGCGTGATGAGCTGGTTGACGGCGACGTTTCTGTGGACTTCGGTCAGTCCGAGAGGCCAGCGCACTTCGATATCGACTGACGCCGTCGAGCCCAGACCGAAATGCAGGCGCGGATCGTTCGAAGATACGTAACTCGACTGACTCATCACCTCCTGGACCTGTGTTCTGGCTCCGTCGCGCACAACGACCCTGGCTCCGAGGGCGCTGCGATTGCTCTTCGTGCCGTGCAGGCGGATCTTGATCCAGTGGTTGCCGGGAGGGGCATCATTGCGCAACAGAGATGGCGGCTCATTTTGATTCATGATCACGATGTCGAGATCGCCGTCATTGTCAAAGTCACCAAAGGCGCAGCCGCGGCTGACGTGACGCGAGGCCAGCGCCGGTTCCGTTGAGTCATCGAGCTCAGTGAAAGTCCCGTTGCCCTGGTTGCGGAAGACAATGCGCGGGCCGCGGCGGGGATATTTGGGGAGGACGGGCTCGAGTTCGGGATAGACCTGGCCGGTGACCAGGAGGATGTCGGGGTTGCCGTCGTTGTCGAGATCGAATATGCCTGTGCCCCAACTAACGAAACGCCGCTCGTGCATCAGCCCGGCGCGGGCGGTGACGTCTTCGAACTCACCCTTTCCCATGTTGTGATAAAGGCCGGTCGCCTGGTTCATGTAGTGGGTGCGAACGATATCCAGGCGCCCGTCGCAGTCATAGTCGCCGATGCCGACGCCCATGCCGGCCATTTCCTGGCCGTTGTCGCTGAGCGCCAAACCGCGCAACAGAGCCTCCTCGCGAAAAGTGCCATCGTGGTTGTTCATCAGCAGCAGACTGGGAGTGGTGTCGCAGGCAACGAAAATATCGGGCCATCCATCCTCGTCGGCGTCAAAGGCGCACGCGGTAAGTCCGTATGAACCGCGCAGGGCTGCGACCCCGGACTCTTTGGAGACATCAGTGAAGGTGCCATCGCCGTTGTTTCGATAGAGCGCGTGGGTCGGCAGGGGAAGTCCGCTGGGGCCGCAGTTGACCGCGACCCCCTCGAAGTTGCAATTGGGTCGCTGCAGCGAGGGCGTCGGCAACGTCGCTAAATCCACGTCGGCGTAATTGGAGACAAAGAGATCGAGCCAGCCGTCGCGATTGTAGTCGACGAAGGTGCAGCCGGATCCGAAACGCGTAGCTGTGTTACTCAGCCCGACCTGGGCAGTTACATCGGTAAAGGTTCCGTTGCCGTTATTTCTATAAAGACGGTTATGGCCGAAGTAAGTGATGTAGAGATCTTCGAATCCATCGTTGTTATAGTCGCCCACGCAGACGGAGTCACTATCCCCAGGATCCCAGTTTTATGGACGCGTGCGACGAACTGGGCATCCTTGCGATTGTCTCGAATCCGGGCTGGCAGTTTGCCGGAGACGAGATATTCAGGAAGCGCGCTTACCAGGATGCACGCGAGATGATCCGCCGGGACCGGAATCACCCATCGGTGGCGATCTGGGAGGCGGCGCTGAACGAATCCGATAACAGTGCGCTCGCGGCTGATCTTTACCGGATCGTGCATGAGGAGTTTCCAGGGCCAGGCGTTTATTCCGCCGGAGACCCCGTCTTCAAACCCGCACCGGGATTCGAAGGCTGGGACGTTGGCTACGTTCGCTATCAGCATTTGGACCCAGCCAGACCGTCCTGGATTCGGGAGTGGGGCGACCAGGTCGACAACTGGCACGACCAGCAGGGGCGAGTCCGCGTCGCCCGCGCCTGGGGTGAAGAGTCGCTGCTGGTCCAGGCACTGGCGCATATGTACAGCATGGACCGAATCTACGTGCAGGAAACCAGACCTGCCGGCGCCGACCTTTGGGCTGGTATCGACGCATTCCGCGGCTACCATCATCAGCCATTTCTGGGAGCGCCGCTCGACCTGTTCCGAATCCCCAAATTCGACTACTTCATGTTCCAGAGCCAGAGGCCGCCGGAGCTTCACGCGGCACGCACCGGCAGCGGGCCGATGATCTTTGTCGCCAACTACGCTACGTTTCATTCACCTCGGGTGGTCACGGTGTTCAGCAACTGTGAACAGGTACGACTGACCCTGAATGGCAACGTGGTGGCCACCCAGGAGCCGGACAGTGGATTCCACATTCCACATCCGCCGTTCACTTTCAAGGTGGAAGAATTCAGCTCCACGCGCAGTATGTTGTTCGGCAACGCCACAGTTCCTGAAGCCCTGTCGGCGCCGACCGGGGTTCTGCTGGCCGAAGGCCTGATCGGCGGCAAGGTCGTTACCACGCATCTGGTTCATTCACCCGGCGAGCCCAAAGAGATCCAGCTGCTGGTGGACACCTGTGGAGTCGATCCGGTCGCCAACGGAGCGGACTGGGTGTGCGTTTACGCCCATATCTGCGACGCCCGACGCACGACCTATCCCTACGGCGACGACGTGATCACCTTCTCGGTCAGCGGCGAAGGATCGATCGTCGGAGATGAAACGATCTTCGCTAACCCGGTACGCGCAGAGGCGGGAATCGCCACCGCGCTGGTACGAACGACCAGAGTGGCTGGCCCGATTTCTGTGCGCGCCTCTTCGCCTGGACTGGGAGAATCTGAAGTGCGGTTCGAGTCGAAGGCGAACGCGCGACGCATGGTTCGATGAGTCCCCGTGCCATCGCCCAGGAGGACGAGTCGATACGGATCATGCAGGGAAGTATGTACAATCCTTCCGCTTTTGAGCGGGGCAACTACATGAAGGTGTTGAGTTTGCATCGTCCGGAGAACAAATTCCAGCGCCACGGTGCGATAGACCTGACGGCTTTCTGCGGCAGCACGCCGGAGTTATAATATTCGGAAGTTCCCCCTGTTTCCTCCGAATTGGAGGCGCTGCTGTGCTGTCGCTGCACTCTGGCGACCCCGCATGCGGAAAGGAGTCATCGCATGATTGACTTTACGAACGTTCCGTTCGACGCCGAGGCATTTCTCGCAAGTGCGGGCCTGGGACGAAAGATCGTGCAAGTGCAGGCGAAGCAGGTCTTCTTCTCACAGGGAGATCCTGCCGATTCGATTTTCTATCTTCAGGATGGCCGGGCAAAACTCACCGTAGTCTCAACCGGCGGCAAGGAGGCCACCATCACGCTTCTCTCCGCCGGCGATTTCGTTGGAGAGGAGTCGCTGGCCGCCGTCGCTGGGCTGCGTCTGGCCACAGCCTCCGCCCTCACTCAGTGTGCGGCTCTCAGGATCGAGAGGCAGGAGATGATTCGCGTGATGCACGAGGAACATACCTTCTCGGATCGATTCCTGTCGTTTTTGCTGGCACGAAGCATGCGAGTTCAGGCCGACCTTGTAGACCAGCNNTCAACTCCAGCGAAAAGCGCCTCGCCCGCATTCTTCTGTTGATGGCGCAGTTTGGCAAGCCAGGTTACCCGGAATCGCTGATTCCGAAGATTTCGCAGGAGACCCTGGCGGAGATGGTCGGCACCACGCGATCCCGGGTCAGCTTTTTCATGAATCGCTTTCGCGATCTCGGATTTATTGAGTACAACGGCGGCATCAAGGTTCACAAGTCGCTGCTGAATGTGGTGCTGCTCGATCAGGAGCCGGACCACAACGCGGCTAAGGCCGCTGTCCTCGGCACTCCGCCGGCCGAATCGTAATCGCGGGGCGCAGTTCAGGCGGTATTCCCATCGCTAATTCTGCGGCGATATGGGATCGGCGGAGTGGACAATTGCGTAGTGAATTGGGTTGGAGCACCAGGCGCATTTTGTATCGAGCATGGTGGCGGCGCTCTTGTCCGGAACCTGTGGGAACGCCCTGAGGCACTCGGGACAGGAAATCAGCACGTAGGGTTCGCCCGATGGATTGTGCCCGTTGGTGGGAATCCAGATGGGCGCAACGGAACGTGGGGGATGGATGACCCTCGATCGCGGCGGGCGCATCATCGTTTGCACGATCCGGAGCAGGAGAGACGGACGTTTACCCTTTTCATAAAAGGCGTCGGCGGCAACGCCTCGAGGCACTGCCATACCGGAGAATGCGCCGCTCATGGCGATCACTCGAACGGAGGGAAACCGGCGGCGGACAACCGAGAGCAGTTCAAAGCCCGACATTCCTGGCATATACAGGTCACAGAGCAGAAGGTGGGGAATCTCATCCCGTATGGCGTCCAGTGCGGAGAAGCCGTTCGGGGCGCTCCGCACCTCATAGCCAAGAGCGGTTAGCAATACGGACAACGTTTTGCGAAACGCTGGTTCATCGTCTACAATCAGAAGGCTCGGTTTGAAGTTGGGCATCGTTCACCCGCGGGACGGCATCTAATCGCGTCCCGATCAGTCTCGCATCGCCCCGGTTTCAGTACTGTTCAATATTGCTCAGGTGGTGGAATACCACACCGGCCTATCGGAAGACGCCCAGCAGATAGCAGACCAACAGGATCACCAGCACGGTACCAAGTCCGATACCGCCGCCCCCGCGATAGCCCCACCGGCTGTAGCCAAAATATCCGCCGCCGAGGCCGAAAACCAAGACCAGAACGATGATGATTATGAGCATTGCAATATCCTTTCATTTCAGGTGAAAATGCGTGGTTATGCGACAGCTTTGATTTCGCCGGGGGTCTTCACCTCGACGAGTTCATCGAAGAGTGAGCGGTACTGGATCATCGCGGTTCGCAGGTCCTCCGTGCTTGCTTCGTCTTTGCCCAGCCGCACCGCCACGCCGTGCGCGGAGCGGTAGTATTCCACCAGGCGCGGATGGTTGACGGAGATATCGGCGGCGCGCTGATCGAAATCGGCCACAGGATAGCCGCGCGCCTTCAACAGCGAAGAGACCAGCTCATCGGCTTCGGTGACGGCGCCCCTGGGGTGATCGACAAAGCGCGATTGCACCGTATGCCAGTCCGCTATAAAGCGCTCCCGCTCCGTGGCGCCAAGCTCGCGGATCTTCAGTCCTTCCACCCGCGTCTCGCGATCCGCCAGTTTTGTCTGGGCCGCGCGTTCGGAGCCATGGGTGAGAACAGCCTGGTCGTATTCTGGCCCAAAGCGAGTGCGCAGGCCCTCAGTGGTCTTTCTGCGTTTTCGCAAGTACAGCGCAACCGCAACAACGATGATCAGAACTATCGCGATCGCGCCCGCGATAAGTCTGGGATTCGTCAGTTCAGGATTCATTTCACCCTCCTGGGCGTTGAATGCCGGCGACGGGGAGGGTCGGGTTCGAGAGGCTTCCCCCGGGCCAGGACACTCAACCCAGCGAGTATGCAACCGGGAGGCCCCCAAAGCTGATCAGAAACGCTCAGTTGGCCATACAAGAAGGAGATTGTTGCGGTGCTTCGCTCAGCAGAGGCCCTCGGCACCGCCGAATGGGCGAAGGCACCAGGCGTTCGACTCTCCGCGGCTCGCCTGAAGCCGCCAGCCGCATAACCCAAACGCCGTGAGTTTGCCCACAGCAACAGAGAAGTCAACAACGTCCGCCCGGGATCGGCGAATTGATGAAATAGCCCGGTTGAGCAAAATTGATCAGCATGACGATTCAAACAGGGGGAACATAAGCCTCACCCCACGATTGTCCCCACGAATGCGCCGGAGAGGTGCACGATGTCCAATCCCAAAGCGAAACTCCTCATCGTCGACGATGAAGCATTGATGCGACTCACTCTTTCGACCATCCTGAAGGAATTCGAATACAGCGTGCAAACCGCTGAGGACGGCTTCTCCGCACTGGCCGAGATTCGGCGCGAGATTCCGGATGTACTGATTTCCGATCTCCATATGCCGGGGATGTCCGGCTTCGAATTGCTGTCGGTGGTCCGTCGCCGGTTTCCCGCGATTCAGGTGATCGCGATGAGTGGCGCATATACCGGCGATGGCGTGCCGCCGGGCGTTGCCGCCGATGCCTACTATCAAAAAGCAACCCATCCGGGCCTTTTATTCCGCGTTGTGAAAGCAATGTCGCAATCGGAACGGCTATCGTCGCTGCGGGATCGCCCAGCCTCGATGGCGCCGGTCTGGATTCCGCGGAACGGGCACGACCCGGCTGGCGAAGAGTACGTCATGGTTGCCTGCACGGAGTGCCTCAGGACCTTCCCCCAGATACTGGGCAAAGGGCTCGACGGAATCCAGCAAGCCAACTGCATCTCCTGCTCCAGCCCAGTCCAGTATGCAATTGTCCAGCCGATGCATCTGGTGTCGCCGCCCGCATTTCGGCGGAAGCCCGGCGCCGGCCCGTCCGCTGCTCTGGGAACATCGGATCTCAACTTCTAAAGCGATGACAGGCGCGCCGCAACGATGTCGAATGGCGCTGCCAGCCACGAGCGTGACGCGGAAACTTCGGCTGACGGCAACGAGCACAGGACGAGTGGCACCAGCGATTCCGCAGACCCTGGACGCACTCTCCTGACAACCGAGGCGGGGATCCAGCACTCCGACTCATCGTGAACAGGCTTTCCCCTTCTCGATGGACGCGACTTCTCTTGAAGTCCATCGGCCCAGGCGTAATCACCGGCGCCGCTGACGATGACCCGTCCGGTATCGCGACCTACTCGGTGGCGGGCGCGCAGTTTGGAACCAGGCTGCTGTGGACCGCGGCCCTGACCTGGCCTCTGATGGCCGCGGTTCAGATGATGTGCGCGCGCATTGGCAAGGTGACGGGCCGGGGCCTGGCCGGGAACCTGAAGGCGCGATTTCCTGTGTGGCTGCTCTACATTTTTGTCTTTGCCCTGCTCGTGGCCAACACCATCAACATTGCCGCGGACTTAGCTGGCATGGCGGATGCGGCTGCGATGCTCTCCGGCATCGATTCCCGCATATTTGTGGTGGTCTTCGCTCTCCTGATCTCATGGGCTACGGTTCGGCTTCGCTATTCGCAGATCGCGAACTCGCTCAAGTGGCTGGTTCTGGTTCTCCTTGCCTACCCCGTCACGGCGTTTGTTGTTGGAGTTGATTGGCGTCAGGTGGCGCACTCTACCTTTGTACCCTCCATGCCGCACAGTGGAGCCGAATGGTCGATGCTGGTAGCGATTCTCGGTACAACGATCAGCCCGTATCTTTTCTTCTGGCAGGCCAGTGAAGAGGTGGAAGAAGAGAAGGCCTCTGGCCAAAGTACGCTTGCGATGAGGAAAGGAGCCTCAGTGCAGGAACTGGAGATGCGAAACATCGATGTAGGCGTGGGTTCGTTCTTCTCGAACCTGGTGATGTTCTTCATTATCCTGACCACCGGGATCACCCTCAACCGGCATGGCCTGACTCACATCGAGACGACCCGCGAGGCGGCCGAAGCCCTTCGTCCCCTTGCCGGCAAGTTCGCCGCAACCCTGTTTACTGTGGGTATTGTCGGTGTCGGGTTCCTTGCCATCCCAACCCTCGCCGGATCATCGGCCTACGCCTTCGCGGAGACCCTCGGCTGGCGCCAGGGACTGAACCGGGAACTGAAACAGGCGCGCTGGTTCTACGGCCTCATCCTGCTCTCCACCGCTGTTGGAGTCGGTCTTAACTTTGCGGGCTTAAATCCGGTGAAGGCGCTCTACTGGACCGCGGTTATCAATGGATTACTTGCCCCGTTCCTCCTGGTCGCGATCCTGGTCGTAGCATCGGACAGGAAATTGATGCAGGGTCAGCCCAGCTCGCGATTGGGCTTCGCCATCGTGACAGTAACCGCAATTGCGATGTTTGCCGCCGGTGTAGCCATGTTTGTCTTTCCAGGCTGAGCACGCTTGCCGGGATAACACCGGACCTCCTGCTCTGTGCCCGTCCAGGCAGAACCAATCTGAGAAGTGAGCGGAACAGTACAGATTGTTGCTTCCGTCCATGCGATGGTAGCTATGGATAAGTCCGAATGGGCGCCCCGGAACCGGGTTCTGAACCCCGTCATATTGGTAAGCGAGTTCCTTCCTCACAAGACCCAGTCAGGAAATGGCGCAGCAGTTAAATGAAGTTGTCACAAGTGAACAAGGTGAATTTATGGTGAAGTTGAATGTTTTTGCATTAGCCGCTGTTGCTGGAATCTGCCTCGTAGCAGCTACTCCCACAGCAAAGGCTCAGGTGGTCGTCAACATCGGAGTCGCCCCCGCATGTCCCTACGGTTACTATGACTACTCTCCTTATACCTGCGCTCCGTACGGCTACTACGGCCCGGAGTGGTTTAATGGCGGTGCCTTTATCGGCGCCGGACCGTGGTTTCATGGCGACGAACAGTTCAACGGCCACGTGAACAATCGTTACGATCCGCAGCACGGCTATAAGGGCTCACTGCCAAAAAGCGGCGATAAAGGGCGTAACAAGCCCGCACCTCGCAACTTCAAGTCAAATGAAACTCGGGATGGACGCGGTCACACTGCTGACGATAAACGCTAGACCTAGTCACAATGCTATTCATGCACAGCCGGGTTAGTCATAACCCTGTCTCGGCTGTGCCAGGAGGACGTCATGCCGCAGAGCGTACACGATCGAGCCGCGGAACTGCACAACCTTGCAGCCCACGCCCACGCGGCCGCGGCTACGGCCCACGGTAAGGGAGATTATTTGACGGCTCATGAGCTCTCAAAACGGGCTCATGAGCACTCTGCAAGTGCACATGAGTTTGCCATGAAGCTCGCGGTCGAGGCGGCCGGAGGTGACTCAAATGGATGAGCAGGAGAACACTGCATTCAGCGTCGACGACTTTCTGGCCAAAGCGGGACTGGGGCGGAGAATCGTCCAGGTAAAGCCGCAGCACGTCTTCTTCTCGCAGGGAACCCCTGCCGATTCCATCTTCTATCTTCGCAAGGGTCGCGCGAAGCTGACAGTCATTTCGAAGAAAGGGAAAGAGGCTACGATTACTCTTCTCGGAGCCGGCGATTTTGTTGGTGAGGAGTCACTCGCCGGCCACGTGGGCCTGCGCATGGCAACTGCAATCTCCATCACGGCGTGTACCGCACTCAGGATCGAGCGCGAAGAGATGATCCAGGTAATGCACCAGGAGCATGCGTTCTCCGATCTGTTCCTGAAGTTTTTGCTGGCCCGGAGTATGCGGACCCAGGCCGACCTTGTCGACCAGCTCTTCAACTCCAGCGAGAAGCGCCTGGCGCGCATCCTGCTGTTGATGGCGGAATTTGGCAAACCCGGTGAGCCGGAAACGTTGATTCCGGCCATCACTCAGGAATCCCTGGCGGATATGATCGGCACCACGCGGTCCCGAGTCAGCTTTTTCATGAATCGGTTCCGCAAGCTCGGCTTCATTGAATACAACGGGCGCATCCGAGTGCACCAGTCGCTTCTCAACGTGATCCTGCATGACCAATTACCCGAACACAACGCAGAAACACCCCCCCTCCCGGACACACTCGCGCGCCCACCCCGGAAGATCCCCAGAGCGAGCAGACGGAGCGAGCTCAATAAGTCGAATATCAGCGCCCAGGCTGTCGGGCATATCCAAATGTAATGAGTTAAGGGGAGCGAAAACTCCCGAGTAACCGGCTTGGCGGAAACTTTCGTGTAGCACTTCCCAGCTAGTCCGATTCTCCTTCCGAATTCAGGACGAGAGTTCACCGATTATTGGTTTGCAACTTGCCTCCTGAGTACTACAATTCCATCCAGTTGGGCGGGCGACGGCCACGGTAGCCATCGGCACGGATGGCGGCTGCGGCCCGGTGAACACCCGCTGCGGGTGGCAGCCTGGCCGGAAGGCTCGAGTGCTGTAGCAGCACTCAGGGAAAACTGAAATGCTGCGAGGACAGGATTCCAGACTGTGAGGGACCTGCCGTGCTGACTGAATTTGGAGGCGAGGAACGATGCGAGAGTGTCGTGGCGCTTTCTCCGAATTCTGGGTGAAAGTGAGCAAAAGCGATCAGTCCGATGCATTGGTCAAACGCCAAAATGCATCATAGCCGACATTTTGCTGTGGATCATCGTAATGTGCGTGCCGAAAGAGGAGATCCCGGATGAAACGGCTGGTCCTTGTTCTTGCTCTGCTTGGTTCCACTCCCGCGTGGGGCGCCATCGCTTTTGTCTCCGCGTCGCACACCATTTGCAGTCAGGCCACAGCTTCTTCGGGTACGGCCTGTACGCTGACCGCGCCGACGACGGCGGGGAATCTGGTGATTGCAGGTCTGACGTGGAGCAGTTCAAACTCGATCAACGACGTGGTGGGAAACGTCACCAGTTCTTACTTTTTCCCCTACGCACAGGTTTGCAATGGCTCGGGTTCGTGCTCGGCGATCCTCATCTGTCGAGACTGCTCGGCGCTGACCACGGTGACACCTCATTTTAACGGTCAGACAAACTACAACCTGAGCGTTGAGGAATACTCCGGTGTGACGGCAATTGGAGTCACGCGAACCGCAACTGGAAGCAGCACCGCTCCTGGTGTTGCTATCACTGCAGGGGACGCGAACGATTGGCTGGTAGCGGTGACGGCGAGCCCGGCGAGTGCGGGTGTTCCCACAGCGGGGACTGGCAATCTGCGCGATGCGGGTCGTACGGGGAGCAGCGGGGTCGCTAGCGCGGTCTGCGACAATACGACGGCGACGGCGGGAAGCCTTTCCTGTGCTGCGACCGCCGCGTCGGGGGCGTGGTCCGCCGCAGGGGTGGAGTTGCGCACGACCTACGCGACGACGTACATCTGGCCCGATTGCGACTTGACGCATCCCTGCGTGATTCACGAGAAGGACACGGTTTCGCTGGGAACCGGCACGGACACACTGACAGGCCCATTCAAGATCACAGTGCCTCCCACTCTGTCCGGGAACCTGATGAAGCTGACCATCACGCATCCGGGCGCGGCAACGATCAACTCGGTTAGCGATGACCAATCGAACACGTGGACGACGGGCGCCACTGCGAGGGACAGCAGCAATGGCGAGATTACAGAGGTCCGATATGTGTGCGGCGCGGCCACCGGAACGTCGGTCATTTCTGTTGCTTACAGCAGCGCCATTGTCGATGGCGATATCGCGCAGTTCAGTTATGACGAGGTGAGCGGCATTGCGCCATCTTCCTGCGGTGATGGGAGCAGCGGTTCCGGCGGAGGTGTGGGCGTTCTGAATCCCGGCCCGATTGCGACAACATCCGGCGGCGATATGATTTTTACCTTCGGAATCGCCGCTGACGGTTGGGCGGAGAACGGAAATCAGGCGGGCGTGGCCCAGCCTGACGATAATTCCGCGAAGATCGCGGAGAACGATTTCGATCAGTTCATGTCGATGGTGCAGGTGCAGGGGTCGGCGGGAACGGCCAATCCCACGATGTACGCCAACGCGCTGGATGTGAACAACACGGGCCTGCACTGGAACATTGTGTCGCAGGCGTTCAGGGCGTCGAGCGGGGCAGGAACGCAGCCCAGCGGAATCCATGTTGTAACGGACCAGCATTTTCTCAACTGGAACGGATTGGGATGGAGTCCACTGCCGTCGAACGGCAATGTCGTCGTATTCTCCACGTCGAATCCCAGCGCGGGATGGGGAATGGCGAATCTGGCTGATAACTATGGGGCCACCTACATCAGAACGCCTTACACGGATGCGAACGTGGATCCGCAGCAGTTCTCGGCGTGCCTTGGCTCGAACGTCTCAGCCCGCGACCGCATCTTTAGCTACACCGCGGATAGAGTTCAGACGCACGTTGAGATTTACACGATTGCCGGGGCAAAGAACGCCACCGGAACGGGCTGCGTGGGCACGACGGTCAATCACTATGTAAGCACCCAGGGATCGATTAAGAACGATAACATCGTGAGCGACGTGGTCATTAAACCGACGATTAATGGGGGAGCGAACAGTGTAATTTTCGCAACGTCCTATGTGGGGACTGGACCTCCGACCGGGATGTGCATTTCCGGAGGGGTGACGCCGCCCACGTGTACGGGACAATCGGCGGGCGTGATTTTCAATTCGATCTACGCGACAGGAATGACGGATCAATCGAGCTGGAGTACGGGCGACCCATACGCGTTCTTCTACACTAACTCGACCAGTTCGAGGTCGATGGATTACCTGATGGCGAACGGGACGTCTGGAACGGCTCTGTACGGTGCTGCCATTGAGATTTTTGGGGCAGGCACTACGGCGGGGCCGGTAATGCTAACGCCGACCATCACGGTGACGCCGTCCGCGCCGAGCATCACGAGGGTGCAGCCGCTTTCGGTGACCGTGGCGGTGAAGGGTGGAAGCGGTAGCCCAACGCCCACCGGAACGGTGACGCTGAGCGGCGGCGGGTACGCCTCCGCGGCGACAACGCTGAGCAGCGGCAACGCCACGATCGGCATCCCGGCAGGTTCTCTGGCGATCGCGTCGGATACGCTGACCGTCAGCTACACGCCCGACTCCGGAAGCTCCTCGACCTACAACACTGCCACAGGCACTTCTTCGGTGACGGTCACCCAGGCGACGCCAACGGTGTCGTCATGGCCCACGGCCAGCGCCATCAGCTTCGGGCAAACGCTGGCCTCGTCGACGCTGACGGGAGGCGCGGCTTCGGTGCCGGGCAGTTTCGCCTGGACCACGCCCAGCACGGCCCTCGGCATGGGGGCATCGTCGCAGAGCGTGACCTTCACGCCCACTGACGCGACCGACTACACCAACGTGACCGGACAAGTCAGCGTCACCGTGGCCAATGCGGCGAAGCCGACGGTGTCGGTCTGGCCCATAGCCAGCGCCATCACCTATCGGCAAACATTGGCTTCGTCGACTCTGACGGGCGGCACGGCTTCCGTGCCGGGCACGTTCGTCTGGACCACGCCGAGCGCGGTTCCCGGCGCGGGTACGCCTGCGGAGAGCGTGACCTTCACGCCCACGGACGCGACCGACTACACCACCGTGACCGGACAAGTGAGCGTCACCGTGAACAAGGCGACGCCGACGGTGTCAGCATGGCCCATCGCCGCCGCCATCAGCTACGCGCAAACGCTGGCCTCGTCGACGCTGACGGGAGGTGTGGGTTCGGTGCCCGGCACCTTCGTATGGACCACGCCCACCACGGCTCCCGGCACGGGGACGTCGTCCCAAAGCGTGATCTTCACGCCCACGGACGCGACCGACTACAACGCCGTGACGGGACAAGTAAGCGTCAGCGTGAACCAGGCGACGCCGGCGGTGTTGGCTCGGCCCATAGCCACCGCCATCAGCTACGCGCAAACGCTGGCCTCGTCGACCCTGACGGGAGGCGTGGCTTCGGTGCCCGGCACATTCGCATGGGCCACGCCCGCCACGGCTCCCGGCACGGGGACATCGGCCCAGAGCGTGACCTTCACGCCCACGGACGTGGTCGACTACGCCACCGTGACAGCACAAGTGAGCGTCACCGTGAACAAGGCGATGCCGGCGGTGTTGGCTCGGCCCATCGCCAGCGCCATTGCCTACGCGCAGACACTGGCCTCGTCGACTTTGACGGGAGGGGTGGCTTCGGTGCCCGGCACGTTCGCCTGGACCACGCCCACCGCGGTTCCCGGCGCCGGCACACCCTCTGAAAGCGTGACCTTCACGCCCACGGACGCGACCGACTACAACCTCGTGACGCAGACGGTGCAGCTCACCGTGACGAAGGCCATCTTAGCCGTGACGGCGACGAACGCTTCGGTGCCCTACAACCAGGCGATTCCGAATCTCACCTACACCATCGCGGGCTATGTGAATGGGGATCCCTCTTCTGTGGTCAGTGGTGCGCCGTTGGAGAGCACGACAGCCACAAAGGGTTCGCTTGTGGGAACTTATCCGATCACTATCGTCCAGGGCATGCTCGCGGCTATCAATTACAACTTCCTGTTCCAGAACGGCACGTTGACCGTCACCTCACTGGGAGCAACGGCCACGCCAGTCTTCACACCAGCTGCGGGCACATACACCTCGACCCAGACGGTGACCATCTGGGATGCGACGGCAGGTGCGGCCATCTACTACACAACCGACGGAACTCCGCCGACGATTTCCTCTGCGAAGTACACGGGCGGAGTCGCGGTGCCGGCAACGGAAACCATCGAGGCCATCGGCGTAGCTCCCGGCTATTCGCAGAGCGCCCCTGCCTCGGCGCTGTACACCATCAATATTCCCGTTGCCACGGCGCCTTCGGTCGCCACTATGGCAGTAACGAATCTGGGCAGATCCAGCGCAACTCTGAATGGGACCGTGACCGCGAACAATGCAACCACGCAGTACTGGTTCGCCTACGGAACCAGCAATACCGCTTTGACCGGCACAACAATAAGGGCCGGCGCATTGACAGGAACATCGGCCACGCCGGTGAACGCAACTCTGACTGGCCTGAGGCCGTTTACCACTTACTACTTTCGGGTCTTCGCGTCGAATGCGGTGGGCACAACCTCGGGCTCGGTCCTGAGCTTTACTACGAGATAGGGCAGAACCAGATGTAGATGGATGGGCAGGCTGTGTGGCGCACCTGTCCTTCGCCGGGCCCTGCCCGCGCGCAGCCTGATCGATGATGAGGTCTGGAGGATCCGGGCTACAGCTTCTCGTAAAAGTCGCAGGCGGAGCACGAGATGTAGACGCCGCCGGGGACGCCGCGCTCGCGGTCCTTCACTCGCTTGACGATACGGGTGGGCTTGGAGCATTTCGGGCAGTCGGTGCTCTTGGTGGTGTCCATCATTTTCTTGCGGTCGGCAGTCTTGGCAATCTTGGCCATGGTGGTGCTCCTGATCCTGTGCTGGCGCGCTCGGCCCGTGCGGACGCGAAGCGCCGAAATCGTGGCGCAGACATTCCGGGGTCTCCACGGGATTCGCCTGATCTGTGCAGGGAGCAACGGGAAGAGCCGCGGGACGCGCCTGTTTGATTTTACACGACGCGAAAGTAATGGATTCAGGGGGGCGGGCGTGACGGGGGTCACAGTGGGCGCTCCGGGGAGACGGCTACGTTCGACGTAACTGGGAGTTGCGGGCCATGAGCACACACGCGGCGAATTCGATTGTTCCGGGTCATGAAAAGGGAAAGAGGAAGCTGGTGCGGCGGGCGGCGCCGGATGAGTCGCAGCGGATTCGGCATGTTGTGCAGGGGGTGTTTGTTGCGCTCAACGTGTGGATCGGGGCGCAGTTTGTCGCGTGGGTGCGCTGGTTCGAGCGCGGCGGGCACGGCTGGGCAATGAGCCGGCCCGCGGGCGTGGAGGGCTGGCTGCCCATCGCGGGATTGATGAACCTTAAATACCTGCTGGTGACGGGGCGGGCTCCGGCGGTGCATCCTGCGGCGATGTTCCTGCTGATCGGGTTTCTGCTGATGAGCGTGCTGATGAAGAAGGCGTTCTGCGGATGGTTGTGCCCGGTGGGGACTTTCTCGGAGATGCTTTGGAAGGCGGGGCAGAGGGTTTTTGGGCGGAATCTGGAAGTGCCGAAGTGGCTCGATCATCAGCTGCGCGGGTTGAAGTATCTGCTGCTGGGGTTCTTCGTGTTCGTGATCGCGTGGATGCCGGCCGAGGCGCTGAAGGATTTCATGGCCGGGCCCTACGGGACCATTGCCGACGTGAAGATGCTGGATTTCTTCCGCGGCATTGGGGTGGTGGGGATCGCGGTGATCGGCTGGTTGGTGCTGCTGTCGGTGTTCATCAAGAATCTGTGGTGCCGGTATCTGTGTCCTTACGGCGTGCTGATGGGGCTGGTGTCACTGGTGAGCCCGGTGAAGATCCGGCGCGATGCGGAGGCTTGCATCGATTGCGGAAAATGCTCGCGGGCTTGTCCGTCGCAGTTGCGGGTGGACAAGCTGGTGCAGATTCGGTCGGTGGAATGCACGGCTTGTATGGCTTGCGTGGCTTCGTGTCCGGTGGAGAATGCACTGCAGTTGGCTCTGCCGCCTCGGAAGGCGGAGACGGCGGTGGCGCGGTGGCGTGGACTGGTGGTTCGGCCGCCAGCGGTCGTGGCGATTCTGGCGGCGATTTTCCTTGGGGTGGTGTTGGTGGCTCGGATGACGGGCCACTGGCAGACGCATGTGCCGCGTGACGTGTACATGCAGTTGGTGCCGCATGCTAATGAAGTTAGCCACCCGATGTGAGACGGCGGATAGCGGTTAGCGTTCGGCGCGCACTTCGTAGTGGCCGGGTTTCTCGATACGGATTGCCAGGCGCGTGCCGTTTTCGACGGGAGTGCCGATTTGCGGTGAACCGTTGACGCCGACGTGGTCGGCGCCGGGTTTGACGGGGAAGAGGATGGTTGCGTCGACTCCCTCGGGGATGTCGATGGTGGCTCGGAGGCCATGACCTTCTTTGTTGAGGTCGACTTTGAGGAGGCCATTGGGCGTGGGTTCGGCGCCGCGCGCCCAGTCTAGGTCGAGAAGGTCAGGGCGGATGGTGGTTTTGCTGAAGCCGGGCGCGGTGGGCACGATGCCGAAGACCTGGTCCATGAGCCAGTACGCCGGGGCGCTGGACCAGCCGTGGGCCAGTGAAACGTAATAGCCCGCGATGTTATCGGCCTGGAGAACGACATGGGGATGGTCCTTCGGCCAGGCGGGATCGTAGGCTTCCCAGAAGCTGGTGGCGCCTTCGTTGATCATGCCGCCCCAGTATTCGCGAATCCACGATAAGGCATCTGCCCGGTGGTTGATGCGGGCCAGTGCATCGAGGACGTAGGAGCCGTAGTAGGGCGTGATGACGTCGGGGCGCCAGGTGGGCTTGCCGACGTTCGAGAGGACGCCCGTCCAGATGGAGCCGTACTGGTCTGGCGTGGCAACGCCGGAGATGACGGCCATGGCGTTCGTCTGCCAGCGTGGACCGAAGGATCCGTTGGCGAATTGGGAGGCTTGGCTGGACTGCGCTAAATCGTCGGCGCGGTGGGCGAAGTGCTCGGCATTTTTGGTGTCGCCTATTTCCTCGAGTAGACGGGCACCGGCGCGGTAGGCGCGGATGTATTCCAGGATGGTGGTGGCGCGAGAGGAGGGCGTGTCGCCGTTGAGGTCGAGGGACCAGTCAACGTAGAGCCACTCGTGGGTGTGGTTGATGAAGTTGTTCTGGGCATCGAAGTCCTTGTCCATGAACTTGAGTAAGTCAACGATCTGGTCGTGCATGGAGGCCGCGTATTCTTTGTGGCCGGTGTGGAGAGTGTGGTTGAGCAACTCGGTGAACCAGTAGGAGGAGTAGCCGGGGATGCCGTTGACATGCTCCTTGATGGGGAGCGGGCCGATGAGGCGGGTGAGGGTGTCTTCGAGGAGGAACTGGTCGGCGAAGACGGCGTCGCTGACGCGGCCGGAGACGTCGGTGTCACCCATCCAGCGGCCGCGATCGCGCTTGGGGGCGTCCCAGATGTCGTCCTGCATGCAGAGGTGGGTGGTGTAGACGCCGGTTTCCCAGATGCGATTGAGGAGCGGGTCGGAGGATTCGAAGGAGCCCTGGTAGTGGACGGGGTAGTAGATGTCGTCGAGGCGGATGGCGTGGAATTTGACGACGGCGGGGCCGGCCAGGAAACGGATGCGGGCGTAGCGGAAGGCGGACTTGGGACCGGCGGCCGTTCCAGTTGGGGTGATGTGGAGGGTGTTGGTGCCGAGGTAGGCGTCGTTGTCGACTTCGCCCAGAGATTCTCCATAGGTGATGGAGACGGTGATGGGCGAATCGGTGTCGGAGGCGAGCTGGAGGCGACCGTTGACTTCGCGGCCAAAGTCGAGGGTAATGGCGGGGACGAATTCACCAGAGGGATTGGGGGCGAGGTGAACGGCGAACTCGTGGGCAGGATTTTCTTCGGATCCGGTGAGAGCATCGGTGTTTTCGAAGGAGCCTTCGCCCGCATAGAGGTCGCGGACTTCCGTCGCGGTTAGATGTGTGTGGGCGAGGAAAGGCGAGGCGCCTTCATAGCCGGGCCAGTTGTAGAGACCGGCGTCGTCGTTCCATTGGAGGAAGTCAATGTTGCCTTCGATGGAGCCGTTGGCCGAGACGGAGGACCAGGATTTGTCGTCGAACTGCGCTTCGCGCCATTTATCGGGAGCGTGTGTCGAGACTTTCCATTCGGGACCGCTGATGAGGATGGGCGGAGCGATGGCGCCAATCGGGGCGGGGATTAGTTTCACGACGAGTCTGCGGCCGTGATCGGCTTCGATGGCAATGACGTTGTCGCCGGAATGCAACTGGCGGGTAAGGTCGACGACGAAGACGTGCATGGAGACGCGCGAGAGCGGATCGGCTGCGAGGCGAGCAGCGGGAGCGCCGTTGACGTATATCTCTGCGTCGCGGGGTCCGGCGAGGTAAAGGGTCGCCGCTTCGGGGACACTGTCGAGGTGGAGATGGACGCGGAAATGGCGGGGCTCGTCGCGCTGGGCGCGGGTGAGATTCTCAGCGTCGTGGGTCCAGATGTACTGCTCAGGAAGCGGTTGGTGGAAGGAGGAGAAGAGGACGGGATTCTGGATGGCGCGGGTGGGGTCCAGCTGGCCGGGGGGTGGGAGCGGCGGCACGTTTTGGGCAAGTGAGACCGAGACAGAGAGTAGCAGCAGAGCGAAGACGATGAGAGCGCGCATGGCTAAAGACTCCTTCATGCGGGGTATCTGAACGCAAGAGCCGAAGGTATGCGTGTCGGCGTGGGATGTCAATTGGAACGACCTGATCCGCGGGAGTCGTCATCGTGGGGTTCCGCGGGCTGTGGTAATCTCAGGGCTCTCCGGGAAAGATTCCGGCGTGGCTAAAGGGCTGTGCACAGGGCTCCTTCTCTGGCTCCTGTTTATTTCGCGGGCCCTCCTGCGCCACGCGCGGAGTTCAGACGAAACGCAATTGCGAGAAACCTCCCCTGAAAGGATGTGGAGCATGATTCTCGGGATGAGTCTGGCCAGATTTACGCAGGTGCATGTGGCGATCAGTTTGATTGGGATTGCTGCGGGATTTTTGGTGATTTTGGGGATGTTCGCATCGAAAAAGCTGCCGGCGATGACGGCGCTGTTCCTGATCATGACGGTGCTGACGAGTGTCACGGGGTTCTTCTTTCCGTACAAAGGCGCGACGCCGGGCATCAAGATCGGGATTCTGTCGCTGGTGGTGCTGCTGTTCGCCCTGATCGCGTGGTATGGGGGACACCTGCGGGGTGGATGGCGCGGGACGTGGGTGATCACGGCGGTCGTGGCGCAGTTTTTCAACTTCCTTGTGCTGGTCGTGCAGTCGTTTGAGAAGGTGCCGGCGTTGCACGCGCTGGCTCCAACGCAAAAGGAGATGCCCTTCGAAGTGGCTCAGATCCTCACGCTGTTGCTCTTCATTGTGCTGGGCGTTGTGGCATACAGGAAGTTCCATCCTGAGACTGAGTAGGACACAACTCGGGCCGGAGGCGCCGGGCAGAGGGTGGGTACAATTTCCGTACATGCGTCCGACGGCCATTGAAATTATCGTGTGTTGTTTGCTGTCCGCGGGGTTAACCGCACAGGGCCAGTCCGCAGCTGGATCGCACCCTGCGAGGGTGGAAACATGGGTGGGAACATGGGCCTCGTCGCAGCAGATTCCGGAGCCGCGCAATGCGCTGCCGGTCGACGACCTGCGCGACGCGACGGTGCGGCAGGTTTTTCATCTGTCGATCGGCGGCAGCACGCTGCGGGTGCGGCTGTCGAATACGTTTGGCACGCAGCCGCTGCATTTCACATCGGTTCATATCGCGCGGCCCATCGCGACGACGACTCCAGCGGGCGGGCCGATGGTCGGGCCGGATGTCGATGCGGCCACGGACCGGGCGCTGACGTTCAACGGTGCTGCCGACGTCGTGGTTCCGGCGGGCGCCGAGTATTTGTCCGATCCCATCGACTATGCGGTGACTCCACTGTCCAGCCTCGCGGTGAGCTTTCATCTGGGCGAGCCGCCGGTGGGGGAGACGGGGCATCCCGGATCGCGCGAAACGACGTTCTACGTGCACGGCGACAAGACTGGCGCGGCGGAGCTGCCCGACGCGAAGCAGATTGAGCACTGGTATCAGGTTTCCGGGATCGATGTGGAAGCGCCGCCCCAGGCTGGGGCAATCGTGGCGCTCGGCGATTCGATCACGGACGGGCATGGGGCAACCACGAACGCCAACGACCGCTGGACGGATGTGCTGGCGGAGCGGCTGCAGGGTTCAGCGGCGACGAAGAATCTGAGCGTGCTGAATATGGGCACGGGCGGCAATCGTCTGCTGAACGACGGCCTGGGGCCGAATGCGCTGGCGCGTTTCGGTCGCGACGTAATTGCGCAGAATGGCGCGCGGTATCTGATCGTCTTCGAGGGCGTGAATGACCTGGGCACCCTGATGCGGGACAGCCCGGTGACGGCTGCTGCGCATGCAGCGCTGGTGGCGCGGATGGAGGACGCTTATCAACAGATGATTGAGCGTGCGCACGCGCATGAGATCGAGGCCATTGGGGCGACGATCACGCCTTTTGGGGGATCGGCGTATACCAAGCTGGATCCCGACGCGGAGGCGGACCGGCAGGCGGTCAACGCGTGGATTCGCGCTGCGGGGCATTTCGATGCGGTCGTTGATTTCGATGTGGCAGTGCACGATCCACAGCAGCCGGATCGGCTTTTGGCGGCGGATGACTGCGGAGACCATCTGCATCCTTCGCCCGCAGGGTATCGGGCGATGGCCGAGGCGATTCCTCTGGCCTTGTTTTCCCAGCCGCCAGCGAGTGGGCCGGCTGGTTCCGGCCGTGACCAGCGTGGCGTGCATCACAGCGCGGGAGAGGCGGGATCGCGCTAGCATAGAGGGTGGTCGAGCGGAGCGGAATCGGGAGCGGAATCGGGCACAGGGAACGAGCGGTGGTATGCCTGTCCGGAGGCATGGATTCGTGCGTGTGTGCGGCACTGGCAGCGCGGGACTACGAAGTGTATGCGCTGCACTGCAGCTACGGGCAGCGCACCGAGGATCGCGAGTGCCAGGCGGCGCATGCGGTGGCCGATCGGCTGGGGTTCCGCGATTTTCTGAGGCTGAGGCTGGACATTTTCCGGCGCATCGGTGGATCGGCGCTGACTGACTTGCGGATCGATGTGCCGGAGGCGCCTGCTGATGGCGCGGCCATTGGCGCGGAGATTCCTGTCACCTACGTCCCCTTTCGCAACGCGCATTTTTTGTCGGCAGCGGTGAGCTGGGCCGAGGTGCTGGGCGCGCGGACGGTGTTGATCGGAGCGGTGGAGCAGGACAGCTCGGGATATCCGGACTGCCGGCTGGCGTACTATGAGGCGTTTCAGGAGCTGATTCGCAAAGGAACGCGGGAGGGCGACATCGTTGTGAAGACGCCGCTCATCCATATGCAGAAGTGGCAGATTGTGGCGCTCGGCCTTGAACTGGCCGCGCCGCTGGATTTAACGTGGTCGTGCTATTCGGGCTCAGAGGTTGCGTGCGGCGTGTGCGAGAGCTGTGTGCTGCGCCTGCGGGCCTTCGAGCGGGCCGGAGCGAAGGACCCGATCCGCTATGCGAACAGGTGGGCGGGACCGGAAGCCGGGGAGACAAATCAGGAGGGCGCGGCGTGACCGTGCTTTCCAGCGGAGAGGAATGACTATGCAGATGAAGAACTTTGGTCCGCGCCTTGCGCTGGCCGCACTTTTTGGAACTGTGCTGTTGGTGGCGGCCCAGGCACCAACGGGAAAGATTCACGGGCATGTGACCGATCCGACGGGTTCGCCGGTGAGCAGCGGGACAATCTCGCTGTATGCAGGCGGGGCGACGTCGGGAGACGCGAAATACACGCTTCCGGTGGACACCGGCGAGTACAAAGGCGAAGTGGCGCCGGGGTCTTACACGCTGGTCTACCGCGAGCCGACGACGCCGAAGGATAAGGTAGTCGATCAGATAGACAACGTGAAGGTGACCGCCGGCGGCGACACGCTGCAGGACGACGACATGTCGCGGCAGGATTATGTGAGTAAGATGTCCCCGGAACAGCGGAAGGCGCTGGAGGAGACCAAGGCGAAGAACGCTGAGATTCTGAAGGAAAACTCGACGATCAAGAATCTGAACGGGGATCTGGCGAAGGCGCGTTCGGATCGCGCCAACAAGAATTTTCAGGAGGCTGCCGAGTTGATGCAGAGGGACGTCGCGTTGAAGCCCACCGAGGCGCTGCTGTGGGTGGAGCTAGGCGAGGCGCAGCTGGGGCTGAAGCAGTATGCGGATTCGGAAACATCGCTGCAGAAGGGCATCCAACTCGACGCGGGGGGGAAGAAGCCGAATGCAGAGGTGGAAGGCGCAGCGGGGAATGCGCTGGGCGAGGCTTACGGTTCGGAAGGCAAGATTCCGGAAGCGCAGGCAGCCTATGATGCGGCAGCGAAGGTGAATCCGACGGGCGCGTCGATGTACTACACGAACGAAGCGATCGTGATGGATCGAAACAATCAGCTGGACGCGACAGTGGCGGCGGCAGACAAGGCGATTGCAGCCGATCCGACAAAGCCGATTCCGTACTACCTGAAGGGGAAAGCGCTGATCAACAAGGCGACCATCGATCCCAAGACGCAAAAGATCATTGCGCCGCCCGGGACCGAGGAGGCGTACCAGAAATATCTGGACCTGGCGCCAACGGGGCCGTTCGCAGGCGATGCGAAGCAGGTGCTGGCGGAGCTGAACCAGACACAAAGCACCAGCTACAAGGCTACGTCGAAGAAGCCCCACTAACCGGAACGAAACGAGGAGCGCCGGATTCTCGCCAGGGGGTGGGCGGGACGGCGCTCTTTCTTTTTGCGACAATCGTCTCGGGTATGAGCGGCGAATCTCCATCGATCGTGCTCAGCTACGAACACGCTGCCTCCGTGGTCCGGCGTCAGGCGGAGAGGGTGCGCGCGGACGGGGCGCCGGCGCGCGGCGTGGAGCGGGTCTCGCTGACGGAAAGCGCGGGGCGCGTACTGGCGGAATCCGTGGTTGCCGATCGGGATCAGCCGCCCTTTGCGCGGGCGACACGGGACGGATTCGCGTGCCGCGTCGCGGACCTGGGCGCGGGGGGGTTGCGTGTGGTGGGCCAGTTGCGCGCCGGGGAGGCGTGGACGCTGGGGGCGATCCGGCCGGGAGAAGCGGTGGAAATCATGACGGGCGCAGCTGTGCCGCCCGGCGCAGACTGCGTTGTGATGGTGGAGCACGTGGCTGCTGCCGAAGGGTGGGTCAGCCTGTCGGCGCCGCGCGAGCTTGCGCCGGGAGAGAACATTGTGCCGGCCGGGGCAGAGGCGCAGGCTGGTGACGTCGTGGTGCCGGCAGGGCAGCGGCTGGGCGTGGCGGAGATTGCCGCTGCGGCGGCCTGCGGCGCGGCGAAGCTGCCGGTTTTTGCGAGGCCGCGCGTGGCGATTCTGGCCACGGGCGACGAACTGGTGGACGTGACCGAGAAGCCCCAGGCGCATCAGATTCGCAACTCAAACAGTTACTCATTAGCGCAGCAGGCGAGAGCGGCGGGAGCAGAGCCGGAGGTTTTCCCTGTCGTGCGCGACGATGAGGCGGCGACGGAGCGGGCGATCCGAGAAGCTTCGAGTCGCGATCTGGTGGTGCTGACGGGCGGAGTGTCGATGGGGAAGTTCGATTTTGTGGAGCAGGCGCTGCTGGCTCTGGGAGCGGAATTTTTCTTTACAGGAGCGCGCATTCAACCGGGGAAGCCTGTGGTATTTGGAAGGCTGACGGATACCTATTTCTTTGGGCTGCCGGGAAATCCCATCTCGACGATGGTGACGTTTGCCCTGTTTGCCGCGCCTCTTTTGCGGGCGATGGGCGGCGAGACCGACGCCAGGCCGCACTTCGGGATGGCCACGGTCGAAGAAGAGGTTCGCGTGAAAGCGGGACTGACGCGATTTCTGCCGGCGAGTATCCACACCGATGTTCGTGGGGCGCGGGTCCGGCACATTGCATGGCAGGGGTCCGGAGATCTGGCGGCCGCGGCAAAAGCGAATGGATTCCTGGTGGTTCCGGAAACCTCGGAGCGAGTGGCGGCCGGAGAGATTGTAACCGTGCTTGAGATTTGAAGGGCAGCCAGTAGCCAGTAGCGAGTAGCTGCTTTAGGCGATGTGGTAGGCGCGGGCGGCGGTGGTGTGGAAGAGCGCTTCGCATTCGGCGTCGGAAAGCGACGCGGCGAACCGCTCGACGGTGCGTACCCAATCCACGTAGGTAGTGGCAACCCGGCAGACGGGCCAGTCGGAGCCGAACATGAGCCGCGCGGGCGTGAAGGCTTCGAGCGCGACTTCCACGTAGGGAAGAATCTGCGCATAGGTCCAGGTCGCGTAGTCCGCCTCAGTTGCGACGCCGGAGAGTTTGCAGAAGACGTTGGGGCGGCGGGCGAGATCGGCCAGGTTGTGTGCCCAGGGCTGGAGTTCCTCCGCGCGGATCGGAGGCTTGGCGATGTGATCGAGCACGAAAGCCTGGTTCGGATGGCGATCGACGAGGCGGATCGCCGCGGGAAGCTGATGGTGGAGGATGAGGAGGTCGTAGGTGAGGTTAAGGGTGCGGAGCTGCACGAGGCCGTGGTTGAAGTCGGCGCGATCCATGTAGGCGTCGGGTTCCGCCTGCAGGACATGACGGATGCCTTTGAGCCGGGGATTGGCGGCGAGGCGCGCGAGGAGATCGGCGATGGCGGGGTGGGCGAGGGGGACCCAGCCGACGACTCCAGTAATCCAGGAATGCTGGGCGGCGTAGTCGAGGAGCGCTTCAGTTTCGGCGATGGTTTGGCACGCCTGGACGGAGATGACGGAGTCGATGCTCGCAGCGGCCATCTCGGGCGCAAGGTCGCTGGGGAGGAAGTCACGCCGAATCGCGGCCATCGCGTCGTCGATCCAGCTGTATTCATCGGAAGAGTAGCGCCAGAAGTGTTGATGTGCGTCGATGCGCATAGCAGGTGTTGACGGTAGGTATTGTATCCGCGGATCGAAAGTGGTGCGGGCAGTTCGATTATTGCGGCGAGGCGGGAGTACGCAACAGCTTCCTGAGTTCGGGCAGGAGGGCGCGAAACGCGCGGCCGCGGTGGCTGAGCGCGTGCTTCTGATCGAGGGAGATCTCCGCCATGGTGAAGCGCAACTCGGGGATCAGGAAGAGCGGATCGTAGCCGAAACCGCCTGTGCCACGGGGATCCGTCAGGATCTCGCCGTTGACGAAGCCTTCGGCGGTCAGCAGCACCGTTCCTTCGCGGGCGACGGCCAGGGCACAACGGTAGCGGGCGGTGCGTTGGGTGATGCCGCGCATGCGGGACATGAGGTAGAGATTGTTCCGGGCGTCTATGGAAAGGCCGCCGCTGACGCCGCGCGGCTCGAAGCCCGCGTCCTCGGCAAAGCGCGCAGAGCGAATCCCTGGTTCGCCCCCCAACGCGTCGACCTCGAGGCCCGAGTCGTCGGCCAGCACCAGGCCGGGATTGAAGCGGCTATAGTACTGCGCTTTCAGGCGGGCGTTGCCTGCGAAGGTGGGCTCGTCTTCCGCAGGAGGAGCGATCTCTTTGAAGTTGGGCGGCGACTCGATGGTAAATCCACCTTCGGCGGCAGCAACAGAAAAGTCGCGCAGCTTGCCGGGATTGGTGGTGGCAGCACAGAGCGTAACCGTCACCGTTTCATTTTATGCGCGGGGTTCGCGAGGCGCGACTTTTTTCAGGTCAAAGGAAAGCGGGCAGCCGTCGCAGCGGGCTACACGGCCGCAGTGTGTCTTGCCGATCTGGACGGCGAGGGCATGAAATTCGTTGTAGTGGCGGGCGAGGCCTCCGGGGCTCTCGCCCCTCCGTTCCGCGGCGAAGGCCTGCTCGGCGAGGGCCTGAAGCCCGGAATATTTCGCGTTCTGCGGCGCGAGTCCGTGCCGAATCGCAATGCGTCGCAGATACTCATCGACGACCATGGCTGGGGCGCCGAGGGCGTAGAGGAGAATGGCGTCGGCGGTTTCCTGACCGACGCCGGGCAGGGCGAGCAACTGGTCGCGGATGGCATGCGGATCGCCCAAAGCAGCGGCGCGGAGGGCTTCTATGTGGCCACCGTAGTGCGCGTCGAGAAAGCCGACGAAGGCTTTGAGCGCGGCCGCCTTGCGCAGCATGAAGCCTGAGGGACGGATCAGATCGCGGAGCTCGGATTCTGAGATTTCGCGCAAGCCGCCGATGGAGAGGACGCCGCGCGCCTCGAGATTCGCGATGGAGCGCTCGACGGATTTCCAGGCTGTGTTCTGGGTGAGGTAAGCGCCGATGACGACCTCGAACGCGGTTTTGGCCGGCCACCATCGCTGGGGGCCGAAGCGGGCGACGAGACGGTCGTACATCACGCGCAGGCGGCGGCCGGATTGGCGCAAGTCGGCGGGTGTGGATTGCGCCGGATTACCTGCGCCACGTTTCGCCGCCATGCTCTCGATCTTAGAATCTCGTTTGAGAATCGTTTGGACGGTCTCGACGCTCTTATGCTGAAAGGGAACTGAACTCGGGATCCTGGATTCGTCATCTTTGTTGCATGAGGAGCAGGTGTGGACTACGTCAATCTTGGCAGAACGGGCTTAAAGGTTTCGCGCATTTGTCTGGGGTGCATGACATACGGCAGGCCGCCGGCGGCGGGCGAGCCGAAGGCGGGGCGGCATGCGTGGGCGCTCAATGAAGAGCAGAGCCAGCCGTTTCTGAAGCAGGCTCTCGATCTGGGCATCGACTTCTTCGATACAGCGAATGTGTACTCCAGCGGGGCGAGCGAGGAGGTGCTGGGGCGCTTTCTGAAGAAAAATGTGCGGCGCGAGGCCGTCGTGGTCGCGACCAAGGTCCACGGCGTGATGCGCGATGAACCCAATGGGCGGGGACTTTCGCGCAAGGAGATTCTCTTTGAGCTGGACGAAAGCCTGCGGCGGCTGGAGATGGACTATGTGGATCTGTACCAGATCCATCGCTGGGATTACGAGACGCCGATCGAGGAGACGCTGGAGGCGCTGCACGATGTGGTGAAGGCGGGGAAAGTGCGCTACATCGGGGCGTCGTCGATGTACTCCTGGCAATTCGCGAAGGCGCTGTATCTGGCGGATCGGCACGGGTGGACGCGGTTCGTGTCGATGCAGAATCACTACAACCTGCTCTACCGCGAAGAGGAGCGGGAGATGATTCCGCTGTGCATCGCGGAGGGGATTGGGGTGATTCCGTGGAGTCCGCTGGCGCGCGGGCGGCTGGCGCGGCTGTGGCAGAGCGAGACGACGAAGAGGTCGGAGACGGACAATTTCGGGAACAAGATGTACGCGCAGACCGAGGACTCCGATCGCAAGGTTGTCGAGGGTGTGACGGCACTGGCGCAGAAGCGCGGCGTCGCGCAGGCGCAGCTGGCGCTCGGGTGGATGCTCGGCAGACCCGGGATTACCGCGCCGATTGTGGGGGCGACGAAAGAGCATCATCTGCAGGACGCCGTGGCGGCGCTGTCGATCAAGCTGACGGCGGAGGAGACGGCGGCCCTGGAAGAGGCGTACCTTCCGCATCCGGTACTGGGGTTCAGCTGAGACCTCGCCGGTCGGGCGGACGATCCCTTCGGGATCTCTGGGAACTGCCGGTTGGTTCGTCCTGCTAAGGCTTCTGGGCCGGGACCACGCTGATACGCGGCAGGACGATGATGTCGACGCGGCGGTTCTGGCTGCGGCCTTCGGGGGTGTCGTTGCTCGCGACGGGATGGTACTCGTCGTAGCCGGCTGCGGAGAGGCGCGCCGGGGCGAGGCGGTAGTCGACGATGAAGATCTTCGCCAACTCGGTGGCGCGCGCGGTGGAGAGCTCCCAGTTGGAAGCGAACTGTGCGGTGTGGATGGGCACGTTGTCGGTGTGGCCCTCGATTCGGATGTCGTAGGGGGTAGAGGCGATGGTGGCGGCGACCTTATCGAGGGTGGCTTTCGCCTGGGGGTGAGGAAGCGCGGAGCCGCTGTCGAAGAATCCCGACTCGCGCAGCGAGATCACGAGCCCGTCGCGACCCAGTCTGAGAGTCACAATGTGCTGGGAGATCTGCGGGGAAAGAAGACTGGTGAGCTGGGCGTGCAGGCGATCGAGATCCTGCTGCACGGCCGGAGCTGCGGCGAGGTCGTCGCCGAGCAAGACATTGACGGGAGGGATTTGAGCATTTGGATTGTCGGTGGGCGTCGGACGGTCGGGCGCCGGCGGTGCGGCCGGGAAGATTCCCAGCGCCTGGAAGGCGGACTGGATGGAGTGGGCGATCTGGGACTGCTTCTGCTGGTCGGCGCGGGAGCTGGCGTAAAGCACCACAAAGAACGCGAAGAGAAGGGTGATGAAGTCGGCGTAGGAGACCAGCCACCGGTCGTGCGGGACATGGTCGGTGGTGCGTCGCGATTTCAGATTGCCGGGTCTCATCCGCGCTTCTCCGGCTCGCGTGGAGCGTTGCCCTGAAAGCTGGCGAGTTTGATCTCAATCATGCGGGGATTCATGCCTTCGATGATGGAGATGACGCCTTCGAGGGCCATTTCCTTGAGGCGCTGATCTTCGCGGGCGCGCTGCCTCAGCTTACCGGCAGCGGGAAGAAAGAAGAGATTGGCTGCGCCCACGCCGTAGATGGTGGCGACGAAGGCGACGGCGATGCCACGTCCCACCTGATCCATGTGGTCGAGATGCTGCATCACCTGGATGAGGCCGATGACGGCGCCGATGATGCCGATGGTGGGGGAGAATCCGCCGGCGGATTCGAAAACGGCGGGAATGCGGGCCTCGTTTTCGCTGATGTTGTCGATCTGGACCTCCATGATGCGGCGCAGCTCGGAGGGCTCGGTGCCGTCGACGGCCAGCATGAGAGCCTGACGGAGGAAGGGATCGGCAACCATGGGCAGATCCTGATCGAGGGAGACGATGCCTTTGCGGCGTGCTTTGTTGGCGAAGCCGACGATCTCGCGCAGCAGGGCTTCGCCGCCGCCCTTGCGATGGAAGAAGACGCGCCAGAGATGGACGACGGCCGAGAGCACGGTGGGGAGGGGGAACTGCAGCATAACCGCGCCCAGGGTGCCCCCGAAGACGATCATGGCCGCGGTGGGTTGCATCACCTGACCGATGTGCCCGCCCTCGAAGATCAGGCCGGCGAGAATGCCGGCGAGCGCGAGGAGAATGCCGCCGAGGCTGCCCGCGTCCATCAGGTTAGTCCTCGGAAAGAGCGGAGTCGACGGGCTGAGGCGAGAGCCGCTCCGGGGAGCGAGCCGATGCGGGCAGGGGCGTCCATGCGAGCGACTGCAGGTGTCCGGCGGCCTCCGCAAAGACGCGACCGCGGTACGCGATGGTGCGATTGACGACGTCTTCGCAGGTTTCGAGTACGACGATTTTTTCGCCGTTGATCAGCGTGAGCATGGTGTCCGGCGAGGCTTCGGCGTACTTGATCAGGTCGCTGTTCACGACCAGAGGATTCCCATTGAGCCGCGTGAGGTGAATCATGCTGGGCGTCTCCGCGCGCCTTTTATGGCTTATCGGCGAAACGTGGGCTAAGGTGAGGGCTCGAAGGGAGAGCGATTCAGCGGCCGCGCCAGGGCAGCGCGTTGCGGTAGTTCCGCGTGCACGCCGGGGGCCACAGCAACTGACGAACGTAATGACGATGGTTTGGGGGCCGATGAAGAGGCTGAGTAAAAGCGGTTCCCAGGGATGCGGAAGGCCGAACGGCCACGCACTCCGTTCAGGAACCCCTATTTCAGAATGGAGAAAAGAAAATGCCACTGGGTGTCCTGAACAACATCTCAGCAGTCTATGCGGAAAACAACCTGAACCAGACGCAGTCGGGTCTGCAAAAAGTTTTGACGGAACTGTCTTCGGGTTCGAAGATCAACTCCGGCGCGGACGATCCGGCCGGTCTGTCGATTGCGAACGGTTTGGCGGCCAATTCCGCGGCCCTTTCGCAGTCCTCCAGCAACGCCAGTGAGGGCGCGGGCTTCCTGCAGGTGGCAGACGGCGCATTGTCGCAGGTAACGAGTTTGCTGACCAGCGCCGTCACGCTGGCTACGGAAGCGGGCGGCGGAACATTGTCCGGCTCGCAGCTGGGCGCGGCCAACCAGGAGTACCAGGATATTCTGACGCAGATCGGGACGATCGGCAGCACGACAGAATATAACGGGATCACGGTTTTCAGCGCCGACCAGACCACCAGCGCGCTGGGATGGGGCGCGAATGCAGTGGGATCGGCCAGTTCGGCCACCGCAACATCGGGGGCGATTGCCTCTCAGGCGATCACGGCGAGCGCAGCAGCGGCACCGGTGCAGGCCACAACCTACGGGGCCGCGACGGCCATGAGCTGGACGCTGAACGGAACCGCCAGCATTACCGCCAGCACGTCGACCATCACGTCCTCGGTCATCCCCAATGGCGCCCAGCTTTCCGGCACCGTTGCCTTTACGCCTCTGACCAGCGGGGGCACCGCCAATCCGATCAGCATCAACCTGGCCAATGTCACCGGCAGCTCGCTGGGGACGCAGGCAACCAGCCTGGCGAATCTCATCAACGCGCAGGCCGGGAACGGCAACCCCGACTACGCGGTGTCTGTGGTGAACGGCAACCAACTCCAGATCGGCCTCGGCACCAGCGCCAACGCCGACCACATCACGGGATTCAATGCTGCCCCGGCGACGAACGTCGTCACCAGCGGCGCGGCAGCCGCGCAGACCGGCTTCACCATGACCGTGACAGATGGTGGAACGCTGGGCGGTTCGCTCACCGTGAACCCCGCCGTGCTCGTAGCCGGAACACAGACCGGTGTCAACTTCAACACCAGCAGCTCCACACAGATCGTGGCGTCGAACATCCTTGCCGGGCAAACCCTGGGCGGCAGCATCACCCTCGGCGGCACCACTTTGACGCCCGGCACGCCCTCGCCGATCAACTTCACCAACAGCTCCGGCACGTATACGGCGACCATCCCGGTCGGCGATATACTCGCGGGCGGCTTCACCATCACTCCGACCGGCGGCTCCGACTCGCCGGTCGATATTGACCTGACTGGCCTGACCACTTCAGGCACTTCCCTGGTGGACGGGATCAACAGTCAACTGGGCAGCGCCGCGAGCGACTACGTGGTTTCCTATTCGGGCAACACCTTGAGCATCGGCATTACAGCCAGTGCCAGCGGAACCAAGCCCACCTCGATCGTCGTTGCCGCCGATACCAGTGGTGGCGCCCACGGCGCCGGCACCCAGACCACGGCGGCGGTGCCAGGGACAGCCACACCCAAGACAATCGATCTGACTAACGTGACGACTGCGAACCTGCAGAGCACACTGAACGCCGACCTGGCGGGGTCGGACTATGCCGCCACCTACGACACCACAGCCCACACGTTAACCTTCAGCATCTCGGGTGGTCAGGGCGCCTCCGACCACGTCAATGCCATTAACTTGAACGGCGTCACTCCGACCGTGACCAAACAGACCGCGGCCAGCACGTCGGCGGGAACCCAGGGCAATATCAGCCTGACGAATGTGACCACCGCGAATCTGGCGAGTGTGGTGAACACAGCGCTGAATGGAGTCAAGACAACCACAGCGGACTACTCCGTCAATTACAGCGGCGGCGTCCTGACGGTGGGCCTCACGGCGTACGGCACCGGCACGGACAATATTGGCAGCCTTGCCCTGACCGGCTCACCGACGGAGACCTCACCGACGGCAGCCAGTATCCAGTTCACCGACGGTGCGCAGTTGAGCGGCCAGTTCAGCATTACGCCGACCATCAGCGGAGCGGCGGGGAGCATCACCACTGTCAACCTGAACGGCCACAGCACATCGGATCTGGTCAGCACGGTCAACGCAGCGCTGGGCGCCTCGGCGAGCAAATACACTGTGGCTTACAACGCCAGCAGCGGCGTCGGCACGCTGAGCATCAGTGTCAACGCAGCCGGCCTCGCGGCCAACTACGACTCGGTCGCCATCGCAAACGGCACCTCCACGAATGCGATGGGGCAATCCGGAGTGGCCATTACCAACGTCAACGCCGCGAACACGGTGATGGGCAACTTCACGGTTACGTCCGCGGGCGCCGGGACGGCGAAAAACGTCGACCTGGACGGCGTGAGCAATGCGAACCTGCTCAGCACGGTGCAGCAGGCACTGGGGACGAACTATACCGTTTCCTACAACACAACAGCCGCCACTCAGGCCCTGGGCCTGGGCAATCTGTCCATCGGCATCTCGGCGGCGGGCGCGGCAGCCGGCATCACGTCGTTCACGGTGGCCGAGGCTTCCTCGCAGGCCGCATCGCAGGAAACTCCGATCACGGGCGGCGTGAGCGTCTACACCAGTGACGGCACCAGCGCGGGCAGCCAGAACTACAACGTGACGGTGGGCGCTCTGACCGATGGCAGTGTTGGAACCTCGAGCGCTGCCAGTGCGACCTCTCTGATGGGCACGCAGGTCACCACGACTGTGGGCGGGGTTACAGGCACGGGCGGGATGCTGTCGGGCGCCGGGGCCGGCACCAGCCTGACGGGTACCAACCTGAACAACCAGGCGAATGCCGAAGCGGCTCTGCAAACCATTGACAACGCCATCAACGCCGTCGCTTACCAGCGCGGTCAGGTGGGCGCCAACATCAACACGCTGACCGCGGCATCGAACATCGCCAGTTCGCAGATGACGAACATCACTTCTGCGCAGAACACGATCACGGCGACGGACTATGCCTCGGCCACCTCCAACATGTCGAAGTACGAGATCCTGACCCAGACCGGCATTTCGGCTCTGGCCCAGGCCAACAGCACGCAGCAGATGGTGACCAAGCTGCTGCAGTAAGCTGACTCGGCTGTTTTTACAGGCGGGGAGCTTTCCCACCTCTGGCGAGCCATAACAGGATCGCCGGGAGCGGGCTCAGGCTCCCCGTATTTTTGTTAACTCCCTCTAATCATGCGGGGCGACGAGTGGCCACGGTCCTGCATCTGGCAGGCCTGGGGTCATGCTCTCCCGGAAAGCGACGATAACAGCATTATGGGCAACGTCGGTATCTCATTCGGTTCCCCGACCAGCGGCCAGGGCTTCGATGTATCGACCACGGTCAGCGCGATCGTGGCGAATCTGCAGGCAGTGGAGACGCCGTGGAAGAACCAGCTCACCACGCTCCAGTCCGAGGACACGGCGCTGACAAGCATCGGAACGGATCTGAGCTCGCTGTCCACAGCGCTGACTTCGCTGAACGATTTTGAGGGCGTATTTGCGGGAAAGGAAGGCTCGAGCTCCGATACGTCGGTGGTCGCGCTGACCAACGCAACGTCGGCAGCCGTGGCCGGCAGTCATACCGTCGAGGTGGGTCAGCTGGCGCAGACCTACTCCTATGCCACCGGCGATTTGGGCGCCACCGATACCCTCAGCGGCAGCCTGACGATTAACAATCAGAAGATCACGATCTCCGACGGCACGGCGACCGACAGCAGCGGCAACAAGATACTGGCCAATAACACGCTGGCGACGCTCGAATCGTATATCAACAACGGCGATTACGGGGTGCAGGCCAACGTGGTCACGGACTCATCGGGATCGCGGCTCTCGCTGTTGAGCGACACCAGCGGGGGCGCAGGGGCTGTCACGATCGACGCCAGCAGCTTCACCGATTCGACAACCGGCAAGACAATCTCCATCCCGCAGGCGCAGCTGGGACAGGATGCGCAATTTTCGGTCGATGGAACGTCGATGACCAGCTCCACCAACACGGTCACGACGGCGATTCCGGGCGTGACGATGCAGTTGCTGGATGTGGGTGGGGATACTCCGATACAGGTGGAGATCACGAACAACAACAGCAACGTTGAATCCGCAATGACGACGTTCGTGAACGCCTACAACACAGTGGTAAAGGATCTGAGTACGCAGGAAGGCAATACGTCGTCCGGAACTGCCGAGCCTCTGTACGGCAATTCTTCGATTGCTATGCTCCAGGAACAACTGCAGCAGGCCATGACCTCCACACAGTCTTCCGGCGCCATCACTTCGCTGTCGCAGTTAGGAGTCACGACCAACAAGGACGGTACGCTCACGCTCAGCACGAGCACGCTGGACAGTGTTCTCAACAGCAATTATCAGGACGCGATGAATTTCTTCCAGGCGGACAGCAGCTCTACGTCGTTTGGAGTGAATCTGACCAAGGTTCTGAGCAACGTCGGCAACAGCGGACCGGGCGGCGTGATTTACCTGGCGCTGCAGCAGGACTCGTCGCAGGAGACGGACCTGAACAAGAACATCACCAACGAGAACACGGCGATCAGCACACAGCAAACGCAGCTGACCACCGAGCTCAACGAAGCGAATTACACCCTGCAGATGATCCCGGAGCAACTGCAATCGGTGAACGAGCTGTATAGCGCGATTACCGGATACAACGAGAACCCCGGCGGATAACGGGGAGACAGTGCGGAGGAACATGAATTACCAGCAGCAGGCGGTAGCCGGCATGAATCCGATGGAGCTGATTGTCGCTCTCTATGACGGAATGGTTCGCTTCCTCTACCAGGCGATTGCGGCGGTTGAGAGCCGCAATCAGCAGGACCGCCGCGTCGCAGTGGCGCGGGTGCTGGAAATCCTGATGCACCTGCAGTCGCGGCTGCGGCCGGATGTAGGAGGGAATTCCGCGAAGGCTCTCAGCGAGTTTTATGCCGCGATCTTCGCGCTGTGTCTGGAGGGATCGAGGCTGGAGTCGGCGGATCGCTTCAGGGAAGCCATCGGCTGCATACGCGATGTGCGCGAAGCATGGAGTGTGGCAGCCCACGATCCGGAAGTGCTGCGTTTGCTGGGAGAGGAAGACGGCGGGTCGGGGCATATGGTGATGACGCGGGCGACCAGCATGACAGCCGCGGAACCGGCGAGTTCCAGCTGGACGGCGTAGACGAGGTCAGTGGCTAACAGCGAGCTCTTCTTCGAGCAGCTGTTTCTGGAACAGGCTGGCATAGTAGCCGTTGCGCTCGATTAACTCCTCGTGCGTGCCCAGTTCCGCAATTCGCCCGCGCACCAACACAGCGATGCGATCGGCGTGGCGGACGGTGGAGATGCGGTGCGAGATGAGAATCGTCGTACGCCCGGCCATGACGTCGCGCAGTTCTTCGAGAATGCGCTCTTCCGTGTAAGTATCGACGCTGGCCAGGGCATCGTCCAGGATGAAGATGCGGGGGTTGCGGAGAATCGCCCGAGCGAGGGCGGTGCGTTGCTTCTGACCGCCGGAAAGGGTGAGGCCTCGTTCGCCAACCGTGGTCTCGAAAGCGGTGGGGAACAGATCGAATTCCTCGCGGATATGCGCAGCTTCCGCGGCGCGCGCTACCTCGGAAGCGGACGCGCCCTGAACTCCGAAGGCGATGTTCTCGTGGATGGTGGTGCTGAAGAGAAATGTCTCCTGGGGCACAAAGCCCACCGAAGCTCGCAACGAATCCATACGGTAATCGCGAATGGGGCGGCCGTCGATGAGCACGGTGCCCGGCGGGGCATCGTAAAGGCGGGGAATGAGGCTGACCAGCGTGGATTTCCCGGACCCGGTGGGCCCGACAAGGGCGAGGCTGCTGCCGGCTGGGATCCTGAGCGAAATGCCGTGCAGCACCTCGACGGGGTTGCCGTTTTCCGTGGGATAGGCGAAGCGCAGATCGCGAAATTCGACGTCACCGAGAATCTGGGTCTGCTCTGAAGGAACTTTCGCATCGCGGTCGTCGATGGCCGGCTTTGCGGTCAGCAGTTCGTGGATGCGGAGAACCGACGCGGTGCCGCGCTCAAAAAGATTCACAACGTAGCCCAGGGCGATGATGGGCCACGTGAGCATGAGCATGTAGGTGGTGAAGGCCACAAACTGGCCGATGTCGATGCGGTGCGACAGCACCTGATGTCCGCCGACCAGCAGCGCGATGACCATGGCCAGCCCCAGCATGAACTCCAGCGTTGGCCAGAGCATCCCCATGAGGCGCACCAGACGCAGGGCGCGACGGATGTACTCGCGATTAGAGACCTCAAAGGCCTTGATTTGCGCCTGCTCCTGGGCGAAGGCGCGCACGAGCCGGGCTCCGGAGAAGTTCTCCTGCGCCTGAGCTGAAATGTCGGAGAACATGGCCTGAATGCGCTCGAAGCGCTGATGGATTTTGCGGCCCATGAACTGAATCAGGATGCTGGCCAGCGGCATAGGAGCCAGCGCCGCGAGCGTCAGCATGGGACTGATGCGCAGCAGGAAGTAAACCGCACCCGCAAAGAACACCACTGTATTAGCGGTGTACATGATGGCCGGACCCAGAAGCATGCGGACCGCGTTAAGGTCATTCGTCATGCGGGCCATGATGTCGCCGGTGCGGTGCTCGTGGTAGTACGAAGCCGATTGCTTTTCGAGCTGGGCAAACAGGTCGTTTCTGAGGTCGAACTCGATGTCGCGCGAGATGCCGATGATGATCCATCGCATCAGAAAGAGCATGATGCCGTGGGCGACGGTCACGCCCATGACGAGGCCGGAATATTCGAGAATCTTGTTCCAGGTCACGCCCTTCTGCAGGTCGTTCACGGCGATTCCAATGACCCGGGGGAACTGCACCCAGATGGCATTGGCCAGAACCGTACAGAAGCAGCCCCACAGATATCCGCGCCAGTAGCGGCGCATATAAGGGAAGAGGGGCTGAAGGTTCCTGAACATTTCTCTCTCGATTATGTGGGAGTGCGGAGCAGCAGATAAGCGCCGGCGAGTCCAAACAGCAGATCGGGGGACCAGGCGGCGAGGAACGCGGGCAGCCAGCTTACGTTGCCCATGGCGTCGAAGAATGCGGAGACGACGGAGTAAGCGATGGCCACGCCGATGGCGATGGCGATGCTGGAAAGCGAGCCTCGCTTGCCCATGGAAAGCGCAAAGGGAATGGCGAGCACGGCCATCACCAGCGTGATGAGCGGATAGGCCAGCTTATGGTTGAGCTGGACGCGCAATGGAACGGTGTTGAATCCGCTCTGGCGGAGATCATGAATGTAGGCAGCGAGCTCGCCGAAGTTCATCTCTGAAGACTGGCGAACTTCCTTCTTGAAGTAGGCCGGCTGCTCGGAGATCTCGGAGAACGTTTTGACCGGGAAGTCCTCGTAGGAGGTGATGTCGGAGCCGTTGAAAGTGCGCTCCCAGCCATCTTCAAAGACCCAGGTGTTCAGTTTCGGCTCCCAGTGGGCGGTGGAAGCGAAGATTCGTTTGGCGATGGTGAAAGAGCCGGGGTTGAATTCGAAGATAGAGATATTGCCGAAGGTATCGATATCGGAGTCGAAGTACTCGTAGTAAAAGATGCGGCTGGGCTGGCCCGGGCGCTGCTGGCCGAAGATCCACTTGCGTCCGGGATGCTCGAAGGTCTCGGCGGGCTTGCCCTTGATGACGTTGCGCAGGGCTTCCTGCCTGCGATTTGCCTGCGGCAGGTAGAGCTCATCGAACATGAACAGAGAGACGGAGAGAACCGCTGCGATGGCAACAACCGGCACCGTGATGCGATAGAGGCTCACGCCGGTGGCTTTCATTGCGGTCAGCTCGCTGTTGCGGTTCATGATGCCGAAGACCACCAGCACGCCGATCAGGACGCTGAGGGGCGTGATGACGTAAATCATGCTCGGCGTGAGGTTGACGAGGTACTCGCCGACGGTGACCAGCGGTGTTTTGTTGCGGATGATGTCGCTCAGCAGCTCGAAGAATGTGAAGATGAGCATGAGCATGACAAATGTAACGAGCACCATCACAAATGTGAGAAGAAACTCGCGCAGGACATATTCGTCGAGGATCAGGGGGAAGCGGCCGCGGGCTGCGCGTTTGCGGACGGTCACCCTGACAGGCTCTGCCGAGGCGGCGGACCCCTCTGCGCGCAGCCGGAACCAGTTTCCCAGAGAAGTCAGTGCGGAGAGGGCCGCGCCTCCCGTGGCCATCTGCCGCAGCAGCACGAGGCCGCAGACGGCAAAGATGAGATTGGCCTGCCAAACCCCCAGGAAGGTGGGAATCTTGTGCTGGCGCGCCAGGGCGGTGCCGGTGGAAGAGAGGAAGTAGTAGACGAAGACGAGAGCAATGGTGAGCACGAAACCGGCGCCCTTGCCGCCGCGTCGCGATGAAATGCCGAGCGGCACGCCCACCAGCATGAGGACAAGACACGCCGCGGGATAAGCAAGCCGTTTCTGGAATTCGATCTCATAGACGCGGCCGTTCCTGCCGTGCGTGCGCGCGAGCAGTTGATGGTTGGTCATCGCCAGAATGGGTGTGTCACTGCGGCCGAGTCGAACATCTTCCTGGGAACCAGCCTCGAGGGGCAGATCGGTCTGCCCAAACGTGGAGACGGTGTATTGATTGGGCTGATCGGCGACGGTCTGGCTTTCGGTGCCTTCGCGCAGCCGCATCGTCATCGTCTGATTCGGGCTGTTGACGACTGTGGCGCGATCGGCAGTCGTGATCTTAGGCGCTCTCGGATCGGTGACGTCGGCGAGAAAAATGCCACGCCAGTTGGCAGCACCGGAGCCGGCGCGCACGTCCTGGACGTAGAGGACGTAGTTCTTGAAGTCCTCATAGAAGACGCGCGGCTGCACCTCATAGGAAGCCTGGGCGTTGGCGAGAGAATTCTCGAGGTGAATCATGGCGGCGGCCGATTTGGGGGCCAGGTACATGCTGTTCCACAAACTGATGGCCCATGCCGCAACCGCGATCATGCCAACGGTGCGAACAAAACTCCACACGCCGATACCGGACGCGCGCATCGCGGTGATTTCGCTGTCAGCGGCGAGACGGCTAAGGCCCAGCAGGATCCCAACGAGCACGGCCATGGGAATGGTGACCGTGAACATATCCGGCAGCGTCATCAGCACGATGGTGAGAACCGACCCGAGCGAGGCGCTGTTGCGGACGATCATCTCCAGCAGATGTGGGAGGTAACGGATGAAGAGGACGAACGTGAAGATCGCTCCCCCGATCGCGGCGTGCGACAGGACTTCGTTGAGGATGTATCGGGTGAGGATGCGCACGGTCGAGCTACCGCCTTCAGTTTAGAGCGAATCCAGCGACCTGTGCCCTTTTGAGATTTTCCAGGTGCGGCTTTCTTCGGCGGAAAGCCGCGTCCAGAGCGGTGGCCTCGGGGTACAGCTTCGCTGGATTCGCTCTACCGTGGCGTAAAGCGGCGGAGACGGAGGCTGTTGGAAAGGACGCTGACGGAACTGAGGGCCATGGCGGCGCTGGCGATGGCGGGGCTGAGCAGAATGCCGAACGCCGGATAGAGAACGCCTGCCGCGATGGGGATGCCGAGCAGGTTGTAACCGAAGGCCCAGCCGAGGTTCTGACGCATGACGCGCAGCGCCTGGCGCGCCAACAGCACGGCGTCCAGGATCTGCCGGGGCTCGCCGTGGAGCAGGATCGCGTCGCCTGCTTCGCGCGCGAGATCGGCGCCGGTGCCCATGGCGAGCCCGGCGTCGGCCTGGGAGATGGCCGCGGCATCGTTGATTCCGTCGCCGGCCATTCCAACGCGATGGCCCTGTTGTTGCAATTCGCGAATCTTTTCGAGTTTCTGGGCGGGAAGCAGCCCAGCCCAGACCTGATCGATGCCCGCGGTGTGAGCGATGGCCTCGGCGGTGGCCGGGGTGTCCCCGGTGAGCATGGCGGTGCTGATGCCGAGCCGCCGGAGTCCTGCAATGGTCTCCGGCGCGGACGCACGCAGCGTGTCGCGCGCTTCGATTGTGCCGAGAACCTTGCGATCCACCGCGAGGTACATCAGCGTGGTTCCGGGTTCTGTCGCTGGGCTCGCCGGAACGGTCGCGCCGATTTCCTGCATCAGCGCGGAATTGCCGGCGGCGATGGCTCGCCCGCTCGCGATGCCCTCAATTCCTTTGCCGGGGACGGCGTGGACATCGGTGGCAGTGGGCGTGGTTAGGCTGCGTTTTTCTGCTGCGTTGATGATTGCGTGTGCCAGCGGATGCTCGGAGCGACGCTCCAGCGACGCCGCGAGAGCCAGAACTTCGTCCTCGGTAGCGCCTCCCAATGCGTGGACCGCCACGACCTCAGGCCTGCCCTCCGTCAGCGTGCCGGTTTTATCGAGGACGAGGGTGTCGATGTGGGCCAGGCGCTCGAGGCTCTCGCCGCCCTTGAAGAGCACGCCGAGTTGCGCGCCGCGTCCGATGGCGACGGTGAGAGCAGCGGGAACGGCGAGGCCCATCGCGCAGGGGCAGGCGATGACCAGCACCGCGACCGAAACGGCAAAGGCGCGGCCAACACCGCCACCGGCGAATATCCAGACGAGGAAGGTGGCGAGCGCGAGAGCGAGTACGACGGGCACGAAGACGGCGCTGACGCGGTCGGCAAGCTGCTGCATGGGCGCACGCGAGGACTGCGCTTCCTCGACCAGGCGCATCATCTGGCCGAGAACGCTGTCAGCCCCGATGGAAGTCGCGCGGTATTCGACCGCACCCTCGAAATTCAGCGAACCGCCGATGACGCGGTCGCCGGTTTTGCGCGTGACCGGAACAGATTCGCCGGTGATGAGCGACTCGTCGATGGAAGTAACGCCGGAGAGGATGATGCCGTCGACCGGCACGCGCTCCCCGGGGCGCAGGACGATGACCTCTCCGGCGATGACTTCGGAGAGCGGGACCTCGACTTCGTGGCCGTCGCGCAGCAGGCGGGCGGAGTGCGGCTGCAGCTTCATGAATTCGTGCAGGGCGTCGAGCGTGCGGCGCTTCGCGCGTGCATCGAGCCAGCGCCCGAGCAGAAGAAAGCCGAGGATCAGCAGAACCGCGTCGTAGTAGACGTCAGCGTGAAGGCCATTGCGACGGAAGACGCCCGGCATAGTGGTCGCAGCCAGCGAATAGACAAGCGCCGCCCCGGTGCCCAGCGCCACCAGCGTGTTCATATTCGTGCCGCGATGGATGGCCGCGGTCCACGCCTGGCGATAGATGATGCCGCCGCCCCAAATCATGCCGGCGAGTGTGATGGCCAGCATCACGTATTGCAGAGTGCGCGGTGAAATCCCGAACAGAACCGGCGCGACCGGAGCGAGCCAGTTGTGGGCGCTCATCAACAGCATCACGAGAACGCCGCCGGCAAGCGTGAAAACTGCTTTGGCGCGCAGCGAACCTTCGTCCGATGCGGTATCGACGGGAGTTGCTGTGGGATCTGCGGGAAGAGCGGCGTCGTAGCCCGATTCGCGCACCGAAGCGATGAGATCTGCCGGCCTGGCGATGCCGGGATCGAAGGTGACGCGGGCGGAGTTGGTGAGCAGGTTGACGGTCGCTTGACGAACGCCCGCAGTCGATCGCAGGGCGCGTTCGACGTGTGACTGGCAGGCCGCGCAGGTCATGCCGATGACGGGCAGAGTGACGGTGCTGCTCTTCTCCGTTGCCGCTGGGGCAGCCGCCTTCTCGGTCTTCTCTACATCGATCGCGGGCATTTACTGCTCCACTTTATTGCTCCACCAGGGCCGGGTATCCGGCCTTCTCCACCGCGCCCACCAGGGCGCTTTCACGCACATCGTCGGGTGCCAGTACGCGCGCTGCGCCGATGCGGACCTCGCCAACCTGCACGCCGCCAACCTTCTCCAGCGCCTGAGTCACGCGGCGCACACAAGCTCCGCAGTGCATGTTCTCGATTCGAAGCGTCAGTTCTCGCATGATCTGACCCTAATTCCCAGATGCGACAGCAGCGTCGCGGATGCACAGCAACTGCAGTTTCCGACCATGGATTTACTCCGCATTCGGCATAAAGCGGTAACCGACGCCTCGCACCGTCTGCAAATATTTTGGCGACGCAGGATCGTTCTCGATGTAGCGTCGGAGTCGCACGACGAAATTGTCAATGGCGCGGGTGTCGGTGTCCTCGCGCACGTGCCACACCTGCTCCAGCAGCTCTTTGCGCGAGACGATGCGCTCGCGGTTGCGGGTGAGATAGCGCAGCAGATCGGCTTCCATGAGGGTTAGACGCACGGTGCGGCCGGGAGCATGCAGTTCCAGAGAGTCGAAGTCGATGCGGCGGCCGTCAAAGGCAAATTCGTCGAGTTCATCGGCTGCACCGTCATTCTTTTCGGCGCCGTGGGGCCAGCTCATGCGCCTCAGCAGCGCGTTCAGACGAGCGAGAAGGACGGAAAGGTCGAAGGGCTTGGGCAGATAATCGTCGGCGCCCGCGGCAAAGCCATTCACAACATCCTCGGAGCGGGAACGCGCGGTGAGCATCAGCACCGGAACATAATTGCCCTCGGCGCGGAGCGTGCTGGCCACTTCGAATCCATCCTTGCCAGGCAGCATCACGTCGAGGACCACAGCGTCGAAGGGCTCACGGCGGAGAGAATCGAGTGCCGACTCGCCGTCGCCAGTAACGCTGACCTCGTGGCCCTCGGCTTTGAGGTTGAAGAGCAGCCCCCGCGCGATATTGCTTTCATCTTCGACGATCAAAATGCGTGCCATGTTTCACTGCTGCCTAAGGAGAGGAGGTAGGATGCGGGGGAGCTGCAGACTGACGGTTGCGCCGCGGCCTTCGCCCTCACTTTGCGCGGTGGCGTCGCCGCCATGCTGGCGGGCGATGGTGCGGACGAGGTAGAGGCCAAGGCCGGTGCCTTTGGTGCTGAGCACGCTGCGGCTGGGAACGCGATAGAAGCGGCGGAAGATGCGCTTGAGTTGGGCAGATGGTATCCCGATGCCGGTGTCGGTGACACTGACGCGCACCCAGGCGTCGTGCTCCACGCTGAGGGCGACACGAATGTCGGCGCCGTTCGGCGAGTATTTCACCGCGTTGCCGAGCACGTTGAGGAGCGCGGTCTGCAGCTCGTCGGGATCGCCGTGCACCAGCATGGGCAGGGCCGTTTCTTCCACGCGCAGGGTGATCGTCTTTTCCTCCAGACCATGACCCGCCAGGGTGGTGCTGATGCAATCGGCGACCAGATCGCGCATGTCGACGGAGACCCGCACGTTGGAACGGGAGCGCTGGCCAACTTCGCCGGCTTTGAGCACCTGCTCCACGGTGGCGAGGAGGCGGTTACTGTCGGCGAGCATGCGCGCGTAAAACTCGCCGCGCTGGGCGTCGTCGAGCCGCCGAAACTGGAGCGTCTCGAGGTAGAGGTGGATGGAGGCGATGGGGGTTTTTAGCTCGTGGGTGACCGCGCTGAGAAAGGCGTCGTGGCGCTCGTTGCGACGGACTTCCCGCACCAGAAAGATAGTATTGAGGGAGACACCCGCAATCAGCAGCGCAAAGAAGGGGATGCCGATGGCCATGGGGACGATGCGACGCCAGTTGAGGACGATCCAGCTGACGTTGAGGAAGACGGCCACGCCGACGAGGCACACGCCGAGCAGGGTGAAGAGGACCATGTTCCGTCTTCGTCCGCTCAAGCGCATGGTTGGAATGCGAAACGCCCGCCACGGAAAAGCCGTGCGGGTGCTTCTATTTTCGCAGGTATGGCGGGCGGCTGTTAACTGGCCCAGAGCTACGCGACTCCGGCAGGGCGGGGATTGTGCGGGTCGTACTGCGCAACTTTGATTTCCTCGGCGAGGCCGAGCTTCCTGAGCAGCCAGATGCCCCAGTAGTTCACGTCGACTTCAAACCACTTGAGACCGTGACGCGCGGAGACCGGGTGGGCGTGGTGGTTGTTGTGCCAGCCTTCGCCGCCGGTGATGAGCGCGACCCACCAGTTGTTGCGGGAGTCGTCGCGGGTCTGGAAGCGGCGCGATCCCCACATGTGGGTTGCGGAGTTGACGAGCCATGTGGCGTGCAGGCCGAGGGTGGTGCGGAGGAAGATGCCCCACATCACGCAGGGCCAGCCGCCGATGAAGTAGAGCGCGACGGCGACGGTCGCCAGCGGAACCCAGTGATACTTGCTGAGCCAGCGGTAGAAACGGTCGCGGGTGAGATCGGGCACGTAGCGCGCCAGCGAATCGGTCTCCGTGTTCAGCGAGTCTCCGATGATAATCCAGCCCACATGGGCCCACCATCCGCCTTCGTGCGGGGTGTGCGGGTCGCCTTCATGGTCGGAGAGCTGGTGATGGACGCGATGCAGGGACACCCAGAAAATTGGGCCGCCTTCGAGGGCCATGGTTCCGCAAACCGCCATCACGTATTCGAGCCACTTGGGAACGCGATAGCCGCGGTGGGTGAGCAGGCGGTGATAGCACATGCCGATGCCAACGTTGGTGGCCAGCACCCACAGCACCAGGGCGCAGATGAGGGCCTTCCAGGAGAACATGAAGAGGGCGGCGATGGCACCGACATGGAAAAGGATCATGAAGCTGGTGGTGAACCAGTTGGGTCCTTTGTGGGCCTGGGCCTGGTATCCGAGCTTCGGCATTCCCTGGCCTTCGCGCAGGTGAGACTTGACAGCCGTGCGCGCAACAACTGCGGTGGCGAGGGGGCTATCCTGGACTTCGGCCTGATCGTCAGTAAGAATTTCGGGGGACATAAGAGGAACCGTTTCTGGGAAAAAGGGATTTGCAAGCGTCGAAATACGCCGCTTCTCCAACCGTAGCAGCCGTAATGCAGCAGCGGGTGTAACACTTTTGTAAGGCGGCGACGCCAGTTTGTGAGGTGGTGACCGCAGTGCCAGAGAGACAGGCTGGGCGAAGCGGTTCGGCCGCAAGCCTCTGACCGTGCTTGACCTTCACGCAGTGTTAATCAGCTCCGGAGACGATAAAACGCGATGAATCTTCGCACTCTGCACAACCTCTGGGTTCCGTTCCTCATGGCCAGCACCTGTGCCGCGCAGACGATCCACCTTCCCACCAGCAAAGAGATTCAAGGCCCCGTGCCTGGCTCGCCGCAGTTGCTGAACAGCCTGCCGATGGCGGCGGCGTGGTCGCCGGACCATCGCTATCTGGCGTTGGTGAACGCCGGCTTCGGCACGGTGGAGTCGAACTACGAGCAGTCGATTGCCATTCTCGACACGGGAACGGGGAAGCTGACGGATTATCCCGAACCGCGAACGGACATCCCGGCGCCGCAGACGTATTACTCGGGGATTGCGTTCTCATCGGACGGCTCGCATCTGTATGTGAGTTTCGACTCGATCAGCGCGCCGGAGGGCGGCAAGGAGGATCAGACCGGAAACGCGGTTGGTGTTTACAAATTCACGCCGGGAAGCTCCGGCGACGATGCGCTCACGCCGGAGCGGACGATTCCGGTTCCGCTCAGAGAGCTTCCGGCTGGCAAGACGCAGCACCACGGCGCCATCGAGCTCGCGGAGGACAAGGGGATTCCCGCGCCGGCGGGACTAGCTGTGATGAAGGGCGCGGATGGCGTGGAGAAAGTGCTGGTTGCCAACGAATACTCGGACGAAGTGCTGTTGCTCAACGTGGCGAGCGGCAAGGTCGAAACCACATTTGACTTCTCGATCGGGCCGACCATTCCGACGACGTATCCGATCGCGGTGATTGCGAGCCGCGATGGGCGCCGCGCGTGGGTTGCGCTGTGGAACGGATCGGCTGTCGCGCAGATCGACCTGCGGGGAGGGAAGATCGTTCAGCAACTGCCGCTGCTGCCCCCGCTGCGCGACACATCGCCCAGTTCGCACCCCATGGCGATGGCGCTGAGCCCGGACGAAAAGATGCTGTACATCGCGTTGGCGAATCGTGACGGCGTCGCGGCGGTTCGTGTGTCAGGTCCGACGATGCGGACGGCGGCGTTCTACGACACGCGGCTGCCGGGGCAGGCGTTCTTCGGATCGATGCCGGACGCGGTTGCGGTTTCCGATGATGGCGGGACGCTCTACGTTGCGAATTCGGGGTCGAATGCGGTGGCTGTATTTGACGTACACACAGCGCCGGCCGTGAAGGCGCCAGTGATTCCGGCTGGCTTTATCCCGACCGAGTGGTATCCGACGGCGCTGGCCATCGAGGGGAATCATCTCTACGTCGCGACTGGCAAGGGCAAGGGAACGGCGGCCAACGCGGCGCCGCAGCCGAAGCCTGCGAATCCGCCGCCCAACCAGTCGAGGCGGCTTGACCGGCCGCACACGTACATCGCGACGATGCTGCATGGATCGCTGGCGACGATTGACCTGGCGGATGCCGCCAGCCATCTGCGCGACCTCACGAAGGAGACTCTCGACAATAACCTGATGTACGCGGCGCAGAAGCGGATCGAGTTTCAGGGCGGCGGCGACAAGATTCATCACGTGATCTACATCATTAAAGAGAACCGCACGTACGATCAGATCTTCGGCGACCTGGGCGCGGGCGACGGCGATCCGTCGCTGACCATGTACGGCAAGGACGTCACCCCGAACCTGCATGCGCTTGCGTTGCAGTTCGGGGTGCTCGACAACTTCTATGATTCGGGTGAGGTTTCCGGCGACGGGCACGTGTGGTCGACGGCGGGAATCGACAGCGACTACAACGAGCGGACCTGGCAGATTGGCTACCGCGGCCACGAACGGCCTTACGATTTTGAAGGCGTTGTGGAGGAAGGCTATCCGCTGCTGGAACACATTCCCGACATCGATGAACCGGGCAGCGGGTATCTTTGGACCGATCTGGCGCGCAGTCACAAAACGCTGTACCACTTCGGCGAGTTCATCTCGACAAAGTTCTGCGACGACTCCGGCGAGGCGCCGCATTCGCGGCCGCTGCCGGAGCAGGCTGGCACGCCCGAGGGAACGCATCTTTGCGAGCACGCATCCATTCACAAGGGCGATCCGATCCCCGAGAACTACGGCGGCGGGACGAGTCCGTATCCGTGGCCGATTCCGCTCATCTACGAGAACGTCGCGACCAAGCCGGAGCTGGTGGGGCATTTCGACCCGGCGTATCCGGATTTCAACCTGAGCTTTCCCGATCAGTTGCGCGTCAACGAGTTTCTGACCCACTTCAACAAGTGGGTTGCTGACCTCAAACCGGGGCACGATACGATGCCCGCATTCGTGATGCTGCGGCTGCCGAACGATCACACGGCGGGAACGAGGCCCGGTTCGCCAACGCCGAAAGCCTCCGTGGCAGATAACGACCTGGCGGTGGGACGGGCAGTGGACGCGGTCTCCCACAGTCCGTACTGGGACTCGACGGCGTTCTTCATCCTGGAGGACGACGCGCAGGACGGGGCAGATCATGTCGATGCGCATCGGTCGATTTCGCTGGTGGTGAGCAAGTACTCGCCGCGCAAGGACACGCCGTTTGTGGATCACACTTTTTACACGACGGTGAGCACTCTGCACACGATACTGACCCTGCTGGGCGCGCCGCCGATGAACAACAATGACGCGTTTGCGCCCCTGATGGTGCCGTTGTTCGGGGGAGCCGGGGACCAGCCTGCGTTCGGCGCAGATTATCGGAATCGCGACAACGGACTGATCTACACGGCGAACCCGCCAGAGGCGGAAGGCGCGAAGGAGTCGAGCAAGATGGACTTCCGGCATGAGGACCGCGCCGACCCGGTGAAGCTCAACGTCATTCTCTGGAAGGACGCGATGGGCAACAAGCCCGTGCCGTGGATGCTTCTTCATCCGCACGGAGTGCGCAAAGACGACGGCGACTAGCGACGAAGCTGCGCTACTATGGCTCATCGGAGGCCTGCCCGCATGAATCGCCCACTCGCCGCTGCATCTCTGTTGCTGGTTGGCCTGCTTGCGCCTGCATTCCTCTCGCGCCCCTCTGCGGTCGCAGGGGCCTCCCTCTCCGTGGCGACCTGGAATAAACAGGCGGCGGCGAAGTTTCTCGACGAACGCGAGACGTGGTGGCAGGCATGGCCGCGGGCGCAGAAGGACCACGACACGCTGTGCATCTCGTGCCACACGGTGGTGCCGTATGCGATGGTGCGGCCGGAGCTGCGGCGCGACCTGGGCGATGCGGCGATGGCGGCTCCGGAAAAAACGATGCTGGAGAGCGTGGAGAAACGCGTCGGCGACTGGGCTGAGATGGCGCCGTTCTACTCCGATGAGAAATATGGAAAGGGCAAGGCGGCGGAGTCGCGAGCGACCGAAGTGGTGCTGAATGCGGTGATCCTGGCGAACTACGATCGCGCGCAGGGCCAACTGCGGCCCATCACGCGGAAGGCATTCGATGAGGCGTGGGCGCTGCAGGAGGCGGATGGCCCGCTGGCCGGCGCGTGGAAGTGGCAGGACTTTCATTTGGGACCGTGGGAGTCGACAGAGTCGGGGTATCAGGGAGCGGCGCTGCTGATGGTTTCGGTGGTGAACTTACCCGGAGGGTTTGCGCGGGAGCCTGGGACGCGGGAGCATCTGGACCGGCTGCAGGATTATCTGCGGCGGAATTATGCGGCCCAGCCGATGGTGAATCAGCTGTATATGCTGTGGGCGTCGGCGAAGGAGCCGGGGTTGCTGACCAAGCCGGAGCGGAAGGCGCTGTTGGCAGCCGTGCGGGCTCAACAGCAGGGGGATGGAGGGTTCCGGACCGCAGCGCTCGATGCGCGGGAGCGCGTGGATCACACCGCGCAAGCGACGGCGAGCGATGGATACGCGACCGGGCTCGCGGTGCTGGCGCTGGAGGCGGTGGGAACGCCGCGCGGTGACGCGACTTTGCTGCGTAGCCTCGATTGGCTTGCCACACATGAGCAGACCGACGGAACCTGGACGGCAGCGTCGCTGAACAAGCAGCGGGATCCGAAGAGCGATCCGGCGCTCTTCATGACCGATGCGGCGACCGCCTATGCGGTGCTCGCCCTTGAAAGCCGTTAGTCCCTGTCGGAGCGTGAATGGAAATTGCAGGGTGGTACTTGCGTGGTCATTGACCCTTAGGTTCGCAGACCGTAACCTTGAAGTATCCCCACGGTGAAGGAATCTCGATGCTGATTACCCTGCTCGATCTTGAACGCGAGCCGGTCCATCTTGACCTGAAGTTTGCTCCGGGCTCCATCGATTACGGAGACGAAGCGACGCAGACGTCGGACCTTGCGGTGAAGGGCGAGGCGGAGTTGCTGCGCGAGCATCGCGGGCCGAAGGAAGTGGTGCCCGATATTCGGACGCGGGCGAAGTGGTCGGGGACGTTTGAGGCTCCGTGCGCGCGGTGTCTGGATCCGGTGAAGCACGAGCTGGCGGGCGAATTCGATTTGCTGTTTCGGCCGCTGGGTGTCGATGCGGGTCCGTCGGAACGGGAGTTGGGGACGCCTGAAACGGAAATCGGTTATTATCAGGAAGGCGGTCTGGTACTGGAAGATGTTCTGCGGGAGCAGGTGCTGCTAAGCCTTCCGGCAAGAACACTTTGCAGTGAGGACTGCAAGGGACTTTGCCCGCGCTGCGGACGCAATCTGAATGAGGGAGCCTGCACCTGCGAGGCCACATCGGCCGATCCGCGGTGGTCGGCGCTTTCAGATTTGCGCAGCCGGGTGGACCTGAAGACGAAAGAGACGAATAAGGTCGGACACTGAAGTATTTTGCCCGGAGTTTTTGCGCTGCCTGCGCCGCCCCCGGGAGCGAAAGGAATCCGCAATGCCGAATCCAAAGCGGCGCCACTCGAAGGCCCGCACCTCCACCCGCCGTGCCCATGACGCGCTGACATCGCAATCGCTGTCGGAATGCCCGAATTGCCACGAGCGGAAGCTTCCGCATCGTATTTGCCCCAAGTGTGGTTATTACAAGGGGCGCGAAGTTCTGGAAGTAAAGGAAGCCAAGTAGCCGAAGCGCTCGATGCTCACAGACATCGCTCTCGACGCCATGGGCTCGGACAAAGCTCCGGAGCCCGAGATACGAGGCGCGATTCTTGCCTGCCGCAACCTGCCGGTGCGCGTGCATCTGGTGGGGCCGGAAGACCTGCTGCGCAAGCATCTGAACGGGGTGTACGGCAGCTCGCGTCTGGCGATTTCGATCGTGCACGCCGAGGAGTATATCGGCATGGACGAGAAGGCCGCGCAGGCGGTGCGCACCAAGCGCAACAGCTCGATGCGGATCGGGCTGAAGATGGTGAAGGAGAAGCGCGCGGCGGGATTCTTCACGGCGGGCAACACCGGCGCGGGCATGGCGACGGCGAAGATGACGCTGGGAGCGCTGCCGGGTGTGGATCGGCCGGCGCTGGCCATCGTGGTGCCGACGATGTCCGGTTCGCCATGCATTCTGCTCGACGTCGGCGCCAATGTCGACTGCAAGCCGCAAAACCTGGAGCAGTTCGCGGTGATGGGGGAGCTGTATGCGCGGAGCGTGCTGCGGATTCCGCGACCGCGCGTGGGGATCCTCTCCGTTGGCGAAGAAGAAGGCAAAGGCAACGACCTGACGCGCGAAGCGTCGCTGCTGGTGCGCAAGCTGCCCATCAACTTTATCGGGAACGTCGAGGGCCGGGATATTTACAACGGCAACTGTGACGTAATCGTCTGCGACGGATTCGTCGGCAACGTCGCGCTGAAGACGTCGGAGGGATTGAGCCGGCTGGTGCGCGAGATGCTCAAGGTATCGCTGATGCAGACGGTGACGGCGCAGGTGGGAGCGCTCTTGTCGCGGCGGGCGTTCAACGCATTCCGGCGCAGGCTGGATCCGTCGGAGTACGGTGGAGCCCCTCTTCTGGGCGTGCGCGGCGTCTGCATCATTGGCCACGGATCGTCGAACGACCGCGCCATCATGAACGGGATTCGGGTCGCTTCGGAATTCGCGCTGGCCGGCGTCAACGACCGGCTGGAGCGTGAGTTTGCGAGCCGTCCGGCCGCATCCGCAGACGGGCCGGACCTGCAGCTTCCGATTCAGTAGAACCGGGAGCAAAAAATAAGACCGGATGCCCGCTGTCGCACCCTGCACGCAGGCATTCGGGAGACCGCACGTTCATCGGCCTGAGGTCGGTTGTCTTCTTTCCACGCATCCCGATGACAACAAATACGAGAACCAGGCAGGACCTGGAATGGTGGTGAGCACAGCACCTTCTTTCTGTGCGTGACTCCTGACCACCCTCCCATGCCGGCTGGCGGGCCGGTCCTTCCTCCAACTCGGCGATGGGCGGCAGGTGAGTGAACCAAGCCCACAACAATGGGGACCGCGGTCCACTTTCTGTCAGAGTAGGCGGGGTGGCGGGCGGGCTTGTCACGCCGATGTCACTTGTTTTTCGGTCTTGTGTGAATCTCCGACAAAGCGACTGCTAAGGCCGCCCTACTTTTCCAACAGAGCCCTCGCCGTCCACAGCACCGGGGCCTGGCCGTGAAAATCTCCAGTCTTGCGTGGGCGCGCCAGATAGTAGGCGAGGCTGTTCTGTTTGCCCGTTCCGACGCAGATATTCGTCACGTCTGCATTCTGGTCGACGAAGCCGGCGAGGGCGATCCATCCCTTGCGGGCCGCGGGGCCGTAGGTTTCTTCCGAGAGCCAGCCGCGACGGACGCCTTCAACCATCGCAAAGGTGAACATCCCGGTGGCGGAGCTTTCTTCCCACGCCTCGGGATGATCGAGGAGCTGGCGCCAGGTTCCGTCGGGGTCTTGATCCTTCACGAGCTCCGCCATCATCTTCCGGTAGCCGGCGAGGATTTCCGCACGCTGCGGGTGATCGGCGGGGAGCGAGAGCAACATTTCGGCCATGCCTGCGGCGAACCAGCCATTGCCGCGGCCCCAGAAAAAGGGCACATCTGGCGCGTGATAGAAGAGGCCGTTCGGCTGTTGCAGCTTGCGCAGGTACGCGACCATCTCGTGGGCAGCGCGGTCGAGGTACTTGCGGTCGCCGTTCGCGCGATAGGCTTCGAGCTGCAGGATCTCCAGCATGTACATGTCGTCGACCCAGTAGCGGGTTTCGCCGGAGAGGCCGTCGGGCTGAGGATGGCTCCACTGGCGATCGGCGAAGCGGAGGCCGGCCATCTGGGCCGCTGCGTCTTTGGTCTCGATGAAGATTTGGAGAGGAACGATGCCGAAGATCTCGAAGTCGACGTGTTCTTTGTCGGGGATGTAGCTGGCGAACTGCGGGGTGAGGAGACGCTGATAGCGTTCCCGCAGCTGCGACTCGAGCGCCGTTCTGCCGGTGGCTTCGGCGTATTTGAGCGCGCCGTACCAGGTGCAGACTTCAGAATAGTGGATGGTATTTGTGTACGGGCTGGTTACAAAATGGGCGGCTACGCGATCCGCGACGGCGCGGGGATCGGCGTTCTCGGGCCAGTCCTGAAAGTATTTTTGTTGCGCGAGGGCGGTCGTCGTGCAGGTGGCAGCGAGACACGCGAGCGCGAATATCTGTGGGCGCATGCTGATTTCCTCCAGGCCAGGTTGAGCGACGACGCAGCGCCTTGCCAGAGACCGAGCAATTATAAGCAGCTGGATCTATGCAGCGGTTGTGCCGCGCAGGCCGTCCGCAGTGAGAGCAGTGATGTGCGCGGCGACGAGGCGATTCGCGGGGATTTCTTTATCGATCGTGAGCTTGAGGAAGTTGTCGGTGACGGCGTGTGTCGTTGCACCGGGGCCGGGCTCAACCGTCACAGCGGACAGCGCGCGACCGACGAATCCCGTGCGGAAGGCGCGGAATTTCTCGGCAATCAGGCCGCGGAGCGCCGCCATCCGCTGCTGGGCGGCGCGCACTGGAACCGGATTCTGACGATGCAGTTCCCACGCGGGCGTACCGGGGCGCGCGGAAAACGGGAAGAGATGCAAGTAGGTGAAGGGCTGCGCGGCGATGAAGTCGTAGCTCTCACGGAAGAGGGCGTCGGTTTCGCCGGGGAATCCGATCATGACGTCGGCGCCGATTGCAGCGTCGGGCAGAAGCTCACGGATCGCCGCGAGACGCTCGGCATAGTGCCATGGACGATAGCGGCGATACATGCGGCGCAGAATCGCGTCGGAGCCGGACTGGAGCGGCAGGTGTGCGTGCCGCGCCAGCCGAGGATGTTCGCCGCTCGCGAATTCACGGTAGAGCGCGAGCAAATCTTGGGACCAGTCCATCGGCTCGATTGAACTCAGGCGAAGACGCGGGAGTGCGGTCTCCATCAGGATTGCGGCCACGAGGTCCTCGAATCGCTGCGCTGGTTCGAAGTCGCGCCCCCAGCGCCCGAGGTTGATTCCGGAAAGGATCAGCTCTTTCCCATCCTGGCCGACGAAGCTGCGGACATTGTCGAGGCAAGTTGCCAGCGCGACCGAGCGCGAGTGTCCGCGCGTGGTCGGGATGATGCAAAACGAGCAGCGATTGCCACAGCCGTCCTGCACCTTCAGGTTTGGGCGGGTCTGTTGCGCATCGGCGGCAAAGGGGAGCGTAGCGAACTCGGTATGAGCGAAGGCGTCGTCGTGAAGGATTTTCGGCGCGAGCGAGCCGATCGGAACAAAGCCTTCTGTCGTAACTGCGACCGGCATCTCACCCGCAAACTGCAAAGCCATTTCCGCAACCATGGCCTTATGGCTGTTGCCGATCACCGCGTCGACCTCAACCAGCGCAGCGAGTTCCTGGGGGGCGCGCTGGGCATAACAGCCGGTGACGATGACGCGCGCATCCGGGTTCTGGCGGCGGACGCGGCGCACGTACGCGCGGGCCTGGCGGTCGGCTTCGGCTGTGACGCTGCAAGTGTTTACAATGACAACACTCGCGGTGGCAGGTCGATCGGCGGGCGAAAGCCCGTTGTGGCGCAGGTTGGCGGCAATCGCTTCACCGTCGGCGCGGCTTGCGCGGCAGCCGAAGTTTTCGACGTGGTATTCTGCCACGTTGCTCAGTGTATCAATGGGGGACGAGGAGGGTCCGGCGGTGCTGGATTCGACGCGGCCCTGAAGCTCTTTTCATACTTTTTGGTGTACGATCCAGCGATGGGACCCAGGAGTTCGATATGAAACGACGCATTCTTTTGGTCGATGACGACGTTGCGATTTTGCTGACTTTGAAAGCGGTGCTCGAAATCAGTGGGTTCGAGGTGCAGACCGCGGCCTCGGCGCGCGAAGCCAAGCAGAAGCTGAAGTCGAACGAATACCACATGGTGATCACCGATCTCCGGATGGAGAGCGAGACGGCCGGCGAAGAAGTCGCCGCGGCGGCGAAGAAGGCGGCGAATCGGCCGGCGGTGGCGATGCTGACGGCGTATCCGCCGAAGGATGCGGACTGGGTGACGACGTCGTACATGGACAAGGTTCTGGTGAAGCCAATGAATACGCAGGATCTGCTGCGGCAGATTGAAGCCATGCTGGTGGCGCACGAGGACAAGAAGCGGAAAGAGAGCGACACGAAGCTCCGCGCTCTGACCGCAGCCTCGGCGGTTGCCAAGAAGCCGCGCAAACTGGCTGACGCGCGGTAAAGCGGGCAACAGGGAACAGCGGGCGGGCGCGGCACACGATCCGCCTGCGAACAAACTGAACGATGCGGGGGGGGGCCGAGCCGCGGCAGAGCGATTCGGTGAAGCTAGCTGGCCTGGCTGATGACCCGCTTCTGCTGGAAACAACCGCGGCAGAGGACCGGTCGCCCCTGGGTGGGCTTGAAGGGGACCGTGGTCTCCGTTCCGCATTCCGAGCAGACGGTACGCGTTTCCGGACGGGCAGAGCCTGAGCCGGAAGCGCGTTTGGCCTTGCACTGCTTGCAGCGTTTCGGATCGTTCTTGAACTGTTTATCGAAGAAGAAGAGTTGTTCGCCGGCTGTGAAGACGAAATCGGTCCCGCAGTCGGCACACTTGAGAACTTTGTCTACGAAGTCCATGTCCCGTTTCCCTCGCCTTTGCCCGAAGCACCCGTGCTTGCGACGCCTGAGTGGTAGCGCGCCCGGATCGCCCGGCACCTTCTGATGCCGGCTTGCTGCGACACGCCGGTCTTGCGCCGGCATGGTACTTCCTGAATTGGATAAGGGGCCCTGGTGGCAGCAGCGAGTCCTGCGGTCCGTTCAGGATTCGACGTTCCTGGGCGAATCATCTCTCTGAAACTGCCGAGCCGCGGACGAACTGCGGCTCAAAACTGCACCGGCGAAACGCCGGAAACTCCGCCCATGGCGGACGGAGTAAGAAGAGTTAAAGCCGGCCTGCGTCCCAGAGGCTCCATGAGCGATTCTGAGGGTTGGTCCTCCACCCTGGCATGTATACACCAGAGATCAGATCTGGTCGGAGTCTGGGGACCTGAACAGACCGGCTCGGGTTAGTTAGTCCTGCTCTTTACGTGCTTTCTTACGATTCCGCTTGCGCGCGAGTGCTTCTTTCACGCGTCGCTTTTCGCCGGGCTTGAGGTAGAAGGAATGACGTTTGACTTCCTTAATAATGTCTTCCTGCTGGACCTTGCGCTTAAACCGGCGCAACGCATTTTCAAGCGGCTCGCCTTCCTGAATGCGAACCTCCGCCAAAGAAATACACCTCCAGACGACCCACGCTGGGCATGGACCAGATTACAGGAAATCGGGGTAAATAAGCCATAAAGAAGGCCGGTGGGTTTGCCCGGCTGTAACGTCAACAAGCGCCACAGGGCAGACTAACCCGACCTATCAGATCGATAGGGGACAGACGGGTTTGCCTTGCCGGAGTTTCATATCATTGGGTCAAAAATCCGGCTACCTGTCGACATTCTAATGGAGCATGGGTTATCTGTAGAAATTCAACAGGAGGGCGCATGGGCGAAGGCAGGCCGGATGTGCTCCGGCCCACCGCGGGCGCGGCGGGGACCCCAATGAATCACCCCACGCGGCATAGTGCCGCCGACGTGGGGGCGCAGCGGTGGGTCTGGCGGCAGGGACTTGCGTGGCATTAGGGCTGACGCAGCTGCTGCGGAGCCAATTGTATGAGGTGCGGGCGGATGATCCGCTCGTGTGCGCCTGTTCGCTGATCTGCTCGATCCGCCGCGCGATTCCGTAGCCGTGTTGCGGCCCCATCGTTTCCAGAGTCTTCAGGACCATCAGGTCCAGGGTTCCCTGCAGCATCGGGGCACCCACGTCGGCGGCACCATGCCGCGTGGGGTGATTCATCGGGGCCCGTTGAACGCCGAGGGCTGTTCTTAACTCCGCCCGGAGCGCCTCGACAGGATTCACTGATGCCGCCAGGAGCGCCGGGCGGAGAGTTGCGATGGTAGGCCTGAGCGGTCGCACGCCGGGCGTTCCGCCATGCCCGGCTTTCCAGGTGGTAGGCTCAGGAAGGACCGCCCCCGTGTCCCGACGCACCGGGGCCTGTAGCTCAATGGTTAGAGCAGGGGACTCATAATCCCTTGGTTGGGGGTTCAAATCCCTCCGGGCCCACCAGACTCATCCCGAAAAGGCCGCCCGTCGCAGCCCTCCCAGGGCGTTCCCTTGTCCGGCGCCTAGCCACTGCTGCTTTTCCAGTGCGGTTTTCTGTGGAAATCCAAAACCTGCGGTAACCCCCGCTGCCTCTGTTGTTTCCCGATCTGACCCACCTGTGGAGGGGTAACGCAAAAGTACCACGGAGAAATTACCAAAGTAATTTTTGATGGTGACTTGCCGTGCTATGTTGGCACCATATTGGTAACGGGGACTGACTTACAGGCAGCTCGGTGGCCGATCCGATTGAGTCAGGAGCTTTCCCCGCTGCCCTCTGCGTCTTCCGCTCGCCCGCCTGCGGAACCCGGCAGAGAGATTACGACGAGGATTCTATGACGGCTCTGTTTCGTTTCTGCCTTGCTTCCAGATGCAGCCTCAAGTCGCTATTTGCCGCTCTGATGACCACTGCGGCGCTGGCGCTGACCAGCGTGCCTGCCGTGCGTGCCCAGACGGTATTCCCGGCGACAGCGGTGGGGACGGCAACGCCTGCATCCCAGACCGTCACGGTCAGCCTGCAGGCGGCCGGCACCGTTGCCAAAGTCGAAGTGCTGACCCTGGGAGCGTCGAATCTGGACTTCACTGAATCCGGATCGGACAACTGCAGCGGGATCAGTTCCGGCAGCTGCCAGGTGACCGTGGCCTTTGCGCCCAAATGCCCGGGGCTGCGCCAGGGCGCTGTCGTGCTGCTGGACGCAGCCAACAACACACTGGGCACCGCTTTCGTGGCTGGCATTGGGCAGGGTTCGCTGGCAGTCATGGTTCCGGGCGCGGTCAGCACCGTGGCCGGACAAGTCGGCGAGTGGACCGTGGTGAATGACGGCGGTCCGGCAACGCAGGCGGATCTGTACCTCCCCTCCGGCGTCTTCGTGGATGGCGCGGGCAATCTCTTCATCGCGGACTCGCACCACAACCGAGTGCGCGAAGTCTTCGCGGCCGGTGCAAATGCGGGCACGATTGCCACCGTGGCCGGCGATGGCGCAGCAGGTTATGACGGCACCGCCACGGTGGCGACCTCGACGTCGTTGAATCAGCCGAGTGGCATAGCCATCGATGGTGCGGGCAACGTCTACATCGCGGATACGAACAACAACGTGATCCGCAAAGTGGACCTGACCACCGGCGCGATCAGCACTGCGGCCGGCACCGGCGCGCCGGGATACACGGGCGATGGCGGCGCGGCAACCGCAGCGACGCTGAACTCGCCCGAGGGCATCGCGGTCGATGCGGCGGGCGATCTCTTCATCGCCGATACCAATAATGATGCGGTCCGGGAAGTGGTCGCAGCCACCGGAAAAATCTCCACCATCGCAGGCGACGGAACGGGCGTACCGGGCTACGCGGGCGACGGCGCGCTGGCGATCTACGCCAGGCTCAATGCGCCTTACGGCGTAGCGCTCGATTCCACAGGGAATCTGTACATCGCCGATTCGGGCAATAACCGCGTGCGGGTGGTGAACGCAGCCGGCAACATCAGCACCTCGGCCGGCGATGGCGCCGCTGGCTACAAAGGCGATGGCGGCCTCGCGACCTCCGCTGAGTTGTATTCGCCGCTCGGCGTAGCGTGCGATCCAGCGGGCAATGTATACATCGCCGACGCGCGCAATTACGTCGTGCGCAAAGTGAATGCCGTCTCGAGAAATATCACGACCATCGCCGGCAGCAATGCGGACACCAACTACGTCGATGGCAAGTCGGACTTCAGCTACGGCAACGGCGAGAACGGCGATGCGTTTAGCGGCGGCGGCATTGCGACCGGTGCGGGAATCTACGCGCCGTATGGTGTTGCGGTCGATCAAGCCGGAAATCTTGTGATCGCGGAGTATTTCGACCACATCGTTCGGGAGGTTGCGGCGAACTCGGCAACGTTATTCTTCACGCCGGAACTCTGGCAGAACCAGGTCAGCTCGCCGCAGAACCAGGTCATTGAAAACGACGGCAACGCGACGCTGACCTTTTCCGCAGTCACGCCGGATGCGAACGCCGCCGTTGCTTCGACCGGCAGCACCTGCACTACGACCAGCAGCGTCACGGTCGATGAGTCCTGCGCGGTGGCCGCGGAGTTTGCGCCCACCAACACTGCCAATCCGCTGCCAAACCCGCTCGTGGGCAACGTCAATCTGACCGCCAATTCTGCGGACTCGCCCCTCGATATTTCCATCGTCGGCGAGGCGCTTGGCCTGAACGGCGCGATCGTGACGCTCAGTTCGAGCCAGAATCCTTCGGCCTATGGGCAGTCGGTCTCGCTGAACGTCACGGTGAAGCAGGATCCGAACTCGACGCAGGGCACGCCGACCGGGACGGTGACTTTCTCTGACACCTTCCAGGGAACGACGAGCCCGCTGGGGACCGCACAGACGCTGAACTCCAGCGGCAATGTGAGCCTGCAGCTTACTTCGCTGGCGGTGGGTACGCATGTCATCACCGCGAACTACAGCGGCGATACGTATTACAGCTCGTCAGCTTCCAACCCGCTTTCGCAGGTCGTACAAGAACAGGTAACCGTGACGGTTGCCAATACTGGCGGAGGCAATCCGTCGGCCTGGGGCACCACTGTGACCTTCACCGCAACCGTCAGCGTTTCAGGCGGAATTCCGGTTTCCGGCTCGGTCTCCTTCTACAACGGCGCGGCTTACCTGGGCAGCGGAACCCTGAACGGCAGCACGGCAACCTACTCGACGGCGAACCTGCCGGTGGGCAGCAACCCGATCACCGCAACCTTCACCGATTCCAACAACGTCAGCTCGACCTCCTCGCCGCTCAATCAGGTTGTGCAACAGACAACCGCGACGGCGATCACCTCCAGCGCCAACCCCACCATCCACGGGACGCCGGTCACATTCACGGCCGTCGTCACGGCGGTGGGTACCGTTGTGCCGACCGGGACGGTAGCGTTCTACGACGGCACTCTGCAGATCGGGACGGGCACGTTGGCTCCAGCTGGTACCACGAGCGCCGTAGCGACCTTCCAGACCTCGACTCTGGCTGCGGGAACGCATTCGATTACTGCCTCCTATGGAGGCGACGCGAATGACTTCACCAGCACCTCCGCGGCGATTTCGCAGACCGTCAACATCGCCTCTTCGGCCACGGCTGTGGCAGCGAGCGCGAACCCGGCCATCGCCGGCAAGCCTCTCACGCTGACCGCGACCGTAACCACCAACGGCGGGACCGCCGCGGGCACCGTGAATTTCTACAACGGAACGACGCTGCTGGGTACGGGCACGCTGAACGGAGCAGGGGCGGCGACCTTCACCTCCTCTACACTGCCGGCCGGTAACTATTCCGTCACGGCCAACTATGTGGGCGACGCCAACGACACAGGCAGCACCTCGGCGACACTCGCGCTCACCGTCGTCCAGGCCACCACCACCATCAGCATCGTCACCAGCAACCAGACCGTGCAGGTCACCAGCGCGGTCACGTTCACCGCGACCGTGACCGGCAACGGTGGAGTTCCAACTGGCAACGTCACATTTATGGATGGCGCCAACACGCTCGGCTCCGTAGCCGTCAACGCCGGCGGAGTGGCCAGCTACACCACTTCCTCGCTGGCGGTTGGGACGCACAACATCACGGCGGTGTACGGTGGCGACGCCAATGACGGCGGCAGCACATCGGCAGGCCTCACTGAAACCGTGACAGCCTACGCCACCCAGACATCGCTGGTGGCTTCCGCGACCAGCCTGAACACCGACCAGGAACTCACCCTGCTGACAACCACCACGTCGTCGACCGGCAACGCGGTGACCGGCACCGTCACCTGGATGAACGGTTCGACGACGCTGGGCTCGGCGACGATAGGCGTCAACGGCACGGCGACCCTGAATCTGAATCCAGCCGCGGGATCGTACAGCATCACCGCGCACTACAGCGGTGACGCCCTCAACGCGCCGTCCGTCTCCAACGTGGTGACGGTCACCGTCTCGCTGGCCACGGAATTCACGATCGCCCTGAACCCGACTTCGCTCAGCATTCCGACCTCGCAGTCGGCGCAGTTGACCATCAACCTCGGATCGGAGGACGGGTTCGCCGACAAGATCGCGCTCGGCTGCGGCTCGCTGCCGTATTCGGTCAGCTGCAACTTCGCCACCAACGATGTCACGCTGAACAAGGACGGCACAACCTCCGTCACCCTGACCGTCGATACGAACTCACCGCTGGCTTCCGGCTCGCAAGCGCGGAATGAGGATCCATTCAGCGGTAGCGGCATGCTCGCAGCGTGCGTCTTCCCAGGCGCGGCCCTCCTGGGGTTCGCATTCTGGCGCTTCCGCAAAAACGCAATGGCCCTGCGCGCGCTCGCGGTCATCGCGATGCTCGCAGGCACCACCCTCCTGATGACCGGCTGCGGCGGCTTCTCTCTGAACAGCGCCAAGGCGGGCAATTATGTGATCCAGGTGACGGCCACCGGCGAACAAACCGGCGTAACCCATGTCGCCAACCTCACATTAACGGTGACCCAGTGAGTGGAGTTGCCATCATGATGAATTGCAAATGGGTAACTCGGGCTCTGTTGCTGGCCGGCCTGCTGGCTGGCTTCACAGGCGCGCGCGCGCAGTCGCCCGAGGCCGCCGTCGGCGACTGGTCGTCGCTGGCTGTCGGCGGCAGCGTTAACGCGACGCGGCTGCAATATGGGCAGCACTGGATGATCGGCGGAACGGCCTTTGTCGACGCCAATTTCACATGGCGTTACGGCATCGAAGGCGAGACCAACTGGGAGGTCCTTCGGCAGGTCGAGAACACTCGTGCGACCACCTACCTTGTAGGTCCCCGCTTTCAGATGGCTGGCCTGGGGCAAAACGCCCAGTGGCGGCCCTACGTCAAGTTCCTGGCCGGCGACGGCTATTTCAACTTCCCCTATCACTACGCATGGGGCAACTACTTTGTCATGGCCCCCGGGGCGGGCATCGACTACCGGGTGAACTCGCGGGTCCGGTTGCGCCTCCTCGATGCCGAGTATCAGTACTGGCCGACGTTTACCTATGGGTCGATGACGAACCTCAGTGTGAGCGCGGGCGTGCGGTATCGAATTCGGTAAACGCTGGAATTGCATTACTCGAGTGAGAGGTTTTATGCCAGGGTTCTTCAGACGTCTGCAGTCTCTTGTTGTACTCGGTGGGGTAGGTTGCACCCTGGCGGCGGCCGCATCGGCGCGCGCGCAGGATGCGACGCAAACCGTACATCTGAATCGTAGTGAAGCGGTCCTGTCGACCACCGTCGGCTCGTTTGTTCACAGACCGAGCCACGTAGAGACTTTCGCCGCCTTCGTCCGGGAGATCGGCGCCGACGATCTCTATGCCCGCAAAGAAGCCATCACCGGCGAAAAGCAGCCGCGCGTGGACTGGAAGGCGCTGAATCACGCGTTAATCGGTCTGACTGACGAGGAGTGGAGCACCGCCTACACGAACCTCCTCGACGGCAGCCAGCGTGTCGCCGACTGGGGCGACCAGATGCAGGAAGCGCTGGGATGGAAGGATGGCCGGTTCCAGGCGGATCGCTCCGGGCCCGCCGCGGAACAGATGGCGCGGTTCGACCGGCTGAGCGATCAGGGCGATTCCATCGTTGACGAGACCATGGCCCGCCTGCGGCAGCATCTGGGAGACGACGCGTTCAATAAGCTCGATACCTTCGTCTACCAGCGCGAGGGCGGCGAACGGATCGTCGATCAGGGGCCGACCAAGCGCGGTCCGATTGAGACAGCGAAAGCCACTCCGCAGGCTGTCGTTCCGGCACACAAGTAGCCCCTTCACTCCTCGCGGTGGGTCTCCTCGGGCGGCGGGGGCGGCGGGGGCGCCGGTGTTGCGGGCTCAGCCGGCAAAATCTGAACCAACGCCGGTTGTTCTGGCTCCCCTGAGCCCATCGCAGCCTCGTGTTGCATGCGTGCCGCTGCAGCGATGTCCACCGGAATACCGCCCGGGACGATCTCCGCGTAGCCGTACTTGTGCTTCAAATCCCCAGTGACGCGGACCATCGCAAACAGCAGCAGAAACGAAACCAGCACCGCGAAGGCCGACCCCTCCGGACCCTGCCCGCCGCCGCTGAGCCACGCCGGTCCATTCGCGTTCGTCGCAATCACGGGCGAGTAGCTCATCGGGCCGGAGACGGGCAGGCCGAAGAGCATGCTCATCGTGGCGATCCACGCAAAGTGAAATCCCCACCCGACCCACAGAGCGCGCGTGCGCAGAACGGCCACCGCCAGCACCATGCCCAGGAAAAATGAAACCAGCACCGACGCCGTGGTCGTCGCCCCGGAGTGCGTGCGCCATATGGCATAAACGACAGCCATGAAAAACGCCGCCAGACCGGGGCCCATGGCTTCCACGAGCCGCAGGAACGGATAGCCCCGGAACGCGATCTCGATCGCGAGCGTGCCCGCGGCAAGCGCGATCAGATCGAGAAACAAAATGACGTACTGATGCGCGTTGGTGAATGTCGTGAGGACCAGGCCGCCGATGAGCGCGACCGGCAGCACACAGGCAAGGACGCCGGCCCATCCGAGCGCCGTTCCAAGTGCGAATTCCTTTGCCCATCCAGGACGAGGGACAAGCGCTGTCGCATTGCCAGCGTCCATGCGGCGCTGGCCGAGGCGACTCATGATCCAGTAGCCGACGATCAGCAGAAAGAGCAGCAGAATGCGGTAGAGCGGCTCCTGAAAGTCGCCGGCATTGACTGCGGCGGCGGCGCCCGAGGCGACAAGGTCCGAGAACAGAAACCACGCGCTGGCCACCAGAAACCACATCAGCGCGGAAAGACGCCCGAGAAAACTCACGCCGATGCTCCGAAAATAAATAAGCCGAGCTGGAGGGAAGTCATCAGGGCTGTTTCAATGCCTGCCTGCGATCAGACGGTGTAGAACTGGGCGATGTTGCGGTACTTGTCGTAGCGGCGGCGCAGAAGCTCATCGAGGGGCTGCACTTCGAGCTCGTTCAGGTGCCGGCGAAGCTTCTCCGTGAGACGTTCGGCGGCTCCAGCGGGGTCGGCATGTGCGCCGCCCTCCGGCTCAGGAACAATGTCGTCGACGCAGCCCAGGCCGTGCACGTCGGGCGCGGAGATGCGCATCGCCTCCGCGGCCTTGTCCTTAAACGTGGCATCGCGCCAGAGAATTGCCGCGCATCCTTCCGGCGGAATCACTGAGTAAATCGCGCTTTCAAAAATCAGCACGCGGTCGGCGACCGCCAGCCCCAGTGCTCCTCCTGAGCCTCCCTCGCCGGTGATGACGGCGATCGTGGGAACGCGCAGCCGCGACATCTCGCGCATGTTGCGCGCAATCGCCTCCGCCTGGCCGCGCTCCTCGGCGCCCACTCCCGGATATGCCGCCGGCACATCGATGATCGAGATCACCGGCCGCGCGAACTTCTCCGCAATTTTCATGCACCGCAACGCCTTGCGATATCCCTCAGGGTTCGGCATGCCGAAGCGCCGGTTCACCTTCTCTTTCGTCGAGCGGCCCTTGAGGTTGGCGATCACCATCACCTCCTGGCCGTCGAAACGCGCCATCCCGCATGCCATCGCGGGATCGTCGCCGAAGCACCGGTCGCCGTGAATTTCGCTGTAATCGGTGCAAATCCGCTCGATAAAGTCCATGGGATGGGGCCGTTGAGGGTGACGCGCCAGCTCGGTTTTCGCCCATTCCGGTGAAACCGGCGGCGGATTGGTCTCTGGCTCTTCGGTCATAGAGGGAGGAGGTCCGAGATTGATTGTATGGGTGCGAGCAGGGCGGGGCAAATGAGTCGGAATCACGCGGCGCTGCGTTGTTCCGGTTGAAAACGGATATACAGGCGAGCGGCGAGCGCAGGTCCCACGCTTCTTCCGGTGCGCACTAGTTGTCGCGGTGCTTGCGCATGTAGACTTCGAACTTCTTTGCGGCGCGGCGGCGTCTCCAGCGGTAGTAGCGGTTGCGCATGCCGTACACAGTTTCGCTGCCGGCGACAGCGAAGCCGCGGCGCGGTGAGAACTTGATATACAGGTATCCGAACAGTGCCCCGCCCAGTTCGGAAAAAGCAAAAACATGCAGGACCGAAAACAGCATCGCCAGCGCGACGATAAGGCTGACGACCGCCATGTACTTCGCTTTGATCATGAACGGGAATGGAATCATCATGAATTCCATATCGCCGTAAAGCACCCCAAAGGCGATTACGAAACCAAACAGGGCGCCGTAGCAGCCAGTGAAGCCAAGTCCGACCGAGGAAAAGAACAACCCCAGGACCACAGCGGCCAACCCGGCCCCGATCACCGACAGAAAATAAAGCTCCCCCATCCAGCGCGATCCGCGCATCTGCTCCAGCATGCTGCCGAGGAACCACAGCGAAAGCATCTCAAGGGTCATGCCGAAGATGGCGCCGAGGCTCGCACCGGCGTGCACGAAGGCATACGTCACGATCTGCCAGACGCGGCCGTGCAAAACGCTGGCCGGATCCAGCGCAAAGATGCTCGCAATGTTGTAGACCGCGCCCGGCGAAGCGAAACCCAGGATCGTCAGGACGAAATAGATCCCCAGGTTCCACAGCACCAGCTGGCGCGTCAGGCCGCGAAACGGTGGGAAGCTGAGAATTCCGGGCGATACGCGTGGCACGAGGCTATTGTCTCATTCAGGCCGCGTGGTGCGCGGCGCAGGCGCCGCCGGCCAGGGCACGACAGCGGGGCTGCGATGACCGTGTGCATTGACCGCACGAACGCCGAAGACGGCGTTGTCCTTAGAAACCGGAATCTGCGCCGAGAAGTGGCCTTCAGCGGTCGACGAGAACTTGCCGTCGGCGACTCCGGCCAGCCGCTCGGCTGCAATCGACCGCGTCCAGTCTGGCGTTGTGAGCGGTCGCCAGACGATTTCATAGTGCGTGCCGGCGGGTGAGCCAGCACCCTGGTCCCACTCAATCTCCGTGTTGTTGAGGGCGGTCGTGAAGACGCGTGGCGGTGCCGGATACTGCACGGTCACCGGCGCCGGCGGCGCGCTGGCCAGCACCGCCATCGTGGCCGCGTTCAGCCGCGCAGCGCGGGCAACGTAATCGAAATCGACATACTTCAGCAGGTCGTCATACTGCACCCCATCCTCGACCCGCACATTCTGGTGCTGATGGTTGAAATCCTCGCGCCACTCGGTGAAGCGAACCGCTGCGAATCCATCCTGGTTGAACGATGAGTGGTCGCCGCCCCGCAGGAAGCGGTCGCGGCGAAATTCCAGAACTGGGCTCAGACTCGCAGCCGGGGGAGCAAGGGTGTACGTGCGGGCAACGTCGGCGATAGCTCGGGAAACCTCGCGCGAGGGCGAGTCGCTTTCGTAACCGAGCGTGAGGATCCGACGAATCTCCTCCGGAGGAGCGCTGGCGGGGACATTTTCCGAGAAGACGCGGATGGCGTGCAGGTCCTGAAACTTGTCGCCCGGGGTCCGGTTACCGCCCACGATGTCGTTGTCGAGAACGGCCTCAAGCTGCCAGCCCTCCTGCTTCGCCACGTCGGCAAGATGCTTGCTGCCGTTGAGCCCCTGCTCCTCCCCGGCGACGGCGACAAAGACCAGAGTCGCGGGCAGTCTGATCTTCGAAAGGACCCTCGCGCATTCCAGACTCACCGCGACACCGCTGGCATCGTCGTTGGCGCCGGGCGCCTCGCCGTGCGTATCGGCGTTGGTGCTATTGCGGGAGTCATAATGGCCGGTAACGAGAATCATCCGCGCAGCCTGCGCAGGGTCGCTCCCGCGCATCACAGCATAGACATTCGTCAGGGGTGTGGGCTGCGTGATGCGTGCGTCGGGGCCCGTGCCGGGCTGCTGGGTAAAGGAATCGCGGCGAACTTCGAGGCAGCCGTTGCAGGCGGCCGCGATCTCTTTGAACTCTGACTCGATCCAGTCCGCGGCCGCTGTAACGCCAGTACCCGGCGCCAGGTCCTTATCCAGGCTGGAAAGTGTGCTGCGGTTGTGGAACGAGACCAGCGTCGCAATCGTATGCTGAATCTGCCCGGGTGAGACCTGGGAAATCGCGTGGAGGATAGCAGGATCCGCGGGCATCGCGCGAATGGGAGCGCCGATGGCATCCAGATCGCGGCGCACGGCATCGTGGGAGGAGACGCGCGACTGAGCATGAGCAATGAGGAGCGTGGAAAGGAGCAGGGCGCAGGCAGAGAGGCGATCCGATCTCATGTTATCGAGTATGCCCCAGACTCGGACACCAGTGCACCCTTGACGCGCGGGCGATTCTCCTCAAAACTAGCGGAGGTTAGAAGGACTGAGCCGGGTGGCGGCGACGCGGAGCGCATCTGCCAATTTGCCCTTAGCATTTTTCCTGCGAGCCGCGTCATTCTGATGGAGTCAGGATTCATTTCTCCTGGTGGAGGGATTCATGATATGCCCTGAATGCGAAACCGCTCTCGACTTCGCCGAAGACGAAGTTGAGGAAGGTGATGTGATAGTGTGCGATGAGTGCGGGACCGAATATGAGGTGGTCGCGACGGATCCGCTCGAATTGAGCAAAATGGAAGAAGACTACGAGGACGAAGAAGAGCTCGGAGAAGAGGAAGAGGAATGAGGCGAGCCGCGTCGTCTTGTTTTCCTGCCTGGGGAGCCTTCGCTTCCGCCCGGCGCTGGCGGGTGGTGATCGGCTGCACAGCCCTGCTGGCGATCATAGCTGCGCTGCCGGGCGCGGGACTAGCCGAGGACTTCGGGCTCAGGAACCTGCAGGGCAAAGTCTTTGACGGAAAGGACGCGCCGATCAAGGGCGCCATCGTGTACCTGCAGAATTCGCGCACCAGCGATGTCAAGACCTTCATCTCCGGCGACGACGGCAGCTATCGCTTCGCGGCGCTAAGCTCCGATACGGATTACACGGTGTGGGCGGCATTCCAGGGCAGGAAGAGCCAATCGAAGACGATAAGTTCCTTCGACACGCGAAAGCTGGTCTACGTGGATTTGAAAATCAAGCAGTAACACGCGACTGAGAACAGAAACGCCACCCGATTCGGGTGGCGTTTGAATTTGCTGCGAAGCGGGACCTGACTACTTCTCGCGCTTCCAGTGGACCAGATCGCCCAGTGTCGTGGTGGAGCTGGAAACCGGCTGCTTGTACGCTTCCACGTCGGCACGGCTAGCTTCGTCGCCGCTCACCGCGCGCACGCTCAGAGCCACCTTCTTCTCTTCCGGGTTCAGCCGGATGATCTTAAAGTCCATCTCCTTGCCCTGTTCCAGCTTCACCGGCACGCCGTGCCCGTCCGTCGCTTCGGAGACGTGGCACAGGCCCTCGACTCCTTCGGCAATTTCGACGAACGCTCCGAACTGCGCGGTCCTGAGAACCTTGCCCTTCACTATATCGCCTACGCGATGCTGCGCGAAGAACGTCTCCCACACATCCGGCTGCAGCTGCTTGATGCCCAGCGACAGGCGCCGGTTCTCCGGCTCCACGCCCAGCACCACCGCGCGCACCTTCTCACCCTTCTTCAGCACTTCGGAAGGATGCTTCACGCGCTTGGTCCAGCTCAGATTGCTCACGTGGACGAGCCCATCGATGCCGTCTTCGATCTCGATGAACGCGCCGAAGTCCGTTAGGTTGCGAACCCGGCCTTCCACAGTCGCCCCGGTCGGATACTTGTCCGCCAGATGCTCCCAGGGATTATCGAGGAGCTGCTTCATGCCCAGCGAGATCCGCCGGTCCGCAGGATTGACGGCCAGAATAACCGTTTCTACGTCGTCGCCCGGCTTCACCAGCTTCGACGGGTGCTTCATCCGCTTCGACCACGTCATTTCCGAGACGTGCACCAAGCCTTCGATGCCCTGCTCCAGTTCCACGAACGCACCGTAGTCAGTGACGCTCAGAACCCGGCCGTGCACCCGGGCGCCTATCGGATAGCGCTCGGCGGCGTCCAGCCACGGGTCGGGCGTTAGCTGCTTAAAGCCCAGCGAGACCCGCTGCTTGTCTTTGTCGAACTTGAGCACCTTCACCTGGATCTCATCGCCGACGTTGACCAGGTCGCGCGGATGCGTCAGCCGTCCCCACGACATGTCGGTGATGTGCAGCAGGCCGTCGATGCCGCCAAGGTCCACAAACGCGCCGTAGTCGGTGAGGTTCTTGACCGTGCCAGTGAGGATCGCGCCCTCTTCGAGGTGCTCCAGAGTGTGCGAGCGGCGCTCGGACTGCTGTTCCTCGAGGATCTCCTTGCGCGAAACCACCACGTTGCCGCGCTTCTTGTTCAGCTTGATCACGCGGACCTGAATCGGCTGGCCGATGTAGGCGTCCAGATTCCGCACCGGCCGCAGCTCCAGCTGCGAGCCAGGCAGGAACGCCTTGATCCCGATATCCACCGTGAGCCCGCCCTTCACGCGACCCACCACCGTTCCCGTCAGCGCAGTCTTCTCGTTGTGCGCCTTCTCCACCGTGTCCCAGACGCGCAGCCGCTTGGCTTTTTCGTAGCCCAGCAGATAGCCGCCTTCCGGCTCCTCGCGCTCGATCACCACATCGACAGAGTCGCCGGGCTTCAGCGTCGGCTGGCCGGCGTGGTCGACTACCTGCTCGATGGGAATGAGCCCTTCGGACTTCATGCCGACATCGACAACCACGTGCTTGTCGGTCAGCTTGATTACCGTGCCGGTGACAATCGCCGAGTCGTCGAAGGCCTGTGCGGCGGCTTCGGCGGCCTGTTCGCGGTCGAACGACTCGAGCGCCGCGGCGAAGTCCTCCATACTGAGATCGGGCTCGTCGTGGTGCTCGGGAGCAAGTTCCTCAGCGGTTGCAACGGGTGCAGCATCTGAGGTGGCCTGCTCTGCCGCGTGAGCCGTCGTCTCGAACGAGGCTTCGGGGTTGGAGGTGGTTTCGACCGTCGGCTCAGACTGCTCCGGCGGCGCTTCCAGCGTTGGGAATTCCAGTTCGGTGTTCAGAGGGTTGCTCTCGGTTTGTTCAGGATTGAGGACGTGTGCCATAGACAGCTCCGGGATTCATGCGGCGGCTCCCGGATTCCGCCCCACAGCAGGAACCCTGGAGCAACTGCCTCGCAGGATTCTCGGGCTGCAGCTTTCTTCGTCGTCAGCGGGAGGACGTGGGTCCCTGGCGCGGTTCTCGACGAAGTTCGGGGATCGTCTCAACCGATCATTTCCCGACCCAGGCGGAGTACCCCATCGGAGACCATGTGCGAAGGATCGCAACATCGATCTCCAGGCTGAATCATCCACAGGACTGGAAGGAACAGGAGTGGCGACCGAAGGTCCGCGCAATGAATCCCGAGCGCGCAAACCCCCTGTAAAAACTATAGTGCCGCACTATAGGCGTGTCAATTGAACATGCGTGAACAGAACGAGAATAGGACAGCACTTTGGTTACGTTAGTAGCAGCGTACGATGTTGACTTTTGGGGCAAAGAAAAGGAGCGGCCCAGGCCGCTCCTCAGTCGTCCAGTGTGAATCTGCCAGGGACCTACTCCTCCGACGATGGTGGCTGAGCAGGCGCCTGACCCGATGAAGCTGGTGGAGGCGCGGGCGCTGCGCCATCCGGGGGAGGACCCTGGCGCTGCTTCCGCCACATATTCTGTGCGCCCGGACCGCCCTGCTCACCCGGACCGCCTGCACCCGGGCCGCCAGGGCCACGACGTCCATCGCGCATCATCTTTCCGGGCTGATGCTCCGCTCGCATGGCCTTCAGTTTCTGCCACTGATCCGGAGTCAGAGCCTTGCGAATATCGAACAGCATCCGGGCATTCGCCTTCTCCAGATCGGCCCGGGCCTGCGCCACCGCATCAATCTGCGAAAGGATCTTCACCTCGTCCGGCTGATCCGCTTCGATCATCGGATGCAGCAGCGTCTCCTGCTTCTCCAGAGTCGCGTTCAGGTCGATCAGCTTCAGCCGATGCTGCAGAAGGATGTCATCCATCTGCTTCTTCTGCTGATCGGTGAGGTTGAGTTGCTGCGCGATCTCCGGATTGTTCCACCACCGGCCAAAGTGGCCGTCGTGGAATGCGCGTTCCATCGGAGGCGGTCCGAAACGGCCTGATCCCTGGCCAAGTCCCTGGCCAGGCCCCTGCCCTGGTCCTTGCGCCGGGTCTGCTCCGCCCGGTCCTGCCAGTGGCCCGTCGAAGCTCTGCGCAAACGCGAATCCGGGGGCGAGCAAACAAAGTACTGCAGTCAATAAAAAACTACTCTTGCGTGACATCTTTTTTCTCCGAAACAGCCGTGGTGGTTGTGGCCTGATCGCTCAGGTCGGCGAGCGGGCGCAGCGCGTCCGGCACATCTTCTGAAACCTCGCTGTCGATCTGGTTCATCAGCGCGGTGTCGTCGACATTGGTGCGTGTATCGGCGGGGTTCGACGACGCAAGGGTGTGAGGAACGGGGACTGCAGGGTGGTGGAAATGTCCGTACAACGGCACAAGGACGCCGGCAGCGACAGCCGCGGTAAGGGCCGGCGCCAGAAGCAGGCGGAACCGGAAAGCCCGCGTGGGGCGCTGCTCAACGACGAAAGGGCGGCCGGCCTCGCGTTCCGCGATGTGACGCATGGCGGAGCGGTACAGGCTCAGGGCCTCCGCCATTTCGCGAACTTCTTCGCGCGTGGCGTCGGGTTCCGGACTGGCAACAGCGTCTTTGCGGAATTTCATCTCGTTTCTCCCATGCGCTCGCGGATGATGCCGAGCGCCCGATACAAGTGGGACTTCACCGTGCTCAGGTTCATCCCAATCGTCGTTGCAATTTCGTCCAGCTCCATCTCCTCCACAAACCGCAGCACGAACACCGTTCGCTGATGCGCCGACAGATCCTGCACTGTCCGCCAAACACCCGCCACGCGCTCCCGCGCGAGCGCCAGGCTCTCCGGCGAACTGCGCCCGTCCGGCACCCAGTCGCTGATATCCATCACATCCAGCGCTGAGCCGCGCGTCTTCTGCCAGAAGCGCAGGCTCCGGCTCCGGAGGTGATCGCGCATCAGGTTCACCGCAATGCGCGTCAGCCAGGTACTCAGGCTCGACTCACCCCGGAACTGATGCCGCGCGCTCCACGCCTTCAGAAAGCATTCCTGCGTGAGCGCCTCGGCGGCATCGCGGTCCGTGAGAGACGAAAGCAGAAAGCGCAGGATGCGCGGCCGGTAGACCCGCACGACTTCGTCGAAGTCGGCGAGTTCCAGCATCGCCTGCTCCCGTTTTTCGACGGCGAGCTCGTTGCCGGCGATCTCTTCCATGCGACCAGATAGACGGGATTTCACCGGGCAAGTTTACAGCGCGGCGCGAAAAGAGCGGGTTTCTTAACGATGGGCATATTCGCCGGTTCCCCGCGGCGAACGCACACGCGAAGAAACCACGCGTTGCCTGCGATGAGGAATCAGGACCTCTGAAAGCGGCAGTTTGAACCGCAGCCAGCAGACTGCGTTACTCGGCGCGGGATTCGCCGGAATCGCTGCCTACGATAAGCGCCTGTTCCCGCAGCCAGGCTTCGGGGGTATCGCCCCGTACGCAGTTCTTGCCCGAGAGCTTGGCTTCGGCCAGCCCTCGCTCCGCTTCGCGCAGCACCACCAGGGGTGAGCGGCCGCGGCTGATGGCCACTCCGATGCTCGCGGTGAGTGTGGCGGCTTCGCGATCGACGGGGAAGGGGCGCCCAAGAATGTTCTCGCTAATTCGGCCTGCCAAAATCACCGCGTTCTCCAGCGAGCAGCCGGGCAGCGCCAGCAGAAACTCATCTTCCCCGCAGCGGCCTACCAGGTCATAGCTTCGCAGCTGTCGCTTGAAGCGGTTCGCCAGTTCAATCAGGATGCGGTCCCCCATCTCGTATCCATAGTCATGGTTGATCCGCGAAAAATTGTCGAGGTCCAGCAACATCAGGCTCAGCGGCGTCTTCATCCGCTGCACGCGGTCCGTCTCCTGAAAAATCAGGCTCAGCAGTGCCTCGCGGTTCCACAGCCCCGTCAGCCCGTCATGTGTCACGTGATAGCGCAGCTCGGCCGACTGCTTCTGCACGCGGCCGGTCAGCGAGATCACCCGCTCCGCCACCCGGATCCGCAACCTGAGATCGGTCATGTCCACGCCGCCTGCCTCGCCAGGGAAAACCAGGAAGTCGTCGCACCCGCACTGCAGCGCGGCGCGGACCCGATCCGGATCGCGGCAGTCGCTGATCAAAATATTCCAGGTGCGACGCTGTTCCTGGCGGCGGCGAATTTCCCACACGATTTCCACAGAACTGGGCGCGGCCAGGTCCATATCGAGAATGGCGATCGACGGTGGACTGCCGCTGTCGAGGCGGCCCAGCGCGTCGTTCCCGTTCTGAACCACTTCGACCTGATAGTGCCAGGACTCGAGGGTACTGGCCAGGGATTCGATCATGCGGGGTTTCGAGCATCCAAGCAGCACTACCGGGCTGGTGCTCACTGTGATCGTGTTGGCAGGCATGAAGATCTCCGGAGAAGACTCTCCTGCCGCCCCTATCGGAAGCACAGTCAATAAGGATTAAGGTTTCTCCAGAATGAAGGGATTTCGGGCAACTCCGGGGTCTGGCCCGCGTCCCAGAATTCAAATCAAAGCCGGCTGTCCTCCTCCCAGGCACGTTAGTCCCGTTAGTAACGTGGAGTTACATGAATTTTTGCGTACCCTCGCGGTTTCCATGTGACGATTGCGTGCAATAATGAAGTCGAAAGAGCCATTCACGGCGTTCAGGGCCCGCACGTCGCGACTCTGTCGAGGAGATAGCGATGAACCCTTCAGTTAAGACGACGCATGTCATCCCCAGACAGCTCCCTCCGGTCCGCCTGGCAAGTGTTTCCACCCTTCTGGTCTGCCGCTTTTGCATGACCACCATCGGAGCCTACAAAACTCCGGCGGACAGGCTGCGGCTGGAGGCAAAGCACTTCTGCACCGACAAGGTTGCTGTGGGATCGCCTGCGGTCTCGATTCCGTTTAACTAGGACGGTCCGCTACCCCACGGACCGCGAGCAGAGTGAAGTTCTGTGCGCGGGGTCGAAGTGGCCCGGCCACAAAAGCCAGTCCCAAGTCTCCCGTTTACGGCAGGATCTTCTCAGGTTCCTGCCGTAATCCCCCCAAAGTTGAACTTGGCATACTCCCAACCCCGGGGAGTAGCATTCGCATCGAATCGCCCCAGATGCCTGCGGACCCGCGCCTCGGGCAAATCCGAACGATTCCAGGTGAGGTTTACGACGATGAAGACACAGTTTGCATGGATCACGATGGCGGCCTTCGCGGCGATATCGGGCGCGTTCGCACAGACTTCCGCGGGAGCCGGCGAAAACAGCAGCGCGGCCGCCCAAGCCGGGCAAGCATCCGCCTCGGCGGCCCAGGCCACAAGCGTCTCGGCCGAACTCCAGAAGAAGATCGACAGCAAAGATGCGAAGGTCGGCGACCAGGTCGTCGCGAAAACCACAAGCGAGGCACGGCTGTCCGACGGCACAAAGCTGCCGAAGGGCTCGCGCCTGATGGGACATGTGACCGAGGTTGAGGCAAAGTCCCACGACAACCACGACTCGCATCTGGCCTTCTGCTTCGACCACGCCGTGATGAAGGATGGCCGCGATCTGCCGATCCAGGCGATGATGCGCTCCATCTCGGTTCCGACGCCGATGGCTGCGGCGAGCGGCTCGGATGACATGATGGCCGGTGCCGGGCCGGCTGGTGGCGGAGCGATGGCTCGCGGAGGAGGAGGCGGCAGTCTGGCGTCCAACGGACCGGCGGTGCGTGGAGCGACGGGACTGGCGGGAGGAACGACGGCTGCTGCGGCGGGTGGGCTGAACAACGCAACGTCCGGGATTGATGGCTCGGTGAACGGAGCGGCAAGCGACAGCGGAGCACTGGGCACGGCCGCAAACGGTACTTCGCTGAACAATGCGGCGCGCGTGAATGGCGGGCTGGGTGCCGGGGCGGCGGGGTCGGTGGGGAATCTTTCCGGCGTGACGTTCAACACCATTAACGTGGCGGCGGCCGCGGGAAACGCTGGAGCGAACGCAACGGCGGGTGCGTCGACGGCAACGATGCTGACCGGCCACGGCAAAAACGTCACTCTCGACGGCGGATCGCAGATGTCAATGGCCGTCGCGCCGCGGTAATTGCCGCAGGAACTGCGGGACTGCAGAGTCGACCAACCGAGGCCCTGCTACGCTACGCGTGGCAGGGCTTCCTCTGCGCATATTCCGGCATGACTCCGAACCAATCGACAGACAGAAGCGTCGCCAGGCGCTTTCCCGCGCTCTATCCGATCCTCGACGCGGACCTCGTCCTGCGAGGTGTCCGACCCGAAGACCGCCATCCACTTCTTCGCCGCATCACGCGCGCGATAGCCGATGCCGGCGTCGAGATTCTCCAGTACCGCAACAAGCGCGATGCTGACTCCGTCGTCCTCGACGACGCCCTGGCGATCCGTGAAGCAGCCGGCCCGACACACCCGATGCGCCTCATCCTGAACGACCGCGTCGGGCTGGTCTCCGCAGCGGGCTGGGACGGCGTCCACGTCGGCCAGGAAGACCTGCCTCCGGAGCAGGTGCGTTCGACCCTGGGCGCAAACGCCATCGTGGGACTTTCCACCCACAATGATTGGCAAGTCATCCTCGCCGACAAGGAGCTGATCGACTACATCGCCATAGGGCCAATCTTCTCTACAGCGAGTAAGGAGGATACCTCCCCGGTCATAGGGCTGGACGGCCTCCGCCGAGCCCGCGCGTTGACCCGTAAGCCCCTCGTGGCCATCGGTGGCATCACCCTCGAAACCGCAGCGTCGGTCTACGAGGCCGGCGCGGACTCCCTGGCCGTCATTTCCGCGATTTTTGCTCCCGGCCGCGACCCGGTTCAATCCGCGAAAGACATTCTTGAAATTTTCAAGTAGAAATGTAGGACACGTGAGTTCCGCGCCCACCACGTCCGCGACTTCCGCAGCAAAACCGGCCAGCCAGAAGCCGGGCCTTGTCGCCTCCCTCGGCCTCTTCAGCGCTACCGCCATCGTCGTCGGCTCGATGATCGGCTCCGGCATTTTCCTCGTCCCTGCCGACATCAGCCGCGGCGTCGGATCGCCCGCGCTCCTCATCGGCGCATGGCTCGTCACCACGGTCATGACCATCATCGGCGCGCTCAGCTACGGCGAGCTCGCCGCCATGATGCCCGGCGCTGGCGGCCAGTACATCTACCTACGTGAGGCGCTCGGCCGCATCTGGGGATTCCTCTTCGGCTGGACCCTCTTCCTCGTCATCCAGACCGGTACCATCGCCGCCGTCGCTGTCGCCTTCGGCAAATTCCTCGGCGTCTTCTTCCCCTCCGTCTCCACGACGAACTGGGTCTGGCACATCGGCCGTGTTCCCGCCTGGAAAATCGGCCCCATGGTCCTCGGCAACATGGACATCGGCATCTCCACCGCGAACCTCGCCGGCATCGTCATCATCCTGGTGCTGGCGGTGGTCAACATCTTCGGTGTGAAACTCGGCGCGCTTGTCCAGAACATCTTCACCACCGCCAAAACCGCCGCTCTCCTCGGCCTCGTCATCCTCGGCGTCCTCTTCGGCCGCAACGCCCTCGCCATGCACGCCAACTTCGGCGCGAATTTCTGGGCAGGCTGGCACAGCCTTCACGCTGTCCAGGTCGGCGTTGGCGGACCCACCGCCATGGTTGGCCTCTTCACCATCCTCGCCGTCGTGCAAACTGGCTCGCTCTTCTCCGCCGATGCCTGGAACAACGTCACCTACACCGCCGGCGAAGTCCGCAATCCCAAACGCAACCTCCCGCTCTCGCTGGCGATGGGAACCACCCTGGTCCTCGGCCTCTATATCCTCGCCAACTTCGTCTACCTCATGGCGCTGCCGCTCCACGGCGACCCCCACGGCTCAACCATCGCCGCCCGCGGCATTCAATACGCGTCGGAAGACCGAGTAGCGACAGCGGCCCTCCAGCAGATCTTCTCCCACGCCGGTGCATATCTGATGGCCGGTGCGATTCTCATCTCCACCTTCGGCTGCGCCAACGGCCTCACCCTCGCCGGCGCCCGCGTCTACTACGCCATGAGCCGGGACGGCCTCTTCTTCAAGTCCACTGGAAAGCTGCATCCGCGCTGGCACACACCGGTGGCCGCCCTCATCGTGCAGGCGCTCTGGAGCTGCCTGCTGTGTATCTCCGGTTCCTACAATCAGCTCCTCGAATACATCATCTGCACCGAGCTTATCTTCTACATCCTCACTATCGTCTGCCTCTTCGTCCTGCGCGCCAAGCGCCCCAACGCCGAACGCCCATACCGGGCGATTGGATATCCGGTCCTTCCGGCGATCTATATTTTGATGGCGGCCTGGATTTGTATCGTATTATTGCGCTACAAACCGCAATACACATGGCCGGGACTCGTGATCGTGCTGCTTGGCGTCCCGGTGTTCATCGTGTGGTCCCGCAGTGCGGCTGCAACGTCCGCCCGGTCCGCGTCGCCCGGCGAAGTTCCTGGAGGAACAACCGAGAATGGCTAAGCTTTTTGCGGTCAAGCCCCTTTCCCTCTTGAGCAAGGAAGCCGGTGAGGAAGGCGAGCATACGTTGCGGCGCTCGCTGGGCCCGGTGAATCTGATCACCCTGGGTATCGGCGCGATTATCGGCGCGGGCATTTTCGTGCTGACGGGGCAGGCGGCGGCGGAAAATGCAGGACCCGCGGTCGCGCTCAGCTTTGTCGTGGCGGGCATCACCTGCGCCTTCGCAGGGCTATGCTACGCGGAGTTTGCCTCGATCATTCCGATTGCGGGATCGGCGTACACCTATGGATACGCGACGCTGGGCGAGCTGGTGGCGTGGATCATCGGGTGGGACCTGTGCCTGGAATATGCGTTTGGCGCGGCGACGGTGGCTTCGGGATGGTCGGGGTATTTTCTGAGCCTGCTGGCGCAGCTCGGCTTCACGCCGGGCCCGGGTCTGGCGCGCTTCACGACGACGTGGGGCAACAACATCTATCTGTACAAGGGCAGCTGGATGCCGCCCATGTCGCTGCCGGGAGGAGTGACGACGGCGGGGCTACCGCACGTGGTGGGCATCTGCAATCTCATCGCGTTCTTCGCCATCGTCGGTGTCACCGCCGTGCTCGTCCGCGGCATCAAGGAATCCGCCAACCTCAACTCGGGGATCGTTTTCGTGAAGCTCGCCGTGGTCGGCATCTTCCTGGTCCTCGGCATCAATTTCCTGTTCCACCATCCGCATCTGGCATCGGCGAACTGGCACCCGTTCGTTCCGCCCAACGAAGGACGGGGAAGGTTTGGGGTCGACGGCATCATCGCGGGGGCGTCGTCGGTCTTCTTCGCGTATATCGGTTTCGACGCGGTTTCGACGGCTGCGCAGGAGGCGAAGAATCCCCAGCGGGACATGCCGATCGGCATTCTGGGATCGCTGGTGATTTGCACCATCCTGTACATCGCCGTTTCCCTGGTGCTGACGGGGCTGGTGAGCTACAAGGCTCTCAACGTCCCGCAGCCTGTCGCTCTCGGCATCGACGCTACCGGCGTTTCGTGGGGCTCGCTGCTGGTGAAACTCGGCGCTGTCTTCGGGCTCGGCACCGTCATGCTGGTGATGTTGCTCGGACAGAGTCGGGTGTTCTTCTCGATGTCGCGCGATGGGCTCATCTGGAAATGGGCGAGCGAAATTCATCCGAAGTTCCGGACGCCGTGGATCTCGAACATCGTCGTAGGCACGATCGTTGCTTTCCTGCCCGCTTTGCTTCCCATCGACAAGCTGAGCAAGCTGGTGAACATGGGGACGCTGCTGGCGTTCGCCATCGTCTCGGCCGGCGTGTGGGTGCTGCGGGTGCGGCATCCCAACATGGAGCGGCCCTTCAAGACGCCGCTGGTGCCGCTGATTCCGATTCTCGGCGTGGTCAGCGCGTTCTACCTCATGTTGCATCTGCCGCTGCTCACGTGGGAGGTGGTCATCGGCTGGCTGATCGTGGGGCTGGTGATCTACTTCACGTACTCGGTGAAGCACAGCAAGGTGCAGGCGCTGCCGGCGGAAGTGACGCAGCCGCGGTAATTGCACTGACATCGAGGGGCGATATACTTCGCCCGTGGACTACCTCTGGACTCCGTGGCGCTATACCTACGTCACCGAAGGGGACAAGAAGAAACGCGCCGGAATTCCTGAAGAGCTGGACGCCTGGCCCGGCGACTGCGGCTGCGTCTTCTGCAACATGATCGCGGCCGTCGACTACGCCGTCGCCCACGGCCCCGAACTCGGGATCAGCCGCACCGCCGCCGAGCGCGCCGCCGGCATCGTCCTCCGCGCCGAACGCAATTACATCTGCGTCAATCGCTTTCCCTATACCTCAGGCCACATCATGGTCGTACCCTACGAGCACCAGGCCTCGCTCGCCGCGCTTCCTTCAGAGACCGCGCGCGAGATGATGGACCTCGCCCAGCGCTCCGAGCGCGCCCTCACCCACCTCTATCGCCCCGACGGCTTCAACTTCGGTCTCAACCTGGGCAAGTCGGCCGGAGCCGGAGTCGCCGGCCACGTCCATCTCCACGCGCTGCCCCGCTGGACTGGCGACACCAACTTCCTCACCACCGTCAGCGAAACCCGCATCCTCCCCGAAGACTTCCACGTCACCTGGGAGCGCATGCGCAAAGCCCTCGGCGTCCACGCATAAGCACAAATCAAAGCTGTCAATTTCGCGCCCTTTCTCTGCATCCAACTGCGAAGAGGTCCCTCTATGCCGCGTTCCTCCGCAGCAAAACCTAACCCGCCGTCCGGCAAATCCTCGGCCCAGCGTCCGGAGACCAGCGTTCATCCCGTCGAGCCCGAAGATCCGAAGGCCGCCGGCGCCGACCACCAACAGCAGCGCCACGTCCTCCGCCACAACATCGAAGGCGGTCAGGCCCAGGAGCATCCCGAAACGCCCGCAGGCCAACACGCCACCGGTTCCTTCACTGACAAACAGCGTCGCGAAGGGAACGGCTGACTTTGATTGGCCCCCGGATCGCGATCTCATCTCGCGCCCGCGCAATTACGCGCCAAATGACCTGAACAACCGTTGATTCCGCTCGGTGCTGGTTGTCTACGGGGTATCCTTTTTCTGGAGACCCCCAATGCTCCCCATCATCGCTCTCCAAGTCGCAATTCTGATTGGCATCGTTCTCCTCATCCTCCGCAAGAATCCCCTGCCGGCGCTCTCCGCATCGCTGCAGAAGCTCGCAGAGAGCATGATCGGGCTGACCAGCCGGTCAGAGCACCTCGAAGTCGACATGCGATCCGGCATCCAGGACGTCCGCAACGATCTGTCTGCCGGGATGGGCCAGTCGCGCGACGACGCGTCGCGTTTCTTCGACCAGGTTCGCAGGGATTCGAGCGAACTCCGTGAATTGCTCACCCAACGCTACGTCGCGCTGGTGGAGAACATCAACACCGGGCTAACGGCGATCGGACAAACGCTGTTGACCGGCCAGGCAACGCAGTCTGCTGAGACCCTGAAGATGAAGGAGACCGTCGAGGCGACGCTGAGCCAACTGGGCCGCGACCTTCGCGAGAATACGCAGCAACTCAACGAGGAAGTGAAGAACCGTCTCAAGGACGTCGCCGAGCAGGTCAACGCGTTGTCGGAGGCGAACGAGCGCCGGCAGGAAAGCCTGCGCCAAACGGTCGAAGGCAGGCTCGAAAAACTCCAGGAGAGCAACTCGTCAAAGCTCGAAGAAATGCGCGCGACCGTGGATGAAAAGCTCCATTCCACACTGGAGAGGCGCCTGACGGAGAGCTTTGGGCTGGTTGCCGAGCGGCTGGAGAACGTCCAGACCGGCCTTGGCGAGATGAAAGATCTGGCGATCGGCGTCGGCGACCTGAAGCGCGTGCTCACCAACGTTAGAGCGAGGGGGAGCCTGGGCGAAACGCAATGCGGCGCGCAGCTCGATCAGATTCTTTCTCCCGACCAGTACATCCGCAACGCTACCATCAAGGAGGGCAGCCGCGAGTGCGTCGAGTTTGCCATCAGAATTCCCAATGGCGACCAGGGCGAAATGCTCCTCCCCATCGATGTGAAGTTTCCCAAAGAGGATTGGGAGCGCCTCGAAGAGGCGATGGATCGCGGCTCCGCGGATGAAATTGCAGCGGCGCGTAAAGCTCTCGCGGCGACGGTGAGGGCGGAGGCAAAGAAAATCTGCGAAAAGTACATCGATCCTCCGCGCACCACCCCGTTCGCGCTGATGTACCTTCCCACCGAAGGCTTGTTTGCCGAAGTGATCCGCGTCCCGGGCCTGATCGACGATCTGCAGACGCATTTCCAGGTGTCCGTGGCGGGCCCCACGAACTTCATCGCGATTCTCAACAGCCTGCAGATGGGCTTCCGCACGGTTGCAATCCAGAGGAAGGGCGCCGAGGTATGGCGCGTTCTGGGCGCAACGAGAATGGAGTTCCAGAAATTCGGAAAGCTGATGACGAAGGTGGAGAGCCAGGTGACGACAGTCCAGAACACGCTGAAGGAAATCAGCGGCAAGACCAGGACTATCAACCGAACGCTGAAAGATGTGGGCGCGCTCGAAATGCAGCCGCCGGAGGCCTCAGGCTTGCTGGGCATCCACGAGCAACAGCCGCTGCCCCTCGGAGCGGATCAGGGATCCGGCGAGGTCGTGGAGATGGCGGCGAGCACCGCTGCGGAAGAGGAATAGGCTACTTTTGGCTCCCAGCTCCCAGCTCCCAGCTCCCAGCTCCCAGCTTCCAGCTTCCTGCTTCCTGCTTCCAGCTTCCAGCTCGCTTCAATACTGCGCCCCCGGAAATTTCGGCAATTCAGGAATGGCCGCCCCATCCGCCCGAGGATCCGAAGCGCCATAGTTGATCCCCGTCGCGCTGTTATGCAGCACCACCTGCCCCCGCCCCATCGCCGTCGTGTACTCCTTCCGCACCTCGAGCTGGTGCCCCATCTTCGTCAGCGTGTCGATCGAAGCCTGCGTCACCCGCGACTCGATGACGATGTTGCAACCCAGCTTCGCATTGACCGTGAACCGCGGCTCCTCCATCGCAGCCTGGATGTTCAGGTGATAGTCGACGAAGTTCGAGACAAACTGCGCGTGGGCCAGCGGCTGATTCCAGCCGCCCATAATGCCGAAGCCGATGTGTTCGTCCCCGCGCTGCATGAACCCGGGAATGATGGTGTGCAGCGGGCGTTTGCGGCCGGCAAGCGCATTGGGCGACTGCGGATTAAGCGAAAACAGTCCGCCGCGGTTCTGCAGCACGAAGCCCATGCCGTCGACGGCGATCCCGGAACCGAAGGAGGAATAATTGCTCTGAATGAAAGAGAGAATGTTGCCGTCGCTGTCGACCACGGTGAGGTAGGTGGTGTCGCTCCCGCTGAGCGCTCCGGGCGCGACCGTGCAGTTGGCTTTCGCAGGATCGATGGCTTTGGCGCGCGTAGCCGCGAAGGATTTCGAGAGCAGTTGGTCGACGGGGATTTTCGAAAAGCGCGGGTCGCCATCATAGTTTTTGACATCGGCGTAGGCCAGCTTCATCGCCTCGATGCGAGTGTGCAGCTCGCCGGGACTGTGCGGGCCGGCGGGATCGGGCGGAAATTGTTCCATGATGTTGAGCATTTCAAGCGCGGCCATGCCGTCGCCGTTCGGCGGCAACTCGTACACCGTCCAGTCGCGATACGTTGTATGGATGGGCTCAACCCATTCGGCGGAATACTGCGCGAGATCGTCGGCGGTCATCGTGCCGCCTTGTTCCGCCGAAGTCTTGAGGATGGCCTGAGCGATCGCTCCTTTGTAAAAGGCGTCCTCGCCATGGTCGGCGATGAGTCGGAGCGTGTTGGCGAGTTCGGGATCGAAGAAGAGCTGCCCGGTTGTGGGAACCTTGTCGTTAGGAAGAAAGACGCGGCGGCTTTCGGCGTTGGCGCGAAGCTCCGTATCGAGCGGCGCCCAGTAGTCGTGGATCATTTCCGGGACGGGGACGCCGTGGTCGGCATAGAAAATGGCCGGCTGAAAAAGTTCGCGCCAGGGAAGTTTGCCCCAGCGGTCGTGGAGCTTCGTCCAGCCATCGACCATGCCGGGAACGGTAACCGAGTCAATGCCCGTCTGCGGCATGGAGGTCGTGCCCTTCGCCTTAAGGTGGTCGATCGTGAGAGCCTGCGGAGCCCAGCCGCTGGCGTTCAGCCCGTAAAGCTTGCCCGATTTCGCGTCCCAATAGATGGCGAAGAGGTCGCCGCCCATGCCGTTCGTCATGGGCTCGGAGACGTTGAGGACCGCATTGGCAGCGATGGCAGCATCGATGGCCGAGCCGCCCTGCTCAAGGATGCGCGCTCCCGCCTGCGATGCCTGGACCCAGGTGGTGGCGACGATGCCGTAGGGCGTGGAGACCACCGACCGCCCATAGGAACGGTCCTGCGCCGCCAGCGAAACAGCGGCGACAGCGCAGAGAAAGCAGACAAAGCCGGAACGCATCGTCATGTGCGAGACCCTCCGTTGCATGCGGATCGAATGCTCGTAAGGCGGGAAGCCTCCACGCTACCAGATTTGCCCGACCATCGCGGCCCGCCAAGCTGCGCCCTGCGCCTGTGGCCCGGTCCTCTCTGCTTTACACTACCAGGGGGCCTCAGTAGACTTGGAATTTCGGAGCTGGGGAGCGGTGCAATCGCTGCGAACCTCGGCGCCTGCCCGCGGAGGCTTCACATCCCCCCTCCCGATTTTCAGCATCAACAGGAACGAAGAACCACAGGAGAGACGCATGGCATCAGGTGTGGAAGAAAAAGTGAAGCAGATCATCGTCGAGCAGCTTCAGGTGGATGAGGCTGAGGTCACACCAACCGCGTCGTTCCAGGAAGACCTGGGCGCGGACTCACTCGACGTGGTCGAGCTCGTCATGCAGTTTGAAGAGGCGTTCGACCTCGAAATTCCTGACGAGGACGCCGAAAAAATCAAGACCGTCAAAGACGCCATCGAGTACATCGACAAGAACGCGAAAGGCGGCAAGTAAACTTGCAGCGACGTGTCGTCGTCACTGGGCTCGGGCTGATATCCGCCGTCGGCAATACCGCTCCCGAGATCTGGAACAATCTGCTGGCCGCAAAAAGCGGGATGGCCACTATCACCGGCTTCGACACCACCGGCTTTCCGGTAACCTTCGCCGCCGAAGTCAAAAACTTCGACCCCCTCAATTTCGTTGACAAGAAGGAAGCGCGCAAGATGGGGCGCTTTATCCATCTCGCCCTCGCGGCCACCCACGAGGCGATGGAAAGCTCGGGCCTCACCATCACCCCCGAGAACGGCGAGCGCGTCGGCGTCTTCATCGGCTCCGGCATCGGCGG
>PMUI01000120.1 GCA_003166955.1 Acidobacterium sp.
GCTACCAGGTCGTCTACGGCGCACACCTCAAGGTCGAAGAAGGTCAGGCCGTCCAGCTCGGCCAGGTCATGGTGGAGTGGGATCCCTACACCTTCGCCATCCTCACCGAAATCGGCGGCACCGTCAGCTTCAAGGACCTCCAGGAAGGCATCACCCTCCACGAAGAAGTCGACGAGGTCACCGGCCTCTCGCGCCTCGTGGTTGCTGATTCCCCCGATGAGAAGCGCCAGCCCGCCATCGTCATCAAGGGCGGCAAGGGCCAGAAGCGCTATCTCATGCCCAGTCGCTCTCACCTCATGATTCAGGACGGAGACGAGGTCTCCCCCGGCGACATCCTTGCCAAGATCCCGCGCGAAACCACGCGCACCAAGGACATCACCGGCGGTCTGCCCCGCGTCGTTGAGCTCTTCGAAGCCCGCAAGCCGCGCGAAACCGCCATCATCTCCGAAATCGATGGCGTCGTCCGCTTCGGCGAGGTCTCCAAGGGTCAGCGTCGCGTCTACGTCACCGCCGACAACGGCGAGGAGAAGGAATACTCCGTCCCCCGCGGCGTGCACATCAATGTCCAGGAAGGCGAGCGCGTCCGCGCCGGCGAGCCGCTCATGGATGGTCCGCTCAACCCGCACGACATTCTCGCCGTCCTCGGTGAGAAGGAGCTGCAGGCTTACCTGGTCAACGAAATCCAGGAAGTCTACCGCCTCCAGGGCGTGACCATCTCCGACAAGCACATCGAAACCATCGTCCGCCAGATGCTCCGCTGGGTGAAGATCGAGGAAGTCGGCGACTCCAGCTTCCTGCTCGAACAGCAGGTCGACAAGTTCCGCTTCCGCGAAGAGAAAGACCGCGTGATCGCCAACGGTGGCCGTCCGGCAGTCGGACGCCCGCTCCTGCTCGGCATCACCAAGGCCTCGCTCTCCACCGAATCCTTCATCTCCGCGGCGTCCTTCCAGGAGACCACGCGCGTACTGACCGAAGCCAGCATCAACGGAGCGGTCGACAACCTGCGTGGCCTCAAGGAAAACGTGATCGTCGGCCGCCTCATCCCAGCCGGAACCGGCATGGAATACTACCGCAACGTCCAGCTCTCACCGGAGTTGGAAGAAGCGGCAGCAAAAATCCAGCAGGAAGTCCAAACCGCTTGGGAAGAAGCCGAACGCGAACTCGAACTAATGCGCCAGGAAGGCGAAGCCGAAGAAATGGCCGCCTCCGAATAGACCTGCGCGGTCGGCGATCCGCGGCTCCGCCGCCATTTCCGGCCCACAGCAAGTCGCTTCAACAAGAATGCCCAGCGCAAGCTGGGCATTCTTGTTCCGGTTGTCATCCTGAGCCTCGCTCGTGCGCCAGCACAGCGAGCCGACGAGCCTGGCCTGAGCGAGTCGACGGAGCCGACAAGTCGAACGGCACCTGCGACTGCCTTCAGCACAAATCGCTTGTCTCTGTAAGCCGCGACGCATACGAACCACCATGATCGGCCCCTTAATGAACGATTGACCGAAATTGATCCTATGCGTAGGATGACACCGAGCCAAAAAGCCATAATTGGAATTCCAGTTCATGATCGGAGCGTTGCTTTCCCGCAGGTGCCTTTGCCCAAGGCCTTTCAAGTTGCGGTCTTCAGCCCGCGCCCCCGATTGCCCTGTGACAATTGGACCGTCGCCGCATTAGAACGCTTCAGAATCGAGTTACCCATGAAGAGGTTCCTCACCCCGGCAAGCTTGAAGATTGCACTTTTCCTTGCGTTAAACGCGATCCTGGTGCTCGACTGCAGCTCCGGATTCCGCGCGTTTGGGTACCCGCGCGTCGGCACGGCTTGGTGGGGAACAGAAGGATGGAGATCTAATACTCCGCTCAACAACTGGCTGTTCGGGCGCTCAAAGGACTGCGGGCAGCAAAACCTCGAGTACGCCAAAGCTCATGGGCTTTACAGGCCCGGTGAGGATTCAGTGCCCGACTATGTTTGCAGCGTCGACTTGGATGGAGAACTTGCTTGGTTTACTTCGATTCACAACCTTGCCTACTTGGTTCTGTATGCCTCGATCGCTGGTCTGGTACGGATACAGTTCAAGGCTAAGATCGCCCCACTCGGCGCCCGCGAACCCCAACCTGTGATCGCCGATACGACTCCGGGATCTGTGAAACGCTCCATATCAAAGGCCATTGTGGCGGGATTTTTGATCGCCATCGCCACAAGCATGGTGGTTCATCTGTACTACCAGTTTTGTATCTATCATCGCCATGATGGGGAGCGCGCCCTGGCGCTGTACGGGGCAACGGGCAAGGTTGATGGTTCGACCTTCTCAGCCTTCGGCTATACGGGTTGGATTACGACCATCAAAGATGATTTCGGCAACGAGGCAGTCGTTAACGTTGATGTGAGGGACGGCAAGATTACGTTCGTCACCTTCAGCGTAAGCTATCTGTCGCGGATGGTTGTTATTTGGAATGGCATCGCCTGGCTGGTCTTCGGAATCGCATTCGCAATTACGGTTCCGCTCGCACTCGCACCGGCATCGGGAGCTCACACTGTTTTCGTCTGCGGATGGCTTCTGGTCGGTTTCGGAGGGATCATCCTGGCGGGGGCGTTTGTTCTGAAAAAATACTTGGGCTTGAACGGACTGGATGATCTCGGATCAATCCAATTCGCAAATGTGGTCGCTGGACTCGCCATCGCGGAGATCGGGTTCTGGCTTACCAGGAAACCCTCGACCCGAACGCTCGCCACTGAAGCATGACGTACCGAGCCACCCCGATAGTTCGGACGATTCCTCGCTGCGCGAGAGAGACGGCAAAAGCGCCGGCTTTCAACCCGGCGAAACCCACCACCCAAAACAAAGGGGCGTCAGCCCCGGGCACTCCCCGCACCAGAGAACGAATCGAAAGAGAGCGCACCACACCCGCTCTTGTATCAGGGCACGGCTTCTGAGCCTGCCCTGAGCGGAGCGCCGCCAGGTGCGGAGTCGAACGGGTGCCAAAACAAAAGCCGCGCCGAAGGCGCTTCCTTGCTGCCGCAGGCCGTCGGCGTAAGCGCCGCAGCGCCTGGAGCCGACTCGCGTTACTTCCGTGTCTCTAACTCTGCGCCTCCCCAGAGCCGCTTAAACGTAATTCGGATCGATCCCTCGCAGAGCGAGGGACCCGGTAAAAGCGCCGGGTTTCAACCCGGCGAAACCCCGCGACCCAAAACAAGGGGCTTCAGCCCCGGCGCACTCCCCGCACCAGAGAACGAATCCAAAGAGAGCGCACCACACCCGCTTTTGTATCAGGGCACGGCTTCACAGCTTGCGGAAAAACTCAACAGCTTTGAAGGGGCACGGCTTCAGCCGTGCCGTAAGACCTGCAGAATGAATCCGGCTTTAGCCGCCGAGGGATGGTTTTTCTGTCTATAGGACTTTTTCCGCAGCCTGTTCAGCCGTGCCGAAAAAGAGCCGCGCCGAAGCTCGAACTCATGCGCCAGGAAGGCGAAGCCGAAGAAATGGCCGCCTCCGAATAACGCATCGAAACGAACGTAGCGTTAATTGGAAAGGCCCGGCGCAAGCCGGGCTCTTTCTTTCCTCCTGAAAAGATTTGTCAAATGCGTCATTCAAAACAGAGACAACGAACGGGCACGCGGATACTACGCGTGCCCGCTCTCGATCACCGCCTGTTAGTCCGCGACCAGGTTTGCCACCGGCATCGCAAACATTTGTCCGACGAAATGAACACCCGAGGTGGTCTCGGTCCCGCACTGGGTCGTAACGGTGTTGTAACCGGGGTTCGTCAGGGTCACAATTGCCATTCCCGTGACCCTGCCGTAAGTGTTGTCACGCCCGCTGTAGATCATCGTGTCATCGAAGATAAGGCCGATCGACCCGCCATTGGTCGGGCCTCCGTTGATATACAAGTCGCACGTCGCTCCGAAGTCATTCTGCTCGCCGGTTTCAATGATCATGGCCCAGATCATGTAGGTTCCCGGCGGCAGGTAATAAAGGCCATCGACCGTCGCATCCCCGGCGCCCCCAATGGAGTTCACCTGGTTGTAATACAGCGTGCTGGCGCCAGCCGGCCCCGTCACCCCTGTCGGTCCCACTGGCCCTATCGGTCCCTGTGGCCCAAACGGTCCCACCGGCCCCACTGGACCCAGTGGCCCCACCGGACCCAGTGGCCCCATCGGTCCCAGTGGCCCTATCGGTCCGACCGGCCCTATCGGACCCTGAATCCCCTGCGGCCCCTGGCTCTGCAGCACCAGGTCCAGCATCGGCGCATCGCCCACCGCGTAACCAAGCACGTTGGACACCGTATCGAACTGCACATTGGTCCCCAGCGTTGCGCCGCTCAGAATCAACCCATTGTTGGCGACGCCGTTGTACCAACTCTGCGTGATCGCCGTAACGTCGACGGAAATGAACGCGCCATTGGCCAGTTGTGCCGTGGTCACGGCGATGTTGGTGGTTGTGCCGGCCACGCAGGAGGGCACATGCGTTCCGGTGATGGTCGTGGCTGACCACGCCGTCGCCGCCTCACACAGGGAAACCGTGCCGGGAATACCGCCGCTCTCCAGATAAAGAACCAGGGTGGCCTTCTGAATCTGCGCCGGCGTCAGCGTGGGAAAAACCCCCAGGTTGAACTGAATATATCCATCGAAGCCATGGTTCCCCGTTCCGGTGACGGCATAATTCACCTGAATGCCCGATCCCCCGCGATTGCCCAGAGGACTGCCCAGCTGTACGTTGGCGACTTGTGATGGCACTGCCTGTCCGAAGGCAGCCAACCCCGCGCAGAAAATCAAAATTAACAGCCTGCAAAGATGCTTCATCGTCGTACCTCTTCCAGAAGGATTTATGTAGCCATAGAGATCTGAATCGTGACCACCGTCTCGTCGGAGATCGGCACGCGCGCGTCCCGCTGCGGAAGTCAATCCCCTGCCGTCCGGGATGCGAACAGGGACAAGCGATACACCTTACGCAGCTCAATCCGGCCCGGGGGGACAGGCGGGTTCGCGAGGTTTGTTCCGTGGGCCAGGGCCGGCAGTTGAGCACACGCTCCTGAGCGGCCGGCAGAATCATGGTCGGCGCCGATCTGCGGCGAAGTGGCAAGGCGTCTTTGCATCGGAAATTCTCCTGTGGGACCAGTTCAATCCGCTCGAAAAACCAATCGGAATGCGGGGCGCTTCTGTGTCTGGAATCCGGCTCTGGGGCGCCGCAAGCGTGCTATCCTACTGTCCTTCCCCGCGATCTCATCAACGCTGGTTACATTGCCGTCCAGGGCGCTAAAAGGTCCTCAGGTGCCTCCTCAAAATTTCTCAATTCTTCACAATGAGAGCCACATGGCTCATGGTTTCAACAGGTTGTATGAGTTCGGCCCCTGGCAGGTGGACCAGCAGAAGTTGCAACTCTGGCGCCACGGCAGCGCCGTTCCGCTGCCCCCGAAGGCGGCTGAAATCCTGTTGGTACTGTTAGCCCGCAGCGGCGAAACGGTCTCAAAAGAGCAGCTGATGCGGTCGGTGTGGCCCGACTCTTACGTCGAGGAATCGAATCTCACCCAGAACATATTTCTGCTTCGTAAAGCCCTGGGGGAAACCGCACAGGACAGCAGCTACATCATCACCATCCCGGGCAAGGGGTATCGCTTCGTCGCTGAGGTCCGCCAGGTCAACAATGGCGTAGCTACGTCGGGCGCGATGACTACAGGGAAATTGCCGGCGCATCCGGAACAACTCGCGGTCGCTGCTCCCGGACGGCCGGCAGCGGGAAGGTTGCGCTGGCTGTGGCTGCTGGCGCCCGGCCTGGTGCTGATCGCGCTGGCCGCCGCGATGGTGTGGCGCCGGCAACATCTACCTCGGCCTCAGGCCGCGCCTGAGCGCGTGATGCTCGCGGTTCTCCCCTTCGAGAACCTAACCGGCGATGCCGCCCAGGAGTACTTCAGCGACGGCATGACCGAAGAGATGATCGCGCAACTGGGGAACCTCGATCCCCAGCACCTGGGTGTCATCGCGCGCACCTCGGTCATGCACTACAAAAACGGCAAGACGCCACTGGACCAGATCGGCCGAGAACTGGGAGTCCAGTACGTTCTCGAGGGCAGCGTTCGGCGCGACGCGGACAAGGTGCGGATCACTGCCCAGCTCATTCAGATGAAAGACCAGAGCCACCTATGGGCGCGCCGCTACGACCGCGAACTAAGAAGCACGCTGGCGCTGCAAAGCGAGATCGCACAGGAGATTGCCGGCGAGATTCAGCACGCTCTCGGCGCGAACAAGTTCGCCCTTGCGGCGGAGCCGCCGCCTCGATCGTTCACCTCGTATGAGGCTTACGATCTTTATTTGAAGGGCCGCTACTTCTGGAATAAGAGAACGGGCGACGGCTTCGAACAGGCGATTCATTATTTTCAGCAGGCCATCGCCAAAGATCCAAATTACGCCCAGGCGTATGCAGGTTTGGCCGACTCTTACATTCTTTTGGCGGCCTATGGTGGCGCACCGCCTGCTGAGCCCCTGCAGAAGGCTCGGGCCGCAGCGACGCAAGCGCTCCATTTGGATGAAGGACTCGCCGAAGCCCACACTTCTCTGGCTTTAATTACGGAAAACTACGATTGGGATTGGCCGGCGGCGGAAAAGGAATACCGCCGGGCGATCGAGTTGAATCCTAACTACGCCACCGCTTACCAATGGTACGCGGAATATCTCACCTGGTTAGGCCGCTTCGATGAGGCCTCTCGCGCAAGCGAGCGCGCCCGCGAACTCGATCCACTGTCGCTGATCATTGCCGCAGACAACGGAATGATCTTTTACTACTCGCGCCAATACGACCGCGCCGAAACCAAGCTGAACGCAGTGCTCGAGATGGACCCGAACTTCACACGCGCCCACAAGGTGAGGGAAGTGTATGTAGAAAAGGGTCAGTTCGCCGAGGCTCTGGCCGACATAGAAAAATGCAGGACGCTGTTTGGTATGCCCGTGTACTGGTCTTCGCTGGCGTATACTTTGGGCCGCTCCGGCCATGCCGCGGAAGCAAGGCACGCGCTCGATGAATTGGAGCGGTTGAACCGGCGCCAACCCGTGAATCCCGCCGCCATGGCCTGGGCGTATGCGGGAGTGAGCGACAAGGACCACACCCTTCTGTGGCTCAACAAAGCCTACGCGCAGCGGTCCAACGCCATGACGGCGCTCAAGGTTGATCCCGGCTATGACTTTCTCCGCGGCGACCCCCGATTTCAGGATCTAATGAACCGAGTCGGGTTGGACAATTCCAGACCGGACAAGTAGGTTTCGTGTGCGGGCCAACGATACAGAGAAAGCGCCCGCTTTTAACCCGGCGACACCCATGAAGAACCCACCCCACCCCGGCGACTTCATCCGCACCGAGATCATCGAGCCCGCCGGCCTGACCGTCACCGCCGCGGCCGCAGCCCTGCGCGTCTCCCGGCCCGCGCTCTCCAGCCTCCTCAACGGCAAGGCCGACCTCTCCGACGACATGACCCTCCGCATCGAAAAAGCCTTCGGCGTCAAAATGGACACGCTCATGCGCATGCAGGCGTCGTACGACATCGCCCAAACGCGCAAACGCGAAAACCAAATCCGCGTCCCCCGAGTCACGCTGCTAACCACCATCCGCTAACCAGACCGAAGGAGGCATCCATGAGCAAGAACCCGCACATCGCTCCTCCCTCAAAGACTTCCTGAAGGAAGAAGGCATCTACGAGAGTGCTACAAACGCCGCCCTCGCCGGGATCATTACCAAGCCACCGGCCTCAACGTGATCGGCGCCGAAGCCGACCGGTGGCTCGCCCAACTCGAAGCCGGCAAACCCGCCGCCCCTCCCAAACCGCACAAGTGACATCGACCGAGCGCTCCGCCTCCGCCGGTCCTACACCCTACCCCCTAAACCATCCCCTGCTATCCCCCCAAATGTGGAAAATCTGTCAAGTCTTGCTCGCACGGTACCGAAGTGTTGTCCCTGACTTACAACCACTTACAAGCCAAAACCCCCAAAGATATTTGGCAGACTGACCCCCTCTAACCTGATATACTGAACTTATAGTGGAAAAAGAGAAAAAGCCTCGCCATCGGCGGGGCTTTTCTGCGTCCAGCGCAAGAAAGGAGAGGAGAAACCCATGCCGTCCCAGCCCGCACCCGCACAGCCCGCACCCGGCCGCCGCAGTCTCTCTGTCACGACCCCCAACCGGGACGATGCTGGGGTAACCGAGGGGGTAATCGAGCCAAAACACCGTTGCAAGTGCCGCATTTTCAGCCGGATGCCACAATCCAAAACAGCCCTCCCGCAAACCCCGCTGGAGCAACAGTTTGCCGCAATCCCACCCCCCAGGGGAGGGGGCCCGACTTCCCCGCCAAAAACCACCAGGGATATTCCGACAGCAATGCGACTTTTCACATCCAACACCCTCGCGCCAAACAACGCCACCCCGCTCGCCGGAATCTCATTGCCGAGGAGTAAACATGAACAAATTCTGCAGAGTCCTTGCCGTTTCCACCATTGCCCTGACTCTCACCGGTTCCATCGCCATCGCTCAGGATCAGGATCACCACGACAATCAGAATCACCACCAGCAATACGTCAAGCATGACGAATGGAAGAAAGGCCAGAAGATCCGCACGGAAGACTGGTCCCGCGGTGAGCAGGTCGACTGGCACGCCCAGCACCTCAGAAAGCCCCCATCCGGTTACGAATGGCGTCAGGTCGACGGCAACTACGTCCTCGCCCGGCCGAGCGACGGCGTCATCTTCTCCGTCACCGTAGGCCGCTGATCCTCGACACTCGGATCAAACCCGGCTACCCCGGGTCTCGCCGTTGAGACCCGGGATCGCGCCCTTCTCTGCCACCAGGTCCCACTCCGCGGTTACCTCCAGACACCCCGGCCCCAACAAACGCCTTCCCCCTCGTCCCGGATTTTGTTTATGATCCGAACGAATGCAAACGTTGCGCGAAAAGCTCTTCGAATCGGACCGCTTTCTCATTCGCCGCGGAACTCGTCTCCGTCCGCGGCTCGATGAACGAGCGCACCGCGGCCAAAACCCGCGCCTTTTCGAACGACCTCGTCGCCAGCCCCGCCATCGACTGGATCTCCATCACCGACAACGCCGGCGGCCATCCGCAACTCGCGCCCCTGGCCCTCGGCCGCCCCATCCTCTATGCCGGCAAAGAGGTCGTCATCCACCTCACCTGCAAGGACCTTAACCGCAACGGCCTCGAGTCCGAAGCCTGGATGCTCAACAGCGAAGGCTTCTACAACATCCTCGCCATGACCGGCGATCATCCCGTTGGCGGCAGCGAGGGCCTGGCCAAGCCCGTCTTCGACATTGACTCCATCGGCCTCATTTAGTTGTTGTCCAGAATGAATCACGGCCTCGCCTCCCGCGAAGCCCCCGCCAAACCCCAGCCTCTCGAAAAAACCCACTTCACCATCGGCGCCGTCACCTCCAACTTCAAACTCCGCGAAGGCGAAGTCATCCCCCAATACCGCAAGCTCGAAAAGAAAATCGCTTGCGGCGCGCAGTTCATCATCAATCAAATCGGCTTCGACTCCCGCAAGATCTCCGAGCTGCACCTCTACATGGACCAGCACGGCATGCACTCGACGCCACTCATCGGCAACGTCTACGTCCTCAACCCGCGCGTCGCCGAAATCTTCCACTCCGGCCGCATCCCCGGCGTCGTCCTCGCCCCGCCACTCTTCGATCTCTGCCGCCAGCAAGCCCCCTCCCCCGACAATGGCAAAGCCTTCTTCTACGAACTCGCCGCAAAGCAAATCGCCATCTACCGCGGCCTCGGCTTCCGCGGCGCCTACCTCGGCGGCATCCATAATTACTCCGCCATCGAATCCATCCTCGCTATCGAGCGCACCTTCGCCCCCGATGACTGGAAGCACTTCGCCCGCGAAATCCAGTTCTCCCGCCCCGGTGAATTCTTCTGCTACGCCCAGGATCCCGCGACCCTCCTTGCCGACCCCCGCGAAAACCCTCGCCCCCGCACACCCTCCAGGCGCGTCACCGCCGCCTATCAAATCTCGAAGCTCTCCCACGACCTCATCTTCGAGCCCAGCACGCCCTTCGCCCGCTTCGGAGCCAAACTCTGCGCCCACTCCAGCGACCCTCTCCAGGGGCCCGCGCCCCTCCGCGCTCTCGAGCACCTCAGCAAAGCCGCCCTCTACCACTGCAAGGACTGCGGCGACTGCTCGCTCCCCGAAATCGCCTACCTCTGCCCCGAATCGCAGTGCGCAAAAAATCAGCGCAACGGCCCCTGCGGCGGCACGCGCGAAGGCCGCTGCGAGGTTGACGGTTACGGCGACTGCATCTGGCTCCGCGCTTACGAGCGCCTCAAGCATGACGGCCGCGAGCAAACCCTCCTCGACCACGTGCCCGTCATCCAGAATCAGGCCCTGCGCCGCACTTCCGCCTGGGCTAACAACTGGCTCGGCCGCGACCACGCCGCAAAACGCGATCACGCCACCCCGAGAGACCCACCGTGACCAAACCGGAGACCGTCCACTCATGACCAGACCTCTCAACATCATCGGCGAGCTGATGAACAACTCCTTCGCCCGCGCACGCAAAGCTTTCCTCAACCGCGACCCGCAGGGCTATCAGCATCTCGCCAAATTGCAGGCCGACGGCGGCGCCACCTGGCTCGACCTCAATCTCGACGGCACGCAGCAGCTTCAGGTGCGCCGCGAGGAAATGCTCGACTTCCTTCCCGAAGTCATCGCCGCCATTCAGGAAGCAACCCCCACGCCCCTCTGTTTCGACAACCCCTCCGTCGACTACCAGCGCGTCGCCCTCGAAAACTACGACCGCAAAAAAAGCCCCGCGCCCATCCTCAATTCCATCGCCGCCTCGCGCGAGCGCCTCGATGAGATGATCGACCTCGTCCGCCAGTACGACACGATGGTGATCGTGATGGCCTCAGAAACATTCGCGCCCAGCGGAACCGCGCAGTGCATGAACCCCCACGACTCCCTGCGCGCCGCCAAACAATTCGTCCAACTCCTCACCACCAAAGCCAACCGCCGCCTCGACCAGATCCTCATCGATCCGGGCCTCGCCCCCGTCGGCGCCGACACCTATGGCCTCGTCAACATCGGCCTCGACGCCATGCGTCTCATCAGCGCTGATCCCGACCTGAAAGGCGTTCACATGGTCGTCGGTCTCTCCAACTTCGCGTGGGGCACGCCCAAAGGCATTCGCGAGGAACTCGAAAAGGCCTACCTCACCCTCGGCACCGACGCTGGCCTCGACTTCGCGATCGCCAATCCCGAAAAATCGCCCGCGCCGCTTCCGCACGACCACCCGATGGTCGCCAAACTCCGCGAAGCCCTCGCCCAGGGCCGCCCGCAGGACGGCGAACCCATCGACACCTCCGGTTTCCGTCAAATTGAAGCCGTCATGAATATCTGCAGCGAAGCCCAGCCCGTCGACTTCTGAGATGAACCCCACCATCCCCGCGGCAACTGCCGACCGCCGCATCTGGCTCCGCGTCGGAACCCTCCTCGATGGCGTCACCACAACACCCCGACGCAACGCCCACATCGTCTACGACAAAAATCAAATCCTCCACGTCGGCGAAAATACCCCGCCCTCGAACATACTCAACCCCGGCCAGAGCGAACCCGATGCCGATCTCCCGGACCAAACACTGCTCCCCGGCCTCATCGACGCGCACACTCATCTCTTCCTCGAAGGCGGCGAACTCGATCCGCAGAACCGCGCAGCTTATCTGAAACAATCCTCCAAACAACTCCTCGATCTATCCCGTCCGCGCCTCGAAAAACTCCTGCGCCTCGGCATCATCGCCTGCCGCGATGCCGGCGACAAAGACAGCGTCGGCCTCGCCCTCAGCAAACTCTGCGCCACCGCCAACCGTCCGCTCATGCCCTATGTCGATAGCCCCGGCGCAGCCATCCACCACCGCGGCCGATACGGCAGCTTCATGGCCGAGCCCCTCGAAGACTTCGCCACCCCACACGCCTGCGTCGAGGCCCGCCTCCGAGCAGGCGCCGACCGCATCAAGCTCATCCCCACAAGCATCATCGACTTCAAAAAAGGCGCGGTCGTCTCCGAGCCGCAAATGACCACCGAAGAAATCAGCGCTCTCGTCGCCGCCGCGCAATCCTTCGGCAAACAAACCCTCGCCCACGCCTCCGGCGACACCGGCATCGACCATGCCATCGAGGGCGGCGTCGATACCATCGAGCACGGCTTCTTCCTCCGCGACGATCAGCTCACCCGCATGCGCGACCGCAACATCGCCTGGGTTCCGACCTTCGCCCCGGTCCAAAAGCAACTCGACCACGCCGATCGCATGGGCCACGATCCGGAAGTCGTGTCCAACCTAAAACGCATCCTGGACCAGCATGCCGCCACTCTGGTCCACGCCTGCGAAAAAGGCGTCATCATCCTCGCCGGCAGCGACGCCGGCTCGTACGGCGTCCCCCACGGTCTCGGCCTCCTCTACGAAATGGAACTAATCGAACGCGCCGGACTCTCCCCCCTGGCCGTCATCCACTCCGCAACGGGCGCACCCTCAAGCCGCCTCGCCTTCAGAGAAAAATTCGGTCAAATCCAACCAGGCTTCCTGCCCCGTTTCATCCTCACGCGCCACTCGCCCCTCGAGACCGTCGCCAATCTCCGCAAACCGAGACTCACCATCTTCGACGGCGCAGTCTTCGAGAACAACGCAACCCTGGATCCGAGCGGCCTCTGACCGGCCCCCAGGTTCCCCCAGGACCCACTTCCCGCACTCCAAATCAGCGGCGCGCCAGGCTCGCAACCTCACTCGGTGACTGCACCAGCGCCTCAATGTCCTGCGGCCCCCTGATCTTTCCTTCCAGCATCCCCGCGATCACGTCATACTCCACCAGTTCCGGCAACGGCGCCATCACCTCGCTCCCCGACTTCTGCCCCGCAAAGTGAATCATGAACACCGGTCGCGGATCGAACCGCCCCTGCGAAACGCGTCCCTCCTCCGCCGTCCAGTAAGGACTCGCTTTCCACAAAGAGACCCGCCACGAATGGTCGGACGACACAATGACCGTGGTCCGCGCTGCCAGCGTCGTCTGGCCGATCTCCCGCATCAGCACGCCCAGCGTGTCGTCGGCCATTGTCAGATTGTCGAGATAATTGCCGCACGCGCACATCTGGTGCGTCCTGCGATCGTACACTCCCGGCGGATGAGGCACAGGCAGGTGAAGAAAGACGAAATGGACTCGCTCGTCCTCCAGCATTCCCTGCGCTTGTCTTATCAGGCCCCTGTCATCCGCGATCATCCCCTCCAGCCGTCGCTCGCTGGCCCGTCTCCGCGACCGCACCTGCGCAATAAACGCTCGCGGCACTGCCAGCGCATACGAGAATGCTGAATCCCGATCCGCCGCCCACGGCTCAAAGGGCAGCTCATTTCCGACTCCAGGTTCCCAGACGCACCGCGCCAGACTCCCCTGGAAAATCCGGCAATACGGAATATCCCATCCCACCACGCCAGGGTTCCAGCCGCTGTCGTGCGCCACCGCAAACAGACTCCTCCCCGCATCGTAGGCCGCCCACTCCTTCTGCCCATAATCCAGATACAAAAGCCTGCCCTCCGGCGTGCTCCTGAACTGCCGGATCCTATGCCTTGCCAGCACCGACGGAATGATCAGATCGGTGAAGTTCCCTGCAGGCACCAGATTCCCAAACGAAATACTCTCCTCATGCAGCTTCCGCAGATTCGGGAAATCCTGTCCCGGCGGCCGCTGACCCACGGTTAGCTGGTACGACAGCTCGTCCAAAAGAACCCAGACAATACGCTCCCCTTTGACTGGCTCGGCTTCCCCAGTCGCAGCGGCCACCGGCATAGTCTCATGCGCTCTCAAATCCAGATATACAAGTTCCGGAATTACCCACAAGGCGCAAAAGGCCGCCAACGCAAGACCGAACCGCGTCGCGCGCACGATTAGCCCCCCGATCTTCGGCCGGATGAACGCCAGTGCGGCAATCAGCAGCGGCAGGGCCACCACCACTCGAAAACTCCATCGGTGCCACCACACCTCTGTCGCAGACAGGAGAGATGGCTGCGGAGGTTCCGAAAGGTTCCTCCAACTCCAGTTCACCGCCAGAGTAATTGCGTCGTACGCGACCGCCCAGATCAGCAAGCCAACGAATAACCCCCCGACCATCCCGCGGAGCTTCCCAGGCACGCGCGGTAAGAAGACAAGCCCCACAACTCCGGCTGCCGATAGCCCGCACACATCCAGCAGAATCCCGTCCATCAGATGGGTTAGTGGCAGATGATGATGATAGACAAACCGGTATCCCGGTGTTAGCAGCGGCTCCAATACCGAGAACAACAGAATCAGCGTCGCCCCCACCGCTTCCAGAATCCAGCGCACCTTCAAACGACGAAAGGCTCTCGCACAGCTGCCTCGCAGCTTCGCGATTCCTGAGGACCCAGCCGGCGCACTCAACGCGGCTCCGTCTCGCAGGTCTCCCTCTTCCGGTGTCTGGAGAGCATTTTGAAGAACTGACGGACACGCTGTCTCAGAAGGAAAAGAACTCCGGCAAAAACCGACCCCGTCACCTGATAGATCAACAATCCCGATCCGGGATCGACATATGCCTGAGCCGGCTGCGCCATCGCGCACTGCAGCGCGAAGAACCAAGCCAAACAAAAAACGCAATACAAAGTCTTGCCAGCAGCCTTCAGAACCATGAGCGGATGAACCTGATCCCTGGGGTGAACTAGTCAGATTCTAGGTCGCATCGGAAGCTCTGCCTCCAAATTCCACCTGGCATCAGTTACATCAGTGACGGTACGCCGGTGTACGCCCGTACTTTAATGTTTCCCTTCCGCTCCCTGTTCCCTGTTGCCTCTTCCCTGTAGCCCGTGCCAAAAGCCGAAGGGGCGAGTCCCCTTGCGGGTTCTCGCCCCTTCTTCCGATTTGTAGAAGATCTGGCTTCGGCTACCTGATCACGCCCTGTTGATGCCAGCCTCGCCCGAGCCTGCGAGCTTGCGCCCGCGCTCTCGTGCGCTCCGTCACCCCATCGAACGTGTGGGCATCTTCGCCGCCGTCCTGAAACTTGCCGGTTGCCCGGCTGCCTCCTGAAACCCCCGGTTTCCCGTGAGCTTCCTGAGCCGCGTTGCCGCTGCTCCTGACTGCTGCGTTTTGCTCTCTTCTTCGGGAGGATTGCTCCTCCGTTGAAAGAATCATCTCACAAATCCTTGTTCCCGCAAGTCCTTTATTTCTGTGCAAATCCGGGCTTTTATGTGCAAATGCCGGCTCCAAATTTGCTTCTTGCACCACCCTTTGTGCACTCTCTACCGGCCGCTCTCAATACGACCTCCCACAATCTTCTGGAGGAACATATTGTAACCACGCTTGTTACGTTTTCTACACCCTGCATCCTGTACCCTGCACCCTGTTTCTCACTGCTTCGTCTCCAGCGGATGCTTCGCGTCTTCATAAAACTTCTTCTGTAACTCCAGGCTCACCTCGTCCGCCTTCACCGCCCTGATCGCCGCCGCCAGATCCGCCACCCACGCCTTCATGTCGAACTCGCCCAGCTCGAGCGTCGCCTTCGTCCCATCCCCCGAGTAGTGATTCGGAAACCGCGCATACCACCAGATCCCCGTGTATACATCCTCCGGCAAATGCAGCCGCGCCAGGTCCGCGCCGCTCTCCTGCCCCGCACGATCCTGATGCACCAGGTCCGGCCGCGTCACCAGCGTGTGCGACGTCTCGCTCTCCCCCGCATGCATATCCACCGTCGTCGCCTGCTTCGGCCGTCCTTCCCCTCCCCGCCGATCCCACCAGTACACATACACAACGTAATCGTGCGGCTCCTGCAACTCCGTCTGCGCGAAATACGGCAGCAGCGACAGATTCCCTCCGTGCCCATTCACGATCAGAATCTTCCTGCACCCGTTCCGCGCCATCTCATCCGTCGTCTCCTGCAGCAGATCCAGCTGCATGTGCCGGCTGTAGGCCAGCGTCCCCGGCTCGTGCCGCGCCTCGTCGATTTGCCCAAAGTAGTACGCCGGAAACACCACCGCATACTCCTCCGCCGCCCCATGCAGCGCCACCCACCGCGCGTTGATCAGGTCCGTCCCCAGCGGCAAATGCGGCCCATGCTTCTCCAGAATCCCAAACGGCAGCAGACAAACCCCCTGCGCCTCATGAATCGCCGCTACAAAATCCGCCGCCGTCAGCTCCTCCCACTGCGCCGACAAATGCGTAGAAGCCGTCGCGGATTGCGCCGCCTCCTGCGCCCCCACCCCACCACCCCCAACCATCTCCGCCGCGATCACAGCTGCCATCAACGCCGCCACTCGCACCCCAATCCTCAAGACTCCCATCGCACCCTCCCGCATCGTTATATACCCAGGCTCTGATCCCCAACCCTAGGCGCTCGCCGCTTTCTGTTCCCTAGTTGAGGAGGCTCAACAGGTAGTTCCGATCGAGGCCGGAGCGGCTGATGGGAGCGGCCAGGCCGATACCGCCGTGAGGCCTGTGCCAGTTGTACTTGTGCAGCCAGGGGAG
>PMUI01000006.1 GCA_003166955.1 Acidobacterium sp.
TCATGAAATTCGGCAGACTGATCCTGGCCAATCTGTTGCGCAAAAAGGCTCGGCTCGTTCTCACCATCGGTTCGTTCGCTGTGGCTCTGTTTCTGTTTGCGCTACTGGGAGTGGTGAACGATGCGTTCAGCCGCGGAGCGGACGTGGTGAGTGCGAATCGCCTCGTCACCATCAATCGCACCTCCATCATCAACACCATTCCGTTGTCCTACCGGGATGAAATTCTGCGCATCCCGGGCGTCAAGTACATCACGCACGATAACTGGTTCGGTGGCGTATATCAGGATCCCAAGAACTTTTTCCCCCAATTCGTGATCGACCCGGAAAACCAGCGGCAGGTTTTCCCCGAGCTCATTGTTCCCGACGATCAATGGAATACATTTCTGAAAGACCGGCAGGGCGCAATTGTGGGGGCGGACACGATGAAGCGCTTCGGCTGGAAGATCGGCGACCGCATTCCCATCAGTACGACTATTTACGGGCTGGCGGGGAAGCCGTTCGAGTTCAATATCGACGGTGTTTACCACGGCGCCAAACAGGAAGATGATCAGACCCAGTTCTGGTTCCAGTGGGAATACTTCAAAGAGAGCGTACCCGACAGGATCAAGGGCCAGGTCGGCTGGTATACGGTTCGCATTGCGAACCCGGAAGATGCCCCGCGCATCGCCAGGACCATCGATAACATGTACCTGAATTCGCCCTACGAAACGAAGACCGAGACGGAATCCGCCTTTGCGCAGGGTTGGGTGAAGCAATTCGGAAACATCAAATTCCTGATTACGTCGATCGGGACCGTCGTCTTCTTCACGCTCCTGCTGGTCACCGGAAACACGATGGCCATCTCCGTGCGCGAGCGAACCAATGAGCTCGGCGTGCTCAAGGCTATCGGTTTCCCGGATCGCGCCGTCCTCGGATTCATCCTGGGCGAATCGATGGCGATTGCGCTTGCCGGGTGTGTGGGCCTGCTGCTTGCGCTGGTCGCTATTCCGCAACTGAGCCGCGCGATGGCGGGCCTGTTGCCTCCGCTACTGGTGACAGCCAAAACGCTGGCGTATGGTGTGATCGCCGCTCTGGTGGTGGGCTTCGCCAGCGGAATTCTTCCCGCCTATGGCGCGATGCGCATGCGCGTCGTGATTGCCCTCCGGAGGGTCTGAGAATGGTGGCAAAGCTCATTTTCGGTGTCGTGATCACGGCGGTGGCCATTGCTGCCCTGCTCCTCGTTCTGATCATCGCGGCCGGGATCCTTGCCGGATTGCTGGCGCCGCTGATCGGAAACGTGCCGATCTCCTATAACTTTCGCAGTATTCGAGCGCGCTGGACCTCCACGATCGTGGCCATTCTGGGTATTGCCGGAACGGTCGGCGTTTTCGTGGCCATGCTTTCGCTGGCGCACGGCTTCCGGGCCACACTGGTCGCCTCAGGGTCACCCGACGATGCGCTGGTGATGCGTGCCGGCTCGACCACGGAAATGATGGGTGGCATCACTCTCGATTCCGTGAAGCTGGTCCAGGATAAGCCGGGCGTGGCACGCGACGCGGCGGGGCAACCCCTGGTCACACAGGAAGTCGTCGGCGTCATTCCCATACCGCTGATCAGCACAGGCACAGACGCAAATGTCGAGGTTCGCGGCGTTTCGCCTAACGTGCTGCAAATCCGCAAATTCGTGAAGGTCGTTCAGGGGCGGATGTTCCATTCCGGCCTCGACGAGCTCGTCGTCGGCAGGAACGCGTCGAAGACCTACGAGGGCCTCACCGTCGGCAACACGGTCGACTTCGGCGGTGGGCACTGGAAGGTGGTGGGTGTGTTCGACGCGGGGGGATCGTCATTCGATTCCGAAGTGTGGTGCGACTCGCGCATCCTGAACGAGGTGCTCAAGCGCCCGGAAAACATCTTTCAATCGGCCACCGTTCGCCTCACTTCTGCCGCGGCCTTCGACCAATTCAAGGATTCCATTACTTCTGATCCGCAATTGAATCTGGAAGTCGAGCGCGAAGTGGATTACTACGCGAAACAATCCTCGGCCATGACCCAACTGATCACCATCCTGGGCGGCCTGGTCGCTGCCGTCATGGCGATCGGCGCGGTATTCGGCGCCCTCAACACGATGTACTCGGCGGTGGCCGAACGGGGACGGGAGATTGCCACCATGCGTGCGCTCGGCTTCTCCAGCTGGAACGTCATCCTCTCCTTCCTGTTCGAGGCGCTGCTGATCTCGTTCATCGCCGGCATTCTCGGCTGTTTGGTCGTGCTTCCGCTGAACGGTATGACCACTCAGACCATGAATTTCTCGACCTTCTCGAGCATAGCCTTCGCCTTCAGGATCACCTTCAACCTGCTGGTGATGGGTGTGGTTTTCGCGCTGGCCATGGGCGTTCTCGGCGGCTTGTTACCCGCCGTGCGCGCGGCGCTGCGACCTGTGGCCGTCTCCCTGCGCGAGTTGTAGGGAGTCTGTCACTCGCGACCATTCGACCCGGAGTGAGAATGCGCGCAATCTATGGGCTATGGGCGCGGCATTGCCGGAGTCGACTATCGCGTTCAGGTGGCAGAGAGACTGAACGGCTGGCAGTGTTAGGTGCTAGGCTACCTCCCGGTCTGTTGGATCAGATGAATCGCACCGAAAGGTAACGGGAAACGGGCTAGGGTGCGACAGGCCAAGATCGCTCATGCTTTTTGCCACGGCGACTGGAGGGCCGTGAATGGCAAAGAGCAAAGCAAAACGCAGACGGACACCCAAGCATGTTCTGAAGCTGCCGGATCTTGAGCAATCGAAGTCAGCCGTATTGAACAGCCTGACGTCTCAAAGCTCCCAACGAACCTACGATCATGCAATCAGAGAATTCATCGAGTGGTATTGCTCGGAACCTAGGCTCGCTTTCAACAAGACGGCGGTCACCCGGTACCGAATATCTCTGGAACAGAAGCATTACGCGTCAACCACCATCAACTTGCGGCTGGCGGCAGTTCGAAGGCTGGCATACGAGGCTGCCGATTGTGGACTGCTGAGTGCGGACTTGGCTGCCGGCATCCGCCGGGTGAAGGGTGCGAAGCGCTTTGGGGTGCCTGTTGGCAATTGGCTCACGCCGGAACAGGGCAAGCGCCTGCTGTTGACAGCGGATAGCGCGAGTCTTAGGGGCAAGCGCGACTATGCCACGCTTGCGATTCTGCTGGGTTGCGGGCTGCGTCGGGCGGAACTCACTGCATTACGCGTTGAAGACATACAGCAGAGGGAGGAGCACTGGGTCATTGCTGATCTAATCGGCAAGGGCGGCCACATCCGGACTATTCCAGTTCCAGATTGGGTGAAGGCCGGGATTGACGCCTGGACCGTGGCCGCTGGAGTTACGACTGGCGCCCTCCTTCGCTCGATCAACAAGGCTGGCAGAGTTTGGGGAACAGGCTTCAGCCCCAAGGTCATTTGGGGTGTCGTGAAGCAGAAGGCAAAGGCCTGTGAGATTCCCACCCTCGCGCCCCACGATCTTAGGCGGACATGCGCCCGTCTGTGCCATCAAGCAGGCGGGGAACTGGAGCAGATTCAGTTTTTGTTGGGACACGTTTCTGTGCAAACAACAGAACGCTATTTGGGATGCAAACAGCGGTTCCACAATGCGGTCAATGATCGAATTGGCCTGGAACCAGACATCGTGGGATCTCAGTAGATCCGGCCCCGCTTGCCGAAATATCAGGACTAATCATCAGACATTTTCGTCATCTGAGCTTGGATGCTCATTGGGCCGGAAGCCGGAGCGTTGTGAGGCGCTGCTGCATTTCCGGCGGCGGGAACTGGACCAGCGCTGAAACTGATGTCGTCGAGCGCGAAATCGTTCCAGGGCGCGTGAGATATTCTCGTCGCCGCCGAGGCTGTGCGGATGTGGGAAGCGCGAAGCGGTTTCCACATCTGCATAGCCTGTTGTTGCCCGCCGGAACTCATCCGGCGTGCGATAACCCAGCGAACTGTGCGGTTGCGCGCAGTTATACTCT
>PMUI01000027.1 GCA_003166955.1 Acidobacterium sp.
GAAACATGCCTTTTCCTCCATCGTTTGCCTTCAGCCGGAATCTCCTGCGCCGATTCCCCCGAATTGTACCGCTCCCGAGGGAATTGTAAGACCACCGCAACATTTGCGGTCGAAAAACCGGGCGATTCCGTGCCGTCCTCGGATCGCCTGCCTGATCGAGAGCCCTCCTCGTCGATTTCTCCGACACCGGTCCCTCGTCCCTTGTCCTCCGCGATTCGGATTCTGTGTGCTGTTCCTTTGCACGGGATAGCTTCCGGATGGTCGGCAACCCTTCCTTTACTGCTCAGTAACGGAAGGGTAGCCGGTCACTCGTCCCTTTGGGTTCCATCAGGCTCAGTGAGTGACTCGGCGATGACGCGCCCATTGAAAATCGGAGGCACCTCATTCCGGACCGGCCGCCATCCAGAATGGGCGACGCTCACTGGTGAGGGACGTTTTTTCCGGCACTGGCACAGCGGCGTCTGCTCTATCATTCTCACAGCCGGAGAACACGGCAGTAGAACTGATTCACAGGGAGAAGCGGCGATGTGGAGGACGATGGCGGCGGTGCTCCGGGCAGGTGCGGCGGTTGGGGTGGGAATATGGCTGGCGGTTGCGGCCATGAACGCGCGGCCGGCGGGGGCGCAGGAGTTCGGGTTTGCGGCCGTCGCCGTTTCTCCCTCGACGCTGGAGGCCGGCTCAGCGAAGGGGACGACTACGCAGGCCAGTGTCGGGCTCCTCGCCCTTCAGTACTGCCAGGAGAGTGGCGGCGGCAACGACTGCAAGGTCTATTCGGTGATGAACGGCTGCGTGGCGGTGGCAACGCAGTCGAACCCGGTCCCGAATCATTATGGCTGCGGCACGGGTCCGACGCGGGAAGGAGCCGCGGCGGAAGCGCTGGCGGGATGCGCGAAGGCAGGCGGCATCGATTGCTTCGTGCAACAATCGCCCTGCTCCAGCGACGACGTGCGCTGGGCGTCGCCGCTGCCGCTGCCGCCGGGCGGCAAGCCGGGTTCGGTCGATCCAAACCTCGTGGGCCTTTGGAAGCTCAACGTCAACTCTGGCATCTGGGTCTGGCAGATTTCGGTAAACGGCACCTACACTTTCCACAGCGAAGCCCCGGATAACACTCTGCCGCATAACGGGACGTTTACCGCGAGCAACGGGCATTACACGCTGCACTCCATCGTTTCGCCGTGGGACGACCTGGGAACCTACACGTACCAGGCCTCCGCGGGAGCGGTGGTGATGACGGGGAAGCTCGGGACAGGCACGTGGTATCGCATTGCGGCGGACCCGGGATACGTAGAGCCAGCTTCAGAGCCAGCTTCCAGGCGCTAGCTTCTGGCTCCCAAGGCGATCCACGAGTAAGTGTGTCCTTTGGGGACCAATGCTCGGTAGACGGTTCACCGCCGTGTGGAGAGGGGGCCCGGATTTCGTGTTCTGGGCCTATCGTCGCCCACTCGGAAGTGACCCGTTTTCGGTGCTACTTCCGAGTTGCCGATCATCCGCCCGGAACCATCCCGGCCGATGCAAACCACACGCGCGCGAGTTACATCGGCCGGCCGTGACTGCCTTCACCTCGTGAAAACCAGCTCTTGCCTATCGCTACAATGTTAGGTTCAGGACGATTAAGCTCGGCGACGAGTTTACCTGGAGGATGGCGGTCAAACATGCGCGCGTGTGACAACGATGAGTATTTTACTTTCCCGCGAGACCGTCAAAAGAGTTCGATGGCGGGCCGCCCGTGATCGCTCTCAAAGGTTCCACCGGCCACAGCCAAGTGAGTCATCGTCTGGCTCGCCATGTGATATCTGCTGAGATGACTAGCCAGCATAGCTTTGAAGGTGAGGTCGAGTTGCCCGTCCCAGGCAGGATCGTCGGGTTTCGCGCACAGCATCTGAAGGTGATCGCGCATCTCCACGAGCGCGCTCTGCACGTGTTCCATCCTCTGCCGCATCACATCCTGAAACTGGACATGCCCAAGTGCCTCCAACAGGCGGTTCTCGCTCTGTTGGTGGCCTCGTTCCACGCCGGAAATGATATCAAGCTGTAATTCGCAGCCGTTGCTGAAATCCTGCTGCATTTGAGTCAAGTCGCCAACCAGCTTCTGCAGATCGCCAAGGCTGTGTTTTTCTTCAAAGGCTTTCTGTGCCTCTTTCATCTTGCCGGTGACTTTGGCTGCGGTAGCGTTCAGTCTTCCCGCAATATCCGCCGCCGCGCTCGTAGACCTGCCGGCAAGTTGTCTCACTTCATTGGCGACCACGGCGAAGCCCCGCCCCGCGTCGCCGGCACGGGCTGCTTCTATCTCTGCATTGAGGGCTAACAGATTGGTCTGGCCGGCAATGGTCGAGATGACCTGGATGATCGGTGCCAGGGCCATGACATCATCGGCCAACATACGGATCTGCTCGTAGTTGTCACGCATTTCAGAATCCTGTTCGCCCAACCTGGATTCGAGCCTAGCAATCAGCTGTTGGTTATGCGCGACTCGGTCGTGGGTAACCTCAGTCAATTCCTTACCGCTCTGGACGGACCTGGTAATACGCTCCATTTGCATGCTGGATTGCTCATGCAGTAGATTGAGTTGCTCGATCAGCGCCGTGACCTCCCGCTCCGATTCGGCAAGAGACCTGCCAATTTGCTGATCTACGACATCTATGTAAGGCTTGGAGTCAGCGATGTCGGCCGCTGTAGATTGATGAGCCATCAGCATGCGCGACATCTGGTCACGGTTCAGTTGATCGAAGGCCCATATTCTGGAGACGCCGCGCTTGGCCTGCGCCCAGTTCACCCATTCGACGATAAGCAGGGGCGCAAGGTTGAAAAGTCCCAGCAAACCGGCAATGCGCGTCCAGTTGGGAACGAAGACTGTTCCCTGGATACGGTTCAAAGCCGCGCAGAGCAGTACATTGCAGAAAATACCAATCGCCACCTGAACTAACAACCGCCCTTGAATCCGTCGCAGGCGCGACTCGCGATCGTTCATGATCCGGGCTCCCTTGTCTGCAATTCGCATTCCAGGTGTCGTTACAGGTCCAATGGATGGCGCTAACATCGTGACCTATGCCCCTGGCAGAACCTGTTTAATGACCTTCAGAAGATCGGCGCCCGATACCGGTTTCACAAGCCAGCCGGTGGCACCGAGACGTCTGCCCTCGTCGCGCTTCGCGCTTTCGCTCTCGGTAGTCAGTGTCAGGATCGGGAAAAATCGGCAGCTCGGCATTGCGCGCACTTTCCCGATCATTTCGAGGCCTCCCATCACTGGCATATTAATGTCGGTGAGGATGAGGTTAGGCTTGAGTCCGGCTTTCAGTTTATCGAGCGCTACCTGGCCGTTGGTGGCAGTCTCCACCTGAAAGCCGCCCAAGGACAGAGCGCTCTTGAGGCTCATCAGCATCGTGGCTGAATCGTCGACGATCAGAATGGTCTTCGCCACTGAGGCTCCTTAATCCCTGGATGTCAGTGCCGGCTCCAGCCACGACCGCAGCTCAGCGTTGTGCGGCCATTGGGCGATGTTGGCATGGGCAGCCATCATCACCTGCAGGCAGGCGGTGTGCAGGTGGCTGCAGGCAGAAAGATCCGCCCTAGCAGCGGGGTTGTTCTGGAGCCATTCGAGCAATCCCTCGGCCTCCTCTACGCTCACGTCATCACGAAATACGGCACGATTCTTTTTGTATTCGACAGGCATCAGACGATCTCCCGGATGTTGAGAATCATGAGCACCGAGCCGTCCCCCATCAGAGCCGATCCGGAGAAAGCAGACAGACTGGACAGAAAACCGTTCAGAGGCTTCTGGATGACTCCCATGGTTTCCCGGAACCCGTCGACCAGCAGACCCAACTCTGCGCTCCCCGCCTGAACCAGCAGCACAGCTAGTTCATCGTCAGAATTTGTCTTTGGGATAGCTGCGATTCCTAACAGGGCGTTGAGACTCTTCAGCGGCACGATGCGCCCGCGCAGAATCGCCGTTTGCGATTGTTTGACCGTGCGAATGGCGGTCACGGGAACACGCACGGTCTCGACCACATGGTCCATGGGTACACCGAACAACTGCTGGTCGGACTCAATGACCATGACCTGCGTTACCGCCATGGACAGCGGTAACGAAATGCGTATCGTCGTGCCTTTGCCGAGCTGGCTGTCGAGAAGCACCGTGCCGTTAATCTTCTCCACCGCCGTGCGAACCACATCCATGCCCACCCCGCGGCCGGAGAGATCGGAGACCACTTCGGCCGTGGAAAGACCAGCCGCGAAGATCAGATTGATGGCCTCCTGGTCTCCTATCCGCTCGAGCGCCGCTTCGTCGATCAATCCCTTCTCCCGGCCTTGCGCTTGATCACAGCCGGGTCGATGCCCTTGCCATCGTCGACGATCTCGATGACGACGCGGTCTCCTTCCTGCGTTGCGCGGATGATCAGCTTACCCGTCGCCGGCTTGCCCAGGGCGATGCGCACCTCCGGCGTTTCGATGCCGTGATCGAGGCTGTTGCGCACTATGTGTATGAGCGGGTCGGCGAGCGACTCGATGATGTTCTTGTCGGCTTCGGTCTGTTCCCCTTCAAGCACCAGCTGAACTTCTTTGCCAAGCTTGCGGGAGATATCGCGCACCATGCGGGGGAAGCGCTGGAAGATGAAGGAGACAGCCATCATGCGGACCTGCATGATGGCGTCCTGCATCTCGTCGGCAATGCGATTGATGACCGAGTACTGGCTTTTGATTTCGCGTGAGATTTCGCGCACGCCGAACTGGGATTCCGCCCGCTCGGCCAGATACGGAAGCGCGTTCTTCGACACCACGAGTTCGCCAATCAGATTCATCAGGCGGTCGATCTTGGCCTGGTCGACTTTGAGAACCCTGGGGCCGTTCACGGCATCTTCGGCGCGGCGGCCGAACTTCATCCCGTCATCCGGCGGCGTTTTCCCGGAGTTGTCTTCGGGCGCAGTCACGCCGTTCGCTCCTGGTATCGCTGGGCCCGCGCCGCCATGCTCGTTGGCGGAAGGCAGGCTCGGAAGCCCGGAAGCTAACGGGAGATTGTCTCGCGCGTCGAGCCATGCCAGCAGAGGCGCATTCCTGCCAGTGGACAGAGTTGCAGCCAGAACGGCCTGAACCCCACTCGCGGCGGCGGGATTGCCCGCCATCTGGCAAAAATGGGTGAGCACGGTTGCGACCGCCTGGAGCCGGCCTGTGTGCCATGCGGGTCGATCTTCGAGAACTAGGACCTGCCTCTGCGCGGCGAGAATGGGGTCCCATGCGGCGCGCTCGTCCTCAGAGAAGGGTTGACGATTCGCCGAAGCGAGCCCATCCGCGGCCGGTGCACTGCTTTCCGCAGCCGCGACGGGCCCTGCACTCGGGTAAGTCCAGTCTGGCGCGATGAAGGTCTCGAGGGATTCGATAAGGAGAGACAAAGCGCGCGTGTTGTGTTCGATCCATCCGAGATCCGCGTCCAGCAGGCAAAGCAGCCATCGTAAAGCCGACGCGAGCCACGATTCGTCCCGGCCGCCATCAAGTATCGCCCGCACAAACGGCCTGAGGCTGGCCAGGTCGCCCGCCTCCAGCATGCGCAGCGCTTCGGCGCAGAAATGCGAATCGGCTGCAGGTCCATCGAGGCTGCCCTGAGGAATGACCAGCAACAGCGGAGCTACGGCAGAGATCTCCACCTGATCGGGAAGATAACGATAGTACTCGGCAAGCTCCTCGCTCGATGCGGCGGTCAGAAGATGGAATCGCACCGCACAGCGATAGGTATCGAACTCGGTGAGCTGCGGCAGCGGCTCTGGGGCAAAGACGCGGCCCCACAGCAGCCCGGGAGTATGGCGCGCGCTGTTCAGTGGATCGTCCCCGTGAAAGAAGCATTCGCGCTCGGGCCGATAGTCGACCCAAAGCAACGGGTCGCCCTGGCAGCATTGCCGGAAGGCAGCCATCCGCACCGATTCCGGAACGCTGCCCAGCGGCAGCTTCGCAACGGAGACTTTCTCCGCAGGCAGCGGGCCAGCGTCGATCGCGACTCCGTTCCGTACGGCGGCTTCGCTCGGCATCAGCTTGCGCAACCCTTCCGCTACGTGTTGTGACTCGGCGGCGCGCGCAGCGTCGATGCGCTCCGACGACTCGATTTCGCGGCAGAGCGCGTCGACAAAATCCATCGCCTCCAGCAGGCGGTCCGCCAGTTCCCGGGAATAGCTGGCGTTGCCGCTGCGCACCATTCCCAGCAAGTCCTCGCCGGCGTGCAGCACTCGCGTCATTTCGGGCCACGTGAACAGGCCGCTGTTTCCCTTTAGCGTATGTACGCAGCGAAACAGTTCGTTGAGAATGTCCTCATCGTTTGGTGCGTCTTCCAGCTCCAGCAGCTTTTTGCCGATGCTTTCCAGCAGGTCGTGCGCCTCAGAGAGGAACTGTTCCAGTAAGGGGTTGGAAGGGGACGCGTTCACTCGGTTGCCTCCCCCAGCATGAGCCGGACATGCGCCAGCAGCTGGGCCGGGCGTACGGGCTTGACGAGATAGCTGTTGGCGCCGGCCTGGTAGGCCACAATCTCATCGCGGGCAGCGGCTTCGGTCGAGATCATGATGGCCGGCTGCTGTGGACCCTCCTGCTGACGCAGTTCGCGCAGAAAAGCATAGCCGTCGAGCTTTGGCATGTTGACGTCCACGATGTAGAGATCGAAGGGTGCTTCCAGAGACTTCTCCAGCGCTTCGATTCCGTTCCACGCCTCCTCCACCTTGTAACCTGAGGATTCGAGAATGCCGCGGTGATACATCCGCACGGTGGCCGCATCGTCGACGATCAGGATGCGTTTCATGGAGTTTCCAGACCTTTCTGATAAACAATTGCCTCGGGAAATTTGCGCACCTTGAAAAGGGGCGAGATGCGGCTCATCGATTCGGAATGTCCGAGGCAGATATAGCCGCCTGGATTCAGCGCCTCGTAAAAGGTTTCCGCCGCTGTGGTGCGCGATACGTCGTCAAAATAGATCAGCAGGTTGCGACAGAAGATTACGTCGAAGTCGTGGTAGACAAGCGTGTCGGCTGGCTCGGAGAGATTGACGCGGGTAAACTCGACTGCCTGGCGCAGGTCGTCGCAGAGCTGGAATTCGTCGCCTGTTTCCCTGAAGTACTTTTCCAGCCAGCGCGGCGGGACGTTGTGCACGGAGCGTGCGGAATATCGTCCGACTCGGGCTCGCCGCAGAATGCTGGTATCGATGTCCGAGGAGACGATCTCCACATCCCAGGCCGTAATTCCGGCCCATCGCTCGAGCAGGTACATCGCGATCGAATAGGGCTCCTCGCCCGACGACGAGGGAATGCACCAGATGCGGATCGCATTCGCTCCGGTTTTGCGGCGGACAATCTCGGGGAGGATGGAATCGACGAGGCACTGAAACTGGTACTCCTCGCGCAGAAAGTAAGTCTCGTTCACCGTCATCAGGTTGGTGAGCTGTTGCAGTTCCTCGCCTGACGCCTGCAGGCGCAGAAACGTAAAATACCCGCGGAAATTCCCCGTGCGGGTAGCCTCAATGCGTTCAACCAGCCGCTTGTCGACAAAGTAGCGCTTGGAGGGCTCGAAGCTGATGCCGGTTCTGCGATAGAAGAACTCCTTAAATTTAAGGAAGTCGTCAATGCTGATATGCGGCTCGGAGGACGAGGTGGATAGCGTCATAAAGGCGTCAGATTCCGCGAATGCGTTTGAGCGCCAGATCGACGGCAAACTGGATGTAGGCTTCGGAGGCAAATCGGACCTTCAGCCGGAGCAACGGTTCGACGGCCGCCTCCGAACCCACTTCGCAGAGCTGATCCACGGCGGTGGCGCAGACATTCACGTGGGCATCCTGGTCGATCACCCGAATCAGCCAGTTTTCAATCTCGGGATGCCGCTCGGAATCGAGAATATTGACAACGAAGATTCGGACATCGGGATCCGGATCCCCCAGCAAGGATTCGAGAACAGGCGCCACTTCGCTCCCCATCTGCCTGATGGTCTCGATGACTTCATTGCGCAACGCAGCGTCTTCGCTGCGAAGACAACCGACCAGGCCCCCGACGGCCACCGGATCGTTCAGGCGAGCCAGAGTGCTGAGAATGCCTTCACGAACCGCAACATCTTCCTCGCGCTGCAAACGACTCACCAGAGCGCTGCTGGCATCGGGACAGCCGGCAAGTTTCCGTGCAGAATGACGGCGAACACCGGGGTCCGGATCTTCCAGGGCCGCGAGCAGTTGCTCGCCGGTCGGCTCCGCCTTTTCTCCGGCGTTGCCGGCATGTTCGACGGTTTTCCCTGTGATCAGTCCCATCTCGAGTTCCTTACCGGCCAACCCATACGGTTAACTGGGCAGCGACCTTTTCCGCGGCCAGCACCACGCTTGCGCCGCCCTTGTTTACCAGCTCGGCGGGCATTCCGTAAACAACCGCTGACTCTTCCGACTCGGCGATGGTGCGGCCGCCCCGCTTCCTGATCTCGGTGAATGCGTCCGATCCGTCGTAGCCCATGCCGGTCAGCAATACCGCCATGATCCGTGCCGGCTCGCAGTGCTGCAGGGCCGATCGCCCCAGCAACTCGACCGAAGGATGCCAAAGGTATTGCGAATTCTCGGGCGCGGGTAAAACGGTGAGTTTGCCCGCCCGGTTGGCTAATAGCGTGTCCGCGCCGCCTTTGCCGATGTAGACTTGCCCGGCCGCAATAGGCACCGCGCTGCCTGCTTCGACGACAGAGAGCGCGCAACATTGATCGAGCCGCTCGGCGAAGGCCCGCGTAAAGGCGGCTGGCATGTGCTGCGCCACCACGACCGGCCAGGGAAAATCTGCCGGTAATCCCGACAGAACAATCTCGAGAGCCCGCGGTCCGCCTGTCGACGCACCGATTACAACCAGCCCGTCGCCTCCTCCCCGGGCAGCGATCAACGCTGCAGATGCCGCCGTAACTTTCCTGCGCTCCTCCTGCATGCGGCGCACGACCGCCGCCGCATTCGAACCTTTTGAGGTTCTGCCCTTCGGCCGGACGCGCGCAGCGGTGCGCACCTTGGCCACCAGCTCTGCGGCGACCCTTTCGATGGACAACGAAATGGTTCCACCCGGTTTCGCGACGTAGTCCACCGCGCCCAGGTTCAGCGATTCAAACGTGACGAGCGCTCCTTGTTCCGTGAGCGAGGAGACCATCACCACCGCGACCGGGCGTTCGGCCATGATGAGGGAAAGTGCGGTCAATCCATCCATCTCTGGCATGTTGATGTCCAGCGTCACAACATCCGGCTGAAATTCTCGATTTTCCCTCACCGCTTCGTCGCCGTTCCTCGCCTGGCGGATGTCGAAGTCGCCCTCGGCCTGAAACACCGCCAACAACTGGCGGCGCATCAGTGCCGAGTCGTCGACAACCAGTAGCTTGATCACGGCGTCACCCGGTCACAGCGGCCAGGGCCACCAGTTCGTTTCTCTCCATCAAGTGGGGAGGATCGAGCAGCTGCACCATGCGCTTCTGCTTCTCGAGGTTCGCCATGCGGGACAGCAACATGCCCTGCTCCGCGGAAAGCTGTGGCGCCGGTTCGATGGCGGCCTTCGGAATCCTGAGGACTTCCGCGACCTGATCGACGATGAAGCCCGTGCGCACATCGGAGATGAGAAATACCATGATCCGCTGGCGATCACTCCGTTCCACCTGTTCCAAACCCAACCGCAGGCGAAGATCGATGACTGGCAGCACAGTACCGCGCAAGTTGATCACCCCCTCCACGAAGGAGGGCGCTTGCGGAACCCGGATCAGTTCGTCCGGTATTCGCACGATCTCCTGTACGCTGGCGATCGGCGCGCCGAACTCCTCTTTATCGAGACGGAAAATGACCACCTGTTCGTCGTCGTCCAGGCTGTCGTCCACCTCTTTGGTCTGCTGCTGGGAATCCTCGGCCTCATCCTCATTCATGGCGCTCAGTGCCTCCTTGATGACGGAATGGCCAAACAGATTGCGCGCGGTCACGATCGAGACCATGCGCTTTCCGTTGTCCAGCCGGCAGATTGAAGTAATCTCGGCAAGATTCCCCTCGCGCGCCAGCAGCGCGGGAAGAGGATCCACGCCGGACTTCGAAACCCGGAGCACCTCGCTGACCGCATCCACCACCACGCCCACCGATACCCCGTTCAGTGTGAGCACCACAATGCGGCTCTTCTCATCTAGATCTCGATGCGGCAGAGCAAACATGCTGCGCAGGTTGACGAGCGGCAGCAGGCGGCTGCGCAAGGTCATCACGCCCAGAACATGTGAATCCGAGCGCGGCACATGAATCACCGCCTCAGGCACCTGCACAATCTCCTGCACATCTTCGATGGCGATGGCGTACTCCTGACCGTCGACGTCGAAGCTAACCAGCTGCAGCTCGTCGTTGGAGTCCTCTTCCTCGGTCTGTACGGTGGCCAGCGCCGTTCCCGCCACCGCGGTGTTCTTTGAGATAGCGGCAATGTGCGAGAACTCCCGCTCGATGACTTTGGCAAAGTCCAGCACCATGATTATCGCGTGGCCGCCCACATCCTTGATGAGGCTGGACAGCATCTCGGTGTTGACGGTGGTGCGGATCGAGCCCACGTCTTCGAGGTGGCTGGCGTCGACGCCGACCACGCTCGAAACACGGTCCACCACAAAGCCCAGCGGCTGACCCACGTCAACAACCAAAGCGCGGGTTGAGTCGTCATGGGCGAGCTCCGGAAAGCCAAACATCCTGCGCAGGCTGATGATCGGCAAAACCTTGCCGCGCAGGTTCGCCAGCCCCTCCAGCGCCGCCGGCGCCAGCGGCACTCTCACCACGTCAGGAACGCGGATGATTTCCTTCACCGGCACCATGTCGGCGGCGAAAACCTCGTCGCCCGCCATGAAGGTGACAAACTGAAGTGTCCCCTGTTGCGTACTCTGTTGGGATCGGTTGACGCGCTCGGCGGCGAGATTTTCCCCGCCATTCTCCTCGCCCGCCACCCCATCCGGTTGTATATCGAGGGCGCGGTCTTCCGGGATGCTCTCCTCGAGAACTGCCGCCCCATTGTTGCGGTGTTTCACTGTCCTTGTCGTCATGGTGGCGTCCCCTTACGCTGCGCTCTGCAGTTCGTCCGCCAGCGAAGAGATCTCTTCGATCGCTGCGGACAAGTCCTCGGCGCCCTTCGATTGCTGCTGCGCTGCACTGGATGCTTCGGTGGCTGCCTTATCGGCTTCCGTTGCGGCGGTGGAAATCTGGTCGATCCCCTTCTTTACCTGAGCAATGGCCGAGGCGATCTCATTCGACGCTGCCAGAATTTCCTGCGTGCCCTTCTCAACCACCAGAATGTCAGTCTCGATGGATACCAGGTCGGCCGTCGTCGTTTTCGCCTTCTCCACTTCCGTGACCGCTGCTGCTACGATCTCATTGAGGTCGCGCCCCACCACCCCGATCTGATCCTGCACGGCCTTGACCAGGTCCTTGATTCTGTCGGCGTTCTCCGACGAATCGTGGGCCAGGTTGCGAATATCGGTGGCCACAACCACAAAGCCTTTGCCGAATTCCCCTGCCCGCGCAGCTTCGATGGCGCCGTTGACGGCCAGCATGTTGGTCTGGATCGACACGGTGCTGATCGCTTCGACGATCTTGTCGATGCGTCTGGACACCAGTTCCAGATCGTTCATCTGCTTAATGCTTGCGCGAGAGGCTTCAGCAGAGGAGGATAGGCCGGCAATCAGCGCATTGATGGCGGTCTTGTTTTCACCGAGCAGATTCTTGATGGCAAGCACTTTCTCGGAGCTCGCGGTCGCGCGTTTCTGGGCGACTTCCAGCCCCTTCTCGATCTGGTTCGTCGCCGTGGCAGACTCCTCGGAGGCTGAAGACTGCACTTCGGCGCCCTTTCGGATCTGGCCCAGAGCCGTCATAATCTGCGCGCTCGAGCGGTTGATCTCCTGCACCGCCGACGAAAGCTCTTCGGATGAGGAGGCCACCTTCTCCGCGCTCTTGGCCACGTCGGTTGAGTTCTTTAGATCCTCCGCCAACTCGGATAATGCCTGCGCGGTCTGTTCGCATTCGGCCAGCGCCTGGGCCTGCTCGGCAACGGTCTTAGACGATTCTTCGGCAGCAGAAGATTGTTCCTCGGCTGCGGCCGCGATGTTTTGCGATCCTTTCAATGCCTGCTGTGCCGCCACGTTGGATTGCGTGGCATTGGCACCAATCTCCACGAGGCCCTTCACAATTTCAATCATGTCGAGACGGATCTGTTCCAGTTGCTCCGTAATCGTCTTGCCCTTTTCCACTTCGCCTTCCATGGTTTTGGCAGAGGTGTTGATGCCATCGGCGATGGTCTTTACGTCCTTCTGTATCTGTCCCACTAGATCCTGTATCTGCTTAGCGCTCTTTTCCGAAGTCTCGGCTAGGGTCCGTACTTCATCTGCCACCACCGCGAATCCCTTGCCGTGTTTGCCAGCGCGTGCCGCTTCGATGGCCGCATTCAAGGCCAGCAGATTGGTCTGGTCGGCGATGCGCGCCACCGCTTTGACGATGTCACCGATAGTCGCAGCCTGCTTTTCCAACTCGACCACCATCCCCACTGAAGCCACTTGGCGCTGCGCTGCGACCCCCACATTGGTGATAAGACCGGTAACATCCGCATTGGTACGGACAATCAGCGTTTGGCAGACCTCGCCTTTGCCGCGGCTAACCTCGGCGTTTTGCAGCTGCTTCGTGATGGAGACGCCCACCTGTTGGAACGCCGCCAGGGATTCCTGCGCGGCACTCGATGCTTCTTCCGCACCGCTAGCGATTTGGGAGCTGGCGCGTTTCAGTTCTTCGGCAGCGGACGCTGCTTCGGCGATGCCGGAAGCCAGTTGTCCGGTGGCTGCGGCGATGCGTTCGGCCGCCTGCTGCTGTTTGGCGAGCGTTCTCGCCTTCTTGCGCTGCGCTTCCGCCTCGCGGGTGGTTATGGCAGAGGGCTTTCCGTCAGAGGCAGGCATTGCCTGATCTGTACTCTTCTTAACGAGTGCCATGGTTCTTTCCTTTCGTGCTTTTCCCGGAATGATTGACCTGCGGTCGTAGGCAGGGTTTGCGAAGCGGCAAGAAGCGCTTGGAGCGGATTTAGAGTTGATATGGATTTGTGCTGATTCCATTAGCGGCTGGAAACTGGGTTACGTCGACGACAATGTCACTCGATCCGGTTACCGGGGCGACGCAATTTCCTTTTTTGGGAACGATTCCCCCTTTGGCGGGCGCCGTTGCGCTCATCCCATCTCTATGCAACGGAGACGCTATCACCAAGGTCGGCACCACACCATCTCCGATCAGGAACCTGAGATTCGGAACCCTCGATGCGCGTGCATGGACATCGGGATTTCCAAGATGGACAGCCAGGAGGCCTTGGGAGATTCGCAAAACGTAATCTGACGCTGACTTCGGAAGGATCGCCCGAATCATCATGACGACGGCCAATGCAATTACAGACAGCATTGCGTCGGCCCGTCTGCGTCTCCGTCCTGCAATCGGCAGACGGCGGTCTGCAATGAGCTATTCGACGAAAAGTGGACTTATCAAAGCAGTCCAATTCATGTCATGGACTTAATGCTCGAAGTCCAGGTTCCGGGTGGATCGTCGCCCACTCGGAAGTTACGCGCCGATACTTCAGCCTGCGAAAACTCGTCTCTTTGAAAGGGCACGGCTTCACAGCTTGCGGAAAAATGCCGGACGGACTGCTTTTGTATCAGGGCACGACCTTGGTCGTAACCTGACCGCCCGAAAACGGAAGAATTGGGCTTCGCCACTGACGTCGTCTCTTCATCAACTCAAAACCGAGTGGGACAATTGGTGTTTTTTCTCCAACCCGACCGAATGCTATACTTCGGCCCTCCCCCCGGAGGTCCTCATGGCGCGGCGGTCATTTCTTCGCCAGTTAGTTGCGTTGCCTTTTGCCGGCGTAGCGTCTTCGTTCGGTCAGGGAACTTCGCATAAATCCCTGAATATCATGATGAAAAGTGCCTGGGGATCGGATGATCCGACCAGGGCAGCGTTTCCTTTTCTTCACGGCCTCGCACTTTCTGAAGCCGGACATTCGGTGCAGATTTTCCTGCTTGGCGAAGCAGTTTCGCTGATGCGGAAATCCGTTGCCGAGGCAGTCGTGCCGGTTGGCTGGCCACCGTTAGAGCAGACCCTCACGAAAGTTGTTGAAAGACATGTTCAGATTTATGCCTGCGGTGCCTGCAGCCGTGCACGGGCGGTTCTGCAAACAGACCTGGACCAGTGGGGGGCGAAGTTCGGCAACCCGGCAATCTTCGTTTCGCTCGTGGAATGGGCCGATCGCGTAATTACGGAATAACTCAGCAGTTCACCCGACGATAAGGGAGCGTGCAGCCCCAATCGAGACTCAGCGTGCCCTGGCCGGTGCCATCCTCGCTGCCGCGTTGCCCACAATGCAAAAGACCATAGGCCACAGTAAGTAGAAAAGAACCACAAGGTACATCACCTCGTTTCCCTCGGCAAACGCCCACATTCCAGACGAAGCGTTCTGGATATTCACGATCTGCGCGACCGAAGTTCCCGTTGTGGCGGCCTCAATCCAGATCCTCAGTGTGCGCGTGAGGACCATGGCCTCATAAGCGAGCACCCATATCATCACGAAGGTGCAAAGTTCCCACGCGCCGCGCGCAAACCCGTTCAGACCGCGCACGAACCGGGCATATCGGTCTCTCTCCGCAGGTGCCCGGTCGTTCAGCATCGCCAGCACGGCGAGCCCCAGCGGCCCCAATGCCGCCAGGAACAGCCATGCCAGGGACCGCTGCTTCGACCGGATCACCATAAGGCACACCAGCAGCCACAACACGGCCACAACCCCGGCAAACGCCAGGGAGCACATGTTCTTCAGCAGATTGAGCAGATGCCAGTTGCGCGCGTAGTTCGGATGCCCCGCCGCAATTTCAGGATTGATCAGGCTGAACAGCATTCCCCCCAGCCCCAGGACCGGAGGAATCAGCAGGAACAGAACCAGTGCCACGATCGACTGCTTCTTTATCATTCCCACCGCCCGCGTAATGCGCTTAGCGAGAGACGTCCAGCAACAGATTGTTAGCGAGAAACCTGGAGTCCCAGGGAAGTTGAGCAAGAGGCGATCGGCAAAACACGTCCAGCAAAACAAACTGCTGCGGCGTTCCTCGCCAAACGTAGTTCCGCCAACAGCTCTTTGCTAAACATCTTTTCGCTACAGGCTACCGGCTACCGCCTACAGGCTGCCGTCAGATTCCCACCCCGTACTCAGCCCCCATCTCCTCGCCCGCGTGCGAGAAGTAATCCGAAGGCGTACGCCGCTTGAACTTGTAGCGGATCCGCAACTCCCGGCCCACATACAGGCCGAGTGCCGTCACCGCCAGCGCGACCGATGTCCACCCAATAGCGCGCAGCGCGCTCGAGGTCGATTCGGGAACCAAAGCGTCAATCAATCCAGATCTGTTTTTCTTTCCACTGTCGAACATGCGCGTTCCCCAAGCCGCCATGGCTCCATGATAGCGCAGCTCGCTTCCAGATCCATGGTTTGCTGTGGTTATAGCGCCGCCTTCTTGCGCCATCCATACGTCATTGGAGTGACTCAATAAACCGAAGCAGCATTACCTTTCGCTCCGGCGGCAAAAAGCTTGCTTCTACTGAGTTTGCGGCCAGCTCGCGGAGGTGTTCGTCGGTGAAGTCGAAGTGCCTCTGCGCACTGTCGTACTCCCCCACAAGATCGCTGTGGAAAAGCGCAGGGTCATCCGAGTTCAGCGTCACCATCAGCCCCGCATCGAAATACAGCCGCAACGGGTGATCCTCCACCCGCGCGCAGCACCCCGTCCGCAGATTCGACGTCACGCAAATCTCCAGCGGCACCTGCCGCTCCGCCAGCAGCTCCATCAACTCACGATCGTGAATCGCCGACAGCGCGTGCCCCAGCCGCTCCGCCCCTATATTCAGCGCGCCCCAGATGTTGTCCGGCCCCGTCGTCTCGCCCGCATGCGCCGTCAGCCGCAGTCCCGCATCGCGCGCCTCCGCGTACAACTCGCGAAACGGCTCCGCTCCCATCCGCCGCTCGTCGCCGCCAATCCCAATCCCGATAATCGAAGGAAACTCCCGCCGCAGCTCCGCCGCCTTCCGAAACACCGGCGCCGCCTCCTCCACGCCGAAGTGCCGCACCGCGTCGAAAATCCAGTACGTCGAAATCCCCAGCTCCGCCTCGGCCCGTGCCCGCGCCCGCTCCATCCCCTCGAACAGCGGCTCAAACGCGCACCGCCGCCAGTAGTACACCACCCCAACCGACACAAAAACCTCGGCATGCACCACGCCCTGGCGCGCCAGCCGCTCCAGCATCCGCCATGTGATCATCTCGTAGTCCTCGGCCGTGTGCAGATGCTCGCTCACCGCCTTAAACGCCATCAGAAATCCCGTGAAGTCGGTGTACTCGTACAGAGCCCGCGCCTGCGCGAGGTCGAGCGGCGCCCCATCGTGCCGCTGGCTCAACTCCACCAGGGTCTCTGCGGTCACCGTCCCCTCCAGATGCAAATGCAGCTCTGCTTTCGGCAACCGGCGGATGAACGAGGAGGCTTCCATGCGGCAATGTTCAGGTTATTACAGGAGCCAACCCCGACCCCCAATCCAGCCCCAACTCCAACCCAACTCCGACCTCAACCCCAACCCCCAATCGCGCGCCAACCCAGGGGGGATGCGATTGCGCGCGGCAACGGTAGAAGAGCGCAGCTTCGGCCCCGCTCTTCTCCCCTACGCCGAACGACACGCCCTAAACCCCAAAAAACTGCACGGCCAGGTTCACCCCACAGCAAGTAGCAGATTCCCCTGCCACCCAATCGTCAATATGACTTGCCCCGTCGTTGCATCCCGAAGTACCGTCCCGTTCCATTTTGGAAAAGCTCAGTTTGAAACTCCGCCGCATCGCCCTTTTCCGCAAATCTTTTTAGCCCGCGTCATCGAATATGAAAGAACAGGGCCTTCAGGCCCGGACGGCGGAAGGGCGGGCTTCAGCCCCGCGTCACAGTTCGCAATGCCCCCCAAACCCCAAAAGCTGAAACAGCCAGGTTCACCCCACAGCAAGCAGCAGACTCTCCCACCGTCCGATCGTCAATATGACTTGACCCGGTGTCTCAGTCCGAAAGTACCGTCCCGAGCCATTCTTGGGAAAAAGCCCAATTTGAAACTCCGACGCATCGCCGTTTTCCGCAGCTCTTTTTCAGCCCCGCGTCCCCGAGCACGAACGAAGAAGGTCCTTCAGGCCCCGGATAGAAACAAAATCCTCGCCCCGCAACCCCAGCCCCATCACCAACGTGCAGTAATCGACCAGGTCCTTCGCCTTTTGTGGGATTGCCGAATACTCCAAAAGTGGCTGGAATCAAACCTACAATCCTCCCAGGGGTTGAGACAGGAAAACGTGGATTTCCGCCAAAATCTGCTGCAATGGTTTGATCAGAATGCCCGCGAACTGCCGTGGCGCCTCACCCGCGATCCCTACGCGATCTGGGTCTCCGAGACCATGCTGCAGCAAACCCGCGTCGCCGTCGTCATCGATTACTACACCCGGTTCATGGCCCGCTTTCCCACCCTCCAGTCTCTCGCTAACGCCGAGGAATCCGAAGTCCTCGCCCTCTGGAGCGGCCTCGGCTACTACCGCCGCGCGCGCGCCCTGCATGAGTCCGCCCGCGCCGTCATCACCGAACACCAGGGCCAAATTCCAACCACCGCCGCCGCCCTCAGCCGTCTTCCCGGCGTCGGCGTTTACACCGCCGCAGCCGTTGCCTCGATCGCTTTTGGCGAGCCGGTCGCTGCCGTCGACGGCAACGTCGAGCGCGTCCTCACCCGCTACTTCGGCCACGAGCCCGTCCCCGGCGTAGCCCGCAGCGGTGAACTCCGCCGCGCCGCCGAACACCTCGTCGACCCCGAGCGCCCCGGCGATTTCAATCAGGCCATGATGGAACTCGGCGCCACAGTCTGCCTTCCCAAAGCGCCGATGTGCCTCGCCTGCCCGGTCCGCGAAGGTTGCGCCACCCGCGGCGAGCACGCCGTCCCCCGTACCAAAAAAATGCTCAGCCAAAAGACCGCGCTCGCCCTCGTGCAGCGCCGCCAGTGGCCCAAAGCCGAAGTCCTCCTGCAGCGCCGCCCGCCCGACGCCTCGCAGATGCCCAACATGTGGGAGCTGCCCGGTGTCAAAGAAGGCCAGGAAAGCCAGGACATGCTCCTGCTCACCGTCCGTCACTCCATCACGAATACGAATTACTACGTGACCGTCTACGGCCTCACCATCAACGAGCAGAAACTCCTCGCCCGCGACACCGGCGAGCGCGTCTGGGTCCCCGTCCTCGACCTGCTCGAACAACCGCTGACCGGCCTGACCCGCAAAATCCTCAAACGTCTCCACGTGCTCCCCGGCTACAGCGGAGGCCGCCCCATCATCCTCAGCGAACAAGAAGAAGCGCAAGCCAACGCAGCCGCCCTCCCCCACTAAGCCTCTTCCATCTTCCTGAACCATAGGGTCACGCAGAAGAGCGGGTCTTCAGCCACGCTCTTCTAGTGGGGTGTCCCAGAATTTTCGCTTCATATCTACCGCTGTCATCCTGAGCGAGTTTGGCCGAGAATTCGGCCAAACTCAGGCGAAGGATCTGCGGAGCCGGAGAGGCCCCCCAATCTTCACCGAGCCAGCACGAGGCCGACGGTCAGGGCAAGCGCCGTGGCGACAACGATGACAGGCGTCGCCCACAGGCCGAGCATCACGAACTTCCCGGCGCGGACCTCTTCCCCTTCACGCCGCGCGAGCGCCAGGACGAGCATGGTTGCGAGTGAGCCGAAAGGCGTGATCATCGGCCCTACGTCCGCGCCAACAAGCGAGGCGAGGACGGTACCCGTATGGGCATGCGAGGCCAGGAGCACGCTTCGCGCGATCAATGCCGCCGGAAGGTTGTTCATGATATTGGAGGCAAACGCCGTCGCGCCCGCGGCAGCGAAGAGCTCTCCGGGCGATCCCGGTCTCATGTGCGCAAGCCACCTGGCGGAGACGCCGACGATGCCCAGATTCTCAAGCCCCTGTACAGCGACGAAAAGCCCAACAACAAAAGGAAATAAGCCCCACGAAAGCTCGCTCGCCGCTCGAACCTGAACGCGTCCGGTCGCTGCGCCGGCGATCACGAGCACGCCACTGCCCGCGAAAGCGATCACATAGGGCTCAAGCCCCACGAGCGGCGCCAGAAAGTAACCAGCGAGTACGACGACGAGGACGGTCACGCAAACGAGGAAGTAGGCCCGATTTGGCACCATGCTCGCCGGGTCCGGGAGGGACTCGCCGTCGAAGTGGTTCGGGAGTTCGCGCCGAAAGTGCCAACGCAGCAGAGCGTAGCTGGTAATGAGTGCCATAAGCTGCGGTGCGATCATTCTTGCCGCGAACGCTCCGAACGTCATGTGGAACGCGTCCGCGAAGAGAATGTTCGTGAGATTGCTGACCGGGAGCACCAGCGAACCCACGTTTGCGACGAAAGCGCATAGCACGACGTATGGCGCCGCCGGGAGTTTGAGCCTCTTCACGATGGCCAGCATGACCGGCGTGAGCATGACCGCCGTGGTGTCGAGGGAAAATATCGCCGTGACAATTGCGCCGAGCACGAACGCGTTTCGGTAAAGCGAGTGCGCGTTACCTTTGGCAATGCGCGCGCATCGAATCGCGGCCCAATCGAAAAAGCCGCTCTTGCCGACGAGCAGGGATAGCGCAAGCAGCGAAAGAAGAAAAAGAAGGGCGTTCTTCCCGGCTACGGTCGCGCTGATCGCCTCGCGCGGCGACACGAGCCCGAGGACGACCATCGCCGCTGCCCCGAGCATCGTCCACCAGGCCTCATTCCATCGGCGCGGGCGCACGACTACCAGGGCGAGCATCCCCGCGAAGACGGTTAGGGTGACGACCATGCGCGCTGTGCCTGTCACTCCATTGCCAATCGTGTATTGCGTGTCTCCGGCATGAAGAAATAGAGAATGGCGAGCGCCGCCGCCGCCACTCCCGCGAGAAAGAAGAAGCCGGCGCGAAAACCTACGTGGTGGACGATACTCCCGGCGATGACCTGGCTCAGAGCCGCGCCGATACCAACCGCGGTTGTGATGGCTCCCAGCGTGAGATTGAATCGGCCGGTACCGCGCGTCAGATCGGCGATGACGAGCACGGAAACAACGCCGAAGATCCCGGCCCCTGCGCCGTCCAGGATCTGAATGGCCACCAGCAACGGCGTACTGGACGTGACAGTGTAAAGAAGGCCACGGATTGGAAGAACACCGAACGCGATCAGCAGAAGTGGTTTTCGTCCCCACTTTCCGGCCTCGCGTCCCGACCAGGACGCGATCAGCGTGATAACAAACTGGGTCGTTACCACGCATGCTGACATGAACATCATCGAGCTTCGGCCTTGACCCTTAGCCAGCATCTCGCCAAGCAGCGGCAGCATCGCCGCGTTCGCAAAATGGAACATCACTGCGCAGACGAGGAAGATAACCAGTGGGCGATCCTGCAAGAGCAACCGGACGCTTTCCGCTTTGCCGCCCTTCTCCCCGTCATTTGCGCCGCGGGCGAGTTCATAGTCAATCTCGGAGGGCCTGATGAGAAGCAGGACGAGAATCGTGGGGACCGCGAAAGCCGCGACGAAGAAGAAGATGCTTCTGTTGGAAACGAAATAGCCAAGGAGACCCATCGACACGGCGGCAATCACGTTACCCGCCGAGTTGAATGTCTGATTGCGGCCCTGGCGGATGTCGAAGGCGGCACGTCCCACGATCCCAAGCGACATCGCGCAGATGGCCGGGAGGAAGACGCTGGATGTGCTGCCAATCAGGACTTGGGCGCCCATGACGGGCCAGAACGACGGAAACAAAGCGATCAGCAACGCCCCTGCAGCCAGTGCGGCCACGGCCACACCGACCAGCGCCCGCTTCGATCTCAGAAAGTCAACGAGTGCGCCAGCTGGCGTCTGCGTGAGAATTCCTGCGATCCCGCCAACCGTGAGCGCGAGCCCGACGCTCTCTTCGTTCCATTTGTACCCAGCGAGGTAAATCGCGAGGAACGGCCCCACCCCCGTCTGCACGTCGGCGAGAAGAAAATTAAGCCAATCGAGGCCGAGCAGCGTTCGCCGCGAAGGGGCCCGTTGATTGTCAGGGGAGCCGTGAGGCTTGCGTGCTTTCTTCATGTTGAAGCGCATCTCGCGGCCGGGGTAGCTTCCAGGTCGGTCAAACCGCAAAGCCCCGCCCCGGGCCGCCGTGTGCATCACTCCGCAAATGAGAAGACCGCCGGTTTAGAACCTGCCTTTACGAACCGCGTCCTCGCTGGAGTGGCCAAAACTGCACGCCTTCATGGACGGCCATGTGGGATGCGCAACCCCGACTCGTGGTTGCGGAGGGCACGACGATTGTGGCGTGTCATCGGCAATCCAGAAGTAGTACGGCCCCGCCATCACGAGACTAGCAGTAATAAGTCTTAGTGCAAGTCGGCTTGTCGCACCCTTTCCGATGTCGGGAGATGGCTCTGGTCGAGTCACCGGCATCCATGTAA
>PMUI01000058.1 GCA_003166955.1 Acidobacterium sp.
GGCCGCCTGCGCCCCCGAGTTCATCGCCAACCCCACGTCGGCCTGGGCCAGCGCCGGTGCGGCGTTGGTGCCGTCGCCGGTCATGGCCACCAGCTTGCCTTTGGCCTGCTCGCGCTTGATCAGATCCATCTTGTCTTTGGGCCTGGCTTCGGCGAGAAAGTCGTCGACGCCGGATTCGCGCGCGATCACCGCGGCGGTGAGCGGATTGTCGCCGGTGATCATGATGCTGCGAATGCCCATGGCGCGCAGGCGCGCGAGGCGGTCTTTGAGGCCACCCTTGACGATGTCCTTGAGGTAGACGACGCCGAGCGCGGTGGAATTTTCGGCGACCACCAGCGGCGTGCCGCCCTGGCGCGCGATCTCTTCGACGCGGTCGGTAACCTGACGGGGAAGGCTCGATCCCTGCGATTCGAGATAACGGGCAATGGCGTCAGCGGAGCCTTTGCGAATCTTGCTGCCGGGCAGATCCACGCCGGACATGCGCGTCTGCGCGGTGAAGGGGACGAATTCGGCGCGCATCCCGCTCAGGTCGCGGCCGCGGAGGTTGTACTTATCCTTGGCGAGCACCACGATGGAGCGGCCCTCGGGGGTTTCGTCGGATAAAGACGCGAGCTGAGCGACGTCGGCCAGCCGCTCCGTGCTGATGTCCGGGGCAGGGAAGAACTCGGTGGCCTGGCGATTGCCGAGGGTGATGGTGCCGGTCTTGTCAAGCAGCAGCGTGTTGACGTCGCCCGCGGCTTCGACGGCGCGCCCGGACATAGCCAGCACGTTGTACTGCACGAGGCGATCCATCCCCGCAATGCCGATAGCAGAGAGCAGCGCCCCGATCGTGGTGGGAATGAGGCAGACCAGCAGGGAGACGAGCACGAAGATGGTCTGCGGCGCGTGCGAGTAAATGGCGTAGGGCTGCAGCGTGGCGACCGCGAGCAGAAAGATGACGGTGAGGCCGGCCAGCAGAATGCTCAGCGCGATTTCGTTGGGCGTCTTCTGCCGCGTCGCGCCTTCGACGAGGGCGATCATGCGGTCGAGGAACGTCTCGCCGGGGTTCGAGGTGATGCGGATCCTGATCCAGTCCGAAAGCACGCGCGTGCCTCCGGTGACTGCCGAACGGTCGCCGCCGGCTTCGCGGATGACGGGCGCGGACTCGCCGGTGATGGCGGATTCGTCGACGGAAGCGACGCCTTCGACGACCTCGCCGTCGCCGGCGATGAACTGGCCGGCTTCGACCCTAATGACGTCATCGACGCGCAGTTGCGAACTGGAGACGGCTTCGAGACTGCCGTCGGGGCGGAAACGGTAAGCCATGGTCTCGCCCTTGGCCTTGCGAAGGGTGTCCGCCTGAGCTTTGCCGCGGCCTTCCGCAATCGCCTCGGCGAAGTTGGCGAAGAGCACCGTGAACCAGAGCCAGAGCGTGATCTGGAGATCGAAACGGATGGGCTGATGGCGGAGAGCTTCTTCGATCAGCAAAGCGGAGGTGACGACGCTGCCAACTTCGACTACGAACATGACGGGGTTCTTCATCATGACCCGCGGGTCGAGCTTGTGGAAAGAATCGATGATCGCCTGACGAAAAATGGCGGAATTCCAGACGTTTTGTTTTTTGGCCATGAACTTATCTCGCAGTTAGGAAAACAGAGTCCCGTGCTGAAGCAATAAGTGCTCCAGGATGGGACCCAGGCTAAGCGCCGGGAAGAATGTCAGCGCACCGACGATAAGAATCACGCCGGTGAGTAACACGGTAAAGAGCGCGGTATTCACTGGAAAAGTGCCGGGCGAAGGAGGAATGCTCTTCTTGCGGGCGAGATTGCCGGCAAGGGCGAGCATGGGGATCATCATGAGAAAGCGGCCGCCGAGCATGGTGAAGCCAAGCAGCGAGTTGTACCAGGTGGAGTTGGCGTTGAGGCCCGCGAACGCAGAGCCGTTATTGCCGGCAGCTGAGGTAAAGGCGTAAAGAATCTGGCTAAGACCGTGAGGTCCAGGATTGGTGATCCCAGCGAGGCCAGCTGGATGAAGGACAGAAAGGGCAGAGAGCGAAAGAATGACCAGCGGGAAGATGAGCACATAAAGCATCGTCATCTTCACGTCATACGATTCGATTTTCTTGCCGAGATACTCCGGTGTGCGGCCGACCATCAGGCCGGCAATAAATACAGACAGGACGACATAGATGATCATGCCATAGAGGCCGGCGCCCACACCGCCGATGATGATTTCGCCAAGCATGATGTTGACGAGGGGAATCATGCCGCCCAGCGGCGTGAAGGAATCATGCATGGAGTTGACCGCTCCGCAGCTCGCGTCGGTGGTGATGGTGGCGAAGAGCGCGGAATCGGCAATGCCGAAGCGGGTCTCCTTGCCCTCCATGTTGCCGCCGGGCTGGTGGGGGCTGCGGAGCTGAGCGACGTTGTGGACAGCCGGATTCGGCTGCGATTCGGCCCAGTAGGCGGTGGTGAAGCCGGCTAAGAAAAGAATCGACATACAGGCGAAGACAGCCCAGCCGTGGCCGGGCGATCCCGTCATGCGGCCCAGCGTGACGGTGAGCCCCGCGCCGATGAGGAAGATCGAAAACATCTCAAGGAAATTGCTGAAGGGCGTCGGATTCTCGAAGGGATGGGAGCTGTTGGCCGCGAAGAAGCCACCGCCGTTGGTGCCCAGCATCTTGATGGCTTCCTGCGAGGCAACCGGGCCCTGAGCGATGGTTTGCGTCCCGTGCTCGAGCGTGCGCGCTACCGTGTAGGGGTGCAGGTTCTGGATAACTCCCTGGCTGACGAGCACAAGCGCGTACACAATGCAGATGGGAAGCAGAACATAGAGACAGGCACGCGTGGTATCGACCCAGAAGTTGCCGATGGTTTTTGCCTCGCGGCGGGCGATACCGCGGACCATAGCAATGGCGACCGCGATACCAACAGCAGCGCTGAGGAAGTTATGGTAGGCCAGCGCAGCCATTTGCGTGAAGTAACTCATGGTCAGGTCGGTGGTGTAAGCCTGCCAGTTGGTGTTGGTCGTGAAGGACGCGGCGGTGTTCCAGGCCAGCAGGGTGGCCAGGCCCGGTACATGCTGTGGGTTCCAGGGAAGATGGAGCTGCAGGCGCTCGATGAAGTACATCAGGAGCATCGAGACGAAGCTGAAGAGGAGCATTGCCGCAGCATATTCGCGCCAGTCCATCTCTTCGTCGACACTCACGCCGCAGAGCCGGTAGATCAGCTTCTCGACCGGGCCCAGAAAGTTGTACTTTCCGGAGAACACGCCAGCCATATAGATACCCAGCGGCCGCATACACGCCAGGAGTACGGCAAAGTAGACCAGGAACTGGAGCCATCCATTGACAGTCATGTCAGAACTTCTCCGGATACAACAGGGCTACGATGAGATAGCCCAGCAGGAAGACGGTGATGATGAGGATGGTAATAGTCGTTATGCTCATTGGCTTACCTCAGCTTCTCGCAGGCGGTGACATAGAGGAGCGCAATCGCGAAGAAGGCGACGGAGAAGACGATCATGAGAAGGTCGGACATCGGTGAACCTTTCTACCAGGAGCCTTGTTTGCCGCCGTACCACCAGACCAGCCCGAGCGCGGCGGTGTCCTGATGGCTGGAGGGTGAGGCGGGGTTATTCGTGACGAAGTAGGGGCGATTGCTCCAGTCGCGGCGGTATTCGAGAAAGGCGTCGAAGTTATCGCCCAGACTGTATTTGTAAGTACCAGTGACTTCCTTGAGAGCCTGCGTGGCATTGCTGAAGAGGCCGCCACGGTCGGAGAGGTACTCGGCGCGGGCAGCAAGAGCGCCGCGCGGGACGATCTGGTACTGGGCGTAGGCCGCGCCGCCATCGACGTGCGATGGCGCCGAGGATTCGCCGGGAGCGGAGTTGACCCACTCGCGCTGGATAACGTAGTCGCCTTCGAGGGACAGAGTAAGTTTTGGACTGGCTTGCCACGTGGCGTAGCTATCGAAGATGTGAAGCTTACCGTTAGGGGCGGGGTTGAGGGGAGCAAGACAGAGTCCGGGCTGAACGGGAACGGGGCAGTTGGTGGCCGGGACAGTGTCAGGATGTTCCTGACCGATGTAGTAGTTGGTAGTCCAGCTAACAGATTTGGAGGGCTGCAGGTTAAATCCGAAGAGCTCATCCTTGAATCCGTTGGTGGGCTCGGATTGGTTGTTTCCGTTGACGATCCAGTAGTTGGCAGTGAACTTGTCGTTAAATTTGTAGCTGATGCGCGCGCCCGCGTGATAGAACGGCAGGAAGTAGAAGTAGTAAGAGCGGGTGTAGTTGGGTTGGTCTTTGGTGTAGTTGCTCTCGATGCCGAGAGAGCTGGCCCACTTGCCAACGTCGAGGTCGATGCCGTGTCCGACAGGCGCGATATACGAGCCGTAGGCCTGGAAAATGTTGCGGTAGATCTCCGGGCGGGTTTCGTTAGCGGGGTTGCCCTGCAGAGTCTCCGTGGCCTGACCGAACTGGAGGTCGATGCGGAAGCCATAGCGGCGCTTCGCGGCTAAGTCGGGATCCAGGTCAAAGATGAAGTCGGCCTGGTTGATGCTGAAGACGTCGCTGAGAACGTCGTAGGCGCGGAGATCGTTGACGCGGCCGGTTGGCTGGTTGAGGTTGAACTCGTAATAGCCGTCGAAGGTGTAGTTGAGGGTCGCGCCACTGGGAAGAGTGCCGGGAAGCAGCGGCGCCGGAGTGGATGCCGGTAAGACTGCCTGGGCTGGGAGCGGGGATGATGCGCCGGGAACGCGTAACTCCGCAGTTGCTCGGACCAGCGAGGCGGCAGAGTCCGGGCCAGAACGATCCGGCGGTGAGGCGGAGGAACGAAGCTGCTGGTTTTGCTGTTCGAGGACGGCAACGCGGCGCTCCAGGTCAAAGACCAGCTGCTTCAGTTGTTCCACATCCGATGTGCTGGAGGACGTTTGTGCCGTTCCGTGCTGAGCGATCCAGAGAAGGGCGACGGGAAGGAACGCGTAGCGAATTACCAGCGGAAGGCGGTGTGTCATAGGCCCGTACAATCCCTCCCCCAGTAGAGGTGCGCTGGCGCTAAGACCGACATAAGGAAATCGTAAGGATTTCGTAAAGAGGACCGCGGGATCGAGACTAACCGGAGTCTGCGGTCCCGATTGAGAGAAATACGGTGCTGGGCTCAAACTGCGCACGACGGCCTCAGAACTTGACGAGAATGGCGAAGGTGACGATCTGTTGGTCGCGACGCAGATCGGCCTGCCAGAGACTGGGATAATTCGCATTCGCGGCGCAAACGGCTTTGGCAGCGGCAATATTGGCGGCATACTCCTGGTCGTACTTCAGGCCGGGCATCGTCGTGTATCCAACGCCGGAATCGGCTGAGGTTGATCCGTTCGTGCAGGTAAAGTCTGCCGGACTGCCGATCGCGGTGAGGGTAGTGCCTCCAGGAGGCGTTGAGCCGCCGCGACCGGCCCAGTACGGCACATCCGAATGGCGATAGCTGTACTCACTGCGGAAGGTGACGTATTGGTTGGGCATGTAGTCCCAGGTGATGGTTCCGTCGGTGCCGTGGTAGGGCTGGCCCGGATCCTCCGGGAAGTAGGCAGTGCCGGTTACAGCGGTGGCTCCATTGATGGGAGGCAGCAGGACGAGATAGCGGCCGGGATTGTCGATCTGGCCGCCGCCAACAGTCAACCCATACTTGTCCTTATCGAACCAGGCACGGTTGTAGAGCATCCAGCCCAGAAAGCTCTGCTTCTGGTAGTAGACGGCGGGCGTTGTGGACGTGGCCGGTGTGAAGATCTTGTGATCGGCCGACCCGGTGCAGGCCACTCCGCTGCCGCTTTCGCAGCCCGCGTCGGCGGTCAGCGAGAAAGCCATCCGGTCGAGTTTGTTATCCGGCCTGTCGTAGTACTTCAACTCAAAGCTGTTGTCGGTGTGGAATCGCGTACGGCCGTGAATGCCGAAGTCATCCTCGCCGTAGCCGTAGTTGTTGGAGATGATATTGATGCTGTTGGTCGGGGTCCACTTGATCTGTCCACCCATGCCGGGCTTGGTGCCGAAGCGTCCATAGGATTGCCAGCCATTGATGAACCAGGGCTCGATCTTCAGGTGTTGCGTAGGGAAGATCTGGACGCGCGCTCCGTTGAAGAACCATGGCGTGTTGGAGGAGACGAACGAGGGCTGATAGGCCCAGTTATCGAAGTTATAAAAGCTGAACAGGCCGATGTAGGAGAGGAAGATGCCGCCGTCGAGGTTGACACCGTGCAGGACATCCCAGTGATAACCGCCGTAGGCCTCCGAAACATAGCGATAGGCATCGTCCAGGTTCCACTGGCCGCGCGAGGCGCTGGCGTCGTTGCGCGGTGTGGTTACTGAATACATGCCGAGCTGGGTCATCAACCGAGCATGCACATGGTCGATCAACAGGTCGCCGCCCACGCCCATTTGTTCCAGCTGGATCTCCTGCGCACGAAAGACTTCGCTCGAACCGCCGATGGTGTCGTCGGCGGGGTGGTTCAGGTCCAGGTTGTAGTTCGTATCGACGCGGATTTCCGGCGTGAAGTATTTCGTGCACAGCGGGCAATCGATGGTGCGCGGATTGCCGTTCAGCCAACCCCACCATGCGTCCGCAAACGGCGTCATTTTATCGACGGCAGGAGTCGTGGCGGGCGCTTCCGTTGCCGCGAGCATGGTTACCGGCACGAGGGAAGATGCGCTGGCCACAGCCGGTTGAGAGCTGGCCGGGACAGGCAGGAGGTGCTCCTTTGCGGCGGTCAGCTCGGCGGCGGTTGCGGCTGCTGAGGCATCTGCCGGCGCGTCGCCGCGCGCTTTGAGCTGCGCTTCCAGCTCGGCGATGCGCTGCCTCATGGCCGCGAGTTCGCGCAGGATTGCGGCGTTATCGCTGGCCGGCGTCGCGACGGGGCCGCCGGAGTTCGTGTCGGTACTGACCTGGGAAGTGGTAGCGGGCGTGGTTTCCTGGGCCTGGGCAACGCAGATCTGGGAAATCAGAACGAAGAGCGTCAGCGCGATCGCGAAATGCGCAGCGATCTGCCGACACACGAAGAATGGGCGGATTAGCGACATGGGTAATCCTCTCGGCTGCACGATGAATTCTGCGAGTAAAGCGTTGGTGTCCGCGGCAGCCTTGCGGACAATTTCAAAGATTAAGGTGCAAACCGGAAAGGAAGGCGAAGGAAGTCGTTAGGGATTCATAAAGACCGCACCGATTTGGGCCTGTGGGACTATTCCGCGGCGCCCTCTGGCAGGAAGCGGTAGCCGACCCAGGGTTCGGTCTGGATGTATTCCTTCGGCGCGTCGCCCTGCAGCTTCTTGCGAAGCTGGCCGACAAAGACGCGGAGATACTCCGGCTGCTGTGCGGATTGGGCGCCCCACACCGAGGTGAGGAGCACGCGATGGGTGAGGACTTTGCCGGCGTTGCGGGCGAAAAGAAGTAGCAGGTCGAATTCCTTCGGAGTGAGGTGCACGGCGCGGCCGGAGACGGTAACAATGTGTGCGGAAGGATCGACGAGGAAGTCGCCGACCTGAATGGGCTCGTCGCCGGAGCGTTCGGGGGCGCGGCGCAGATGGGCGCGGACGCGTGCGAGAAGCTCCTGGATGCTGAAGGGCTTGGTGACGTAGTCGTCGGCGCCGGCGTCCAGGGCCTCGACTTTGGCGTGTTCCTGATCGCGGACGGAGAGGATGAGGATCGGTGTGCGATTCTTACGGCGAATGGCGCGGCAAAACTCCACGCCGCTCATGCCGGGCATCATCAGGTCGGAGATGACGAGGTCGGGGTTCCACTCTTCAAAAAGGCGCAGCGCCTCTTCAGGTTCGTTGGCAGTGCGGACGTCATAGCGCTGTGCAGAGAGTGAAGCGCGCAGTACACGCGTGATCTGAATTTCGTCGTCCACGACGAGAATGCGTTCCGCCACGAATCGAGCCCCGGTTTATGATCGCCTGTCATGGAGAAGCATACGCCGCGGGGGATAAAGATTTTGTTGCGATACGCTGCGCTCACCGCGGCGGCGTTTCTCCTCGTGTGGTTGTTCAGGAGAGTGGTGTCGGCGAATCAGACGACGGTGGCGCTGAGCTTCGTCATGCTGATCCTGCTGACGGCTTCGCGATGGCGGCTGGCGTACTCGGTTTATGCGTCGGTGCTGTGCGCGCTGCTGTACGACTTTTTCTTTCTACCTCCGCTGGGGAAGCTGGTGATCGCGGACCCCAGAAACTGGGTGGCGCTTGGCGCGTTCCTGTGTTGCGCCGTTACGGTAAGTCATCTGGCGGAGCGGGAACACCTGCACGGGGAGACGGCGGAGGGGCGCAGACGGGAGGTGGAGCGGCTGTACGAATTCAGCCAGCAGTTGTTGTTGCAGGAGGACCTGCGCGGCGTGGGCAGAACAACGCCGTCGGTGGTCGCGGCTGTTTTTGAGCTGCGCGCGGTAGCGCTGTACGTGCGGGATGAAGAGGCGGCGTGGTATTCCGATCCGAGGAACGAGCTGCTGCCGCTGGTGGACCTGAAGCTGGCGGCGAACCAGAGCGAGGCCGGGGTGACGCGGCGCGATGGATGCCAGGTGATTCCGCTGACGCTGGGGATGCGATCGCTCGGCGTGCTGGCGGTGACGGATGGCGGATACTCGCCGCAAATTTATGAGGCGATGGGGAGTCTGGTGGCGATCGCGCTGGAGCGCGCGGCCACGGTAGAGCGGAGCAGCCGGCTGGAGGCATCGCGGGAAGGCGAGCGGCTGCGGAGCGCGCTGCTCGATTCGGTGACGCACGATCTGCGCACGCCGTTGACGGCGATCCGCGCGGCGGCGACGACGATGGTGAGCCAGCCCGATTTGCCCGAGACAGAGCGAGCCGATCTGGCCGCGGTGGTGGATGAGGAGAGCGCGCGGCTGGATCGGCTGATTGGGCAGGCGGTAGAGATGGCGCAGCTCGACGCGGCGGCGGTGCAGATCAACGCCCGCCCGCAGGATGTGCGGGAGCTGATCGAGACCACGGTGGAAGAGATGCGGCCGCTGTTACGGAATCGCCCGGTCGAGGTGGAGGTGGCCGCCGATGTGTCGAAGGCGCCGATGGATCGGGCGCTGGTGTATCGGGTGCTGCGGCATCTGATGGAAAACGCGACGCGGTATTCGCCGGCTGGGTCGCCGATTGAGATTCATGCCGTGAAGGACGAATACCGGCTGCTGGTGACGGTGGCGGATCGCGGGCCTGGCATCGATCCGGGCGAACAGCCGTTTGTCTTCGACAAATTCTTTCGCGGCAAGAAGCAGCGCAGTCAGGTTGCGGGGACGGGCATGGGCCTGGCGATTGCGAAGGCCATTCTGGAGGCGCACGGGGGCGGCATCGAACTCAGGAGCGAGGCGGGCAAAGGAACACGATTCACATTTTGGTTGCCGCTGGCGGTGGCTGAGTAAAACGATTGAGTATGATGTTGGATGCGATGCAAACACGACGGGACTTTCTTCTGAATTCGGCAGTTTTGGCGACGGGCGCAGCGCTGGCCGGGCCGGCTGCCTGGGCCGCGGAGCACGTTCCGCTGGGCGTGCAACTCTACACCGCGCGCCATCAGGCGGATCAGGATCTGCCCGGGATCCTGAGGCGCATCCACGCAATTGGATACCCGGAAGTGGAGACCTACTCAGGCCTCTATCAGCGTCCGGCGGCGGAGTTGCGGCAGATGATTGCCGATGCGGGATTGCGCGCTCCGAGCGGGCACTTCGGCTACGGCGAACTCGACAGCCGCTTCGATTATGCGAAGGCGCTGGGGCTGGAGTGGATCGTCTGCTCGGTCATCGACCGGCCGCTGTGGGGTTCGGCGGAGGGATTCACTACGGCGGCGAAGCAATTCAATGTGTGGGGGCGGCGCGCGAAGGATCTCGGCATACGCTTTGCGTTTCACAACCACGACTATGAGTTTCGGCCTCTCCCACCCCAGCAAGCCAAAACCGGGCTTTCCGGGGACCCCGCGCTGGGCTCGAAGACAGACTACGACGTGCTCATCCCGAGACCGATCCCGAGCTGGTGTTCTTTGAGCCCGATGTTTACTGGGTCGCGCAGGCGGGAGTGGACCCGCTCGAACTGTTGCGGCGGCAGGGCCGGCGGGCGAGACTGCTGCACCTCAAGGATCGCAAGCCGGGATTTGTAACGTCGTTCGATATGAATGCCGAGTCGAGGCATTTCGCTGAAGTGGGCAGCGGCAACCTCGACTGGAAGCCGCTGCTGGCCGAGGCGAATCGGCTCGGTGTCGAGCACTATTTCGTCGAGCAGGATGAAACGCCTGGCGATCCGATCGACAGCCTGCGCAAGAGCTATCAGTATCTGCGCAGCATTACATAGCTGCGAAGTGCGGTCCTGATAACCGCGTTACTGGTGCAGGTACCCGCGGTTCGCCTTGTAGTCGAAGTGGATGAGGCCGTCGCGATAGTCGATGCGCAACGTGGTGAGGGCGATAGTATTGGCCCCGATCAGCCCGGAGACCTCGAGGCCGGCGCTGCGGCTAATATTGGAAAGATCGAAGGTGGGCGTGTCCACCGCGGGCTGATCCAGGCCGGCGAAATAGAAAGTGAGATTGTCCGCCAGGTAAGTATCCTTTACTGTTCCGCTGATGCCCTTCACGGTCAGCCGATCGCCGGCTGGATGAACCTTCGTGACCTCGCGGGCGGCCTCCGGAGTTATTGAGGTGGAAAAGGCGCCGGTATCCAGGATGAACAGCTTCGTCACTTTGCGATTGAGGGAGACGGCCAACATCAGCTCATGACCGACACGAAAGACCGGGGTCCAGTCCTTCATCTCCGGAGCGATGTAGCGATCCCAGGGGCCGTGGGGTTTTGGCGCCGCGGTGGTTGCCCGGGCCGCGCTTTCGTCCGCGGTCTCCTGATCCGCGGTTGCGCCGTTGGCAGGCTGATCCGATTCGAGGCTTGCCGGAGCCGCTTCTTCGCCGGGCCGCGGCGGCAGGGGATCGAGGCCCATTTTGCGCATCGGGTAGTCGAGCGTCACCAGGAACCTGGCAAACACATCCATGCCGATGAGCCCGTCGGAGTCCGTAACGTTGCGGCTGTCGAGAACGCGAACCGCACAATCCTGAAACTCGAGATCGCCGATGCGGATGGAATCGGCAAAGGCCGTGTAGCCCGGCTTGTAGCCCTGCGAGCCGATGCCGCCCACCTCCATATGGCTGACGGCCTTCAGACCGGCGTGTTCCGCCACCGAGCGGCTGACAAGAATGCCTCCCGCTCCGGTGTCGATGACCAGTCTGGCTCTCTCGCCATTCAGCCGGACGTCGAGGGCGAAGGCGCTGATGCGGGAGGCATCGTCCATCAAATAACTAAACGGCAACTGAGTCGATGTGGTCTTCGAGACCAGCCTGCACGGCTTACGCGGCTCAGCGGCTTGCTTCTTCAGGAACTCCAGAAACTGCTGCATGTGGCGGATATCGTCGGGATCGTCGCCGGTGGGCGAAGCGAGATAGGCCTCGAGCTCGCGGATGCGGTCGGCCGCCGGCAAGGTCTGGATCCACTCGCTCCGAATCTCCGGGTTCGTGGGATCGAGCATGTGGGCGGTGCGGGCCTGCTGCGCAGCGGTGGCGTAGAGCGAGCGAAGGGCCGCCTGGCGCGCCAGCCAGAGGTGGATGAGCGGATAGCAGGGATCGGCGTCGAGGGCGGTCTTGCTCGTGTCCCATGCCTTCCAGGGCAGCCCCGCTCGATACTGCGCGGCGACCAGCGCCGTCAGCACCTCCGCGCTGTGGGGATCGGCGGTTGCGCCCTTCTCCGCGGCATCGAGAGCTTCGGCGATCTTCTGCTGGCGGAGCAGGGTCTCCACTTCACCCGCGATGGCGACACGGTTGTTCGGAGATTGGGCGAGCTGCGCCTGGTAACGAGAGAGGGCTTTGCCGTAGTCGCGATGGAGAAGCGCGGTTCTGGCGTCGGAAGCAGTCTCGCTGGTAACGGGGCAGGAGACGGCACAAGCCGCGGGCAAAGCTGCAGCGAAAAGGCTGGCAAGGCAGACGGACATCAGGATCGAGCGCACAGGGCCTCCCACAAATCGCCAATAAGCTAACATAACGACTTCGGAATACAAGCCGCCACGGAGTCGCGCCGGGGCGACCGCGCCAGGCTACCGAAGAGGCACGCGCACGACGACTGCCCCGCCGCTCTGCACCATCATCTCGGAGAAAGAATAGTTGCCTGGCATCGTGAACGACTGGTACTTCGCGTTGAGCGCGACCACTTCGCCGCTCGGCCGCGCGTGCGGATCGGCGGGCACCGTGAAGCTGACGCGCACATCCGGCTGACCGTCGCCATCGAGGTCAATCTCCTCGCTGACGTGCCGGGGCAGCGCAGCGACGGGCCGGAACGCAATCTGCACGAAGGCGGCGACCTGCTGCAGCGCGCGTGGCCGCACCGGCGCGTACACATCCATCTGATAACCACTGTGGGCTACCGTCCGCACAATCGTGCCGCCGCTGTACGAAGGGTCCAGGTGCAGCCCCGCATGGGCCACCGCGTTGGAGAAGACGCCCATCAGCACGAAAGGCACGCAGGCCGCGATCAGCAGCGTCACCGCCGCGCCTATGTAAGCCAGAACCGCGAGAATCCGCGCGCGCATCACGCCCTCCTTCACCGCAGCGGCAAAAAGCCGATGATGGTTGAGATCGAATTCGCCAGGATGCTGCCGCCGAACATCGTGGCCATCGCCCAGGCTCCATAGAGAAACAGCAGCCGCGCGCGCTCCGGCTTCAGCGCGACCTTCGTGCCCTTCAGGTGCCACACCGCCGCGCTCTTTTTGCAGCTGTCCACGCAGGCCCCGCACTTCATGCAGTTCAGCAGGGTCTTGCCCTCGCGAATCGACTCGGCAGAGAGCGCCATGGTCGGGCATGAGGTCTGGCAGAGCGTGCAGTCCACGCACTTTTCGCGGTCGAACCGAATCTCGAAGAGATTGATCTTGTTGAACAGCGACTGAAACGCCCCGAACGGGCAGAAAAATGCACACTGGGTCCGCTTTTTCGTCAGATACGGCAGCACCACCACCAGCCCCGCGAAGAGCGTGATGAAGATCCCCATCTGGATCGCCGTTGTGACCGAGTGCACTGCGGGATATTCCGTCACCGTCTTGAACGGGCACAGCCACATGCAGTAGACGGGCTCGAACAGAGCCGCCGACAGCACTACCACGAAGAGCAGAATCGCCCAGGGCACCAGCCTCAGCCGCGGATCGAGCTTGCGGATCTTCATCCGTTTTGGCAGCGCCGCGAAGCCCTCCTCGATCCCGCCGAAGAAGCACACATAGCTGCACCACGCCTTGCCGACCACCAGCGTGAGCGCCAGCCACAGCCCGATCATGATGGCGATGGAGTGCGGGTTGCTGGCCGTCGGCAGAATTGACCCCGGAAAGATGATCGTCCTGGTCACCGCTGCGGGCAGAATCAGCATCGGGATCACCATGTAGCAGAACGGCGTGTCGCCGGAGACCATGCGCTCGATGGGAATGCTCATGGTGCCGCGCACCGCGACCAGGCTGGCGATGAACCCTACGGGGAAGAGGAGCCCGAGCGCGACGAAGAAGTAGCGCCGCCAGCGGTAGGTCTTGCCGGTACGCATCATCAGGAAGAACAGCGCCGTCATGAACAGGATCACAAGCAGCGCGCCGATGTGCAGGTTGCGCCCCGGCTGACGGAACGAGGGCGTGAACATCAACAGCGCCCACAGCGCCATCGGAAGCGTGAGCAGCACAGACCGGCCGATGCTGCGAAACGCAGGGCTGCGCAACGCGGGCGGCCGGGTGAGAACGCGGCTAGCCATAAATCGCCTTCTCAATCAGGAGGGAGCCTCCGGTGAACCCGTACCAGCACGCCAGCAGCACCGCGGCCATGCGGGCGACAGTCAGGAACGAGGGCGTGCGGCGCACCACCCCCAGGGAGAGGAACGGCATGAACCACACCGCTGTTCCCACAAAGAAGACGGCGAAGAACATCAGCGCCGCGGCGAGCGTGGGAAGCTGCGCGGCGCGAACGCCGGCGACGAGGAATGGCGGGCAAAGATTGATCCCGGTGAGGAAGCCGAGCGCGATGGCTCCAGTGGGCCGCGGTTTCGGGGTCGCAGTCGAAGCGGCGTCGATTTGCACCAGATCGTTCTTCCGGCGGCGCACGAAACCGCAGCGCGCATGCGGCCAGGCCGCGGCGTAAATGAGCAGGCCGACGGCCAGCAGCACCTGCACCCCGCCCATGATCCAGGAGCGCGCAGTCCCCGAACGCGCCAGCGCGATGCCTGCCAGCCAGATGACCGCCGCGAAAGCCAGGTATCCGGCAAGCCGCGCGCCGAGGAAGATCGATAACTGCCGCACGTGGGACCGCACCCTCTGCGGCTGCACCAGCATCCACGGCAACACCACGGGTCCGCACGATGCCAGGCAGATCGGCCCCGTGGCCAGTCCGAGCATCAGTGCCTCAACTGCACTCGTCGAAATGGAAAGGGCCGCCATTGCGGCGGATCGTATCGCGGCGGACGCCTCCGAGGCAGTGACCGCCATCACGGGGTCCGCCTGCGGCTTTCTTCTGTTACGGTCGCGCGGCGAGGTCGACACGCGGACACCGATCTGCCCTTCACTTCGTGCAAAAATCATGCATTACAATCAGGGAGAATGGTCATGTCCCAACTGCAGCTCTGGGTTGTTATCGCGGCTCCATCGATTCTGGCGCTGGTTGGCATCCTGCTGAACCAGACTGGGCTGCACCATCTCGAGCAGCGCCTTGGTGGCCGTGTGGACAGCGTTGAGCAGCGCATGAACCAGATGATGGACATCTGGAACCGGGACGTGAAGGATCTGCTGGGCATGATCTCCGATCACGGTGAGCGCATCGTTCGTCTGGAAGAGCAACAGCGCCGCTCCTAAAAAGCGCTGAACCAGTCGAAGTCTTGAAGGGGCACGAGTTCACTCGTGCCGAAAACGCCGCGAATTGAATTCGGGCTTTAGCCCCTGAGGGATGTTTTCCGCCCTCTTCAGAGGGCCCCTAACCAGCCCGCCCTTGATCCAAACCCTGCCGCAAACCATGGGGCCTTTTCGCCCCTCAGCCGTCTGTTATCATCGTGCGTTTCCTGAGGGAGAAGGGGCCCGCTATGCGGAGTCTCGTGTCCGCGCTGTTTCTCGTGCTTTTGGTGCCTGCAGGGCGGGCGCAGGTTCTCGCCAACCAACCCTTTGACACAGCCCTCAGCCGCGCTCGTGCCCTCGAAGCCGGAGCCACCGCCACCGACCTTCCTCACCACGTCCACTACGACCTGAAACTCTACAATCACAAAGGCAAGCTCACCACGGGAACCTGGGACATCTGGCGCGACCCGCAGCACTACATCCGCGCCGACATCGTCGCCGGCGATTTTCATTACACCCACATCGAAGACCTGATCCTCAAAAAACAGTGGCGGCACTTCAACACGCTCATGCCGCTGAAGGTCTTCGACCTCCGCGAGAACTACCGCGAGCCCGCCTACGCTGACTCGGTGTTTTCCAGCAAACAGCCGAGGCGTTACGTGCGCTTCCAGCAGATCGAGGGATCGCCTTTCGAGTGCACGAATCAGATCCTCGAGATACGCGTCTGTTTCGATCCGCTGGCGCACGTGCTGGCCTTCGCGGAGATGTTCAACCAAACGGTGACGTGGGAAGACTGGCAGCCACTGGGAACGCACAGCGTGCCGCGTCGCTTCCGCATTTATGACGCCGGGCGTGTGATGGTAGAAGCCGCGGGCAGCGCGGATGTCGTGAAGACCTTCCCGCCAGACCTGTTCGTAATTCCGCCCGATCAGCCCGACATGGGCGAGCCGGAAGACGACGGATCAACGCCACACAAACTTCTCCAGGCAGGGCAGGCGCACCTCGATCTGCTCTACGGAAACGCCCTGGTGCAGGTGGAGGTTGGCCCCGATGGCAAGGTGAAGAAGGTGAACCTCGTCGATGCGGACGATGATGACATCATCCATGAGTCGGAGCGCTTCGCGAAACACCTGACCTTCGCGCCGCAGATGAAGGACGGCGTGCCTACGCCCTTCGACCAGTACATCTATCTGCACTATCAGATCCCGCCGCAGTAGCGGCCCGGCGCCGCTCAGCGGGACGACTCAGCGCTGCATCTCCTCCACGCGCAGCGTCTCCTCCGCCTTCAGATAGCCTTTGCGCCGGAACCAATCCTGCATGGCCGCGCGCAGCCGATCCAGCGGAACCCGCGATCCGGCCTCGAGCACGCCGTCCGCGACCGGCAGCGTGTCGTCGAAGATCGCATCGTTGGTGAAGTTGCGCATTGCGAAGTTGTCGATCCACGCGATGGGGCAGGGAACTGCCTCACCCGCGGCGGTGAGGCGTTCGATGCGCAGCCTGCGAATCCACATAAGAAGCCAGCGTACAGCGTTCGGCGTTCAGCGTTCAGAAAAGGCTACGGCCAGAGCCCCGATCCCACCCGTTACTGCGGAATTTCAGTAGCCGCGAGCATGAAGAGCGAAAACCACGATCGAGGCAATGATGCAATAGATGCCGAAGTAGAACCAGCGCCCCTTCTCCAGCCACGCGCTCAGCCACTTCAGCGCCACCAGTCCGGCGAGAAACGCGAAGACCATCCCCAGCAGGCTCGGGAGCGCGGCCTGCGCGAATCCGCTCGTGTCAGCGTGGTGCAGGCGCAGCGCCTCGCGGCCGATCGCCAGCGGCGTGATGATCACCGCCAGCGCAAAGCTGAACGACTCCGCGCGCACCTTCTTGATGCCCTGCAAAATGCCGACGGAAATCGTGGCGCCGGAACGAGAGAATCCACGAAAAGGAAGACACAGCCCCTGCACCGCGCCGATGATGCCCGCCTGGCCGAAGCCGATCTGGTCCGATTCAGCAGAGTCCGGTCGCCGCCCTTCCTTCAGCCCCGCCACCAAAATTAAAATTCCCGCAGCCAGCAGTGCCGGGGCCACAATTTCGAGATGGCTGAAGAGGTCTTCGATCTGCGCTTTGGGCGCGTGCCGGAACAGCGTGTGCTCGATCACCTTAATGACCGCCTCGCCCACAACCGCCGTGAAGAAGGTCGCGATCACCGCCAGCCACACGAAGCGCTTTTTCGCCTCGGGCTCCGCGAAGTACGTCTCCTTCCACTGTTTCCAGAAGTAGACGATGACAGCGAACATCGTGCCCGTGTGCAGCATCACCAGCAGCAGGGTCATGGTTGGCGAAGAGGGGTCCATCCCCATCAGCTTTTCAGCAACCACCACGTGAGCCGAACTGGAAACCGGGAGCAGCTCGGCCAGGCCCTGAATGACGGCCAGCAGAATCACCTTGAGAAGCGACATGCACCGATTCTAACGATGGTCTACGTTATTTTCGTCATTTGAATCGTGTGACGGACGGCCAGTATCATGACCGTAAAGGTCACGCGTTTTATTTCACCTTGAGAAAGCCATCGAAACCCGGCTTCTCGCGAAGAACGCTGTGGTTCTTCGGAAAATCTGATGCGGTTCAGAAAAAACAGGGAGACAGCGATGCGAATTGGTGTGCTAACGGGCGGCGGAGACTGCCCAGGTCTGAATGCCGTGATTCATGCGGTCGTCAAAAAAGGCATCACCCATTATGGAGACGAGTTTGTCGGCTTCCTCGAAGGCTGGCGCGGCGTGCTCGACAACAACACCGTCGCGCTGACGATGGAAAAAGTCGACGGCATTCTCGACGAGGGCGGCACCATCCTGCGCACCTCGCGCACCAACGTCCGCAAGGTCGAAGGCGGCATTCAGAAATGCGTGCAGGTCCTCAAGGCCAATAAGCTGGACGCCCTGATCGCCATCGGCGGCGACGACACACAGTCCGTCACCAACGCGCTCATCGAGGCGGGCGTGCCCGGCGTCGGCGTGCCCAAGACCATCGACAACGACCTCAACGGCACCGACGTCTGCTTCGGCTTCGACACCGCCGTCATGATCGCCACCGAGGCCGTCGATCGCCTGCACACCACCGCCGAGTCGCATAACCGCGTCATCGTCTGCGAAGTCATGGGTCGCGATGCAGGCTGGATCGCCCTCACCGCGGGCGTTGCCGGCGGAGCGCACGTCATCCTCGTCCCCGAGAAGCCCATCGACCTCGACCACGTCTGCGCCATCCTGAAATACAACCACGAGCACGGCAAGAAGTATGGCATCGTGGTCGTCGCCGAAGGCGCCAAGCTGCCCGAGATCGGCGGCCAGGCGACCAAAGGCACCAAGGTCGACTCCTTCGGACACGCGCGTCTCAGCGGCATCGGCGAGCACCTCGCCGAGGAGATCGAGAAGAAGACCGGCTACGAGACCCGGTCCGTCAACCTCGGCCACACGCAGCGCGGCGGCACGCCCACCGCCTACGACCGGATGCTCGCCACCCGCTACGGCCTTGCCGCCATCGACCTCGTCCACCAGGACAAATTTGGCCGCCTCGTCGTCCTCCACGGCACGAAGATCGAGGACATCCCGCTGGCCGAGGCCATCGCGAAAAACCGCACCCTCGACGACAGCTTCTTGTCCATCATCAGCTCCCTGGAGCCAAAACTTTAAACACTCACCCCCATCTCGTTCAGTATTCGCAACTTGAACGGGGTGGGGTTGATATTCAAATACCCCGCCAATTCGTCATTCCTTTCCTCATCCGGACTATGGTATACAGGGCGTGCCTCACTCCTCTGCTCTGGAGAAATTCGTGAAAGCCTCGCCGGCCCAACCTGAGATCCGCGAAGTTATGGACATTCGTCAGGCTGCCCACTACATGGGCATCAGCGCTGACAGCCTTTATCGCTATGCCGCTACGGGGTTTATCCCGGCCTTCCGCCTCGGCAACCGCTGGCGCTTTCGCAAATCGCGGCTCGATGAATGGATGGACCGCCGCTCCGGCCTCGAAGAAGCAGCCGCTCCCAAGCTGGTCCGCACGCAGAAGAAACCGGTCCGCTCCACCCGGGTCATCGGCCGCGCCGTCCGCACCGGCTCGTAGCCCGGAATCTGAAGCGCCGACGGTACCAAAGAGAGTGGTCCGGTCGCGCGCGGAACGCCGATTGCGCAGAAACCCGAAATAAGTCGCTCGCAGTGCTATATCCTGCGCTTCAGAAAGCGAGGTTCCAGCGTGAAACCCTGGATCCCAATCGCCGTTGTCTGTTGCGCCTCTCTCTGTGCCTCGGCCCAAACCGCAATCAAGCCCTGCGAAGACCTGAAAGCCGAAATCGCAAAGAAACTGGATGCCAAGGGCGTGACGAACTACACGCTGACCATCGTAGATAAGGGGAAAGACTCAGACGGCAAGACCGTCGGCAGTTGTGATGGCGGTACGAAGAGCATCGTCTATCAGAGAGCGGCGCCAGCCTCTGAGCCTAAGCCCGCGCAAGAGCAAAAGCCGCGTTAACGACTAGCCTTTCGCCAGCGAAATTTCCAACCCAACTCAGACTGCCACAGGCTTCCTGCGCGCCTTCTTCGTCGCCTGCCCATTTTCCGGCGGCGGCGGAGGACCCCCGGAAATCTCCAGATCCTGCGCTGACTGGGCCGCGGTCAGGTGCCGCTCCATCACCGCGCGCGCCTCCCTGGAATTCCGCGACCGGATCGCCCGATAGATTTCCCGGTGCAAATCCGCGGACTCCTTCAAGTCCCGCGAGCGCTCCGCCGTCTTGCGCCGCTCATCGTAGAGGGCCGACGTGATGGTCTCCATCAGCGCCGCGAGGATCGGGTTCCCCGAGGCCTGCGCGATCACGCGATGAAAGCGCACATCGTGGATCAGGTACTCGATGGGGTCGTTGACCGTCGCATACATCTCCGCGATCTCTTCCGACATTGCCGAAATGTGCTGCTCGCGCCCGCGCTCGGCCGCCAGCGCCGCCAATTCGCTTTCGAGGATGCGCCGAGCCTCAAACATCTGCCATGATTGAAATCCATGCAGCGCGCCCAGCAAACTCAGCGACGACTTGCCCAGCTCCGGCGGCCCGTCGGCCACAAACGTGCCCACGCCGTGGCGCACATCCATCACGCCCATCGCCGCCAGATACCCAATCCCAGTCCGCAGGCTCGCGCGGCTGATCCTCAACCGCCGCGCAAACTCCCGCTCCGGCGGAATTCGGTCGCCAGGCTGCAGGTCTCCGGTTTCGATGAGGGTCCGGATGTGGTTGACCACCCGCATCGTCATGTGTGTATCGGATTTTGCCATGGCTTCTCCGGTCCGCCGATCATCTTCGGCCTTGCCTAGTTCCTCACGGTGGGATTCACAATACCTTACGTCTCTTTTGTTTGGCAGGCCAACGAAAGTTCCACTAATTTTCCCGCTTCTTGTATATTTTAGTGGTCGGACCTCTGCAGCACAACCCCGCTGTTGGCGGTCCCGGAGGTCAACCAGGCCTATGTCCACCGGCGCCATGACTCTGCTGAACGACGACCGTCTATTCCCCGCCGATCCCACCATGCGCAACATAGCGCGTCGACTGCACGCCGAAGTTCGCGACCTGCCCCTGATCAGTCCGCACGGACACACGCAGGCCGCCTGGTTCGCGTCCGACCAACCCTTTCCCGATCCGGCAAAGCTCTTCGTGCAGCCCGATCACTACATCTTCCGCATGCTTTACAGCCAGGGTATTGCGCTCGATGATCTGGAAATCGGCGTCGAGCATCTGAAGGATCCCCGCCGTGTCTGGCGCATCTTCGCCCAAAACTACTATCTGTTCCGCGGAACCCCGACCCGCATCTGGCTCGACTACGCCTTCCAGGAGCTCTTCGGACTCGAAGAGCGGCTCTCGGCCGCCACCGCGGACCTCTATTTCGATGTGATCTCCGAACGCCTGCAAACGCCGGAGTTCCGCCCTCGCGCCCTCTATGAGCGCTTCCGTCTCGAGGTCCTCGCCACCACCGACTCGCCCCTCGATTCGCTCGCCGCGCACCAGGCCATCCGCGACTCCGGATGGAAAGCGCGCATCATCCCCACCTTCCGCCCCGACTCGGTCGTCGATCCCGCCTTTGCCGGCTTTGCTGAGAACATCGCGAAGCTCGGCCAGCTCACCGGCGAAAACACAGAATTGTGGCAGGGCTACATCCGCGCTCTGGAAAAAACGCGCGCCCGTTTCAAGGCTCTGGGCTGCACCTCCACCGATCACGGCCATCCCACCGCGCTCACCGCGGATCTGGCTCCCGCCGAGGCGGCGAAACTGTTCGAGGCGGTGCTGACGGACCGCGCCGATGCCCGCCAGCAGGAGCTGTTCCGCGCGCAAATGCTCACCGAAATGGCGCGTATGAGCGTCGAAGACGGCCTCGTGATGCAGCTCCACCCCGGTGCCTTCCGCAATCACAACCGTAAACTCTACGAGCGCTATGGCCGCGACGTCGGGGCCGACATCCCGGTCATCACGGACTACGTCCACGCGCTGCATCCGCTGTTGAACCGCTTCGGCAACGAGAAGAACTTCACGCTCATCCTCTTCACCCTCGACGAAACCACCTACACGCGCGAGCTCGCCCCGCTGGCCGGGCACTATCCCTGCCTGCGCCTCGGCCCGCCCTGGTGGTTCCATGACAGCCCCGAGGGCATGCTCCGCTTCAGGGAACAGGTGACCGAGACGGCTGGCTTCTACAACACCGTCGGCTTCAACGACGACACGCGCGCCTTCCTCTCCATCCCGGCTCGCCACGACGTCGCTCGCCGCATCGACTGCGTCTGGCTGGCGCGCCTCGTCGCCGAACACCGCCTCTACGAAGACGAAGCCGTGGAGGTCGCGCGCGACCTCGCCTACAACCTGGTCCGCAAAGCATATAAACTCTGAAGGCTTCAATTTCCCGGCATGAAAAGTCCCGGCACTGCGACACAACAGGTGGAGAGCCCAGATACGAGTCCCGACACCGGCGGCAAGTTCCGCCTCGGTCATGTGCGCTGGACCATCTGCGCCATGCTCTTCGCGGCGACCTCTATCAACTACATGGACCGCCAGGTCATCGCGATCCTCAAGCCGACGCTCCAGCACAGTATCGGCATGAACGAGGTCTCCTACGGGTACATCATCTTCGCCTTCCAGCTCGCCTACGCCGTGGGCGTGCTCGCGGCCGGCCGCATCATCGATAAGCTCGGCACCCGCATCGGCTATTGCATCTTCATGGGCCTCTGGAGTCTTTCGGCGATGGGCCACGCGCTCGCCAGTTCCGCGCTGGAGTTCGGCTTCGCGCGCTTCTTCCTAGGCCTCGGCGAATCCGGCAACTTTCCTGCCGCCATCAAGACGGTCGCCGAATGGTTCCCGCAGCGGGAGCGTTCGCTCGCCACCGGCATCTTCAATTCAGGCGCCAATGTGGGAGCCATCCTCGCGCCCCTCATCGTGCCCTGGATCGCGTTGCACTACAGCTGGCGCGCCGCGTTTCTGGTCACCGGCCTCTTCAGCCTGATGTGGATTTTCTGGTGGTATCGCAATTACCGCAAGCCCGCGGACCACCCCACGCTCACCGGTCGCGAGCTGCGCCATATCTATGAAGAAGCCGCCGCGCAACTCGGCCCCAACGTGCCGTGGCTGCGCCTGCTCAGCTACCGGCAGACCTGGGCCTTCGCCGCCGGAAAATTTCTCACCGACCCCATCTGGTGGTTCTTCCTCTTCTGGCTCCCGTCGTACTTCAGCGCAAGGTTCCACCTGAATCTTTCGCACCTCGGCTTGCCGCTCATCATCATCTACACCACCTCCTCGGTGGGCAGCATCGGCGGAGGCTATCTGCCAGTTCCGTTTCGTCGCCTGGGACTTTCAGCCTCCGGCGCCCGTCTCACCGCCATGCTGGTTTGCGCCTGCGCCATCGTCCCCATCTTCATCGCCGGAAATCTGAACTCGGAATGGGCCGCCATCGGTCTTCTCAGCCTGGCCACCGCGGCGCACCAGGGCTGGTCGGCGAATCTCTTCACCACCACCTCCGACATGTTCCCCAAGAGCGCCGTCGGCTCCGTCGTCGGCATCGGCACCTGTGCCGGTTCGTTCGGCGGCATGATCCTGGCCGCCAGCGCCGGTTGGATCCTGCAGATCACGCACAGCTACGTCAGCCTCTTCATCCTCGCCTCGAGCGTGTACCTGGTTGCGCTGCTCCTCATCGTCCTGCTCGCCCCAGGACTGAAGAAAGTCGAGCTGGCCGCATGAGCCTCTATCTCGCCCACGGTGGCGCGCAGATGGAAATCTCCTGCTCCGAGCTGCAGTCTCTGCTCGGCCACGCGCTCGACAAGCTCGGCCCGCGCCGCCGCGTGCTCGTCATCCCGCCGGATATCACCCGCCTGCATTCGCGCGCCGGCGAGCTCACCCGCTTCGCCTGGGAATACTACGGCGAACGCCTGGCCGCCGTCCTGCCCGCGCTGGGCACGCACGCTCCGATGTCCGCCGATCAGCTCACGCGCATGTTCGGCGATGTGCCACAGTCGCTGTTTCATATTCACAACTGGCGCACCGACATCGAAACCATCGGCGAAGTCCCGTCGTCCTTCATCTGCGAACAATCCGAAGGCAAGCTCAACTTCTCCTGGCCTGCTCAGGTCAACCGCTTGCTGCTCGAGGGTGACTTCGACCTCATCCTGTCCGTCGGCCAGGTCGTCCCGCACGAAGTCATCGGCATGGCGAATTACAACAAGAACGTCCTCGTCGGCTCCGGCGGCCGCGAAGGCATCAACCGCAGCCACTATCTCGGTGCGGTCTACGGCATGGAGCGCATCATGGGACGCGCCGACAACCCCGTGCGCCGCGTTCTCAACTACGCTTCCGACCGCTTCCTCAAACACCTGCCCATCGTCTACGTGCAGACCGTCGTGGGCCGCGCTCCCGACGGAGGCCTCGCCACTCGCGGCGTCTTCATCGGCGATGACGTCGAGTGCTTCCTGCGTGCCTCCGAGCTCAGCCTCAAAGTCAACTTCGAAATGCTCGACCAGCCGCTGCGCAAGGCCGTTGTCTACCTTGACCCGCATGAGTTCCACAGCACCTGGCTCGGCAACAAGGCCGTCTACCGCACCCGCATGGCGCTGGCCGACGGAGCCGACCTCATCATCCTCGCACCCGCCGTGAAGGAATTCGGCGAGGACCGCACCATCGACGCGCTCATCCGTAAATATGGATACCGCGGCACCCCCGCAACCCTCGACGCCGTCGCGAAGAACCCCGACCTGGCCGCCGACCTGAGCGCCGCCGCGCACCTCATCCACGGCTCGTCGGAAGGCCGCTTCACCATCACCTGGTGCCCGGGTCATCTCACCCGGGAAGAGGTGGAGGGCGCCGGTTTCGCCTATAGCGACCTGCCCGAGATGCTCCGCCGCTACGATCCCGCAAAGCTCGCGCACGGCTTCAACACCGTCGACGGCGAGGAGGTTTTCTTCGTCGCGAACCCTGGGCTCGGTCTCTGGGCCCATCGCGACCGCTTCATCAACTGAGGTGAGTATGACTACGCACACACTCGAACTCGGCAAATTCTCCATCGGAGTGGGCGATCGCTTCGCGCATCAGGCCAAGGCCCAGCTCCAGGCCTGCATCGAAGCCGCGCACGCAGGCGTCGAAATCATTCCCGTCTGGAACAAATCGAACCGCGAGCACAACATCATCGGCTCCGAGCCGTCTTCAACGCGCGCCGCTGCCGACGCAGCCGTGAAAGCGCTGCATTGGAACAAGCCACACTTCTGCGACGCGGACCACATCAACCTCACTACGGTCGACCGCTTCCTCGCCCCCTGCGACTTCTACACCATCGACGTCGCGGATTACATCGGCAAGCCCGCCGATCCCGCCACCATCGAGAAATTCCTGAAACACCGCTCCGACCTTACTGGCACGCTCCGTCTCGAAGGCGTGCGCGAACCGCTCGAGATCACGCCTCATCTGCTGCGCGCCACCGCCACCAAGTTCCTTTTCGCCGTGCAGGAAGCCGGCAAAGTCTATCGCCACATCGAAGCCGCCAAAGGGAAGGGAGGTTTCATCGCCGAAGTTTCCATGGACGAGACCGATGCCGCGCAAACGCCCGCTGAGTTGCTCATCATCCTCGCCGCCATCGCCGACGAAGGCATTCCGGTGCAGACCATCGCGCCGAAATTCACCGGCCGCTTCAACAAAGGCGTCGACTACGTTGGCAACGTCGATCAGTTCCGCCGCGAAATTATCCTAGACGTCGCCGCCATCGCGTGGGCCACGGCCAATCTCGGCCTGCCGAAAAATCTCAAGCTCAGCATTCACTCCGGCAGCGACAAGTTCTCCATCTACTCCGCCATCTACGAAGCTACCAAGCACTCCGGCGTCCACCTTAAGACCGCCGGAACCACCTGGCTAGAAGAAATCATCGGCCTCGCCGAAGCCGGCGGCGATGGCCTTGCCCTGGCGAAGGAGATCTACGCCGAGGCATGGGCGCATCGCGAAGAACTCTGCGCGCCGTATGCCACGGTGATCGACATCGGCCCCGCGAAACTCCCCGTGCCCGCCACCGTCGCCAAATGGACCTCGCAGCAATACACCTCCGCCCTGCGCCACGACCCGCATTCCCCCGCGTATAACTCGAGCCTGCGCCAGCTCCTCCACGTAGGCTTCAAGGTCGCCGCCAAAATGGGCGACAAATACATCCGCCTTCTGGAGACCAACGAGAAAGTGATCGCGAAAAACGTCACCGAGAACCTCTACGCCCGCCACATCGGCCCCGTCTTCCTCGGCCAGCCGTCGCCCGTCGCCGCACTCGCCCACGCGGAGGCGAAATGAGCCTCCCCTCGCTGCAGCTCAACGGCAAAACCGCAGTCGTTGTCGGCGGAACCTCCGGCATCGGCCGCGCCATCTCGCTCGGCCTCGCCGAAGCGGGCGCCGACGTCGTCGCCTCCGCGCGCCGCCAGGAACAAGTCGACCAGACCGCCGCCGAAATCGAATCCCGCGGACGCAAAACCCTGCGCCTCACCTGCGACATGCAGGATCGCGCCTCCCTCCAGCGCCTCCTCGATGAAACCCTCTCCGCATTTGGCAAGGTCGACATCCTCGTCAACAGCGCCGGCAAAATCAAACGCGCCCCCACGCTCACTTTTCCTGAAGACGAGTGGCGCGACATCATCGACACTAACCTCACCGGCACGCTGCGCGCCTGCCAGATCTTCGGCACACACATGCTCGACCGCAGCTACGGCCGCATCATTAACATCGCCTCGCTGAACTCCTTCGTCGCCCTCAGCGAAGTCGCCGCCTACGCCGCCAGCAAAGCCGCCGTCGCCTCGCTCACGCGTTCGCTCGCCGTCGAGTGGTCGAAGAAAGGCGTGCTCGTCAACGCCATCGCTCCCGGCGTCTTCCGCACCGCACTCAACGCCGACCTCCTCGACAACACCCCGCGCGGCAAAGAACTCCAGATGCGCACCCCCATGAACCGCTTCGGCAAAACCGAAGAAGTCGTCGGAGCCGCCATCTTCCTCGCCTCCGACGCGGCCTCCTTCGTCACGGGTCAGGTCCTCGTCATCGACGGAGGCTTTTTGGCCAGCGGTGTCAATCAGTAGGAGCAGCCGGTAGCCCGTAGCCAGTAGCCAGTAGCGAAGGGGCCGCGGAACCATTAGCGGCCCGCCGTTCTTCTGTGCCCTGAGGCCTGTGCCCTGTGCCCAGTGTTCCTGTCATACTGATGACAGGAACGCATGCTCAACAACACCATCGCCGTCGCTATGTCCGGTGGAGTCGACTCCTCGACCGTCGCCGCCATGCTCCGCGCCGAGGGCTACGACCTCGTCGGCCTCACTCTCCAGCTCTGGAACCAGCGCCGCCTCGCCGGCAAGGAGGGCATGCCCGAGCAGGTCACCGGCCGTTGCTGCTCCCTCGACGATGTCTACGACGCGCGCCGCGTCGCCGAGACTCTCAACATCCCCTACTACGTCGTCAACGAAGAGGAGCGCTTCGAGCAGGACGTCGTTCGCCCCTTCGTCCAGGAGTACCTCAACGGCCGCACGCCCATCCCGTGCTCGCTCTGCAACAACCACATCAAGTTCGATCAACTCCTCGTCCGCGCCCGCCAGATCGGCGCCGACCGCATCGCCACTGGCCACTACGCGCGCAACCAGTACGATCCCGCGCGCAATCGCTGGGTCCTCTCGCGCCCCGCCGACCACAGCAAGGACCAGACCTACTTCCTCTTCGGGCTCACCCAGGAGCAGCTTTCGCGCACCCTCTTCCCGCTCGGCAATCATCAGAAGTCCGCCGTCCGCGAGATCGCCGCGCAGCACGGCCTCGCCGTCGCCATCAAGCCTGACTCGCAGGAGATTTGCTTCATCCCAGGCGGCGACTACAAGACCTTCATCTCCGCCTACCTCAACGAGCAGGGCGAGCAGATCCCCGACACCGCAGGCGAACTCGTCTCATCGTCGGGCGAAGTCATCGGCCGCCACACCGGCGTGCACAACTTCACCATCGGCCAGCGCAAGGGACTCGGCGTCGCATCACCCGACCCGCTCTACGTCATCCAGATCGATAACGCCAGCCATCGCGTCACCGTTGGTTCCGACAGCGAAGCGACGACGCAGACGCTCCGAGCCCGCGACCTGAACTGGATTTCCATTCCATCGCTCGAAGGCGAAATGCGGATCCGCGCAAAGATTCGTCACCGCAACGAACCAGCCCCGGCCACGATCCGTATGCTCAGAGACAATGAAGTGGAAGCCACGTTCGATGACCCCCAGCGAGCCGTCACCCCAGGCCAGGCCGCAGTCTTCTATAGCGAAGACGAAGTAGTCGGAGGCGGTTGGATCGTCTAAGAGCAGGGAGTAGGCAGTAGCCAGTAGGGAATAGGAATCACCGCGGGCAAATGCTCAGGCAACCGGCGACAGGTTCCGCCAATCGCCGGCTCCCGGCTGCTCTTTTCACCTCACCTCGTTGACCAAATCCCGCATCGCCTTCAACACCGTGAACCGCGTCAGCGCCACCGGCGCCTCCGCGTCATCCAGAATCGCCAGCTTCTGCGGCTTCCACATCGGCGGCGCCGGCACCCCCGACGACAAATACGACAGCGCCTCCAGCCCCATCGTCCCCAGCTCCGCGAGTTGCAGCGCACGTGGCAGCCCTTCGGCCAGCTGCGGTGAGCTCGACATCAATTCCATCATCTCCGGCTGCACTGACCACGACCGGAACGTCGAAGTCAGCGCGCTTTCCTCGTCGGGATGCCCCACCGGATCCTGCAAATATGTGCTCATCAGATCGCCGAAATCGTGCCGCGACGGCGGATCGGGCGGCAGCGCGTCCACCAGGCGATTCATCGGGCTCAGCGTCGTCCCGCCGTGCGCCTGCGTCCACTCCGAGCGCGTGTCGAAATTCACCGGCTCCAGCACCGCCGCCAGCGGCCGCAGCGCGTCGATCTGCTGCGTCCCGGCCAGAGCGCGCAGGCTCGCGTCCTCCTGCGAGATGTGCGTGAGCCCCAGCTCCTCCAGCCGCAGCGACTCCACCGCCAGCCGCCGGTACATATCGTCTTCGCTGGACACCGATTGCGGCGACCACAGCCGCTCGGCAATCGCCGCCGTTCTCGGCCAGATGCGCGAATCAATCGTGCGCGGCTCGACGTACTCGCTCCACATGCATGCCTCGCCGCCCAAAATCCGAGCCGCCTGCTCCGGCGTCAGATCGCTGCTCGCCGGCACCGGATCGACCGCATAGTGCGTCGAGGCCGGGTCGATGTGGTCCAGATAGTAGCCGGCGGAAAGGATTCCGCTGTACCCCTGCTTCGCGCCCGCCGACAGCGATGCAAACCCGCGCCACGACTGCACTACAACGTCCTTTGGCAGATCGGGCGTCATCACCTCGTCCCACCCGATCATCTTTTTCCCGTGTTTTTTCAGAATTTGTAACAGTTGCTGATTGAAATAGTTCTGCAGCGCGCCCGTGTCCTTCAAATTGTGTGTCGTCATGAACGCCTGAATCGCAGGATTCTGCTTCCACTCCACTCCGTTGTTCTCGTCGCCGCCGATGTGCATGTACTCATCGGGAAAAATCCCCGCCATTTCGCCGATGAATTTGTCCAGAAACGCGTAGGTGCTCTTCTTCGCCGGATCCATCGTCGCGTCGAATACGCCAAAGTTGTGCCCCACCGTAAACGGCCCCGGCGCGCTCGCCAGCTCTGGATAGCCCACCGCCCACGACGTGCTGTGCGCGGGCATGTCGAACTCGGGCACCACGCGAATCCCCAGCCCCCGCGCGTACTCCACCACTTCCCGCGTCTGCTCCTGCGTGTAGTACTGCCCGTCCGAGCCTTCCCCTGTCAGTTTCGGAAAAATCCGGCTCTCCATCCGAAATCCCTGATCGTCGCTCAGGTGCCAGTGGAAGACGTTCATCTTCACCGCGGCCATGCCGTCCAGCGTGCGCTCGATCACGCCCACCGGCTCAAAGTGCCGCGAAACGTCGATCATCAGCCCGCGCCATTTGAATCGCGGCGAATCCTGAATCGAAACCGCCGGCAGCCAGAAACCCATTCCGTCCGACTGCACCAGCTGCAGTAGTGTGTCGAGTCCGTGCATCGCGCCCACATCGGTCGAGGCGTGCAGATGCGCAGCCTGCGCCGTGATCTCCAGCGTGTACGATTCATCTTCGTTCACGCTCTGCACGGCCTGCCCAGGGCCATCCACCGAGACGACCAGCGTCCCCGTCGCGCCCGCAGCCGCATTCTGCATCAGGACGCCGGTCTGGTTCTTCAGCCGCTGCATCGCCCACTCCACAGCGCCCTCCAGCCGCTCGTCGTGCGTCTTGTCAAAGCTCACCGTGACACCGGGTGCAACCGCCAGCCGCCCATCTCCCGCTGTCAGTTGAGCGGGCTGTGGCATCAGCGTGTTGACGAAAGATGGTTGTACCGTCGTTGCATTTTGCGCCATCAGCGTTCCCACCAGCATCGCTCCGGCGGCCATTCCGCCACAAACGATTCTCCGCACACGTTTCGCATCCATTACTGACACCTTCACCTTCCGCGATCAGCTTACGCAAACAGGTATGAAGACGCCAGGGCGCAAAACTTCGCAGGGACAATCGCCCGCAATCTGTTACCTTGTCTCTTCACCCGCAACAGGAGCCCACCTACATGCGAAATCGCTTCGCAGTCCTGATCGTCTTTGCCCTCGCTGTGTCGTCCGCACTCGCCCAAAGCGCGCCCACCTGGACGCCGCCCGATCCCGCCACCAAAAAGCTCGCCCTCGACATCTTCCGCCAACTCATCGAAATCAACTCCACCGATTCCGTCGGCAGCGTCACCGCCGTGTCGAAGGCCGTGCAGCAGCGCTTCCTGGACGCCGGTTTTCCCGCGAGCGACATCTTCCTCGGCGGCCCCAACGACCGCAAGGAGAATCTCGTCATCCGCTATCGCGGCACTGGTGCGCATCCGCCCGTTCTCTTCATCGGCCACGAAGACGTTGTCGAAGCGCGCCGCGAAGACTGGACCACCGATCCCTTCCAGTTCCTCGAGAAGGACGGCTTCTACTACGGCCGCGGCACCCAGGACATGAAAGAGAGCGACGCGATCCTTGTGACGACCTTCCTCCGCCTGCATCAGGAGGGATTCAAGCCCGACCGCGACCTCATCCTCGCCCTCACCGCCGATGAAGAAGGCGGCAAATCCAACGGCGTCGAATGGCTCCTGAAGAATCAGCCCGAGCTGATGAAGGCCGCTTTCGCCTTCAATCCTGATGGCGGCGGAGTGGAATTGCAAAACGGCAAAGCCATCTCCGCCGACGTCGACGCCAGCGAGAAGCTCTACGCCGACTATCAGCTCATCGTCACCAACCCCGGCGGCCACAGCTCGCTGCCCGTGCCTGACAACGCCATCTACCATCTCGCTGATGCGCTCCAGCGCCTGCAGAACTACCAGTTTCCCTTCGAGCTGAACGCCATCACGCGCGCCTACTTTGAAAAGCTCGCCACGCTCGAACCCGCGCAAACCGCGGCTGACATCAAAGCCATCCTCGCGACGCCACCCGATCCCGCCGCCATCACGCGTATCTCCGTTTCGCCGGAGTGGAACTCGACCATCCACACAACCTGTGTCGCGACGCGGCTCCAGGCCGGCCACGCCAACAACGCGCTGCCGCAGATGGCACAGGCCAACGTGAATTGCCGCATTCTACCCGGACATTCGCGTGAGGAAGTACGGCAGGAACTGATCCGCCTCTTCGACGACCCGAAGATCAACGTGAAGTATGTCGATAACGGCGGAGGCATTCACAGCGGCGCACCCGACTCCAAAGGCCCGCCGCCGGTCGCACTGCAGCCTGAAGTTATGAAGCCCCTCGAGAAGCTCGTCGCCGTCTACTGGCCGGGCACGCCCGTCGTGCCGGACATGGCCACCGGAGCATCCGACAGCATCTTCACCAACGCCGCCGGCATTCCCACCTACAACTGGTCCGCGATTGAACTCGAAACGAACGACGTTCGCGCGCACGGTAAAGACGAGCGCCTCCCCGAGGCTTCGTATTGGAAGGGAGTGCAGTTCTGGTATCAGTACGTGCGCATGATGACGAGCGGCGACTGATCGGAAGGTATCGCGCCACAGGTGCGAGCCGGAGCCCAAAGGCTCCGGCCCTCCTTCTTACGGTTCGGTTGTTGACCCCGACAACCGTGTGCCCGCCGCTTTGGCGCAGCCCGTTGTTGTCGTCCCGTCGTTGTTGAAGAATGTGACGGTTGCGTTCGAGGTCCAGCTGTCGTCGCCCTTCATCGTGATGCACTGCACGATCTTCTGCACGCCCTTCTTCAGACCAGGAGGATTCGTTGGCGAATCCGACAGAATGAACGCCTCTGTAGCGCTGATATAGTCTGCCTCTGGATCGGCCGAACAAGAGTCGGCCTCGCGCGCCGGTTTCCAGAAGCCGTAGCTCGAGGTGCGCTGGCCCGGTTGCAGCGCCGGATTGCTGGTTGTCTCCGATTCGGTGCCGCCGCGGTGAAAGCTGAGCAGCGACCAGAACGATGGGACCGCCGCCCCCGTCGCGCAATTGTATTGCGTCACCTGCACGCGCCACGTCCCTTGCAGCGAATGCCCATCGTCGTCGTCCGCAAAAGCTGTGCCCGCCAGGACGAATGTGATTGCCAAAGCCAGGACCGGGATGCCGCCGAACTTCCGTGAGCCCCTTGATTTCATGGTGAACTCTCCTTAGGTTGATTCAGGTCCCGTAGGACCAGTGAGCTGCATCCTGGCATTCCTCATCGAGCCCAGGCCATGGAGGGCTTCTGAAGTTCATCTGCAGCTTTCCTGTAGGCGCCGGAACATGAGAGAATCTCGGACACCGTGAGCCTATGCCAGTCGGGGATCAAAACCGCGCCTTAGCCTTTGGCGAATTCGAGCTTGACCTGGCTGCCTGCGAACTGCGCCAGCGCGGCAAACCCGTGCACCTGGAGCGCAGGCCCATGGACCTGCTCATCCTGCTGGCGCAGCGGGGGGGGCAGCTGGTCTCGCGCGACGATATTGTGGCCCGCTTGTGGGGTTCGGACGTCTTCGTGGATGTCGACACCGGTGTCAATACGGCCATCCGCAAGGTTCGGCTGGCTCTCCAGGATTCCAGTGATGCCCCTCAGTTCATCGAAACCGTCTCCGGAAGAGGCTACCGCTTTATCAGCACAATAACCCGACCGGGTACATCGGCAATCCCCGCTGCGTCTGCAAAGTCACGCATCATGCTGGCGGTTCTGCCCTTTGAGAACCTATCCAACGACCCCGAGCAGGAATACTTCAGCGATGGCCTCACCGAGGAGACGATCAGCTATCTGGGACGCATCGGTCCCGCGCATATGGGGGTGATCGCACGGACCACCAGCATGGCCTATAAGCACACGCAGAAGAGCATTCGCGACATTGGCGCTGAGCTCAATGTGGACTACGTGCTCGAAAGCAGCGTGCGTCGGGAAAGCAACCGCGTGCGCATCACCTCCCAGCTCATTCGTGTGAGCGACCAGACCCACCTCTGGGCCTCAACGTACGATCGCGACCTCATCGGTGTGCTCGCCATTCAGGACGAGCTGGGAACTGCGATCGCCAACCAGGTTCATCTCCAGCTCGCCCCCGAGCGCCTGCGCGCGCTGGCCTCCTCGCAGCCTGCAAGCCCCGAGGCCTACGACCTGTATCTTCGTGGCCGCCATTTCTGGAACCAGCTCTCACCGTCGACCACCCGCCGCGCGATCGAGTACTACCAGCGCGCCACCGATCTTGACCCGCACTACGCGCTCCCATGGTCTGGGCTGGCCGACGCATACACCAGCTCTCCCATCAGCGCCGATATGCCGCCGCTGCAGGTGTGGCCAAAAGCCCGCGACGCGGCCCAGCGCGCGGTTCAGGCTGCTCCTGAGATGGCGGAAACGCAAACCTCTTCGGGCTTCGTGAAACTCTGGCTGGACTGGAAATGGGTCGAAGCCGAAGCCGCATTCCGGAAAGCGATAGACCTGAACCCCAGCTATGGACTGGCGCATCGGCTGCTTGGCATCGTTCAGATGCACCTGCGCAAGCACCAGGAGTCGGTAGCCGCCATCGCACGCGCACGGGAAATCGATCCGCTCAACGCCGGGCACCACGCGCTCTCCTCGCAGGTCGCTTTTGCCGCGGGGGATTATCCGGCGGCCGTTCGCTTCTCCCAGCAGGCCATCTCCATTGATCCTCAATTCTGGATCGGCTACATGCAGCTGGGCCAGGCGTATGAACGCCTCGATCAGCCGGACCTGGCCCTCGAGGCGCTCACCAGCGCCGGACGGCTGAGCGGCGGCAACAGCAAGCCAATCGCTCTTCGCGGATACGTCCTCGCCAGGCAGGGAGATACCCAGGCAGCCCTCGATCTGCTGCGCCTCCTCCAGACCGTCGCCAGCGAGAAATTCGTTCCGCCCTATGCGTTTGCGCTGGTTCTCGAAGGACTCGGCGAGAGGGATCGTGCGCTGCAGTTCCTGGAGCGGGCCCTCGAAGCCCACGACGTTCACCTTGCGTTTCTCGTGTTCGATCCCAAGTGGGACCCGCTCCGACCCGATCCGAGGTTCACCGCATTGATCGATCGTTGCTTCTCGGCCGCAACCGCTCAGGGAGAACCCGTGTTGTGAAACCGAAGACAGGGAATCGCGCGAAGCGCGTCTATTTCCCTGCAGGCTACTTCTTCGGAGCACTCTCCGCCGGCTGCGTCACGATGCTCACATTCGTGATGCCCGACTGCTTCACCGCGTCCATCAGCGTGGCAAACGCGCCAAACGGCACCTTCTCGTCAGCGCGCAGATAAATCACCTGATGCGCCGTGTCCGAGCTCTGCGCCCGCAAGATATTCGGCAAATCGTTCAGGTTTACCAGCTTGTCATTCAGAAAAACCTGCTGATCCTTGTCGATCGTCAGCACCGTCCGCAGTTCGGTGATTTCGCGCACCGTCTTCGTCTTCGGCACGTTCACCTGAATGCCCGACTGCAGCACCGGCGCGGTCAGCATGAAGATCACCAGCAGCACCAACACCACGTCGACGAGCGGCGTGATGTTGATCTCGGCCAGCGCCGTTTGCGTGTGCCCGCTTCTACTTGTGAACGCCACGAATGTCTCCGGGGTCCTGATTGGGCCCGAGCGCGGCTTCTTCCATGCTGTTCAGCAACTCGCGCGCAAAATCATCCATGCGCGCGGCAAAGTCGCGGCAGCTGGCCGTGAACTGGTTGTAGGCAATCACTGCCGGGATCGCGACCAGCAGTCCGGCCGCTGTTGTGATCAGCGCTTCCGAAACGCCCGGCGCCACCGCGCGCAGCGTCGCCGTGCCTTCGGTGCCCAAACCGTGGAACGCATCCACGATGCCCATGATGGTTCCAAACAGCCCGATGAACGGCGAGATGGCGCCGATGCTCGCCAGCCACGTCAGCCGCTGCTCCATCGACGTTAACGATTCGCTGGCCGCCGTCTGTCCCGCACGCTCCAGTGAAGTGATGTTGCGCGGCGGTCCGAAGCCGCCCGTCTGCCGGCGATACGTCTCGTACACTTCATCGAAAACATTCACCAGCGGGCTCGGCTTAAACTGCTCGCTCACCGTTGCGATTTCCTGCAGCCGGTTGGCCTTGCGGAAGGCGCGCAGAAAACGCCGGCTCTGCGCGCGCGCGCGCCGGAAGCTGACCCACTTGCCGAGAATGATCGCCCAGGAAAAAAGGCTCGCCACCAGCAGCACACCGAGCACCGTCATCGCGATCGGTCCGCTGTTCTGGAGCATTTCCACGATCGCGCTGCCGTTGTTCACCGGAGGGGGCGCGACCGGGTTCGTATCCTGAAAGAGAAGTAACGCGGTAATGAGACTTAACATTGCCTGCTTTCACGTTACCAGAAGCAGGAAATGGACGGGGGGTTGCACGGTTAGCCATTTCGGCACCTGTTGCAACAACAAGTTCTCAGGCCGCGGCGCGCAGCAAAGCCCGCAAACTGAACGCTGCGAGCACTAGGCTGACGATCAGATTCACCAGCGGACGAAAGTCAAAGAAGTTGCCGATCAGCCTGCCAAACCACAGACAAAATCCCGCCCAAATTAGGCAACCCACCAGGCTGATCCACGCCAGACCGCGATCGCCGGGCCTCGCCGTACGCAGCAAATTGATCGCCGCCAGCATCAGGATCGCAAACGAAGCGGACAGCGCCCAAAGCAGCGTCATCGGTGTGTTGTGGTACGCCTGAAACGTTCCGAGGCCATGCCCAACAGCGCCGAGTGCGAGAAGACATCCGAAAATCCTGTCAAGAAGTTTCATGTGATTGGCCTACACCTCGATCCTTGAAAACAACCACGCGCTGCTTCCCAGAAAGATCGCCGCCAGCGCGGCCAGCAGCCCCAGGTCGAGCGCGAAGTTAAACTGCGCGCCGTAGCTGAACTGCCAGTTCCCGATCAGTACGCCGCGCAGTCCGTCGATGCCATACGTCAGCGGATCGGCGCGCGTGATCCACGAAAAAACGCCCGAATGCCCCTTCAGCGGATACAGCGCCCCCGACAAAAAGAAAATAGGCATGACCAGAAAATTCATCAGCACCTGGAACCCCTGCATATCTTTGATCGTCGACCCAACGGAAGACCCGAGCGCCGCGAACACAATCGCGATCATCGCGATGAAAATCCCCGCAACCGGAAGCGCCAGCCAGTTGTGCTGCGCCGCCGTCCCCACAGCATGCTGGTGCACCGGCCGAAACCCGGCAATCAAGCACACGATCAGCATCAGCAGTCCCTGCAGGCTCGCCACCGTCGCGCCGCCCAGCGTGCGTCCCAAAATAATGTGCAGGCGCGGCACCGGCGCCACCAGTGTCTCCTTCAGAAAACCAAATTGCCGGTCCCACAGCATCGCCATGCCCGAAAAAATCGAGCTGAACAGCACCGTCATCCCCACCACTCCCGGCGCCATGAACTGGATGTAATTGCCCGCGCCCGCCTTCGCGAACACCGGCCCGAACCCGAACCCCAGCGCCAGCAAATACAGCGTGGGCTGCCCCAGCGAAACGACGATCTGCGCCTTCGAGCGAAAATACCGCTTCAGTTCGCGCAGCCACATGATGTAAATCGCGCCCATCTGCTCTCCTTACCGTTTCTGCTGCCACATCTGCGCGAATCGCCGCAGGTTGTCCGCCGAGCTCGCGCCCTCGTCGCGCAGCGAAGTTCCCGTCAGCGCCAGAAAAGCCGCCTCCAGCGATTCAGTGTTCGTCTTCGCCTTCAGCTCTGCCGACGTGCCCATGGCCACAATCGCCCCGTGATCCATGATCGCGATCCGGTGCGCGACGCGATCCGCTTCATCCATGTAGTGCGTGGTCAGAAAGACCGTCGTCTTCTCCCTCTCATTGATGGCCTTCACATGCGTCCACAGCTGATTGCGGCTTTGCGGATCGAGCCCCAGCGTCGGCTCATCGAGAAACAGAATCTTCGGCGTGTGCAGAAACCCGCGCGCAATCTCCAGCCTGCGTTTCATACCTCCGGAAAACGTCTTCACATAATCGCTGCGCCGCTCCCACAGCTCGAACTGCCGCAGCAGCAACTCAATGCGCTCCACGCGCACGCGTTTCGCGATGTGGTACAGGACCCCGTGCAGTTCCATGTTCTCGTAAGCAGTCTGCTCACCGTCGAGACTCGGATCCTGAAACACGATCCCGAACCGTTGGCGCGCCTCCCGCTGCTTCACCCATGGATCGAACCCGTCCAGATGAATGCGTCCCGCGGTCGGCCGCAGCAGCGTCGTCAGCATTTTGATGGTCGTCGTCTTGCCCGCGCCATTCGGCCCCAGAAACGCGAAGATCTCCCCGGCGTCCACCTGGAACGTGATGTCTTTGACCGCAGTAAATTCGCCGAACGTCCTGGTCAGGTTCTCAACCCTGATCACACACGCCTCCATGGCCACGAATTGCAATTGGGAACAGTCTGTCTAGTTTGCCAGAAAGAATCACGCGAAAGCTATGAACCTGTCCAGCCCGCGCAGGATCGACGTCAGTGCCCGCTCGTCAGCGCCGGCGTCCACGTCACACGATTCCCAGGCTGGATGTCGATGCGCAGCGAGCCTTCCTGCTTCTGCTTCAGCTCCGGACCCGTCGCCGTGTGACTTTGCCGCGCTGCATCAGTGAACGAGAGACTCAGCGTGTCCGTGCTCAGCGAGTGGAACCGGTAGTGGTAGCTCGCGCCTGCCGCAATCGTCTGCACTCCGAACGACCCGCCAGGATAATTCACCTCCACCAGCGACACCGGCGCGTTCTCATGATTCACGATCGTGCACTGAATCCACGGAGAGCGGCACCCGGCGAGCAGAAGCAGTAACCCAAACGTCACGATCAACCGCCCAGACCCACGCATCATCGCTGCTCAGACTACCATCAACGGCTCCGCTTCGAGCCGTCCTTCCAGGGGGTCATCACTTTGTAGCAGGGAACTGCCGTTGCGTTCGCTTTGCTCGCGTGCAGCAGCTTGCGCCGGACCAGCCAGCGCACCGCTGCCTGTGCCGAGCTCTTCGAAACGCCCACCGACTCGGCCATCTCCTGAAAACTCACCTTCACGTCCTTGCCGGTGCGCGCATGCGCCGCAGCCAACCACAAATACACCAGAAAACTCACCGGGCGCCGGTCATGTCCGACCAGGTCCCGCATCAGCACATCGGTGATGTAGTCGTCGAGCGCTGGCATCGCTATATCAACCGGTACTATAGCAGGCACTGGACGATTGCGCCCCTCCGCGCTCGCGGTTATGCTCCAAAAACTGAGGAGAGAGAAACATGATCAAAGGAATCAAATTCGTCGGCGTCCCCGTCACCGACCAGGACAAAGCTCTGAAATTCTGGACCGAGGCTGTCGGCATGATCGTCGCCACCGATCAGCCCTTCAACGAAAAGCAGCGCTGGATCGAGCTGAAGATCCCCGGCGCCGACACCGGCATCGCGCCCTTCACGCCCGAAGGCCACGAAGATCGCATCGGCCAGTTCCAGTCCATTTCGTTTTGGTGCGACGACGTCTTCGCCACCGCCGCGGTCATGAAGCAGAAGGGGGTCGTCTTCGCGCAGGATCCAAAGAAAGAGCAGTGGGGCACGTCCGCGATCTTCAAGGACCCTGACGGCAACCTCTACGTGCTCTCGAGCAGGTGAGGGAACTCAGACGATCATCGGCTTGCGTTCAAGCGCCCGTGCCGTCAGCACTACGCCGGTCTCCCGCGTATGCAGCGTGATCGGAAACGCCAGCACATTCCACACCCAGCGATCCCCCTTGCTGGGCAGGTTCAGCACGCCGCGAAACGTCCGGTCGATATAAGTCTCGCGCGTCTCGGCCACGGTGCTCAAAATGTCAGCCCAGTCGACGGCCAGCTCCGGCATTTCCTCGAACATGTTGCGCCCCGGGAACCAGTCCCTCGGCTTCTCCAGCACGCGGGCGCATGTCTCGTTCACGTAGTGCCACGTCCCGTCGCCATCGAGGATCTCCAGCACCACGTCATCGCCCATCGCCATGTTGATCCGCGAATAGAAGAAGTCGCGCGCGTCGACCACCACCGGCTTGCCCCGCCGCTTCGCCTCAAACGACCGCAGCGCCGTCACCAGATCGTCGATGGAACTGTAGCCCTTCAGCAGGTGCATATCCTCGACGCCGCCAAACCGCCGCTCCAGGGTCGCCGACAAAATAATGATGGGCACCTGCGGATGCCGCGCACGCAAATGCGTCGCAACGTCCGTTCCGAACTTGCCCGCGCCCAGGTGATAGTCGAGCACCGCAATGTCGATCTCATCCAGCATCTGCTCGGCTTCTTCCACCGTGCTTGCCGTCTCGGTGACGTACCCGTACTTCCTCAGGATCGTCGACCGCAGCAGCAAATTGTCCGGATGATCGTCGAGCAGGAGCACCCGAATCGGTGCGCTGGGGGCTTGCACAAGCGTCAGCGATGAATCCTGATCGTTCGTTGACATAAGCTTTCTTTGATGCAATAGACGGCGGGACCGCTGTGTCCGACGCAGGGAATTTTCGCCTGTTTTGTCTACTTTACTCTTCGCGTTTCGGTTTGCGTTGGAATTGTCGCAGCAATTCGGGCAGCCGGCTGAACAACGCCGTCGCCCGCAGCCACTGCTTGTGGTCGAACGCCGGCGATCCGGCCAGCATCGACCCCGACGGAATGTCCCCGTGCAGCCCCGCCTGCGCAATCGCAATCACGTTATCGCCGATGTTACAGTGCCCCGCCACCCCCACCTGACCCGCCAAAATCACGCTTTTGCCCACATGCGTCGACCCGGCCAGGCCCACCTGCGCGCACAGCAGCGTGTTCTCGCCCACCGACGAGCCGTGCCCCACCTGCACCAGGTTATCCACCTTCACGCCGTCGCCGATCCGCGTTGCGCCCACGCTGGCGCGGTCGATACAGGCATTGGTCTGCACCTCCACCCGATCCCCCAGAATCGTCGGCCCCGACTGCGGAATCTTGTGCCACCGCCCGTGCTCGTCCTTGGCAAAACCGAACCCGTCCGACCCCACCACGGCGCCGTTCTGCAGAACCACATCGTCGCCCAGGCGGCAGTTCTCGCGCACCACCGCATGCGCATGCGCAAAGAATCGATCCCCGATCTGCACCCCCGGATAGATCACCACATGCGGCAGAATCGTCGCATCGTTGCCAATAACCACGTTCTCCGCAATCACGGCATAAGCGGCGATCCGCGGATTGGCCCCGACCTTCGCGCTCTTGTGAATCACCGCCGTCGGGTGAACCCCCGCAGGCCACGCCGGTGGCTGATAGAAAATATCGACCGCGCGCGCAAAGGCCAGATACGGATTCTTCAAACGCAAAGTGACCGCAGGAACCTCGGGAAAATCCGGCGTGACCAGAATCGCCCCCGCCCGCGTCGTCTTCGCCTGGGCCGCATACTTCGGGTTGGCGACGAATGTTATCTCGCCCGGACCGGCCTCTTCGATTCCCGCAACCCCGGTGATCTCCACGTCAGGGTCGCCGCGCAGCTCGGCCTCCAGCGCGCGCGCCAACTCGGCAACTTGCATGCTGCGATTGTAAATCTCCGCAAAACCAGGCGGTTCGCACCTAACTGCTTACCCCCTGCGTTTGGAAAACGTCCAACCCTGTGGCATCATCATTGCCAGAGCAACTTTGACGATCCCACGCCCCCGTACATTCCGTCAGAAGCAGCGAGGCCTGCGCACCCTCGCGTTCGGGCTCGCGATCCTGGGGCTGTGTATCTTCGCGTGGGGACTCAAGTACAAGCTCTCGCTCTACGATCCGCCGCACGCGGTCTCGCACCATATTCCCGCAGCCAAGCTGCTCACCGGCAAGGATCGCAATGCCCCCCCGCAGATAGCTGCCCCGCGCGCCGCTACTTCCGCGGTCCCGCTGGCCCTCAGCACCCTGGCGCTCGCCTTCGCAACCTTCATCGCTGCCAGATTTTCGCCCGGCTTCGGCCGCTCGCCCCTCGGTTCATCCCGGGTTCGAATCGCGCCAGCCTGCGTCCGCTGCGCCCCAGCCTTCATTCGCCCCCCTCCGCGCGTCCGCTAATCGTCATCTAATTAGGCGTCAGCCGCCCTGCGCTCCTTCTCGTTGAGCGCGGCGAGCGCCATCTCTGCATTCCGGCCATTTTGCTTTCGGGCCAGGGCCCAATCCCAGGAAGGTCTCCCAGGATATGCGCAAGCGTTTATGGATCGTCATCTCTGTCCTTGTCGTCGCCCTCGCCGTTGTTATTGTGACGTGGCGGGGCCATCGCCGCAGCGCGACCGTTGAAGCCGCGCCTGGACCGCCCGCCGCGCAGGTGGCTATCGTCCAACGCGGCAACATCGACCAGGTCCTCTCCCTCGCCGGACAGTTCCAGCCCTGGCAGACCGTCGACGTCCACCCCAAGGTCTCCGGCTTCATCCGCCATATCTACGTCGACATCGGCGACCGCGTGCGCCAGGGGCAGACCCTCGCCGTCCTCGAAGTCCCCGAGCTGAAAGCGCAGCTCTCCGGCACCGTCTCTGAGGTCGCCCGCAGCAGCGACGAAATTGTCCGAGCGCAGCATGAAGTCAAGCGCGCCGAGTCGACCCACTCAGCCCTGCACGCCGACTACGACCGCCTCCTCCAGACGTCACAGGCGCAGCCCGGCCTGGTCGCGCAGCAGGAACTCGACGACGCGCAGGCGAAAGACCTCTCCTCCGCCGCCGAAGTCGACGCGGCCAAAGCAGCCCTCGCCTCCGCGCAGCAGGGAATGGAAGTCTCCAAAGCCGACAACGAGCGGGTGAGCGCCATCGAGGATTACACGAATGTCGTCGCGCCCCTCGACGGCGTCATCATCTGGCGCTATGCCGATACCGGCGCGCTCATTCAGTCCGGCGTCAGCTCCAACAACCAGGACCTGCCCATCGTCAAGCTTGCGCAGAGCGGCGTCATGCGCCTGCGTCTGCCCGTTCCCGAGTCGTATGTCCGCTACGTGCATCTCGGCGACACTGTCCAGGTCCGCGTCGATTCGCTGGGCCGCTCCTTCAACGGCACCGTCGAGCGCTTTACCCGCGAGCTCAACTTCGAAACCCGCACCATGGAAACCGAAGTCGATGTCGACAACAAGGACCTCACCATCGATTCCGGTATGTATGCCAATGCGCTGCTGCGCCTCAACCACGCCGACAATGTGCTCACCATTCCCGTCGGAGCCATCGTCCTGCATGGCAACCAGAACCAGGTCTACGTTCTCGACAGCGACGGCCGCGTCCACATTCGCAGCGTCCAGATCGGCATTCGCGGCAACCAGCTCGCCGAAATTCAAAGCGGCCTCAGTCCAGGCGACCGCGTCATCCTCGCCGCGCAGGCCAAATACGCCGAGAATGAAGCCGTCACACCGGTTGTCGAGAAGTCGCCCGCGTCAGAGACCGCCCCACAATCCGGCGGCATGATCGACATGAACGCGGAGTCAGCCGGCGGAGGCGCACAGTAAATGCCGAAGTTCGCCCTTCGCTTTCCCTACTTCATCCTGATGCTGTGCCTGATGGTCTTCCTGATCGGCATGGTCAACCTCTTCTCCATGCCCGTGGACCTCTTCCCGGACATCGACATGCCCGTCGTCGTGGTGGCGACGTTCTACAACGGCATGCCGCCGCAGCAAATCGAAGCGGACATCACCAACACCTTCGAGCGCTTCTTCACCCTCGCCGCCAACGTCGACCACAGCGAGTCGCGATCCCTCACCGGCGTCAGCCTCATCAAGATTTACTTCAAGCCCGGCACCGACCCCAACGCCGCGCTCAGCAACGTGGCTAACTTAGCCATGGCGGATCTGCGGCGTCTCCCGCCCGGCACCTTACCACCCGTCGTCCTTGGACTCACCGCCTCCACGCAGCCCGTCTGCCTCGTGACCCTGGAAGGCAAAGGCCTGAACGAAACGCAGCTAAAGGACCTCGCGCAATTCCAGGTGCGCAACCAAATCTCCAACGTCCAGGGCGCGTCCGTCCCGCAGCCCTACGGCGGCACCTACCGGCAAATCCAGGTCTACGTCGATCCCCTCAAGCTCGAAGCCCGCAACCTCAGCCTCCAGGATGTAGTGACCGCCGTCAACAGCTCCAACCTCATCCTCCCCGCCGGCGACGTTCGCATCGGCAACAAAGACTTCAATATTTACGCCAACAGCCAGTTTCCCAGCGCCGAGTCGATGAACCAGATGCCGCTCAAGTCCGTCGGTAATGGCTCCGTGCTGGTCGCCGACATCGGCCACGCCGTTGACTCCGGCGCGCTCCAGTACAACATCGTCCGCATCGACGGCCAGCGCTCCGTCTACGTCCCCGTCTTCAAGCAGGGCGGCAACAGCAACACGATCACCATCGTCGACGGCATGAAAGACGCCATTAAACATCTCGTCGACATCCCCGCCTCGCTGCGCACCGCCGTCGTCTTCGATCAGTCTCTCTTCGTCAAGCTCGCGCTCAAGCAACTCGTCAATGAAGCCGCCATCGGCCTGGTCCTCACCGGCATCATGATCCTGCTCTTCCTCGGCAGCCCGCGCGCCACCATAGCCGTCATGCTCTCCGTTCCGCTCTCGGCCTTGGCCTGTCTGCTAATGGCCAACGTCCTCGGCGGCACCATCAACACCATGATCCTCGGCGGCCTCGCCCTCGCTTTCTCCCGCCTCATCGACAACGGCGTTGTCGTGCTGGAAAACATCTTCCGCTACATGGAACTCGGCGAGCCCCCGCGCATCGCCGCGGAGAAAGGCGGCACAGAAGTCTCGCTCGCCGTCCTCGCCGCCACCGTCACCACCTCCATCGTCTTCCTCCCCGTCGCCGCGCTCTCCGGAGTCAGCAAGTATCTCTTCACTCCGCTCGCGCTCGGCGTTGTGCTCTCCATGTTCGCCTCCTACGCCTTCGCGATGACCGTGGTCCCGCTCTTCTGCGCCATGTTCCTGCGCGGCCACGGCCACGGCGAGCGCGACGACGCCGGCGAACTCGTCGACCAACAGGAACCGAAACCTAAACGCCGCTTCGGCCTCCAGCCCATCGTCAAAAAGTTCAACTTCCACTTCACGCGCATGCTGAACTGGTACGAGGGCCTCGTCCGCCGCTCGCTCTCGCGCCCCGGCCTCACCACCGCCGGCATCCTCGGCGGCGTCGCCGTCCTGCTCCTCATCACCTTCCCGTTCCTCGGCCGCGCCTACTTCCCGCGCACCGATCCAGGCCAGTTCGTCATCAACGTTCGCATGCCCTCAGGCACCCGCCTCGAAGTCAGCGACCAGTACATCGCCCGCGTCGAAAAAATAATCCGCGAAGAGGTTCGACCCCGCGACCTGGGCATGATCGTCTCCAACATCGGCGTCTATCCTGACCTCTCCTCCATCTTCACCTCCAACGCCTCTATGGACACCGCCTTCGTCCAGACCAGCCTCAAACAGGACCCGTCCATCGGCAGTTACGAATACATGCACCGCGTGCAGGAGCGCCTCTCCCGCGAGATGCCCGAGCTCACCACTTACTTCCAGGCCGGCGGCCTCATCGACGGCGTCATCAACCAGGGCTTGCCCGCGCCCATCGATCTCCAGGTCAGCTCCATGGACATCAATGGCGCCTACTCGCTCGCCGAACAGCTCGCCGCAAAGATACGCACCTTCCCCAACGTCAGCGGCACCTACATCCCGCAGGACGTGAACTACCCAGGCCTCGCCCTCAACATCGACCGCGAGAAAGCCAGCCTCATCGGCCTCTCCGCCAGAGACGTCGTCGACAACGTCATCACCGCCCTCACCTCCGACGGCATGGTCGCCCCCAGCTACTGGATCGACCCGAAGAGCGGCAACAACTACATGGTCACCGTCCAGTACGCGAATCGCTGGATTCAAAACATGTCCATGCAGGATTTTGAGAGCATCCCCCTGCGCGGTATTCGTCCCGTCGGCTACAGCCCCCTCGAAGACGCCCTCCAGGCATCCGACGCCAGTCCAGACCAATGGAGCGGCTCCCATCGCGCTGGCTATACGCCGCTCAACTCCGTCGCAAGCATCCAGCTCATCAACACGCCCACTGAAGTTGACCACTACCAGATACGCCGCGTCATCGATGTCTACGTCGCTACCGAATCCGAAGCCCTCGGCCAAACCGGCAAACAGATTCGCAACCTCATCGCGCACACCCCCACCGACCGCAATACCCGCCTCACCCTGCGCGGCGCCGTCGTCAACATGAACCAGGCCTTCCAGGACTTCGGCCTCGGCCTCATCGTAGCGGTCGCTCTCGTCTACCTCGTCCTCATGGCTCAGTTCACCTCCCTGGTCGATCCCTTCATCATCCTCATGGCCATCCCGCCCGGCATCGCCGGCGTCGTGCTCACCCTCCTCGTCACCGGCAGCACGCTCAACATCATGTCGCTGATGGGCACCATCATGATGACCGGCATTGTCGTCTCCAACTCCATCCTCATCGTCGACTTCTCCAACATCCTCCACGGCCAGGGCCTGCCGCTCCTCGAAGCCACCGTCGAAGCCTGCAAAATGCGTCTCCGCCCCATCCTCATGACCTCCATGGCCACGCTGCTCGGCATGATCCCCATGGCCCTCGGCTTTGAAGCCGGCTCCGAGCAGTACGCGCCCCTCGCCCGCGCCATCATCGGCGGTCTCGGCGTCTCCGTCGTCGCCACTATGTTTCTGGTGCCCGCCGTCTACCTGATGACCCATGCGCGTCGCGAACAGAAGCTCAGCGAGCAGCAGGGAAGTGCTGCATGAAAAAATCCCTGGCCCTCGCCGCGATGTTCTTCTTCACCGGACTCGTCTCCGCTCAGGCCACCCTCCCCGCCGCGCCCGGTCCGAAGCTGATCTCCGCGCTCCAGGCACCTGCCGCAGCACCCGCGCAGCAAGAGCCCGCGACCCCCGACAGCTCCGCGCAGAATCTCCCGCCCCTCACCCTCGTCCAGGCCGAGCAGATGGCCATCCATAACAACCCCCGCGTCACAGTCGCCAAACTCGCCGCCCTCGCCCAGCACGAAATCACCGTTGAAGCCAGGTCCGCCGAGCTGCCCACCGCCACCGCCAACGCTACCGCCGTTCAGGCCGAAGAAGCCAGCCGCCTCTCCGCCGGATCGCTCACCGCCTCGCGCCTCCTGCAGCACGTGGGCGGCGGCGCCAACGTCAGCCAGCTTATCTACGACTTCGGCCACACCCACAACCTCGTCCTCTCCCGCAAGCTCGAAGAGAAAGCCGCCGACTCCAGCGCCCTCGCCACCACCGAAGAGATCGTCCTCGCCACCGACCAGGCCTTTTACGACGCGCTCACCGCCCAGGCCGAGCTCAACGTCGCCCGCCAAACCGTCCTCTCGCGCCAGACCACGCAGGCCCAGGTCAACCAGATGACACAGAACAAGCTCAAGTCGACCCTCGACCTCAGCTTCGCCAACGTCGATCTCTCCCAGGGCCAGCTCCTGCAGCTTGACGCGCAGAACAACACCGACGCCGCCATGGCCGCCCTCGACGCGGTCCTCGGCCTTGACCACAGCGTCCAGTACGCCCTCGTCGAAGATCCGGCAGCGCCGCCGCCTCCACCCACCGCCGCCGATCCGCTCATCCAGACCGCGCTGCAGCAGCGCCCCGATCTGCAATCGCTAACCTGGGACACGCAGTCGGCGCAGAAATTCGCCCGCGCCCAGTGGGACCAGCTTCTGCCCACCGTCTCCGCGGCCGGAACCGCGGGCATCATCCCCGTCCACCCCGGCACCTACTACATCACCAACTGGTGGGGCGCGATCGGCGGCAACATCAGCATCCCCATCTTCAACGGCTTCCTCTACACGTCTGAAGCCAGGGAAGCGAAATACCGCGCTCAGGCCGCCTCAGAAAATGCGCGCGACCTCCGCGACCGCATCGTGCGCGATGTGCGCACCTCCTGGCTGCAGGCCAACAACAGCTGGCAGCGCATGAACGTCACCGCCCAGCTCGTCCAGCAAGCGAACCTCGCGATGAATCTCGCTTCGACCCGCTACAAACTCGGCCTCAGCTCCATTGTCGAACTCAGCCAGGCGCAACTCCAGCAAACCAGCGCGCAGATTCAGGACACCAGCGCGCGCTACCAGTACCGCCTCGCGCTCTCAACGCTGAACTACGAAACCGGCACAGCTCCGTAAAACAGGGATTAGAGTTTAGAGATTAGGGATTAGAAACGGGGCTTCGAACAACGGCGAAACAGCGCCATCTACTCCGCCGGCAAACAAAAATCCCGGCGCGAAAAGCGCCGGGATTTCTAAACCCTAATCCCTAAACTCTAATCCCTGTCCTTACGGTGCTCCCGAACCAACAGACCTGCTCTCCGTCTGATAATTCAGCGCCCCCGGCGAGGACTGCCCAGGATACTGCGCGTTCACGTGCATGTCCACGATGTTGCCTTCCATCTCCACCGTGCTGCTCACAATATCCGTGTCCGTCCGGATGATCGTCAGGAACGGGCTGTTCTGCGCCGCCACGTACACCTTCCCGATCGGATAGTTGTAAATCGCCCCAATCGTGTGCGGATTCGCCGCCAGCGGAATCGTCTTCAGCACCGTGTAATTCGTCAGGCTCACCACCGACACGCTGCCTGGAGTCCCCGCGGCGATGTCCCCCTGGTCGGCGACATACACCCGGCTCCCGTCCTGCAGCACCGCCACTTCCACCGGATGCAGCCCCACCGCCACCGTCGCCCGCACCGTCCCGAAGGTCGCGCTGTCGTTGCCGTAAGCGTCCAGGCTGGTGTCGATGATGGTGATCGTGCCCGAGTCGTAATTCGCCGTCACCAGCAGCTGCCCGGTGCGGTAATAGTCCGCGAACACCGGCCCCGCGCCCACCGTGATCGTCGGGTGCGCCGCATCAATCGCGTTCAGCTCCGAGTTGATCACCGTCACCGTCCCGCTGCCCCGGTTCATGATGAACGTCCGCTGCGTATCCTGCGTCATGAAGCCGTAAACCGGGCATATTCCCAGCGGCAGCCGTGCGGAAATCGTATTCGTGTTCGTCTCGATCGCGTCCGCCTCGCCATTGGCCGTCACCGCCGCCGGATTGGCGCAGTCTCCCCACGCCGGCTGCGCGCCCCCACCCGAGTTCCCCTGGCTGATGGAGTAAATCCTCTCCCCACCGCTGAACCCGGCCAGATTGATCAGCGATGGCGCCACCGGTATCTCCTGCTTCAGCGCATCCGGGATGCCCGTCATCTGCGCCACGCAGTTCGTCGTCAGGCACGTCGGTCCGTGCAGCCCGGCCTCCGTCACATACAGGTTGCCGCTGGCCAGCAGCGTATTCGTCGGCACCGATCCCGGCAGCAGCGTGCTGGTCAGCACGTTCTTCGACTGCAGCGACGACGTCGTCGACGCCGCCGTGGTCAGCGTTCCGTCGCAGTTCGGCGAGTACACGCTCGCCCCGCCCGACTCCAGCGAAAACGTAATCGGCCCGTTGCCGCCATTGGCCTGTGCCGCGATCGAGTCGCCCGAAAAATCCAGCAGCGTATACACCGCAGGCGTCGAGTACGTCACGCCCGCGCACGGCCCCGTCACTCCCGCCGGCAAGGGACCGAACCCCGGCTGCGACACCACCGTGATGTACGCCGTCGGAAACGCCGCCGGTCCTGTGGGATTGATCGGCGTGATCACCGGCCGGTACTGGTTTCCGCAGCCTACCGCCAGCGCCACGATCCCGCCCGCCACAGTGGCTACAACCGCCGCCACTCCCGCCCGATAACGATGAAGGATGCTTCCGGCCCCGCGCCCCGGCCGGCCCAGATCAGATGCCATACTACGCAATCGCAAGTACCTGACTCCTCAGCCCGCCCACACCTGCATGCGCGGGTTCAACTCCATTGCTGATAGAAAAGATGATTGTACTGTACACGCCGCTCGCCGGAATCGCGAACAGCAACGCGAAGCATCAGCCCAGGAAGAAAAACCCAAACATCAGGCCCCGTCACACCAGCCACCCGATATGAACCAGCCCGAACCATCCATCGTGAGCAACCCCGCCGACGACCCTCGACCCCACCAGTCCTCGCTGCGCTGGCAGTCGCAGGCCGTCCTCCTCGCCTTCGTGCCCGTCACCGCGGTCTGGGTCACCATGGAAGCCGGCCAACTCTGGTACGCGCACAACGCCGCCCTCTTCCCTGGAGCCATCATCGCCGTCGCGCTCGCCGCCCTGGTCCTTATCACCCGCGCCGCCACTCCGGGAGCCGCGCTCACCGGCGCCGTCTTCACCGCCGCGCTCTGGCTGCAAACGCCCGGCCTCCACACCGCCCTCTGGCCTCTGCTCGCGCTCCTCGTCCTCACCTTCTCCGCCACCCGCTTCGGCCGCCATCGCAAAGAAGCGCTCGGCACCGCGGAAGCTCGCCGCGGACGCACCGCCTCCCAGGTCGCCGCCAATCTTGGAGTCGCCGCCCTTGCCGGCATCCCGCTTTCCGCAGCCCACGTCTTCTCGCCCGTCGCCTTCGGAGGCCGCGCCGCCATGGTCGCCATGCTCGCAGCCATGGCCGAAGCCACTGCCGACACCGTCTCCTCCGAACTCGGTCAGGTCCTCGGCGGCATCCCGCGCATGATCACCAATCTCCGCCGCGTCCCCGCCGGAACCGATGGCGCAATCTCGCTCGCCGGAACCCTCTGCGGGTCTCTCGCCGCCGCCATCCTCGTCCTCGTCGGATACGTCGCGCTACGCCACGCTGGCGAGATCGGCCTAGCCGGGCTCGGGTTCTCGGGCCTCGACGCCGTCCTGGCGCTGGCCGCCGGCATCGCCGGCACCTTCATCGACAGCCTCCTCGGAGCCATCCCCGAAAGAAAAGGCTGGCTCAACAACGACGCCGTCAATGCGCTTTCAACATTGGCGGCGGCTTTGTTAGCCGCCTGGCTGACTCGGTGGCTCTGAAGGTGTGGTTTCGCGTTTCGTACGCCTCGTGCGAGTTTTTTGCGGGGGTACAGATTACAGATTCTTTGTTTTGAAGCGGCTGGCGATGTTGACAGACTCGACAACAATTGGCGAACTCAGGCAAGCGCGGTACCAAGGTCATGAATCGGCGCGACTGCCGAGCGATTCGCGAACGAGTGTTCGGCGAAGCAGGATTCAGCGAAAAGTCGGTTGGCGAAAGATGCGCGAGGGCGCTTCGCCCCCTGGGGGTTAACCTTTTGATCAGATGATTGATTTCGGGCGATTTGCGGATCTGGCACTCAGGCCCTTTTGCCTCAGGTGATTCGCGGGAGATCACTTGCGACGAGCCCCTTAAAGCAGCCAATAGGCAACAGGGAGCAGGAAACAGTTGCGAATCGCCGTTATGCTGCCCCGTTATCCCCCGGGTTCCCTGGGTAGTCAACCTTTTGGCTCCTTGATTGATACGGCACAACTTACGATTTCCTCTCTCAGGCCCATTTGACTCAGGTGATGGAAATGAGATCACTTGCAACGAGCCCCGTCGGGGAGCCGGAAGCGGGATGAGGGAAGCGGGTAACTGGAAGCTGGCTCCGGGTTGGGTGTAAGTCGGCATCGCACAACGAGAAATGTAGCCTAAGTGGCGATCGTTTTTGAGTTATATATCCCTACTATTAGAATATCAGATTGAGTTATTAAACCTGCCAAATTTGTTTGGGTTTTGGGGCGGGGAAGGGTCGTGGAATGAGGGAGAACACTTTCGTACCGTGCGCGGAAAGCTTGACAAGTTTCCACACACGTGGGGACGTGCCAGCGAATCGGACTTTGGTGCCGGGTCGAAAGGTGAGAAAATTTGGGACCAGCGAGGTGCGTGGCAACAATGAGCGACATTGGCCTCCAAAACAGGCCTGATAATAGCGGGGAACTACCGCTGCCCGATAAATGCGATGTTTCCAGTGTGACGAGGTTAATCGATTACCGGAATAAGCGCGCCGAGTGGTTAAGGTGGTATTCGTTTCGCAAAGACGACCCGAACAGCATCGAGGGACAGATAATCGTCATGACGTTCCTTGACCTGAGCTATCGGGTTCTGGCCAGGGCTCGCGGAGACATGGCCCTTGGTCCGAATATCGCTGCCAGAAGCGGTATTCTCGCCCACATGCTCGATCAAGGTTACATCGCGAACCAGATCCTTGCGATCAGGAGACTGCTGGATAAGGGCAAAGACGTCTTCTCGGTGCGCAGGCTGCTCGACGATATTGAGGCCAGCCGGGACGTGATCACTCGTGAGAATTATGTCGCTTACGACGGCAAACCCTACGACCCTGAGGGGTGGAGGTCCTTGCCGCCAAGTCCACTAGGGCAGATATGGGGCATCGAAGCGCCGGAGTTTTTCGAGTTTTTTCGCTCCAGCATACGTCACGAGATGTTCGACAAGCTCTCGGGCGTCAAGCCGTCTGAGCGCCATCGCGAGGATCGAATCCGGGAACAGGTATTCGCTAAGCTGCGATCCTGGCTCACGGCGGCTAAACCGGGCAAGCTGATGACGCTTAGTAATAAATTCTTCGCGCATGCCGCAAGCATGGCCTCGCGCCAGTCGTTGACCTACTCCGGAGTTTTACTAAAAGATATTGAATCGGCTCACAGGGCGATCATTAGTGTCGAGCGCGCAATAACGGACGACATCCTCTTCATTGGCGTCGCCAGGGATGTCGTGGCAATGACGCCACTCGGCTTTTTTAAGGGCTTGGATGCTGTTTATGCTCCTTCTGAGGCTGTGGAGGAAATGCAATCTCAGTGGGATGAGCTCGAGCGTGAGCGGAACAAGTGGAAGGACGCCTACGAGACCGAGCTCTATGCATAGCGTCGCGCCAGTGAAAGTGCTTGTCGACAACGGCATTGCGAGCTCTGCCAATTTTCTGGTTCCTGCCCAGAAACTACAGGAAGTCAGGTGGGGTGATCGGGTTAAGCAGCTCCCAATCGCCGGCTTTGCGCGGAAAGAAATTACCCTCGATGCCGAACAGCAGGTCGAAATGGATGCACTTTTTACTGTCGGAAGGCTCGCGCGGAGTGGGCGCATCTCGCTGTTCACGTATGGTGAGTTATCTGCCGAGCTGTGGAGGGGTTCTCCTCGCAGAGAACCATTGGTGAACGCATTCGGTGGGTATCGTGTCAACCAATGTCCACCAGCAATAGAAAGGACGAAATTTCGAGGGACGATCGGATTTGACGAATGGATGTCGAAGGGGGGCAAGAAGGACAGGAAGCGGGGCCGTGAACCAAGCGATTTTGGGCAAATCCCGTTCTTCGATTGGCTCGCCTCCCTTCGAGCCGCTGAGATCGACGCGCTGATCGGCATTGCTGCGAATCTGAGGTTGACCAAATTCGAGGTGGACAGTCTGCGAGATCTGGGCTGGTTCCAGATGCTCGCAAAGGCGCGTCCGAGTCAGGAAAACTTGCCGGATTGCTTTCATATCTGGACGGCGCGACGGAATGGGATTTCGGTGTTTCTGACTCTCGAGAAAACTCTTCCCACGGCGATCAGGCAGATCCTAAGCCGTCGGGAGAAGACTCTGGATATCGACGTTGCCGTCTTGAGGCCCGGCGGCCTCCTTCAGCTTTTGGGTGTGCAAGAGCGCGACCCGGTTCCTCTTCAGCCCGGGCGTTTCTACACTGTTGCTGAGGTCTTCGCGATCAACAGCAGGCTAGGCCGGATGTAGGCCTTCCCGTGGCTTCCGAATCCTACGCTTCTGGCGTACAGTCGAGCTGGCGGGCGGAGGAGATAGGATGACGAAACGGAAGGTGTTCGACGAGATGATGGAAGGGGTTCGGGCGATGGGGGCGCATGGGGAGGGAAAGATTACGCTGCGCAGCTTCCGCCACGAACCGGCTCCGCTGCCTGCGCTCGACTCGGCGTTCATTCGGGAGACGCGGGAGCAGTTGGGCTGTTCGCGGGCGGTTTTTGCGCGCCGGCTGCGCATCAACGAGCGCACGCTGGAGAAGTGGGAGCAGGGGCGGGCGAAACCGAATCCGCAGGCAGTTGCGCTGTTGCTGCTGGTTCGGTCTTACCCGGACACGCTGCAGCGGTTGGAGAAGGTTGTGAGGCCCTGATTCGAGTGAGAACCGGCAGACGAAATGCAGGTCCATTCGACTCGCGTCTGAATTGATTGTTGCGCCCAAAAGCGGGCGCAACGTATTTGGCGGCTTCGCTCAGGATGACGGAGTATCTTCTTACCGCAAGATTTGCGGGAGTTCCAGCGGGCTGCGGCCGTGTGTGAGGCGTTCCTTCTCCATCGCTCGCAAGGCGAAGGCTCGCATGAGAAGCGCCGCTGCCACAAATCCCGTAATGCCGATGGTCAGATTGATCATGGTCTACGCCTTTCGAAGGTATTTTAGCCGCTCGTGAAGAATTCGTTCACCGCTTGAGATTTTGTCGGTCGCGTTGCGCCCGAGTCCCCTCCGCCCGAGATTTGAGGCCAATCGAGGGCGCGTTGGCTACGGGGGGTCCATTCGACTCCGCGCCGGGAGGCAGCGTTCACCGCTGGAAGGGTCCTCGGCGGCGCTCCGCTCAGGATGACAGTCGTTGGTTAGGAGAAAAAGCGGCCGATGAGGCTCATCGCTATCAGCTAACCGCTAACCGCTGACTGCTGACTGCCGGCCGCTGGCCGCTGCTCTCAGTCGATTCCGAGCTTGTGCTGCAGCTGCTCGAGGCTCACGCCTTTCGTTTCCGGATACGCCAGCAGCACGACGATGAACTGCAGCACCATCATTGCCGAGAAAAACGCAAACGGCGCTGCGGTGGAGTGCTTCGCGACCCAGGGAAATAGCCCTGAAATCAGTGCATTCATGATCCAGTGCGACGAACTGCCCAGGCTCTGCCCCTTCGAGCGAACCCGCGTCGGGAAGACCTCGCTGATGTACACCCAGATGACCGCGCCCTGCGAGATGGAGAAGAAGAAGATGAAGCCCACCAGCAGCCAAAGCAGATCGGCCTGGTGGCTGTGCGCGTGGAAAATGGCCGCGACGCCCGCCAGGCAAATCGCCGTCCCGACGGAGCCGATCAGCAGCAGCGACTTGCGGCCCAGCTTGTCGATCACCGACATCGCCAGCAGCGTTGCGCAAAAATTCATCGCGCCCAGCAGCACCGCCTGCTTCGAGCCCGACAATCCGCTGAAGCCGCCGAAGGCGAAGATGTCGTTCGCGTAGTAGAGAATCGCGTTGATGCCGGCAAGCTGGTTGAACATCCCGATCGAGATGGCGAGAAAAATCGGCAGCCGGTATTTGCGCTGGAAGAGCGGCTCGGTCTGGCCTGCACGCTCGAGGTGAATCGAGTCGACGATCTCCTTCAGCTCGGCCTCGCTGTTCGGCGTGCCCATCCTTACGAGCACTTGCCGCGCTTCGTCGATGCGGTTCTGCGTGACCAGCCAGCGCGAGCTGCGCGGAATGCCGAATAGGAAGAGCGCAAACAGGATCGCAGGGATGGTCGCGACGCCGAACTGCCAGCGCCAGGCGTCGCCGCCATCGATGAGCCGAGCGACCGCGTAGTTCGACGCGTAGGCCAGCAGAATGCCCGCAACAATATTGATCTGGAAGAGCCCGACGAGGCGGCCGCGCAGGCGTGCCGGGGCGAGTTCAGCAAGATACACCGGCCCCAGCACCGAAGAGCCGCCGATGCCGAGGCCGCCGATCAGCCGGAAACAGAGCAGGGAAGGCCAGTTCCAGGCCAGCGCGCAGCCTGCCGCCGAAATTACATAAAGGATCGCCATGATCCGCAGCGCCTCGCGCCCGCCGATCTTCTGCCCCAGCGGCCCGGCGCCAATCGCGCCGATCACCGTGCCCCAGAGCGCGATCGAAACCGTGAGCCCGAGCGCGCCGGCGCTGAGGTGAAAGACCTCGGTCAGCTGATGCGTGGTTCCGGCGATCACCGCCGTGTCGAAGCCGAAGAGCAGCCCGCCCAGCGCGCCCACCAGGGTGCTGCGGAGCAGAAGGGGATTGAGTCTCATGGTGTCCTTCGAGCCTGACTTGGAAGATGCCTGGTTCGCAAAGTGCCAAGGATAGCACCGCGAGAAGAAGTGCGATTTACGCACGGCTTCACGCCGTTCTTGCTCGCCGGATTTCTGGTTGTCGGGTCTACGCTGCGGGAACGGTCCCGGAGGTCGGCTCATCGACCACGTCCCTGGCCGCGTGTTCTGCCTCGTCCATGTGGATCGGCGCGACGCGAGTGGTCGTGTTCTGCAGCCGCAGCAGGAGCTGCATCGGATGCAGCGGCTTATCGAGCAGCTCGAAGTCGTAGCCGCGGCGGCGCGCGTCGCAGAGCAAATTCAGCGCGCTCGATTGCCCAGAGAAAAGAAGGATGCGGCAGCCGAGCCCAGCGCAGCGCAGCGACACCGCCAGATCCACGCCGGTCAGGTCCGGCATCATCACGTCGCTCAGCAGAATGTCCGGCGGCTGATCCATCGCGCGCACCAGCGCCCGGTTGGGGTTGTGGAAAGCCTGAGCGCGGAAGCCGTTCCTCGCGAGAATCGCCGCGAGGGTCTCAGCGATGATCCACTCGTCGTCAACGACGTAAATACGCGGGCTGTCGGACTCGTTTGAAACTGCCTGTGCCACCGGTGACCCCTGGCCAATCAGAGATGGAACTGAAACAGCGACGTCGCGGGCCTTGAAAATCGACTACCGGGGGAAGGGGAGCAGGAATACAGATCGATTACGATGCAGCCCACCCATTCCCTGGTTGCACAACTGCACGAGCCGGTGAGCGATCGGTAAGGACCAGCCGTTTTCGGAGCGTATTGGCCGGCTTCGGAAAGCCCTTCCCATCCCGCCGTGGGCTTGCTAAACTATGGTTTAAGGGATCGTGCGGTTACGATCCCTTTTTCATTGTTGCCTGTTTTTGTTTGTACCACGATTTCCGGGACTTCGGTAACAGACTCCAATGGGGGATGCTATTACGACAGTTTCGAATCGGCCCGTCCCGAAACCGGAACATGTTTTCGAATTCGTTAACATCGTCAAGTGGTGCATTTTCAAAGCTCAGGAGGAAGCCAGACAAAACGATGTGCACCGACTACTCGACATTCAATTACCTGAGTACTTGGTCCCCCGAAGGGTAGATTGACCGCTCATCGGGCTGCTGTTACTTTTCAAGCCATAACAAAGCAGCATTGATTTTCTTCCTTGGCTTCAAGAGATCGATTTGAGGGGTTACTCCGGGAACATCCGGAAAAAGAACTTGCGCACACGTTATTACATCATTTTCGTTGCACGTGAGAAAGACGGGCCTCTCCGCAAGATCCCTGTCCCCCTGCACTACGCCGGCGTGTTCGTGGCCGCGGCCGTGGTGGGCGCATTCACTATCACCGGCATGGCCGGCGCGTACTCCCGCATGCTGCTCAAGACGGCCAGCTTCAATCAGGTGCGCCAGCAGCAGGAAGCACTGCGCAAGGACTACAGCCAGCTGCAGCGTGTAGAGCACGAAAAGGATATGCAGGCCGCCTCGCTGGGTTCGCTCGCCAGCGAAGTGAGCGCGCTGTACGGTCTGCGCCAAAACCGCCAATCGAAGAGCGCCGCGACGCCGGTGGCTCCCGGCAGCGCCGACAGCTCCGCGCCGTTCACCGAACAGGCCTACGCGCAGTCGCTCGATCAACTCGCCTCGCTGCGCAGCACCGCGCTTTCCGGCCGCGTTCGTTCCTTCGATCTGGGCGTCGCCTCGGCGGTGCTCACCGATTGGGTCAATCTGGCCGGCTCGCCCTCGCTGTGGCCGGTTCTTGGACGAATCACCAGCTCGTTTGGCGAACGCGAGGATCCCTTTAACGGAGAGGGCGCTTTCCACTCCGGCATCGACATCTCTGCTGAGTTCGGCGAAGCCGTCCGGGCTACCGCCGATGGCGTGGTCGAGGTCGCCTCGATGGCCAGCGGCTATGGCCGCGAGGTCGTCGTCAACCACGGCAACGGCATTCAGACCCTCTACGGCCACCTCTCCGGCTTCGCTGTTACGTCAGGCCAGCAGGTGAGCCGCGGTCAGGTTATCGGCTACGTGGGCATGAGCGGCCGCACCACGGGCCCGCACCTGCATTACGAAGTGCGCATCCACAGCACGCCGGTCAACCCCTACCGCTATCTGCGCGAGACCATCCAGCAGCTTGCCACCGCGGATGCTGACGCGGGCCTGGGCAAGGGCGGCAAATAGCCCGCCGTACCCGTCGTCCTCACGCTACTTCCTGAAAGGCTGCTGATCCGTAATCTTCGGCCGCTCTCCCGACTGCGCCTGCAGTTCCTTCGCCGTCGCCTGCACTTCCCGGAAAAACCGCAGAAAATTCCCGCCCAGAATCTTCCGGCAATCCTCCGCTGAATACCCGCGCTTCACCAGCTCCGCCGTGATCTTCGGCAGATCCGCCGCCGAGTCGATCCCCTCCGGCGACGACGGAATCCCATCGAAATCCGATCCCAGCCCCACATGATCGATCCCTGCTACTTTGGCCACGTGATCGATGTGGTCGATCAGCAGGCTCAGCGGCGGCCGCGGAATCTTCGCCGCCCACTGTTTGTCCATCGCGTCGATCATCCCGTAGCTGACGGTCTTGCCGTCGGCCTTCCACTGCGCGATCTGCGCCTGCTCCGCCGCCTGCCGCTCGGCCGCCTGCGCATTCCACGCATTCCGCCACGCGTCGCTGATGAATCCCGAGTAGAAATTCACCATTACCACGCCGCCCCTGCTGTTCGGCCCACCGCTCCGCGCCACTGCCCGCAGCATGTCGTCCGTCATGTTGCGCGGCGCGCTGGCCAGTGCCCGCGCCGACGAGTGCGATGCGAACACCGGGGCCCGCGACGTGATCACCGCACGATAAAACGTCTTGTCCGAAACATGCGAGATGTCCACCATCATCCCCAGCCGGTTCATCTCGTACACCACATCCTTGCCAAAATCCGTCAGCCCATCCTGCGTGTGTTTCACCTTCTCGTCGTCGATGTCGCCCGAAGAATCCGCCCAGTCATTCGAGTTCGACCACGTCAGCGTCATGTATCGCACGCCCAGCCTGTAGTAGTCGCGCAACAGCCCCAGCGAATCTTCAATGGAGTGGCCGCCCTCGATCCCCATCAGCGCCGCGAATTTCCCTTCATGCCGCGCCCGCTCGATATCCTCGGGGGAGTAGGCCATCATCATCTTGTCCGGATGCTTCCGGGCCTGCTCCAGCACCGTGTCGATCAGCTCCAGCGTCCGCCGCGCGTAGTGCCCCTCATACAGCTTCGGCTCCACCCAGATCGAGAAAAACTCCGCCCCCAGGTTCCCCTGTTTCGCCGATGTAAAGTTCAGATACCCGCCATTGAGCGGCTCCGTCAGATCGTAATGATCGTCCAGCATTCGCTGCGGCGTGTCGGCATGGGTGTCAATCACGATGGCCGACCGATGTACGGCGGCCGGTGTTTGCGACGAGGATGGATGGGTCACAGGCTTCTGGCTGGGCTGGGAAGTGGATTGAGCAAGAATGGGCAAGGTCAAAACGAGAATCGCAAACAGCCGCAGGGTCTTCATGGCTGGATTATCCAGTAAAGGGATTGTAGCAACCAGATTTCAAGGGGAAGCCTCCGGAGGCGGTACGGCGAAACAGTAGTAGCATCGAAGACGCCATGAAGAAAACCGGTACTATCACGGTCATCCGTGCGCCAGGCGATCCCTTTCCGGAGACCAAAACCGATTGGGCCAAAGTTGCCGCTCTCACTGACGAACAGATTCACGAAGCCGCGCTTGCCGATCCCGACGCGCAGCCTCTGCCCCGCGACATGCGTGGCCTCACCAGGATCCCCAACGTAAAAAAGCTGCGCGAGACACTCGGGATGACCCAGGAGGAGTTCGCTGCCACCTACCGGATCCCGATCGGCACATTGCGCGATTGGGAGCAGCGGCGCAAATTCCCCGATGCTCCCGCACGCGCGTATCTATTGGTCATCGAGGGAAATCCGCAAGGCGTGGCGGCGCTGCTGGAAGCAAGCCCCCTGGCGAGAGCCACCTGGCTTACTTCTCTCCGAACTCCCACCCCGTAACCGGAGCAATCGCCGTCACCACCGACTTCCGCTCCTTCCACGCCCCGAGCAAATAGTCGTGGTTCATCTTCGCGATCGCCTCCAGCGGAATCTCCTTCGGACAAACGCCCGTGCACTCGCCAATATTCGTGCAGCTCCCAAATCCCTCGGCATTCATCTGCGCCACCATCTGCACCGCGCGCCGATCCTGCTCCGGCTTGCCCTGCGGCAAAATTCCCAGGTGCGCGATCTTCGCCCCCGTAAACAACGCCGCCGACCCGTTAGGACAAGCCGCCACGCATGCGCCGCACCCAATGCACGCCGCCGCATCCATCGAGCGATCCGCATCGTCTTTCCCGATCGGAATCGCATTCCCATCCGGCACATTCCCCGTCGATACCGAAACGTAGCCGCCCGACTGAATAATCCGGTCGAACGAACGCCGGTCCACCACCAGGTCCTTCACAAACGGAAACGCCCGCGAACGCCACGGCTCCATCACCAGCTCTTCGCCGTCCTTGAAGTGCCGCATCGTCAGCTGGCAAATCGTCGTCGCCGGCATCGGCCCGTGCGCCACGCCGTTGATCATGAACCCGCACGTCCCGCAGATCCCCTCGCGGCAATCGTGCTCGAACGCCACCGGTTCCTCGCCCCGCTCGCTCAGCGTCTCGTTCAGCACGTCCAGGCACTCCAGCACCGACATCTCGCCGTTAGGAACTTCGACCGGATAGCTCACGAATTTGCCCTTGCTCCCCGGATTCTTCTGCCGCCAGATGCTCAGTGTCAGTTTCATTACTTGTAGCTCCTCTGGCTCGGGTGGACGTACACAAACTCCAGCGGCTCTTTCGTCAGCTCCGGCTTGTTGCCCGGCCCCGTGTAGCCCCACGCCGCCACATAGCCGTAGTGCTCATCGTCGCGCTGCGCCTCGCCCTCCGGTGTCTGATACTCCTCGCGGAAGTGCCCGCCGCACGATTCATTCCGCTCCAGCGCGTCAATGCAGATCAGCTCGCCCAGCTCGAAGAAATCCGCAACCCGTCCCGCCTTCTCGAGGCTCTGGTTCAGATCGTCGCCCGATCCAGGCACGTTCAGGTTCTGCCAGAACTCCTCGCGCAGCGCGCGAATCCTGCCGATTGCATCCCTCAGCCCGGCAGCGTTCCGGGACATGCCGCAGTCATCCCACATAATCTTGCCCAACTCGCGATGGAACGAGTCCACCGTCCGCTTGCCCTTGATCGACAGCAGCTTCGCAATCCCTTGCTCCGTCGCCGTCAGCGCAGCCTGTACCGCCGGATCCGACGCCTTCACATCCTTCAGCTTCGAGCTCGCCAGATAATTGCCCACCGTGTACGGAGTGATGAAGTACCCATCCGACAGTCCCTGCATCAATGCGCTCGCGCCCAGCCGGTTCGCCCCGTGATCGGAAAAGTTCGCCTCCCCAAGCACAAACAACCCAGGAATCGTGCTCTGTAGTTGGTAATCCACCCACAGCCCGCCCATCGTGTAGTGCATCGCCGGATAAATCCGCATCGGCACCTTGTACGGATCTTCGTCCGTGATGCGCTGATACATGTCGAACAGATTCCCGTAGGAATCGCGAATCGTCTCCACTCCGAGCCGCTGGATCGCGTCGGCGAAATCCAGATACACGCCCAGCCCGGTCTCGCCCACGCCGCGGCCCTCGTCGCACACCGCCTTCGCATTCCGCGAAGCCACATCGCGCGGCACCAGATTGCCGAAAGCAGGGTATTTCCGCTCGAGATAATAATCCCGCTCGTCCTCAGGAATCTGATCCGGCCGCCGCTTGTCGCCCTTCTGCTTCGGCACCCAGATCCGCCCATCGTTGCGCAGCGACTCCGACATCAGCGTCAACTTCGACTGATAATCCCCCGACACCGGAATGCACGTCGGATGAATCTGCGTGAAGCATGGATTGGCAAACAGAGCGCCCCGCTTGTGCGCCCTCCAGATCGCCGTTGCATTCGATCCCTTGGCGTTCGTCGACAAATAGTAGACGTTGCCGTAGCCGCCCGTCGCCAGGATCACCGCCTCGGCCAGATGCACGCTCAGCTTGCCCGTGATCAGGTTCCGCGCCACAATCCCGCGCGCCTGTCCGTCGATCACGATCAGGTCCAGCATCTCCGTGCGCGGAATCATCGTCACCTGCCCGGCGTCCACCTGCCGCTCCAGCGCCTGGTACGCGCCCAGCAGCAACTGCTGACCCGTCTGTCCGCGCGCATAAAAGGTCCGCGAAACCTGCGCGCCGCCAAACGAACGATTCTCCAGCGACCCACCGTACTCGCGCGCAAATGGAACGCCCTGCGCCACGCACTGGTCAATGATGTGTACGCTGTTCTGCGCCAGCCGATACACATTGCCCTCGCGCGCGCGAAAATCGCCGCCCTTCACTGTGTCGTAAAAGAGCCGGTAAATGCTGTCGCCGTCGTTTTGATAATTCTTCGCTGCGTTAATGCCGCCCTGGGCCGCAATCGAGTGCGCGCGACGCGGCGAATCCTGGAAGCAGAAGCACTTCACGTTGTAGCCCAGCTCACCCAGCGTCGCAGCGGCCGACGCTCCGGCCAGCCCCGAGCCGACCACGATCAGATTGTGCCGCCGCTTGTTGGCCGGATTCACCAGCTTCATTTCGAACTTTGCGCTGTCCCATGCGTCTTCGATGGGGCCCGTAGGAATCCTTGCATCCAGTTTCATCTCGGCTGTCACCTCACCCACCCGGCGAGCACGCTCACCGGTATCGATATGTAACCGCCGATGATCAAAATTGTGATCCACAGAGCCGCCTGCTTCAGCACCGGCGTGTGGCGCGGATGATTCATTCCCAGCGACTGGAACATGCTCCACATCCCGTGCCGCAGATGAAAGCCGAGCAGGATCATCGAGAAGATGTACCACGCCGAAACCCACCATACGCGGAAGCCGGAGATCACGTTGTAGTAGACGTCCTCCTCGCTGAAGGCGGGTGCGCCCGGATGCAGCGTGCCTGCCGTGAACTCCAGCAGGTGGAAGATCACGAACGCCAGGATGATCGGCCCGCTCCAGTACATGGTGCGATCCGCATAGTTCGAGGCGACGGACTTCTTCACCTTATAGCCGACCGGCCGCGCTTTCAGGTTCAGCAGCACCAGCTGCACCGTAGCCACAATGTGCAGCACCACGCAGACAATCAGGGTGCCGCGGGCGATCCACAGCAGCTCCCCAAGGTTTTTCAGGAAGTGGCTGTAAGCATTCAGCCGTTCGCGACTGTCGAAGATTTGCAGGTTCCCCAGCAGATGGCCGACGACGAACAGGAACAGGATCGCGCCCGTCACCGCCATTACGGCTTTCTTTCCGTTGGTGGATTGCCAGAAACTCGGCGCCCGGTGCTCGCGCGGGCCAGCGACCGCTGTGCTCATCGTGCGTGTCCTGCCCAGTTGTCTTTCGTCACGTCGGGGTGTTCCTTCTTTGCTGTGGTCGCCATGCGTCACTGCCGCCGGATGTTGCCGGTCCGCTGCTCCGCGCAAAGCGCCGTGAATGTCTTCAGCAGCCCGAGGAAAATTCCGGACTGCGGGGATGCCGCCCACCGCCGCGGTCAGTCTCTATTCCGCTGCGGTGCGTTGGGGAAACGCCTGGCGAGTGCTACCGGTCGCCAGACGTATGGGGATGCGTCGCTTCATGAGTGCGAATCTTTATTATTGGTTCCCGGAAGAACCACCGTCAACTCGGCCGTCCGCTTTGGAGCGACGGCGGGCGGGTGTTCCCACCACCTGTGAGGCTTACGGCTTGCCGTGCCGGAGGCGGCAAACGATGCGGGCAATTTGCAGCTCTTCCTCGCTCTCGAGCACGCGAACTTTGCTGCACTGGTTCGGATCGCCGCTCGAGATTCCCATAAAATCAAGCCCATCGCAGATCCAGTCGCGCATCGCGGCACTGTGCTCGCCGATTCCGCCCGTGAACACCAGCAGATCGAGCCCGCCCAACTCAGCCGCATACGCCCCAATCATCTTGCGAACCGCATGCGCGAACACCTCAATCGCCAGTTTCGCTTTGGGATCGCCCTTCGCCACACATTGTTCAAGCAATCGCATGTCCGACTCGCCGCCCGACAGCGCGCCGAGCCCGGAATCGTGGTTCAGCAGCGACTCCAGCTGATCCGCCGACAGCTGCTCGGTCCGCATCAGGAACAGCACCACGCCCGGATCGAAGTCGCCGCTGCGGGTCGCCATCGGAATGCCCCCGACCGGCGTCATCCCCATGCTGGTGTCGATCGATTTGCCGCCACGCAGAGCCACCAGGCTCGCCCCCGCTCCCAGATGAGCGCAAACCACGCGCTCCGGCAGGTCGGCTCCCAGCCGCGTGACGACTGATTCATAAGAGAGCCCGTGAAATCCGTAGCGCTCGATGCCCAGGTCGTAGAGCCGCTGCGGAAGGGGGAAGTGGCGCGCCTTTTCCGGCATGGTGCTGTGGAAAGCCGTGTCGAAGCACGCATATTGCTTCGCCTCCGGCAGTAGCTTCTCAGTCTCGCGAATCAACGCAACCGCGGCCGGAATATGGATCGGTGCGAACTGCGTCGCGGCCACCAGCTTTTCGAGCAGCGCATCGTCGATCAGCTGGTGCTCGCGCAGATGCGGCCCGCCATGCACCACGCGGTGCCCGATCGCCGCCGGTCGGCCGTGTCCGAGGTGCTCAATCTGGTCGAGGACTTCTTTCAGCGCATGGCCCTGCGAGTTGAGCGTATACGCCTGATCGAGCAACGAGGCACCGCCCGCGTCCTTCACCTGCAGGCGCCCGTTGGAATGGCCGATCCCGCTCGCTCCGCCGGCCAGTAGCAGCACCGGATTGCAGTCGCCCGGAGGATGCCGATAGAGCCCGAACTTCAGCGACGACGACCCGCTGTTGACCGCAAGAAGCAGTTCATCGCTCACTGCGGCCAAACCCAGTTGCGGATTTCCGGCTTGTCGATGCCCCAGCGGTGCGCGTACTGCACGCTCTCGTTGATCTGATCGCGCAGCCACTCCTGCGTGTGAGAGCCGATGTTGCGCAGCCGCGGCACGCGATCGATGATGTCAATCGCCAGGTTGAAGCGATCGACATTATTCAGAATCGCCAGTTCCAAGGGCGTGTTGATGTTGCCCTTCTCCTTGTAGCCGCGCACGTGGAAGTTGTCGTGATTGTGCCGGCGATAAGTGAGGCGATGGATCAGCAACGGATAGCCGTGGAAGTTGAAGATGACGGGCTTGTCTGTCGTGAAAAGCGAATCGAAGTCCGCATCGTTCAGTCCGTGCGGATGTTCGCTTTCCGGCTGCAGACGAAACAGATCGACAACATTGACAAAGCGAAGCTTGATGTCCGGGAAATGCTCTCGCAGAATCGCCGCCGCAGCCAGCGCCTCCATCGTCGCGATGTCGCCGGCGCACGCCAGCACCGCATCGGGTTCAACGCCATTGTCCGTGCTCGCGAAGTCCCATATCCCAACGCCCTTGGTGCAGTGGAGGATCGCCTGATCCATGGTCAGGTACTGCAGATGCGGCTGCTTGTCGGCGACGATCACGTTCACGTAATCGCTTGACCGGAGGCAATGGTCGGCGACGCTGAGCAGGCAATTCGCATCCGGCGGCAAGTAGATGCGGACCACTTCGGCGCTCTTGTTGGCGACAAGATCCAGGAAGCCAGGATCCTGATGCGAGAAGCCGTTGTGGTCCTGCCGCCACACCACCGATGTGATCAGCAGGTTGATCGACGAGACCGCGGCGCGCCACCGCAGCTCCTTCTTCGATTTCTCCAGCCACTTCGCGTGCTGGTTGAACATGGAGTCGATGACGTGAACGAAGGCTTCGTAGGTCGAGAAGAAGCCGTGGCGGCCGGTGAGCACATAGCCTTCGAACCATCCCTCGAGCGTGTGCTCGCTCAGCATTTCCATCACGCGGCCATTGGGAGCGATCTCGGTGCCATCCGCGTCTTCGGGTTTGATTTCTTCCATCCAGGTTTTCGGGCTCGCTTCGTAAATCGCCTGCAACCGATTCGAAGCGGTCTCGTCGGGGCCGAAAACGCGGAAATTGTCCGGGTTCTTCCGCATCACGTCGCGCAAAAAGTGCGCGAGAATCTCGGTCGGGCCCTCATATTGGGCGCCCGGTTTCTCCACTTTGCAGGCGTAGTCGCGGAAATCCGGCATGTGCAGCGGACGCCGCAGGATTCCGCCGTTTGCGTGCGGATTTGCAGTCATGCGGCGGCTGCCCTCCGGAGCGAGTGCGCGCAGCTCGGCGATAGGGCGGCCGTTTTCGTCGAACAACTCCCAGGGCCGATAACTCTTCAGCCATTCTTCGAGCAGGCGAAGATGCTCGGGGTTCTCGGCGACATCCAGAATAGGCACCTGGTGCGCGCGCCAGAAGCCCTCGACCTTGTGCCCGTCGACTTCCCTGGGGCAGGTCCAGCCCTTGGGCGTGCGCAACACGATCATCGGCCAACGCGGCCATCCGGCATCGCCGCCGATGAGCTTGCCGTGCTCGCGCGCTTCGTGCTGGATGGAACGAATGTGCCCGATGCAATGTTCCAGTGTCGCGGCCATCGTATGATGCATGGTCTGCGGATCGTCGCCCTCGACAAAATGCGGATCCCAGCCGTAGCCGCGGAAGAGCCACTCCAGTTCCTCGTGCGGAATCCGGGCCAGCAGCGTGGGATTGGCGATCTTGTAGCCGTTGAGGTGGAGAATCGGCAGAACGGCGCCATCGCGAACGGGATTGAGGAACTTGTTGCTGTGCCACGACGTCGCCAGGGGACCCGTCTCAGCCTCGCCGTCACCGACAACGCAGTTGACGATCAGGTCGGGGTTGTCGAAGGCCGCACCGAAAGCGTGGGAAAGGCTGTAGCCTAACTCGCCGCCCTCGTGAATCGAGCCCGGCGTCTCCGGCGTGCAGTGACTGCCGATTCCGCCGGGAAAGGAAAACTGCCGGAAGAACTTCCGCAGTCCTTCGAAATCCTGGCTGATGTTCGGATAGGTCTCCGAATATGTGCCCTCCAGCCATGCGTTCGAAAGCACGGATGGCGCGCCGTGGCCGGGACCGGCGATGTAGATCATGTTCAGGTCAAGCTTACGGATGAGGCGGTTCAGATGCACCCAGAGGAAGGTCTGTCCGGGGTCGGAACCCCAGTGGCCGAGCAAGCGCTTCTTGATGTGCTCCGGCTTGAGCCCCTCGCGGAGCAGGGGATTGTCGTAGAGGTAGATCATGCCGGCGCAAAGATAATTGCAGGCGCGCCACCAGGCATCCATTTGGCTGAATTCTTCGGCTGTGAGGGCTTCCGGGAGAGTGGCCACAGACGCGGTCATTCGGACCTCGATTCTCCGTTGAACGGAAAAGGGCTTTCTGGATAACAGTAAGATGCTCGAGGGTTGGTGTCGAGGTGCAGACTGTGAATTTGCGGCCTCACCCGGCGATGTTGACTGCCAGCTGGGCCGGTTCGATGCCAGCAATCTCGAGTTCGAGGCCGCCAAACTCAGGATGATCGTTTTCGCGCAGCCGCCAGGCCAGGTCGATGATCGAGTCGGGGCCGAGGTTCAGTTCTCGAATCCGATCGGCGAGGTTCCAGCCCACGGCGGAGAACGTCATACGCTCTGCCCCAGCGAGCGGGCTCGCCGGGGATCCCACCTGCGCGACGCGGAGGCGAGCATGCTTCTCCTTCATGAACAAGGGCGGCGCCGTGACCCGCACTTTGCGTGAGATGAAAATGGGTTCCTCATTGCCCATCCCAAACGGTTCAAGACGCCGAAGCCAGGAGAACAGCGTTGGCGTGATTTGATCGAGCGAGAGCTCGGCGTCGCACTCCAATGGACTGCCGAGATCCTCCTCGCGCAGGTGGACTGAAGCGTAATCTGCCAGGCGGGAGCGCAGTTCCTCCACGCGATCAGAGGGCAAAGAGAAACCGACGGCGTGCGCATGGCCGCCGAAGCGGGTGAAGATCTCGGGGCAGCTTTCGATGGCCTCGAGCAGGTGGAAGCTGGGGATAGAGCGGCCGGAGCCGTGCGCTTCGCCCTCTTGGCGAGTGACCACGATGGCCGGTTTGCCGGTCTGCTCGACGATGCGGGAGGCGAGGATGCCGATGACGCCGCGGTGCCAGTTGTCGCCGTCCATGACGATGCAGCGAGTAGTGCGGAAACACGGGTCTTCAAGGCGCGCAGAGACTTCGGCGAGCATCGCGGCCTCGGCGGCGCGGCGTTCCTGGTTCAGCCGCTCCAGCTTCGCGGCCAGATCGTTCGCGCGATCCTTGTCGCGGGTGGTGAACAGTTCGATGACCTCGGTCGCAACATCCATTCGCCCAGCCGCGTTGATTCTTGGTGCAAGCCGGAATGCTACGTCGATGGGGGTCAGCGGGCGGCGGGCTGTGTCGATCTGTGCTTCGCGCATCAGGGCGCGCAGGCCCAGGCCGACAGGACGCCGCAACTCAGTGAGTCCGAGAGAGAGGAAAACCCGGTTCTCTCCGAGCAGAGGAACCGCGTCGGCGATGGTCGCAATCGCGAGCAGCTTCAGGAACGACGGCAGAATCTTCGTTCGGGATCGCTCGAGGTCCCAAGCTTCGAGCAGCGCCTGCGACAGCTTGAATGCGACGCCGGCGCCGCAAAGATGATGGCAGCCGTACCCGCAACTGGCCTGGTTCGGGTTAAGAACAGCGAGCGCGCGCGGAACGCCGCGTTCCGGCTCGGGCAAATGGTGGTCGGTGACGATCAGGTCGAGGCCGAGCTCCGCAGCGGCCTCGGCGGCTGCGAAAGCGCGGATTCCCGTGTCGACGCTGATGACGAGACGGACGCCATCGGCGGCGGCTGATTCCAGAATTTCGCGCTGCATGCCGTAGCCTTCGCGCAGGCGATGCGGAATGTGGAAGCGAACGCTGCCGCCGAGCATTTCGATGGCGGTTTTGAGCAGCACGGTCGCAGTAGTTCCATCGACGTCGTAATCGCCGTAGATCAGAATCGGTTCCTGAGCGGCGATGGCTTGCCGAATGCGCTCGACGGCGCGATCCATGCCGAGCATCGAGAACGGATCGAGAAGCTGTTCGATCCGTGGGTTGAGAAAGCTTTCGGCTTCGGCCGCGGTCGAGATGCCACGAGCCAGCAGCAATTCGGCGATCAGGACCGGGATCCCGGCTTCGCGGGCCAGGGTGTTGGCTTCTTCGGAACGGCAGGCATTGAGAATCCAGCGCTGGCGGGCCGGGGCGATTACCGGCTCTGCGACCACATCCGATTCGGTCACAGCAGACTCAGGAGGCGGATTCAAGGCTGGTCGTCTTCATCGTCATCTTCAAAGACGATGTTGCCGAGGTCGCCGACGGAGTCGAGAAGCTGCTGGTAGCGGTCGTACCATTCGGTCGAGGTTTCGTAGAGAAACATGATGCCCTGATGGGGAAAGCCAAGCTGCAGGTGGCCGACCTTGCCGATGTGGCTGACCAGCGTCTGCGCCTCGTCGATTTCCGAGGTGCTGCTGGATTCCTCGATGGTGTAATCCTGCTCCTGGACTTCCTCGATGAGGAGTTCGACGTCCTCTTTTTCGAGCACTTCATCGCTCATGGTGATGAAGGTGGCTCCGGCGGCCTTCGCCGTCTCGACGAAGTCTTTCCAGCTGTCGGGATTGGCTTCGTCTTCCCAGAGAATGGAGGGAATATCCTCGCCAACGTGCGTGGGAACGCGACGAATGCCATGACCTTCGATGAAGGCGACCATGTCGTCCTTGATCGACGCCAGATTGTCGAGATGCATGGAAAATGGGTTCATGGCGGCGGAAGGACCCAGTGTATCCGAAACGCGTGTGCCAGGCACCAGGAGAAGTGAGCAATGGCGGCCTTCGGCCGAGGGAAGCAAGGAAAACGAAAGGCCGCCAGAAGCGGCCCTTCATTCGTGCACAGAATCGGAAATCAGAAGAGGATCTTCCCGCCAAAGACGAAGAAACGCTGGCCGGATGAATTGCCGGAGACGTTGCCGTCGACATTGTAGGCGGTGCTGAGGAACGGGTTGGTGGAGCCGGAGACGCCGGGAGCGAAGTTCTCGACGCCGGCGATGCCGGTTCCACGGAACATCTGGTTCAGCACGTTATAGGCGTCGAACTGGAGCTGCAGTTTAACCCGCTCGGTGATCCCAAAATCCTTGAAGAGATTCATATCGAGATCGCTGAACGAGTCTCCGCGAAGGGAGTTGCGACCCGAACCCGGATAGGGATTGTCGACCAAGAGGGCATAGGCCTGGTTGTTGACGATCCAGTGATTCGCCGATGGAGTCGTTGGAGTTCCGGAAATGTAATTGCCGGAGGAGTCGAACCCATCGCTGTTGTATTCCACATAGGCCGGAGTACCGGGGGTCGGCGCTCCGCCAACTGTGGGACCGGTATACGGATTGAGGTAAGCGACAGAGTTGAGCGGGGCCTTCGGATTGGAGAGGACGAGGCGGCAGGTGTCGGCGTTGGGGCCGACGCTGGAGCCGTTGAAGGTTCCGTCGCAGAAGCTGGTGTCGCCGGTGTTGCCATCGAGGGTGAGCGGCTGGGTTGGATTGAAGGGTTGGCCGCTGTTGTAGCGGTAGAGCGAAGTGAGGGTGAAGCCATTGACGAGCTTTGACGCCAGTCCATTGGTCTTGACGATCTTCGGCATCTGGTACGTGAAGGTGGTACCGATCACGCTGGGATAGCTGTTGCCGTCGACGCCGCGCTCGGCGGTGTTGGGATTGAGAGGATTCTGTGAGAAGGCGGTGGTGCTGCCGGCGGCGCCGGTTCCGAAAACGTCGGTGACGTTGTCGATCTCACGGCTCCAGGTGTAGGAGAAAGTGCCGCTGAGACCGTGGAAGTTCTGGGTGGTGAGGTTGAGGCCGAGACCGCTGTAGTTCTGCCAGCCACCGTTGGTGACCAGGGCGAGATTCGCGTTGTTGCAGGAGGGACGGCCAAACCCAGGCGCGTTCGGATCGCTGCAAAGGGAAGGGAAGCTGTAGTTCGGGAAGGCAGCGGCGGTTGGAGCCAGATACGGATTGGCATTCACCGACTGGAAGTTCTGGGTGGTTTTGACACCGACGTAGCGGACTTCGCCGACTGCGGCATGACCGATCTGATGCTGAATGGCGAGGGTCCAGGACTGCACGTAAGGCGTGCGGAAGTTGGTGGGGACGTAAGTCTGGTCGCGGAAGCGGGGATCGACGCCGGGTCCGTGGGGCAGATTCGCCAGATCCGCGGAGCGGATGCCGGCTCCCGTAGGATTGCCGTTGGCAGGCAGGCAGGGGCAGAGGAACGCGCCGGTATTGGCGACCGGACTGGCGATGGCGTCGAGCAGGAAGATGTTGTAGAAGGCAGGATTGGCGTTGATGGCGTATCCGGCATTCACAACCAGCTTCTGATCGAAGCCTGGGTTCCAGGCCAAGCCGATGCGGGGTTCAAAATTCTTGTAGACCTCGTTGACGTTGGGGACAGTGCGGTCTGCGAGGGGTAGGGTCGGATCCCAGAATGCGGTGGAGGGGTTCGACTCGCGCTTGACGGTTTCGTTGTGGAGCTCGTTGACGGCCTGGCCGAAGTATTCCCAACGGAGGCCGAGATGGGCTGTGAAATGCGAGGCGATTTTCCAGTCATCCTGCGCGTAGGCGGCTACGTCGCGCTCGGTGAAGGGGATGACGGGGTTGCCGTTGGCCAACTCCATAAATCCGGAGTCCTGCACGAAGTCCTGGAAGGTGTTGTAGAGCAGGATGCCGTTGTAGAGGGGCAGGAAGACGTTGGGTGAATTCTGGTAGTCGAATTCGCCGCCGAAGAGGAGGGTGTGGTTGCCGTGCGACCAGGTAGCGTTGTCCTGGATCTGGGTGACTTTGACGGTGCGGCCCTGGGGAAATGCGGGATTGATGCCGAGGCCGAGATCGAGGTTGGTGCCTATGAAGTCGACGTCGGTGGTGCAAGCGGTGAGGTTATTGTCGGTGCAGGCGGGGATCGCGCCTCCTTCAAAAGCTACTTTGGACTCCTGGAATGCGTAACGGAGCTGGTCGACCCAATGCGGGGAGAAGGTGTGCGTCCAGTCTGCGCCGACTGAGTAGTTGGTATCGGGAACGTCGACGTAATCGCCCGCGGCAATGCTGCCGCCGGAGATGCCGGTGCTGAGCTGGTCCTGATAGAAGAAGCGTACGAAGAAGTGGTCGTTGGCATCGGGCTGCCAGTCGAGGCGGCCCATGTTCTCTTCGTCATTGAAGAGGGAGGGAATGCTGCGGCTGACGCCGGCGAACTGAACCGGGACGGTTGTGCCGTTGGGGCCAGTGATGTTCTCCGTGGTGATGCTGGAGGCGATGGGCTGCGGATTGCCCGCTGCGATGCCGTAGGGTCCGCCAGCTTTGGCGATGGCGACGGCGGGATTTCCGGGGAACGCGGCGGCAAGGGACGCAAGGCCGGCAGGTGTGGGGGTGAGGTCGGGGAGGCTGAAGGAGGGCGAGACACCCTGGCGGAGGAGATCCCAAAAGGTGCTGCCGAAGAAGAAGAGCTTGTCCCTGAGGACCGGACCGCCGATGGTGGCGCCGTAGCGATTCTCAACAAAGCGGGGCAGGACGGGCGCGGCGCAGCCGTTGGCGGCGGGGGTCTGGCCGGAGGCGCAGTAGCCGAAGAGCGGGCTCTTGTCGCCGTTGTTCATCGCGCTGAGGGCCTGTCCCTGATAGAGCTCGAAGGCGGAGCCGTGGAAGGAATTTGTGCCGGCCTTTGTGACGTAATTCACGACGGCACCGGCGTTGCGGCCATACTGCGCGCTGTAGTCGTTGGTGATGACCTGAATTTCCTGGATGGCGTCCTGGTTGCCGAAGAAGATTTGGGGACCGGCGACGGAGTTGTCGTTGTTGGTCTGGCCGTCCAGCTCAAAGTTATTATTGCGGCCGCTTTGGCCGTTCACTGAGAAGTTGTCGCCGTTGGTGTTGGAGAAATTGTCGCCGTGCGTGCTCACTACGCCGGGAATGACTTCGGTGATGGTGTCGAACCCATTGTTGAGGGGCAGGGTCTCCATGTTCTGGGTATCGAAGGTGGTGGTCACCTGGGATTCGGTGGGGGTGAGCAGCGTCTCCGCCGAACCATTCACTTCGACCACCTGCATGTTGCCTCCGACCTTCACGTTCACCGTGCGGAGATCGGCGGTCACGCCGGAATCGACGGCGACGTCGTTGACGGTCGCGGGGGTGAAACCCGGAGCTTCGATCTTGACGGAATAGCGGCCGATCGGCACGGCACGAAAGGAGAAGCTGCCGTCGGCCATCGACGTGGTATGGAGCACCACGCCCGTAGCCGTGTTGCTGGCGGCAACGTTAGCGTTCGGGATGACGGCTCCCTGCGGATCGACAACCTGACCGATGATAGTGCCTGTAGTAATGCCCTGCGCCGAAAGGCGGGGCGCTGCGCAGAAAAGCAGACACAGGGGGAGAAGAGCCAGGAGCCAGCGATTGGGTCTGTAATTCATTTTTTCCTCCAGAAACGGTGGGGCCTGACGAGATCAGGCGGGGGTATACCCGTCGGTTAAGGACAGTGGAAACGATGCAGCGAAGAGGCCTGCGAGCCGGCAAAGGGCCGGGCCCAAAAACGAGAAGGGTCGGGGAGTGATGCTGCGGTACTGACAACGGAAGACATGAGCAGACACCCCTGGTAATGCACCCAGGGTGCCATTGTTGGGGTCGCGAACAGGCCGCGTGCCTGGTGCTGTACCGCTCGCTGCGACGTTCGTCACTAAGGCGGGGAAAGCCTTGTTTTTACTGGGAACTTTAGTACCGGGTCCGTTGGTGCATAGATGCGGGTTTGCGTGGGTACTTCCGCGCATTTGGCGGAGCAAATCTCTGAGAAATGGTAGGGATTGAGGGCTTTTCTATGAGAAGTGGAATAGACCTACTGCGGCGGCGTTGCGACGCGGCGTTGGAGGAAAACTGCCTTAAATCCCGAGTTTCTTTACTTCTTCGTTGTAGTACTTGCGGTAGAGGATGTCCCACTCCTGCGATCCCTCGGGGATGATGCGGCGTTGCGACTCGATCTTCAGGCGAGCGGCCTGGTCGATGCGCATTTCTTCAAGAAGAAGATGCTCGAGGGCTTTGCGGGCTTCCTGGCGGATGGTGTTCCGGTCTTCGAGGAAATCGCACTCCGGGGTTTCGGCGAGGGTGTCCGCGACGACGTGGGCGAGTTTGTTGAGTTTGTCGCGGGAGATTCTCACAGCACCGCCTTGTATTTGCGGGCCAGCTCGGTTTTGACCTTCTTGAACATTTCGAAATAGCTGGCGCCGGTGCGGTGCATTTCATCCTGGTAGGCGTCGAGGATGACGCGGACCTCTTCGTTGATGCGGTCCTCGAGGGAGAGCTCTTCGAGGATGCCGTTGTAGACACGCTCCTCGACGGCTTTGGGTTTCGAGGTCTCAATCATTTTGGCGTCGATGAGATGCTTTACGGTGTGGCGCGCCAGATAGCCAACGTAATCGCGGGAAAAGATCATGGAACTCTTTCGGAATATAGCACATGGAAAGCAGCGGGAAGCGAGCGTGAAACGAGCGTAAGGCGAGCAGACGGCGAGCGGGCCGACGAGCGAACGATGGGTAGGAGGGAGAGGAAAGCGGGCGGAAAGAACAGCCGTGCGTAGCCTCAAAACTTCGGTGCTCTTGCCGTGCGCCGCGCTCTGTTCTGTGATGGAAGGGATGCGACACGGTCATTTTCGCGATTTGCAGATTTGGCAACGCTCCATGGCGCTGGCGAGGGATGTCTATACATTGACCGGCTCCTTTCCGCAATCGGAGACCTTCGGACTCGTCCAGCAGATGCGCCGTGCGGCGGTATCGGTGCCCAGCAACATTGCGGAGGGTCACGGCCGCGGCTCCGACAAGAGCTTCGCATTATTTCTGCGTCAGGCGCGCGGATCGCTGAATGAACTGGAGACACAGATGGAGTTGGCAAGACAGCTGCACATTTCGCGAGAAGTCGATTATTCGTCCGTACTGCAGGAGATCGATGAAATCGAGAGGATGCTGACCGCCTTCGTATCGAGTCTTCGAAACCCGGGGCAAGCGTAAAGCGAGAAAAACGAGCACGAGGCGAGCAAACGCCGAGCCCAAAAGCAAGCAAAAGGCGAAGCCACTACAGATAGCTCGGGTTTTCCCTTGCCTCTTAATTGTTTTCCTTGCCCGGCTTGTGCTCGGTTCTGCTCGTCTTCCGCTCGTTTTCGGCTCGCGTTTGCGCTCGTTTTTCGCTCGCCGTTCGCTACTTTTGGTCGCGTTTCGCTTCGCGGATCCTTCGGATCTCTTCCATGCGCTGAGCGAGGAGCTTCTCGCGGCCTTCCTGGGTCGGGTGGTAATAGCGGCGGCCACGAAGGGATTCGGGGAGGCATTCCATGTCGGCGACGCGGCCCTCGACGTCGTGCGCGTACTCGTAGCCTTTGCCGTAGTCGAGTTCCTTCATGAGCTTTGTCGGGGCGTTGCGCAGGTGGAGCGGAACTGGCTCCTGGCGGGTGGTTTCGATATCGGAGAGGACTTCGCTATAGCCGGTGTAGAGGGCGTTCGATTTGGGCGCCAGGGCAAGATACACAGCAGCTTCGGCGAGCGCGAGGTCGCCTTCGGGCGAGCCAAGAAAGTCGACCGTATCGCGGGCGGCAAGCGCGATGTGCAGCGCTTCCGGCGAGGCCAGGCCAACGTCCTCGACGGCCATACGGACGAGGCGCCGCGCAACATAGAGGGGATCTTCCCCCGCCTGCAGCATGCGGCCCAGCCAGTACATGGAAGCGTCGGGATCGGAATTACGGACCGATTTGTGGAGCGCGGAGATGAGGTTGTAGTGCTCCTCGCCCTGCTTGTCGTACATCAGCACGCGCTGCTGGAGGGCTTCCGTGGCGATCTGGCGGGTGATGACGGGCGGGGGCGACGACGGGTCCGGAGAAGCCGTGGCGAGCTTGGCGGCGACCTCAAGGGCGTTGAGCCCGTTGCGCGCGTCGCCGGATGCGTAGGAGGCGAGGAGTTCGAGCGCGCCTTCATCGGCGGTGAGGTGCTGGGCGCCGAGGCCGCGTTCGGGATCGGTGAGAGCGCGCTGGAGCAGCGTTACGATTTGGGCATCGGAGAGCGGCTGTAGCGTGTAGACGCGGCAGCGGGAGAGCAGGGCGGAGTTGATTTCGAAGGAGGGGTTCTCAGTGGTGGCGCCGATGAGGCGGATGGAGCCGCGCTCGACCCAGGGGAGGAAGGCGTCCTGCTGGGCTCTGTTGAAGCGGTGAATCTCATCGATGAAGAGGATGGTGCGCGTGCCCCATGAGGCGGCCTTCTCCGCGTCGGCCATGACCTGCTTGATTTCCTTAATGCCGGCGAGAACGGCGGAGAACTCGATGAAGGTGGCCTGCGTGGTTTCGGCGATGATTTTGGCGAGGGTGGTTTTGCCGACGCCGGGCGGGCCCCAGAAGATCATCGAAGAGGCATCATCGCGCTCGATCTGAACACGGAGCGGTTTTCCCGGGCCGATGAGATGTTCCTGTCCCAGAAATTCGTCGAGGGAGCGGGGACGCATCCGCTCTGCAAGGGGCGCGGCGACGTGGGTCGTCTTTTGGTCGGGAGTGGGGGCGAAGAGGCTCATGGTTTAGCTTCCTTCATCATCGCTCCGGAGGGCTGTTTTGGGGAGAGGATAGTCGTCGCCGGTGTGCGAGCGTCAGCGTTCAGAGCGGTCGATGGCTGCGGTTTTGCCGTGGCGCTGAAGCAGGACCAACGATCCGACGAGAATCAGCACCATGAGGGAGAGGAGGCTGAGTTCGGCGAGGGAATGGTGGAAGACGGTGTCGTTGGGTTCGGCTAATTGGGAAATCTGGGCGGTCGCGATGAGGATCTTTCGCACCGTCGCGATGAGGGCGACGACCAGGAAGGGCTCGGCCATGAGGGCATGCTCGCGGAACGAAACCTGAACGGTATAGAGCAGCTCGATGATCAGGAGGATGAGGAGAATCTGGTCGAGGAGGCTGATGACCTGTCCGGAGAGCGCGTGGGCGACGAGAGCCAGGACAAAGCTGCGAATGGCAAGAAAGAGCAGACAGAGGGCGGTTGCGGCCAGAACGACTCCCAGGCCGACATACACGACGTCTTCGATGGCGGTTAGGCCGAAGGTGACGAGATGCCTTGCGCGGCTTGCCGTTTTGGACTGGTTGTTGGTCATGAATCAATGCTCCAACGATTATGGACCGAGGGGGCCGGTTGCGGAGCACGTGATTGCCTGACTGGCGGCGCTGGGGGATGTGAAAGTGACTTCGGATAGGCTTGAGCAGATGATCGACGCGGACACGCGGGTCTGGCGGAATCAATAGAGGTACATTCAGGAATGTCGCATCGCCTCGCCAAGCCGACGCGAAAAACGCCGCCTCACGCTTTTGTTCTGGAAGCGCTGGCGTCCCTCGAACCGGAGGATCAGCTGTCTGCTTACCGCGTTGATCTGTTGCACTGGTTTGAGTCATGGCGTCGCTCCTTCTGAGCAGTGTGGGAATTTGACTGCTATGGGCCGGTCGCATCGCGACGTCGTTTCGATGCGGTCACTCATGGCGGCGGACGCAAAACAATTGGGCTTTGGGCTTCGTTGATGGGGACCAGGATCGGGCAGCGAGGTTTCGCCCTTGAAGGTCAGGATTCTTTGGCGGCTCTTTGGCGGGCCATGGGTCTTTTTTGGCACGGGGTGGATGAGTTTTGACCCCGTCTGGCGAGCGACGCTTGCGTTGGGCTCCTGTGGCAGGAATGGGGAGTAGAGAGTGTTTCTGGGCGGGTGGTTCGGCTGTCTGGAAGTTTTGTTCGCGTGGGGACCATTGTGATTTCCGATTAGCTGGTGATGCGGCCGCAATCCGAAAGAGAGCGTGATTCCCCCAGCAGTCCTCGGTGAGTGCGTCGGCGGCGAGGGACTTATTTCAAACTGTACTTGTTGATGAACTTGGCGAGCCTATCGTTCCAGGCCGCGAACTGATCATTCAGCGATTCGTACGTGCCGCCGGGCGACAGGTCGATATCCATTCCAAGCCACGGATCGTTGACGTTGTCGTAATAAGCCCGGCACCAGCGGTTGTTGTTGTTCCAGTCGTTGATTTGCGAAATATCGAATTTGCCGTTGGTGGAAAAACCGGCGGCGAGCTCAATGGAAGCGCAGCGCTCGCCCTGGCAATCGCCCACAAAGACGTTGAACGGGGTGCCCATTGTGTTGCTCACAATGTGGCGATTGCCGTTCTCGGCGGTGACCACTTTGGCGGAGTATCCTGCGCTCTGCAGCCAGGCGACTACATCTTCAATCGTCAATCCGCCGGCAGGAATAGGGTGCATCAACGATGGTGGCGGCTGCGGCACGGCTTGCACGATTGGCCCGGGAGCGGCGACCACGACACTCTGCGCGTTTTCCGCAGTTGCTAAGACAGTTCCGCAATTCGTGCAGAATTTTTGATTCGGCAAAGACTCTGTACCACAACGAGGACAAAGCACGGCGATTCTCCAGTTCTGAAAAGGTTTCTGCAAAGTAACACTCCGCATTCGTCAAGTAAAGCCATTCCCATCGATCTCGTGCCTGCCGTCAAATCCATCGATCAGCAGAGCCGGATTATCTGCGCTTCGCGGAGTGGTGATGGGTGCGAGGTTTCTGTGCGGGCGGGTCAGGATTTTTTGGTGGATCTTTGGCGGGCGGCTTCGTAGAGAAGGATGCTGGCGGCTACGGCGGCGTTGAGGGATTCGACGGGGCCCGGTGTGGGGATGGCGATGCGTTGATCGGCGCGGTCGAGGAGTTCGGCGGAGAGGCCGCTGCCTTCGTTGCCGATGAGGAAGGCTGCGGGGCCGGTAAGGTCGGCGCGGAAGCAGGGGATCGCGTCGGGATCGGAAGAGGCAGGGACGGCGGCGAAGACCGGGATGTGGCGCTCGGCGAGGGCGGCGAATGCGAGTGCCGATTTTTCAGCGACGACCGGGACGCGAAAGGCGGATCCGGCGGAAGCGCGCAGAGTTTTGGAGTTCCAGACGCTGACGGTCCCAGGCAGCGCGATGACGCCGCTGGCGCCGAAGGCTTCCGCGGAGCGAATCAGCGTGCCGAGATTGCCTGGATCCTGCAAGGCGGCGGTGACGAGGACGAGGGGGCGAGGTCCGGAGAGCGCTTCGGCGAGGGAGAAGTGCGGCGTCTCGACGATGGCGGCGATGCCCTGCGGCGATTCGGTCTCGACTGCGCTCGAAAAGACGGCGGGGTTGAGGGAAACGATGGGGGTGGGAGCCGGAAGCGTGAGGCGCTCGAGGATGCGGAGGTTGCGGCTGTCCGGCTCGGTGCGGATGAAGACGGCACGGAGGTGCAGGCCGCTGCGGATCGCTTCGGAGAGCAGGTGCTCGCCCTCGATGCCGATTACTTCAGAGACCTCCCGGCCGGTGCGGGCGAAGGCGGCGCGCAGTTCACGGACCCTGGCGTTCTGGCGACTCTGTACAATGCTGATGAGGCGCGAGCGATCCGAAGCCGTTGGCATGGAGGGATTCTAATCCCTTCTCCGGAGGGGTAGGGTCAGGGCGGTTTCGTCCATGGACTTGCTGCGCTGCCAGGTTGCGCGACGGGAGAGGCCTTGTCAGCAGAGATTCTGCGCATCCATCCGGATGAGCCTGAGCCGGACCGGATCAAATATGTTGTGAACTGCCTTCGCAACGGCAAAGTGGTGGGCATGCCGACGGACACGTTCTACGGTCTGGCGGTCGACCCAGTGAATCTGCGCGCCGTCGAGAGCATTTACGAGATCAAAACCCGGTTGAAGCAGAAGCCGCTGTCGCTGCTGGTTTCAGGTCTGGCGCAGGCTTATTCGCTGGCGCGGGACAGCGGAGCGTGTTTCGATTTGCTGGCAGAGAAATTCTGGCCTGGGCCGTTGACGGTGATTGTGAAGGCGAGTTCGCGCCTGCCGCTGCGCAGCACGGCGAACACCGGCAATGTAGCGCTGCGCGTTCCCGATGCGGCGATTCCGCGGGCCGTCGTGGCGGAATTCGGGCTGCCGATTACCGCGACGGCGGCGAACCTGGCAGGGCTGCCGGAATGCACCTACGCGGCGTGTGTTCGCGACCAGATTGGCGACAGGATTCCGGTGATCGTCGATGGAGGGCCGACGGGCCGCAGCGTGCCGACGACTATCGTGGATTTGTCCGGGCCCGAGGGGAGCTGGCAGATTCTGCGGGAGGGGGCGATTCCGACCCACGCGATCGTGCTGGCGCTGCAGCAACGATGATCGTTCCGCGCGACAATCTGCGGGCGGTGCGCCGGGGTGGTGTGCGCGCGCCGAAGGGTGCGTGGAAGCGCGGGCTGGTGTGGATCGCAGGGACGGCGATTGCGGCGGCGCTGGCGTGGGTGGTGTGGGTGGATACACAGATTCAGCACTTCGCGCGTCGCGATGAGGCGCGCCCGGCCGATGCGATCGCGGTGTTCGGCGCCGCGGAGTACGACGGGCGTCCGTCGCCGGTGCTGCGGGCTCGGCTGGATCATGCACTGGAGCTCTACCAGAGGGGGATTGCGCCGTTGATGATCACGCTGGGCGGCGGCGACCCGGCGGATCGGCACTCGGAGGGCGGCGTGGGGCACGATTATTTGCTGGCACACGGGGTTCCGGAGGCGGCGATTATCGCGGAGACCGAGAGCGATAACACGGAGGAGTCGGCGGAGCGGCTGGCGGTGATTGCGCGGGCCAACGGGCTGCAGAATATCGTGGTGGTCAGCGACGGCACGCATCTGTTTCGCATCCACGCCATCTGCGAGGCGGACGGGCTGCAGGTCTATACGTCACCGCGGCCTGTGGGGCGCAGCATCCCAAGGGAGCAGCGCATGCGACGGCTCACGCACGAGATTGCGAGCTACATCGCGTGGCGGCTGCGGTTGCACTAGTGTCGACACCGAGTTAGAGATCACCCGCCAAAATGGACTTCCAGATGTAGCTCGCGCGCGGCTTCGCCATTGCGCAGCATATCCGCCGCTTTGTTCAGATCTACGCCGTCGGGGGTGCGGTGATAGTCGCTGGTGATTTCGTCCTCCTGGTCGCCAATATTCTTGAAGAAGAGGGCGTGGCCGGAGATGTGGACGTGCATCTGGGTGATTTGCCAACTGCCGAATCCGACGTCCTGGCGGACGATTTCAAAGGTGCCGCCAGAGTTGATGCGGCCGAGGAGACCCCAGCCGAAGACCACTTCGTGATCGAGGTGGCCGGAGAGTTTCCTGAGGCGCATTGAATGCTCGTCGACGACCAGGATTCCGGACATGGCAGCGAGCACTTTGGCGTTCATGCTGTCGGGTGAAAACGACGGGGCGGGATAGAAGGACAGCGTGATGTCTCCGTTGGCGTGATCGATGATGTGCCAGACGAAGGCGTTGGGGAGCATGGTCATCATGTCGCGCGCCTGCTGGCCGTCGTGCTGTTCGTTCTTCTTCATGCGCGCGCGCAGCGCAGGGTCGCTGACTATCTGCTGGATTCGGTTCAGATCGCTCTGGTGCTCTTCGGCGCTGGGTGGGCGGCCGCCGTCTTCGATGATCTCGGAGAGATTGCCCTGGGGGGCCTCGATGACCAACTTGACGATGTCTTTTTCGGGCGACTTGTAGGCGTCGCGATACATCCAGGCTGTGTGGTCGTTGAAGTCGGCGTCGAGCTCGTTGTGGACTACCTTGCGGACGATTTCGTCGACGGATTGTGCTGATGCGATGCGGGGTGCGACGGCGAGAAGCGAGGCACTCAGAAACATTGCACAGGAGATTCGGCCTGGCAAGGTTGTTCTTTTTGTGAAAGCCCGCCCCGGTTGCGGGACGGGAAACAGCCCAGTGTCGATCATCGCCTGATTTCTTTATATGCTTCCGCCGCGGTGATGGCCACTGCGTTCCGCGGGGAAGTCGTTACAATATTCCCAGAGAGAGACGCTGATGCCGCACATGGTTTTTTGCGCACGCTACAAGCAGGAGCTGGAGGGGCTGGACGAGGCGCCTTTCGACAGCGACTTTGGCAACAAGGTCTACAACAACGTTTCGAAGAAGGCGTGGCAGGAGTGGGTGGAGCGGCAGAAGATGCTGTTGAACGAGTACCGCCTGCAGCCGTGGACTCCGCAGGCGCAGGAGTTTCTTGTGGAGCAAATGGATCAGTTTTTCTTTGGCGAGGGCGCTGCTTTGCCGAAGGAGTATGTGCCGCCTTCGCACTGAGGGCTCTCACGTTTTGATGGTGGCCTGCGGCGCCTCGGCTGGGGCCACTGTCGATTCCAGCTTCACCAACTTTCCTTCCCTGAGCAGAAAGCGCTCGTCGCGCCATGTGATGGCGTCGGAGGCGTAGCTCCACGCCCAAATGGCGAGGGCGAGGAGGTCGCGCGGGAGCAGCAGCCAGAGGTCGCGCAGAACCTGACGGTCGCCGAGGATGCCGACGCCGACGCCGAGCGCGAGCGTGACCCGAAAGAGCAGAGCTATGGTGAAGAGTGCGAAAGCTGGGAGGCTGAGTCCTGAGGCGATGAGGTTGAGGACGGCCCAGGCGAGGCCGTACGAGACGATGAGGCCTGCGTAGCCGGCGTGGCGTGAGTCGCGCATGGCGCGGGACCAGCGCAGCTGATGATGCAGGTAGCCGGAGAGGCTCCAGGCGGGGACGTGGGTCTCGACGATTTCGTTGATGAGCTCGACGCGGAAGCTGGCGGCGTCGATGCGGGCTCCAAGTTCGTAGTCGTCGGCGAGATAGTCGGCGAGGGTGGCGAGGCCGCCGATGGCGTCGAGTGCGGTGCGGGAGACGGCCAGCGTTGAGCCGAGTCCGAAGCGAAGGCCGCGCTCGATGAAGCGCGAGGTGAGGACGCCGGGAACGAAGTCGGTGGAGATGCCGAGGGCTTCGAGCTTGGAGCCGAGGGTCTGGTGGGCACGACCGCGGTAGAGCGCGGTGACGAGGCCGGTGGGTTTCTTGTTTTCGGCGGGGGCGAAGGGCGCGAGGACGTGCGCGAGGTAGTTGGGACCGACGCGAATGTCGGAGTCGCTGAAGATGATGTGGTCGAAACGCGCGTTGGGCACGAGCTGGGCGAGGTTGCTGATTTTGCCGTTGGGGCCGAGGACGTTGGGACAGAGGATGAGGCGGATGGCGTGATCGGGGAAGTCGACCTGGAGCTGGCGGACGACGGCGGCGGCGGGATCGTCGAGGCGCGAGACGCCGAAGAGGATTTCGTATTCGCCGGAGTAATTCTGGCGGCAATGACTGGCGAAGGCTTCTGCCATGCCCGGGTCGAGGCCGTGGAGGGGCTTGAGGATGCTGACGGGGGGCGCGAATCCGGCAGGGAAGCGGGGGCGTCGGAGAAAAGCGCGGGCGCTCCAGATGGCGATGAGATAGTAGCCGATTCCGGCGATGGTGAGCAGCGTGGTGAGGACGGCGATGATGGTGGCGAACATCTGAGGGCAGTCTATTGGAGGGTAGGCGAGGATGCACGTATCATAAAAGGGAGATGCGAACCACGATCAATGTGCCGGATTCTGTGTATCGTCGCGCCGAGCGCGCCGCGAAAAGCCGCGGCGTGACCGTGGAGGAACTTATCGTGGCTGCGTTTGAGAGTGCGGTTGTCGCAGAGGCAGACGGTGTTTCGTCCGCAGGCGGAGTGAAGCTCCCCCTCCTCACCTCGAAGCGCCCGGGATCATTAGATCTGAGCAAGTATGACTTTGATGATCTGCTTGCCTGATGTGAATGTGTGGATCGCGCTGACTTCCGATCGGCACGTACACCATGCGACCGCAAGGAAGTGGCTGGAAGCCTCTAATGGATTGCATCTGGTATTTTGCCGCGTTACAGAGATGGGTTTCCTTCGTCTTCTGACAAATCCACATGTGATGGAAGAGGATGTGCTCGATGCCCCGGCAGCCTGGGCTGTCTACGATACCTGGCGAGGCGATGGGCGAGTGGCTTTTATGCCGGAGCCGGCCGGGCTGAGCGCGCGCTGGCGACAGGCGAGCTCCAGGATCGCGCGGAGCCCAAATGCATGGACTGATGCTTACCTCGCAGCGTTCGCTGAGGAGGTGCAGGCTACGGTCGTAACCTTCGATCGCAAGTTCCCTCACGGGCAATACAAAGTTGAGGTTCTTTCACCGCCATAACGTGATCGCGTCGGTTCTCATTCACCGAGGATGGGCATGTCGAGGGGCGGTTGGGCGAGCCAGCCCGCGTGTGCGATGCGGTCGATGGCGCGGCGGAGGGCCGAGGCGGCGCAGGGCTCGACGGTGACGACGAAGGGTAGGTTGCCCTTCTCGTATCCGGTGCGCTGGAAGAGCGCGTCGATGTTGATCTTCTCCGAGGCGAGGGCTCCGGCGATTTCGGCGACGATGCCGGGGCGGTCCTGCACGACGAAGCGGATATAGTGGCGGACCTCGAACTCGCCGCTGACCTGAGCGGCGCGGCTAGGCAGGTCGACGGCTTTGGAGCCGTGCGCGAGCGAGATGAGGTCGGAGACGACAGCGACCGCTGTTGGATTGCCGCCCGCGCCGTGGCCGGAGAAGACTACGTCGCCGCCATATTTTCCGCTGAGGAGGACCATGTTCTCGGTGCCGCGCGACCAGGCGAAGGGCGAGCGCAGCGGGACGAGCATGGGGCCGACGGTGGCGGAGACGCCATCGGGGCGCAACTCGGCTTTGGAGATTTGGCGGATGGTGCAGTTGAGGTCGCGCGCGTAGACGAGGTCGACGGCATCGACTTCGGTGATGGAGCGGCAGGCGACGGATTCGACGTCGATGTCGGAACGGAGCGCGATGCGGGAGAGAATGACCAGTTTGGCGCGGGCGTCGTAGCCGTCGACGTCTTCGCTGGGATTGGCTTCGGCGTAGCCGAGTTGCTGGGCTTCGCGGAGCACGTCGGCGAAGGCGGCGCCCGCCTCCATGCTGCTGAGGATGAAGTTGCAGGTGCCGTTCAGGATGGCTTCGATGCGGGTGATGCGATCGCCGGCGAGGCCTTGCTGGAGGCCGGGGATGACGGGGATGCCTCCGGCGACGGCGGCGCCGTAGAGAAGGTGCGCGCCTTTGGAGCGGGCGAGACGGTCGAGTTCGACTCCGTGTTTGGCGATGAGTTTCTTGTTGCCGGTAACCGCGGATTTTCCGGCTTCGAGGGCGCGGCGAACCCAGGAACCAGCGGGCTCGAGGCCGCCTGCGAGTTCGACGATGACGTCAACGTCGGAGCGCAGGACTTCATCGAAGTCCTCGGTCCAGACAACGGGTGCGGGAACCCAGTCGACTTTCTTGCGGGCGACGCCGCGGTTGAAGATGTGCGAGAGCTGAAGGCCTTCGGGTTTTAGATCGCAGAGGATGCGTGCAACGGAACTGCCAACGGTACCGAATCCCAGGATGGCGACTTTCATGTGTACAGGGTACAAGGTGCAGGGTGCAGGAGACGGCGTGCGGCGTTCAGCGTTCAGAGTTCGGGCGGCAACCTCTACAATCGGGGATTGGGTTCAGGAGAGCGTTTGGGACTGTTTGGAAAGAAGCTGAAGCAGGAACACAAGGTGATGCTGCAGGCGGAGCGGGCCGCGGGCGCGCAATTGCCGGAGTATCATCGCGCGACTCCGGAGTGCCCGCACCCGGAGCGGTGGAGCATGTACGACTCGATGACCGCAGAGGTGGAGGTGCTGGAGTTTTTGGCGACGCTGGTGACGACGGTGAAGCCGGAGCTGATCGTCGAGACCGGGGCGTTTCTGGGGGTGAGCGCGGTGTGGATGGCGCGCGGGCTTGAACGGAATGGGTTCGGCAGGATCGTGAGCTGCGAGTTCGATCCGGTGGTGTTCGCGAAGGCGCAGGAGAAGATTACGGCTTCGGGGATGGCGCAGTGGATTGAGCTGCGGAATGCTTCGAGCCTCGAGATGACGGTGGATGGGACCATCGATTTGTTTTTCAGCGACAGCGATCTGGAGATTCGGGAGCAGGAGATTCGGCGGTTCCTGCCGCAGATTCGGCCGACGGGTCTGATCCTGATGCATGATGCTGGGTCGCATCCTGGGATTGTGCGGGAAGCGGCGCTGCGGATGGAGAGTGAGGGGCTGATCTCGATGGTGCTGCTGCCGACTCCGCGGGGATTGGTGGTCGGGCAGAAGCGCGAGGGGCGCACGTAGAGGGCGAAAATCAGCGTTAGTTAGCCAGCTTGATCGTGGCCAGGGTTCGAATAGTCTGCCAGGGTATGTCAGGGGAAGCTGGCGGTCGCGGACAAGTCATTCGCATTGTTGCTTTGGTCCCGCCGAATGATCACTCCGCGGAGTTATTCGCAGACGAGATTTTGAGCTTGACATGCTTATAGGATGGGACATAGGTTCGCCACATCCAGTGGAACCTTCGATCTGCGGTTCCCTCGCTCGCCCATCGAAGACGCCCCACCTCAAGCTCACCCACCGTTGTTCTGAAAACGGGGCTGACCTACCGGTGCGGACTCCGGTCACAAATCGCAATTTGGAGGTTTCGATGACTTGCAAAGATGTGCATTCATCAAGGTTCGCATTCTTCCTATGTGCAACAGTCGCAGTTGTCGTCTTTGCAACATCTGCGTTGGCCGCAACCAACGACCCCTGCAAGGTGCTAACGGCAGAAACATTCAGCCAAATTATGGGTTACCCGGCGACCATTGACCAGACGGCATCGAATCAGATGACCTGCTTCTATACGGGCTCAAATCATTCGGGCGGACAATTCATGATCCTTGCGGAATCAGCGTCCGGGCCACAAGCCGATGCCATGCTCACGAGACGGGGTGCTTCGCCGCCTCCGGGCAGTGGGCTCATTGGAGGCGCATATCGGCAGGAAGGCACAATCTTCTCTATCTCGATCAGGTCGACCGATCAAGCCGCGCTGCAAGCACTTGTAGCTGAGGTAAGGCGCAACCTAAAGTGAATCTTCAACAGCGTCCAGACAGTCGTATGGTTCCGGATCAAAACCAGGTTTGTTTCCAGTAGTTGAGATAAGCCTCTCCGAACCTTTCCTGCAGAATCTTTGCTTCCTGCCTTGCTCGGATCAAATGCATGATGAGCAACGCGACGAAGGGCACGAACAAATAATTTAGGTGGAGCGCCACGATCAAGCCTAACCACATAACGGCAATGAAGATGTATATGGGGTTCCGAATCCGTGAATAAAGTCCGTGGGTAACGAGTTGCTTTGCTTGCGGCGCGACGGAAAACGACTCGCCCAGCTGAAGCCGAGCGGTAATGAACAAGATATAGCCAGCGAGTGCAATGATTGCTCCGGCGATTCTCAAAGCCGTCCAGGGCCTTTGTCGAACGCCCGGCACGAAAAGATAGATAAGCAAGACGACGCATGGAACAATAAGTGCGGGTTTAGGGATTCTCATTCGTCCGGGCTCCGACTCAACTCGACAATTGTTTACGAACACCCCAAAGTATCAGGGCAGATGCTATGACGATGGCAATGCCGACTGACATAAAACCGACTGTGACGAAGGTCTCCTGCCTGGGCTGCCCACTGTGACCGGCTCCGGTAATTGGAGAGAGGGCTGCAGTTCCAAAGATCGCGGCAAGTACGCTCATGAGCCAATTCAAATAAGTGCCATAAAGAACTGTCCAAAAGGCGATGGCGGTGGCCGTCGCCGACAGTCTCACGTTCGTCCAAATGGCGCCCGGCGCAAGGAGGAAGATGCCATTCATCAGACCTTCAAGATGCGCGGCAAGCCCCATTCGCACATTTGCGAAATGCTGCTCGGCAAAACCGGTTAGCAGCCCGAGCAAGAAGAGAACCATGCCATGAAACATCAATCGCCGGTTGGTATCTGTCCTACCGTAGAATCTTCCTCTCATTTGCTTAAAACCGAGCGACACAAAGGCAAGGGAATTGGGTTACCTCCAGGCCAGCGTGCGGTTGAGTCGGGGACTGATCGTACATGAAGCTGAGAGAATTCGCTACGCACGGCTTGACTCATCGGGAAATGGCCCGTGCTGTTAGTTGGCCAGCTTGATGGCGGCCAGGGTACGAATCGGAGCGAGGTCGCGCGGCTTGTGGACGATGAGGCGGATGCCGGTTCCTTCGGGGTAATGCGGCGACTCGGCGATGAGCTGCCTGACGGCAGCTGAGAAGGTGGCGTCGTGGACGGCGTCCATGGCCTTTTCACCGAGGACGAAGGCGACGCGGAAGCAGTCGTGGCAAGGGGAGAGGTAGACGATGTTGCGGTCCTTGCGTTTGAGGCGCAGCGACCAGCCGTACTTCGCACCGCTGGATTTCCATTCCTGACCGGTGGCGCCCTGCTCTTGCATCCAGAGGACGAACTCGGACCAGGCGGGAGCGCTGGGGCCGAGGGCGGTGGTGACTTCCTTATTGGATGGCTTGCTGGGTTTGCCGATGAATGCGTTCGGAACTTCCACAGTGCACCTCGCGAGTGAGGGCAGCGATCAGGAGGCCACGGTGGTAACGGCATCCTGCTGGAGGAGGAACGGATGATTCTACGCTCCCGGGATTTGCGGAACAGATTTTTGGAGAGGCCGAAACGGATGTAAGGTTTTGGCTGCGCGGGGGACTACCTGTTTGAAAGAAAGCGCCGGGGCGGATGGGGGATCGCATCGAAGAGAATCGCTTTGAGCAGTTGCTGGCGGAGTATGAGGGGCCGCTGCGGCGGCTTGCGGGCGCGTATGAGAGGGACGCCGAACTGCAGAAGGATCTGGTGCAGGAGATTCGTGTTGCGTTGTGGCGCGCGCTGCGGGGATTTCGCGGGCAATGCTCGGAGCGAACGTTTGTGTATCGGGTGGCGCACAACCGGGCGTTGACGCACGTGGCGCGGAGGCATCCGGAGCAGCTGCAGCTGGAAGAGGCGCCGGAGATCGCCGATGCGGGGCCCGATCCGGAGCAGGCGGCGGCGAAGAGCGAGGAGCACGCAGAGCTGCGGGCGCGCGTGGAACGTTTGCCGATGACCCTGCGGCAGGTGGTGATGCTGGCGCTGGAAGGTTTGTCGAACGCGGAGATCGGAGAGGTGTTGGGCATTGGGGAAGGGAACGTGGCTGTGCGGCTGACGCGGGCGAGAAAACTGCTGAAGGAGGGAGCGCGATGAACGAGGATCGGGACTGGAAGGAACTGGGTGAAGCGTGGAAGGAGGGAATTGTGACGGATGAGGTCGCGGGTTTAGCAAGGCAGGTGCGGAGTGCGGCGCGATGGAAGGCGTGGAGAACGGGAGCCGCGTTGCTGGTGGTGTTGGCGGCGGTTGCGACGATCACGCTGGCGGTAATGCTGCATCGGTCGGTTGCGGCGTACACGTTTACGGTGATTGCGTGGAGCGCGGTTTTTGCGTTGGCAAGTTTTCTGCTGGCGACGCGGGAGTCGGCGGGCGATTATGCGCTCGCGACGACGTCGGCGCTGGCTGTGCGGGTGAGGAAACTGGGACGGAGAGCGCAGGTTCTGGAGTTCGGGCGGGTGCTGGTCGGTGTGGAGGCTCTCATTTGTTTCGCTTACTGGATTGTGCTGCATGTGGGGCATGGGCGGGTGATCTGGGTCGGCGCGCTGGCGATTGGAGCTGCGGGCACGGCTGTTTATAACGCGCTGGTGTTGGGCCGTAGCAGAGCGCGCCGGGAATTGCAGGCGCTGGGCGCGGTGAAGTTGGCGATGGAGAGCAGTGATCGGTGATCGGCGGTGAGAGTCGCTGGGGGGCTGCAAAAAGAGACCCCGGGTCTCAAATGCGAGACCCGGACCAGCCGGATGATGCTTCGGCGGGCGACCGGTTATGCGTGGGCTTGCGCGGTGCGCGGGCGAACGCGGAACTTCTTCGTCGTGATGGCGAGGGTCCGTTCCATTTTGCGCAGGGCGTGGGTTTCGTCCGGGGCGGCGAAGGTGGAGGCGACACCGTGCGCCGAGGCACGGCCGGTGCGGCCAACGCGGTGCACGAAGTCCTCGGCTTCTTTCGGCATGTCGAAGTTGACGACATGCGCCACGTCGGCGACATCGATGCCGCGGGCGGCGACGTCGGTGGCGACGAGGACGCGATGATGGCCTTGAGCGAAGCTGCGCAGAGCCGCGTTGCGCTGGGACTGCGAGCGGTCGCCGTGGATCTGCGTGGCGGAGTGGCCGGAGCGAACGAGGCGGCGAGCGACGCGGTCAGCTCCGTGCTTGGTGCGCACGAAGACGAGGAAGCTGCCCTTGCTTGATCCGAGCAGATGCTCGAGGAGTTCCTGCTTCTTGTCGGTCGGGACCTCGAAGGACCGGAGCTCGACGTTGGGTGAAGGCTTGAGGACCGAACCGATTTCGATGCGGACCGGATCCCTGAGGTAGTCGCGGGCTACGTCGCGGATGTCGGGGCTGAGGGTCGCGGAGTAGCAGAGGGTCTGGCGATCCACGGGCAGCGCATGGGCGATGCGGCGAATGGCGGGCTTGAAGCCCATGTCGAGCATGCG
>PMUI01000047.1 GCA_003166955.1 Acidobacterium sp.
GAACGTGCACTGGTTCCGCACGCTGAACGACGTGCGGGTTACACTGGCAGGCTGGCGGCGAGAGTATAACTGCGCGCGACCGCACAGTTCGCTGTGTTATCGCACGCCGGATGAGCTCCGGCGGGCAACAACAGGCTATGCAGATGTGGAAACCGCTTCGCGCTTCCCACATCCGCACAGCCTCGGCGGCGACGAGAATATCTCGGAGCTAAACCTTAACCGAGAAGCTCCAGTTATGAATGGATGAGAATTCGGGGGCACGTCATGACTACAGAACGTTTTGCCAGTCATGCGTAACCTCCGCCCTATCTTCCGAATCGTGCTCATAGCGATCGCGCTTATGAGCGGAATTCTGTCCTTGGCACGGGAAGTACTCCAGATCACCAATCCCGCGAAGTACCAGGAAAAATCACTTTTCTCCGCGTGTCTCTATATTGCCTTTATGGTTGCGATGGTTCTGCTTTGGTGGGAGGAGAGATGCGCCAAAATCAAGGCGGAAACAGCACTGAATGATACCAGGCCGAGACTTGGACTAAGACCTAACGGCCTTGAGGGGCCGAAGGCCTGGGCTGAGAGCCGGGACCCAGTAGCCTTCACGATTCAGCACCTCAGCGGGAGGGCGCCGACATCAATTCGCTTTGATCCTGTCCCCTCAAAACTCGGCAGGTTTTCACTGCAATTTGACTCCTTGTCTTACGCTCTTTCGCCCCAGCCGGAAGGTATAGGTTTCGACGTAATTGAGACAGGGGCACCGCCGTTAAGCGCGAAGGACAGGGAAACGACACGATCTGGACGGAAGGAAATGCTGGAACTTTTTCTCAATGACAGCCCGGAGAATTTAACCAACCTGGATTATCTCCTCGTAGCCCATTTTATGGACGGTACGCAACTGCAGAGCCAAGCCTTTCGGTTGCGTTTTGAGACAGACCGATACAGATTCTCCGAAGACACTACTGCGGGCGACGAGAAGTGAGTAGGCTCTGCTCGAAACGCGCGGAACACAAGGGTGTGGCCTGCGAGCTACAATGTGCTGTCATCGAAGAGACAGAATGACCAAGCCAAAAACCAAACCCTTCGATCCCGCCGAATACCTCGACGACAGCGAGTCCATCGCCGCCTACATAACCGAAGCCCTCGAAAGTGGAGACCCGGCCTTTGTCGGCGACGCCCTCGGAGTCATAGCTCGCGCTCGCGGTATGACCGAAGTGGCCCGCGAAGCCGGTGTCTCGCGCGAGAGTCTCTATAGAGCCCTCAGCGCCGACGGCAACCCGGAATTCACCACCGTTCTCCGCGTCGTCCACGCCCTGGGCCTGCGCCTCTGCGTCGCTCCCGCCAATGGCGAAAATATTGCATGAATCGCGATCCGGTCCTCCGCTTTGAAGGGGCACGGCTTCCAGCCGTGCCCATGGCTCCAAAATCTCTCCGGCTTTAGCCGCTGAGGGATGTTGTTTCTTGCCTAAATGACGCTCCCAACCACCCAAGCCCCGTCCCGAGCGAACTCCGCCTCGATCCTCGCCACCGACCCCTCCACACCAATCGCCCGGCAAGCATCCCGAACCACCACCGCCTCAAACCCAGCCCGCCGAGCATCGATCGCCGAGAACCCCACGCAAAAGTCATAAGCGAGCCCCGCGAAAAACATTCTCTCCAGCCCCCGCTCCTTGCAATACCCGGCCAAGCCCGTCGGAGTCGAGCGGTCATTTTCAAAAAATGCCGAGTAAGAATCGATCTCCTTCCGAAACCCCTTCCGCAAAATCAACTCCGCCCGAGCCAGCCGCAACGCCGGATGCAACTCCGCCCCCCGCGTCCCCTGCACGCAGTGATCCGGCCAAAGCTGCTGCTCCCCACCGGCCAGCGCGACCACCTCAAATGGCTTCTTCCCCTCATAGCTAGACGCAAACGAGCAATGCCCCGGCGGATGCCAATCCTGGGTCAGCAAAATATGCTCAAATCGTCCAGCAATCCGATGAATGACGGCAATCACCGCGTCCCCATCCGGAACGGCCAGCGCCCCGCCCGGACAAAAATCGTTCTGCACATCGACAACAACCAGCGCGTCCCGCCCAGTGATCTCCATCAGCGCTATTATCGCCCGCGCAACCGGTGCTACAACTGGATTGGATCAATCGCATGCCTGCCCGAACCCGCATCCTGTCTGCACTTCTGCTGCTGTGCTGCTCGCCCGTCGCCGCCCGCGCCCAATTCACGGGCCCAAAAACGCCTCCGCCGACGCAAGCGCCGAAGCCGCAGCTCGCACCCCCGCTGAACCCGGCGCTGCAGCAGATCCCCGCCTCCTCTTACCCCGACCCCTGCGAGCTGAACGCCATGAAGGTCGACTTCGACAGCTGCTACGCCGAGCAGCTTCGGATGACCGACCAGGACCTGAGCCGCCTCTACCGCGCCGCCCTCCTCGCTTTCGAGCAGGACATCGCCGACGCGCACAAGCGCTCCGACGCAAGCCAGGTCAGCTACGACGCAACCGCCCTCGCCAACCTCAAAGCCACGCAGACCGAGTGGACCAAATACCGCGACCTGCAGTGCGCCGCTGCCGGCCAGCAGTTCCAGGGTGGTTCGATTCAGCCCATCGTCATCAACAAGTGCATGATCTTCGTCACGCGCCATCGCATCGACGAGATTCGCGCCGCGTACGAAATCGGCGGCCGCAAACTCGATTAGCCCACGCCGCTACTGGCTTTTCAGCTTCCGGTTGAAGAAGTCCGCCGTCAGCGTGTACGCCGTGATCCACGACCGCTCCAGCAGGAATCCGTGAATCTCATCCGGAAAAACATGCTCCTCAAACGGAGTACGCTGCGCCCGCAGTGCCGCGGCCAGCCGCACCGTCTGCGAGAACTGCACATTGCGATCGTCGTCGCCCTGGATCAGCAGCACCGGCGACCGCCACCCCTTCATCGTCGAAAGCGGCGACGACTCCCACGCCACGCGCGCCGCATTCGGATCCGACTCCGGGTTATACGCAGGCTGCCAGATCGACAGCTCCAGATTCCAGTCGTGTACGCCATGAAAATCCACGCCCGCCGCAAACAGATCCGAAGCCCGCGACAACGCCAGCGCCGTCAGATACCCGCCATAACTTCCGCCCCACACGCCGATCTTCGCGCCATCCACATCCGGCCGGCCGCGCAGATACAGCCCCGCGCCCAGCACGTCGTTGAACTCGCTCGCCCCCGCCGCGCCGTAGTTGAGCGCCTCGCGAAAATTCAGCCCATACCCGATCCCGCTCCGATAATTCACCGACAGCACGATGTACCCGAGGCTCGCCAGATACTGATTCATCCCATACGCATTCGAGTAGTAGTCCATGTAATGCCAACCCAGCAGCATCTGCCGCCGCGACCCGCCATGGAAGAACACCAGCGCCGGATGCTTCTTCCCATCCTCCGCCGACGCCGGCACAAACAGCTGGCCGTGAATCTTCATCCCATCCGCCGCCGACAAGATCACTCGCTGTGGCGTGATCATCTTCGATCCCGGAAAATCCGCCGGAACCAGCTGCGGCGCCAAATCCTTCAACTCCCCGCCCGTCCCCACGACCGCCGGCCGGATCGGCACACGCACATCGGACCGCAGCACCGCGACGGTCCCATCCGGTGCAATTACCGGAATCATCTCCAAACCATCCCCATGCGTCAGCGCGCGCGGCGATACGGGGTCCCCACGATGCCCGCCGTTGGCATCCTGGGGTGTTGAGCCACCATCCGCGCTCACCTCCCACAAATGCCGCCGGTCAATGTCGTCCTGATTCGACGAGTACACCAGCGTCTTGCGGTCCTTGCTGAACGCCACATAGTCCACCTCAAACGCACCCGGCGTCAGATCGTTCTCTGGGCAAATCCCCACACAGATCGTGTGGATCGCGTACAAATGCAACCAGCCATCGCCCTCCCAGGGGAACACGATCTGACCGCCCGCGGTCCAGAACAGTTGCTGCTCCGACTCCGTCCCATGAAACACGCTGCCCGGCCCTTCATGCGCGCGCCACACCTCATATCCCCTGCCCGTCTTCACATCGGCCACCCGCAGCGACCACGGCTGCGCACTGCGCCGCGGCTTGAAGTCGATCCCCGACGTGTCTGGCGGAATCCGCACAAACGCGATGCTCCCGCTGTCTGGCGACCACACCGGTTCGCGGTCAATCTCCGTCGACGGATCGAGATACTTCAGCGATTGATCCGCAAATGACAACACCCCAACAAAGCCGTGATCCCCGCGCCCGCTCGTGAACGCGAGCCACTTTCCATCCGGCGACCACAGAAGCGACCCCAGCTCGCCGCGCCCATGGAAAAGCTGCACGGGTTTAGCATTCGCATCCCGCAAATCCAGCGTCCAGACCTGATCGTTATTGAGGTACGCAACCGTCGCCCCATCCGGCGACACCGCAGGCGCCCGTCCCGCCGCCAGCTTCCGCGCATCGCCACCATGCACGCCGACAATCCAGATGTCCTCCTCCAGGCCCTGCGGCAGCATCGCCGGATTGGCCGCCGACTTCTCCGGAAACTCGAAATCCCCGCCACGCGCGTAAACGATCTTCTCGCCATCCGGCGTCCACACCGCGTCGCCAACATCCACCCCATCGTCCGCATCGTCGCTCGTCACGCGGTGCGCGGTATCCGCCGCCCCGCTCGCCTCCGCGACCCAGATGTTGCGCTTGCCTTGCTGGTTCGCGATCCACAAAAAGCGGCCGCCCTTTGGCGCGGCCTGCAACCCAGAGCTGAACGGAGCGCTCAGCACCTGCTCCAGCGTGAAGCTCTGCGCCCCCGCGCCCAGCGCAACCAGGCAAAACCACACACCCACCGCAATGCGTCGGATCATCCATCGCCCTCGTCGGAAGAGATTCGCCCATTATCCCGGCGATCTCCTGCGATTTCAAATGCCGCGGTTCTATACTCGGCAATGGTGAGCAGTCTGCCCAGTTCGCAAAAGCCCGAACACCAGCTCGGCTTCTCTTTTGAATCCGAGGCCACGCCGGTCTCGCGCCGCATCTGGAAGGTCGGCGACCTCGTCGGCGAAGTTCGGGTTCACGTCGAGCGCGAATACGGCGACCTCTGGGTCGAAGGCGAAATCTCCAACCTCCGTTCCGCCCCCTCCGGCCACATCTACTTCACGCTCAAGGATGGCGACGCGCAGCTCCCAGCTGTCCTCTTCCGGAAGCAGGCGTCGCTCCTGCGCTTTCGTCCCGCCGACGGCCTCCACGTCCTGCTCCGGGGAAAAATCTCCATCTATGAGCAGCGCGGCCAAATGCAGCTCGTTGCCGAGTTCCTCGAGCCGGTCGGTGCGGGCTCTCTGCAAATCGCCTTCGAGCACCTCCGCCAGCGGCTGGAAGCCCGCGGTTTCTTCGATGCCTCGCGCAAGAAGCCGCTGCCCACCTTCCCGCACTGCGTCGGCGTCGTCACCTCACCCGCCGGCGCCGTCATCCGCGACTTCGTCAACATCGTCAATCGCCGCCACGCCGGCCTCCATGTGTTGCTCTACCCGGCACTCGTCCAGGGCGAAGGGGCTGCCGCGGAAGTCGCCGCCGGCATCGCATACTTCAACCGCTCTCGCACCGTCGACGTCATCGTCATTGCCCGCGGCGGCGGCTCGCTCGAAGACCTCGCACCGTTCAACTCCGAGTTCCTCGCCGAGTCCATCTTCAACTCCGAGCTTCCCGTCATCTCCGCCATCGGCCACGAGACCGACTTCACCATCGCAGACTTCGTCGCCGATCTGCGCGCTCCCACGCCCTCTGCCGCCGCCGAACTCGTCACCGCCGCCCTGCACAATATCGCTGACCGTGTACACACCCTCGATCAGCGCATTCTCCGCGCCGCCCGCTATCGCCTCATGCAGGCGTCCCACGCCTTTGCCGGCGTTCGCGTCGAATCCATCCTCGTCCGCGAGCGGGATCAGCTCCACCGCCGGCAGCAACGCATCGACGACCTTGCTCTCCGCATGGAATTGCAGTGGCGCAGCCGCCATCGCCGCCTCGTCGAGAAACTCCATCATCTCTCCGCGCGACTCTTGCGCCAGGACGTCGTCGCCCGCACCGGTATTGCCCGCGAGCGGCTTGCCTCGCTGGAGGCGCGCATGGTCCGTGCCTGCCGGGATCGGCACCGCGACTCGGGCGAACTCGTCGCCTCCCTCGATGTAGGGATCGTCCGGGCCCAGCGCGATCATTTGCGCGCCATCCGCGATCGCCAGGCCGGCCTCGGCCGCCACCTCGCCGCCCTCTCACCCCTCGCCGTGCTTAGGCGCGGGTACGCACTGGTGTACGATGACGCCGGAGTGCTGATAAAAGATACAGAGGACATCACAGAAGGCCAGTCGATCGTCACCCGCCTCGCTCGCGGTCGCTTCCATAGCCGGGTCAGTCAGGTCGAGAAGGAAACGCACCGTCCATGAGGAAGCTGTTTGGCACAGATGGTATTCGAGCGGTCGCCGGCGAAGCGCCGCTCGATGCGAACACGATTCACGCCGTGGGCCTCGCCCTCGCCCACCAGCTCAGCGGCTCGCAGCAGCACCTGCGCGTGCTCCTCGGTATGGATACGCGCGAGTCCAGCAACTGGATCGCTGCCACCATCGCAGCAGGGCTCACCGAAGGCGGAGCGCACGTCGAGAACGCCGGCGTCGTCACCACTCCCGCCATCGCTTTTCTGGCCCGCAAGCATGGATTTTCCGCAGGCGTCGTCATCTCCGCCTCCCACAATCCCTGGCAGGATAACGGCATCAAGGTTTTTGGCAGTGACGGTTACAAATTACCCGACGAAACCGAGCTTCGCATCGAAGCTGAAATCTTTCGCCGCCTCGAGAATCTCGCAGCACCAGACGCCGGTCCGGCGCCGAGCGTCAACGAGAAATATCGCAAAGATTACGAGCAGTTCCTCCGCGGCGCGTTCCCGGGTCTGAACCTCAATGGCCTTCAAGTCGTTCTCGACTGCGCCAATGGAGCCGCCTCTGCCATTGCCCCTGAGCTCTTCGCTCATCTCGGCGGAAACTTCCAGCTCACCCACGCCGCTCCCGACGGCCGTAATATCAACGCGAACTGCGGCGCGCTGCATCCCGACGTTGTCGCTGCCGAAACGAAGAAGCTCAAAGCCAGCCTCGGCGTCACCTTCGACGGCGACGCCGACCGCGCCATGTTTGCTGACGCCCACGGCAACGTTGTCAATGGCGATGCTGTCATGCTGCTCGCGGCGCGCGACATGAGAGTGCGGGGGCTGCTGCGCAACGACACTGTCGTCGCCACCACCATGTCCAACATGGGCCTCGAGGCCGCTCTGCGCCGCGACGCCATCCGCATGCTCCGCGCTCCCGTCGGCGACAAATACGTCCTTGAGCGCATGCAGCAGGAACAGGCCTCTCTCGGCGGCGAACAGTCCGGCCACATCCTCTTTCCCCACCTGGCCACCACCGGCGACGGCCTGCTCACCGCCCTGGTTGTCCTCGACGTTGTCCGCCGCTCCGGCCGCGCCCTTCACGAACTCGTCGCCGACCTTAAAGTCTTTCCGCAGGTAATCCTCAACGTCCGTGTGCGCGAGAAGAAGCCTCTCGACCAAATTGCCACCGTCACGGATACAATTCGCGACGCCGAAGCCGAGCTGGCTGACAGCGGTCGTGTCGTCGTGCGCTACTCTGGCACTGAAGCTCTCGCCCGCGTCATGATCGAGGCTGAATCCGAAGAGGCAATGCACCGCCACGCCGACCGCATCGCCGCAGCCATTCGCGCCGAGTTGGGCATCTAGTCGTCGCCTCGTCCCAAAACGGGACAGCCGCTCTCAACCATCCGACGAAATACCCGCGCTGCTCGACCAGCCCAGCGCTATACTGACCTCGAAGTAGTTCCCGGAAGGAGGTGCACCTCCCGGGAGGTTAGTGCTACTTCATCAGCAGCACGAGGACCAATAAGATCACGACCGCCCTCACAAAGCGCCAGTCAATGGCGAATGTGATGGCGATTCGTGTCCAGGACGATTTTCTGTCCATGGGCCTGCCTCCTTCATCGGAACGGCCCGCAGGTCGCTTTCGGCGTACTGCGGACCGTCAGCTCGCTCTTCCGAGCCGATCTCCGGCGTTGCCGATTGCACCCTCTGTAAGGAGGCGGGCTCAGTTTAGGTCGACGAGCGCGCGCATTAACGTCGAGCCAGCCATTTTCCCGTCGAAAAGTAACGTTCCGTCCGGCTACTTCAAATCCCGCCAGTTCGAACCCACGCCCACATCCACAACCAGCGGCACACTCAGCTCAATCACATGCTCCATCTCGTGCTGCACCATCTCACTCATCGCCTCAATCTCGTCTTCCGGCACATCGAACACCAGCTCGTCATGAACCTGGAGCGTCATCCGCGATTTCAGTTTCTCCTTCGCTAGCCGCTGGTCGATTCGGATCATCGCCAGCTTAATCAGATCAGCCGCCGTTCCCTGCAGCGGCGTATTGATCGCCGTCCGCTCCGCAAATCCACGCTGGTTCGCGTTCCGGCTCTGGATATCCGGAATCGGCCGCACCCGCCCGAACATCGTACGCACCTTCTGCTCGCGCCGCGTCTCCTCCAGCATGCGATCGATGTACGCCCGCACCCCCGCGTAGCGCTCGAAGTACGTCTCGATGTACAGCCGTGCCTCGTGCTGGTCAATTCCCAGCTGCGCCGCCAGCCCAAACGGCGAAATCCCGTACACGATCCCGAAGTTCACCGCCTTCGCACGATTCCGCGTCTCCTTGCTCATCGTCTCCGCCGGAACCCCGAACACCTCCGCCGCCGTCAGCGAGTGGATGTCCTGTCCGGTCTGGTAAGCCTTCACCAGCAGCGGATCCTCGGAGAAATGCGCCAGCAGCCGCAGCTCAATCTGCGAATAATCCGCCGACAGCAATACGCAACCCTGCGCCGCAATAAACGCAGCGCGAATCTCTCGCCCCAGTTCGGTGCGAATCGGAATGTTCTGCAAATTCGGATTTGTCGACGACAGCCGCCCCGTCGCCGTCCCCACCTGATTGAACGTCGTGTGCACGCGCCCTTCGCCATCGGCCAGAAGGGGAAGGGAATCGGCATAATTCGATTTCAACTTCGCCAGCTGCCGATACTCGAGCACCAGCCGTGGCACGTCGTTGTGTGCGGCCAGCTCCTCGAGCACATCCTGCGCCGTCGAAATCACCTTGCCCCGTCCGTACTTCAGCGGCCGAGGCAACCCCATCTTGTTAAACAGCACATCCCCCAGCTGCTTCGGCGAATTAATGTTGAACCGCTGCCCAGCAAGCGAAAAAATCTCCTCGCCGACGCGCTGCATCTCCGCCGCCAGCCGGTCCGCCATGCGCCCCAGCACGCCGGAATCAATCCGAACCCCAATCTTCTCCATCCCCAACAGCACCGGAACCAACGGCAAATCGATGTCTTCATAGACGCGCCGCTCTTCCAGCGCGTCCACCTCCTCGCGCATCGTCTTCGTCAGCGCATGTGTTAAAAACGCAGCTTCCATCACTGCACGATCGCCGCTCTCCCGCGGAGGCCCGCCGCCAAACCGCGCCGCCACATCCCCCAGCCGATGCGTCGCATGCGTCGGATTAATAAGGTAGGAGTAAAGCATCACATCGTCCGTCGCGCCGCGCAGCCCAACCCCGTGCGATTCCAAAACCCGCAACGCCGCCTTCAAATCGTGCACGCTCTTTGGAATCGCCGCATCCTCCAGCAAATCCCGCACCGCATCGAGCGGCACCAGAAGCGCCGCATCCGCAACGGCCGCGACTCCAATCCGGCACTCAACCGCCGCCGGAGCCGTCTCGCACGCAGCGTCCGCAGCGTCCACCAGATCCAGCAGAGACATCGTCTTCAGCTCCGGCTCGCGCTCTTCCAGTGCTTCGGACTCCTGTTCGCTCACCTGTTCCGCCGCCGCCTCCAGTTCCGAAGCAGGCAGCGCCAGCGCAAAACCCTCCTTCTGCGCCAGCTTCACGAACGCCTCAATCTGCTCCGCCGTCGGCTCCAGCACATATTCCATTGCAGTAGTCGGCGCAGCCGGAGCCAACTCCCGCAGCAGCGTCGTGAATTCCAGCTCCGTAAACAATGCCCGGCTCGCCGCGGTGTCCGGTTCCTGCGTACGCATCGCCTCCGGATCGAATTCCACCGGAACCTCGCAGTCAATCGTCACCAGCTCCTTGCTCAGCAGCACAGCCTCGCGGTTATTTTGTAACGATTCTCGATACGTTTTCCGCTTGATCTCCTCCGCACGATCCAGCGCCGCCTCCACCGTGCCGAATTGCTGGATCAGCTCCACCGACCCCTTATCGCCAATCCCCGGTGCGCCAGGAATGTTGTCGATCGAGTCGCCGCGCAGCGCCATCACATCGATTACCTTCTCCGGCGGCACGCCCAGTGTCTCCATCACCTTCTCGCGGTCCAGCACCAGGTTGTCCTTCACCGGATTGAGAATTTTCACGTGGTCGTTCACCAGCTGCATCATGTCCTTGTCGTTCGAAACGACAAACACCGGATGCCCCGCCTCAGCCGCCCTGCTGGCCAGCGTTCCGATCACGTCGTCCGCCTCAAATCCCTGCGCCTCGAGAATCGGAATCCGGAACGCCTCCAGTGCCCGCCGCACATAAGGCAGCTGCTGCGCCAGATCCGGCGGCATCGCCTCGCGCTTTGCCTTGTAACCGCCCGTCTCCACCGCCTCGAATTTCTGTGTCTCGGCGCTGTATTTGTTCACCGTCATCCCGCGCGCGCGCTCGTCGCGAAACACCGGCCCGCTCACGTCGAACACCGCTGCAAAATACTCCGGCTCGAAATCCTTCCGCAGCTTGTTGAGCATGTTGATGAACACATAGGTCGCCGCCGTCGGCACGCCCATTCGCGTCGACATCGGCCTCGACCGCTGCATCGCGTGATACGCGCGAAAGATGAACGACATCGCGTCGAGGAGATAAATCGTCGGTTTGCTGGAAGTCTCCGCCACGAAGTCGAGTGTATCGTCCCCAACTCCGCATCGCACCGCCCCGCACTCCACCCGCAAACCAGCCCAGGGATCAGCCGCTATAATGCCCGCACGGAGAATCATCCATGACGCATCGCCTTCTGCCGCTGGCTCTCGCCACGGCGCTGCTTCCCGCCTGCCTCGCCCAGTCCCCATCCGCGCCCGCCGAGCAGCCCCTCACCGCCATTCCCTGGTCGCCCAGCCTCGACCTCGCGGACATGGATCGCGCCGCCGATCCCTGCGTTGACTTCTATCAATACGTCTGCGGCGGCTGGATGAAGAACAACCCCATCCCTCCCGACCAGGCCGCGTGGAGCGTTTACGCGAAACTCGGCGAGAACAACCGCCAGTTCCTGTGGGGCATTCTCGAAGAAGATGCGAAGCTCACGCACCGCACGCCCGCACAGCAAAAGATCGGCGACTACTACGCCGCCTGCATGAATACCGACGCCATCAACGCCCGCGGCCTTGCACCGCTCCAGCCTGAGCTCGACCGCATCGCCGCGCTGCAGGATCGCAAACAGATCGCCGCGTTCTTGCGCGAAGGAGCCGATCACCGCGGCCTCTACTTCCTCGGCGCTGGCGCCGAGCCCGATCCGAAGAACGCCGGCATGATGATCGTGGGCATCGAAGCGGGCGGCCTCGGTCTCCCCGATCGCGATTACTATACGAAGACCGACGCCAGGAGCCAGGACATCCGCCAGCACTTCGTCGCCTACATGGCGCATCTGCTCGCGCTTGCCGGTGAGCCGCAGGTGCAAGCCGACCAGGACGCGGCTGCCGTCATGAAGATCGAAACCGCGCTGGCCACTGCGTCCCTCACCCGCGTCGAGCGCCGCGACCCCTACAACACGTATCACCCGATGAAAATCGACGCCGTCGACGCGCTCATCCCCGCGCTCGAACTCAGCGCCTACCTCAGCCAGGAACACGTTCCTGACTCCGTCCTCGCCAACGTCGATGTCGCGCAGCCGAAATTCCTTGCAGCGCTCCAGACCGAGCTCGCTACTGAGTCCCTCGACAGCATCAAAGCGTATCTCCGCATTCACGCCCTCAACGCCGCAGCCCCCAGCCTCTCCAGCGTCTTTGAAGATGCGCGTTTCGACTTCTACTCGAAATATCTGCGCGGCGTCCCGCAAATGCCCGCCCGCTGGAAGCGCTGCGAAGGCCAGGTCGACCGCTATCTCGGCGAAGCCCTCGGCCAGGAATTCGTCGCCCGCACCTTCGCTCCCGATACGAAGCAGAAAGTCCTCGTCATGACCGATCAGATCGAGCAGGCCATGCAGCAGGAAATCGAGAACCTCGACTGGATGAGCCCCGGCACCAAACAAGCTGCCATCGCCAAGCTGCATCTCGTCGACAACAAAATCGGCTACCCCAACAAGTGGCGCGACTACTCCTCGCTAGCCATCGAGCGCAGCGACTACTTCGGCAATGTCCTCCGCGCCCACGCCTTCGACGAGAAGCGTGACTGGACCAAAGTCGGCAAGCCCGTCGACAAGAGTGAGTGGTTCATGTCCCCGCCCACCGTGAACGCCTACTACGATCCGCAGATGAACGACATCAACTTCCCCGCCGGCGTGCTCCAGCCGCCGCTCTACGATTCCAAAGAAGACGACGCGCCCAACTACGGCGACACCGGCGGCACCATCGGCCACGAACTCACCCACGGCTTCGACGACGAGGGCCGCCAGTTCGACGGCCAGGGCAATCTCAAGGACTGGTGGACCGCGACCGACGCGAAAGGCTTCGAAGACCACATCAGCTGCCTGCGCGATCAGTTCGCCGGCTACGTCATCGTCGACGACATCCACATCAACTCGAAGTTGACCAGCGGCGAAGATACCGCGGACCTCGGGGGCACGCTGCTCGCGTACCTCGCTTGGAAGAAGCAAACCGCCGCCATGCATCTGGAATCGTCGGACGGTTTCACGCCTGACCAGCGTTTTTTCGTCGGATACGCGCAGTGGGCCTGCGAAAACGAGCGCCCGGAAAACCTCCGCGTCAGCGCCATCACCAACCCGCACTCGCCTGGGAAGTACCGCGTCAACGGCATCGTGGCGGATTTGCCGCAATTCCAGCAGGCGTTCGGCTGCAAAGTCGGCCAACCGATGGTCAGCGCGAAAGTCTGCAAAATCTGGTGACGACTGCTTATAGCGTGCTGCGTCAGCAGCACTGCGGTAAAAGCCCCGGCCTTCAGGCCGGGGGAAAGCCCATTGAAGAGGAGTGGGGGGCTTTAGCCCCGGTCACTCCACCAGCATGCAGTCCCCATACGAGAAAAACCGGTACCCGGCCTCCACCGCGTGCCGATACGACTTGAGCACCCGCTCTCGACCGGCAAAAGCGCTCACCAGCATGAGTAACGTCGACTGTGGCAAATGAAAATTCGTCAGCAGCGCCCCCACCACCCGAAACTCAAATCCCGGCGAGATAAAAATGCTCGTCGATCCCGAATGCGCCACAAACTCCTCGCCTTCCCGCGAGCAATGTTCTAAAGTCCGAACCGTCGTCGTTCCCGCTGCGACCACTCGCCGCCCCTCGCGCCGTGCCGCATTCAAGGCAGCAGCAGTTTCTGAAGAAATTGTGTACCGCTCCGCATGCAGCTGCACATCTTCGACGCGCTCCACCCGCACTGGCTGAAATGTCCCCAGCCCCACGTGCAACGTCACGTGTACAATCTCCACGCCCCGCGTCCGAATCTCATCGAGAATCTCCGGCGTGAAGTGCAGTCCCGCCGTCGGTGCCGCCACCGACCCGCGCTCCCGCGCATACACCGTCTGATACTGTTCGCGATCGCCCGCCCGATCCTCGCGGTGAATGTACGGCGGCAGCGGCATGTGCCCGATCCGCTCCACAACTCCAAAAAAATCGTCGACAGGCTCGAATCGCAGCGTCCGCTCCCCAAATTCCCCGTGCGCGATCACCTCCGCCCGCAGCGCCCCGTCTCCCAAATCCAAAACCTCGCCCGTCAAGACTTTGCGCCCCGGTCGCACCAGCGCTTTCCACTCCCACTCGCCAAGCTGCTCCACCAGCAGAACCTGCACCCTCCCCGTCGTGTGATGGTTGGTCTGCGTGTGCAATCCCGCGCGGTGCGCAAACAGCCGCGCCGGAATCACCCGGCTATCATTTAGCACCAGCAAATCGCCAGGCCGCAGCATCGCCGGCAAATCGCGAAAGACGCGATCCACCCACGCACCCGTCCGGCGATCGAGTGCCAGCATCCGCGCCCCGGCGCGATCCGCCGCCGGCTCCTGCGCAATCAGTTCTTCAAGAAGATCGAAATCGAAATCCGCAACCAGCATCCGAAGCCGATTCTACTTCTCGCGACGCTGCGCAACGTGCTCCTCAGCCCGCAGCCGTGCCCGCTCCAGCGCATCATACAGCTCCACCCGCTTCGACTCCAGCGCCGCCGCATCCGCATCCGGCCCCGGCGCAACCACCGCCCGCGTCCAGCTCACCACCACCCGTGAAAACGGAAGCGGCACCAGAAACCGGTCCCACGACCGCATCGCCCACGCCCGCGTCGGCAACAAATAAAAGCAGCCCATCTCCTCGCCCGTCATCGCGGCGAGCTTCACCGGCCCAATCTTCGTCTGGTAGATCGGCCCCCGCGGCCCGTCCGCGGTAAACACCACCGCCTCACCCCGCGCCACCACATCGCGCATCGCCATTAGTCCCGTTGCGCCGCCCCTCGAACTCGACCCGCGCACGCTGTTGTACCCCAGTAGCCCCAGCGTCCGTGCGATCAGCTCGCCGTCAAAGCTCCGGCTGATCAAAATCGAGCACCGAAATTTCCTGAAGTACCATCCCGCAGGCAGCGTGCAGCGATGCCAGAAACAAAAAATCCCGCTCGCCGGTGGCGTCGCGGGCGTCACTCCCTCCTCAGCAATCACCTCGAATCGCAGCGTCGAGCCCACCAGCGCCAGCAGCAGCGCCGTCAGCTTCGGAACCACCCACAGCGCCACGCGCTGGCCGAAGCTGAACCCGCCGCCTCCTCGCTCTCTCACGCTACCGATTGTAGCCACTGCGCCCGCGCCGGCCCGCCACCCCACGACAGTAATGCCGGCGATTACCGCCGTTGTGGCGCGCCTCCCACGGCCGTCATCGCCGCACGGCACGGATGTCTCCCCCGCTCCCACCATCGTGCTACAGCATTGGCCACGTCACCCGGCCGAAAATAATCCTTACCGGGTCAATTTCTGTATTGAGCTGGATGCGATGAAACGCCTCGTCATCACCCTGTTGCTGCTTGCCTGCGCGCTCTGCGCCGTCGCCTAGCCACGCACGCGCCAGACGTGGCGCTCGCCGCACCTCAGCACCCGCCCCAACTCCAGACCAGCGCTACGCCCTATTCGCCCGAAGTCGTCACAGGAACCGGCGCGTTCTTCGGCGTCGCAATGTATCCCTTGATCTGGTTCTTGTCGATGCCATTCACCACCAGCTCGTACAGCAGGTGATCCTTCCCCGTGTAGAACTGGATCGGCTCATCCAGGTTCCGATCCTTCTTCTGGATCTCCTTATCATCCGCATACACCACCAGCGTGAACTTGCTGTGCTTCGGATCGGTCTTCTTCAGCTCCAGCGCCACCGTGGCCACGGCCTTCTTCTGATTCCTGTCCAGCGTGAATTCGTAATAGTTGCGGTCACCCATGTGCTTCAGGACGTCCAGCTCTTTTCCATTCGTCGCAATCAGCCCGCTCTGCAGGCCCAAATCGCCTTTCATCGCGGTCATCGCCGCTTCGTCGGTCTGCAGCTGGGTCTTCGTCGCGGTCAGGTCCGTCTTCACGCCGCCCACATCGGTCTTCACGCCCGAAACATCGTTAGAGACCGAGCTGATCTGCTTTTTTTCCAGTTCCAGCTGCTTCGCGTCCGCCTGCTGCCGGTTCAGCAAATCCTGAGCCTTCTGTTCCAGCTGCTTCTGCGTCATGCCCAGCGACTGCCCCAGCGTCTCCGTCGTCACCTTCAGCCGTGCATTCGTCTGGTCCAGCGCCGCCGCCAGCTTCTGATTCTGCTGTTGCGCCGAGGCCACCTGCGCCTCCGCATTCGTCAGCCGCCCCGCCAGCTTGTAACTCCATACCAGCCCCGCGATCGCGCACAGCACCGCGACTCCCAGCACGCCGATAAACAAACCCGAGTAGCTCCTCTGCACCGGGACTTCAGGTGTTTCATCCATAATTGCCTCTTCGTCCTTTCCCGCAACCACTGTGCGCAATGTATCCCAGGATTGCCTGCCCCTGCAATCTCCAGTCGCCGCGCGCCGTACCTTCTGCAACTCCGCACCGCGGCGGATAATCTATCACGTATGCCCCGCTATCAATACCGCGAGCTTGAGCCCACCCGCGAAGCCAAAGAAGTCTTCAACCGCTGGGTCGACTACCTCGACGACGAGTTCTCCCGCCACACCAACGTCGTCCTCCGCGGCGAAATCGTCCGCGACAATCTCCACCAGCTCCTCCTCGGCCGTCCTCATGGCGGGCGCCTCAACTTCACCCTCGCCACCGAGCTTCCCTTCAACGTCCTCGAGCTCTCCCTTGACCCGGCCAACGTCACCCTCGAGCCCGAATACTACGGCGACATCGACGCCGAACGCTACGCCATCATCAAGCCTCTGGTCTGGTTCTGGCGCATGTTCGACCGCTCTCCGGTCGCGCTCAATCACTGGCTCGGCTTCCGCCTCCGCGCCATGCTCGGCAAGCACATCTTCAAACGCATCGGCACCAACGTGAAGATCTACCACGGTGTCGAGTTCACCTTCGGCTACAACCTAACCCTCGAAGACGACGTCATCATCCACAACCACGTCCTTCTCGACGACCGCGGCGAGCTCGTCATCCGCAAGGGCGCTTCCATCTCCGAACACGCCGCCGTCTTCTCCCACGCGCACGACCCCGTCGAGGCCTGCATCATCGAGCACCGCCGCACCGAAGTCGGTCCCGCCGCCCGCGTCACCTACCGTTCCCTCGTCATGCCCGGCGTTCGCGTCGGCGAAGATTCCATGCTCGGCGCGCAGGCTGTCGCCACCCACGACCTCGAACCGCACTCCATCGTCGGCGGCGTTCCGGGGCGCAAAATCAAAGCCAAGAACCAGGCCCATCGCCTCGGCGAAAAGGACGGTGACGGCCCCTGCGAGGAACTACCCCCCAACGATTAAGCAGCTAGGAACCGGTTAGCGATGGAACTGTCAGCTATAACGCGGTCAGCAAAACCGATCAGCCAGAACAGCCGATCGCTCTTTAGCTGACCGCTTCATCGCTGACCGGTTCTCAGCTGCATTCCTGATACCATCGTCTCGTCTCCAGATGGATTCCACCCGCCTCATCATTGCGATCTTCGAGTTCGCGGTGCTCCTGTTCTCCCTCAGCCTGCACGAAGCCGCGCATGCCTGGATGGCCTCGCGCCTCGGCGATCCCACCGCTCGCATGCTCGGCCGTGTCACCCTCAACCCCATCAAACACATTGACCCCATCGGCACCATCATCCTGCCCGCCATCATGCTCATCGTCAGCCCAGGCTTCCTCTTCGGCTGGGCCAAGCCCACGCCGGTCACGCCCGCGAACTTCAAAAACCTCACCCGCGACGACATCCTCACCACCATCGCCGGTCCAGGCAGCAACATCCTCGCGGCCCTCGGCGCCACCCTCGTCCTGCTCCTCCTCTCCCGCACCAGCGCCAGCGGCGCTGCCATTGTCCATCAGATTGCCGCCACTGGCCGCATCAGTGACACGCTCCTGGCCTCCAGCCCCACGCTCGTTCCGCTCGTCCTCATCTTCTATCTGGCGATGTTCCTCAACCTCATCCTCGCCGCCTTCAACCTGCTCCCGCTGCCCCCGCTCGACGGCTCCCACGTCTTCCGTCACCTGCTGCCCTACAAAGCTCTGCGCATCTACGACTCCCTCGGCATCCTCAGCCTCTTCATCATCTTCATCTGGGGTGGCCGCGTCGTCGTCTTCCTCATCAGCCCCGCCATGGGCTTGCTGCAACACATTCTTCTCGCGTTTTGATCCGTAGGCGCGTCCCGCATAGCGAATCATTCATGAATCCCACTCCACAACCACTGCATATTTATCTCTGAAGGAGCCATCGTTCATGCCACAATCCCACGGCTACGCCGCTCAAAGCGCAACCACCCCTCTCGCCCCCTTCAAATTTGCCCGCCGCGAACTCCACGACCACGACGTCCACGTCGATATCCAATGGTGCGGCGTCTGCCACTCCGACATTCATTCCGTCCGCAATGAATGGGGCAACGCCATCTACCCCATGGTGCCCGGCCACGAGATCGTCGGCACCGTCAAAGCTGTCGGCTCTGCCGTGAAGAAATTCAAGCCCGGCGACCTCGTCGGCGTCGGCGTCATCGTCGACTCCTGTCGCACCTGTCCCAGCTGCAAAGCTGGAGAAGAACAGTACTGCGAGGTGGGCATCACCCTCACCTACGGCCAGAAGGATAAGTACGGCGACCTCACCCAGGGCGGCTACGCCAACAACATCGTCACCGACGAGCACTTTGTCCATCGTGTCTCGCCGAAGCTGAACCCGGCCGGTGTCGCGCCGCTGCTCTGCGCCGGAATCACCACGTACTCACCGCTGCGCCACTGGAAGGTCGGCCCCAACAAAAAAGTCGGCGTCATCGGCCTCGGCGGCCTCGGCCACATGGCTCTCAAATTCGCCCACGCCTTCGGCGCGCACGTCGTCCAGTTCACCACTTCCGAATCGAAAATCGCCGACGCCAAACGGCTCGGCGCCGACGAAGTCGTCATCTCCAAAGACGCCGCCGCCATGAAGAAGCAGGCCAACTCCTTCGACTTCATCATCGACACCGTCTCCGCGCCCCATGACATCAACCCCTACCTCGAGGCTCTCAAACGCGACGCCACCTACGCCCAGGTCGGCCTGCCCGACAAGCCGCCCGTCATCTTCCCCGGCAACCTCATCTTCAAGCGCCGCAGCTGGTCCGGATCGATCATCGGAGGCATGCCCGAGACTCAGGAGATGCTCGACTTCTGCGCCGAGAAGGGAATCACCGCCGACGTCGAGGTGATCAAAATCCAGCAGATCAACGAAGCCTTCGAGCGCGTCGTAAAAGCCGACGTGAAATACCGCTTCGTCATCGACATGTCCTCCCTCGGCGCATAAAGCAAAACGGAAGGAGCCTTGAGCTTCTCCCGTCCCTTACCTGTCATCCTGAGCGAAGTCGGATTCGCGTAGCGAGTCCAACGCAGTCGAAGGACCCCCCGAGCGTCAGTAATCCCGACGAGTTTGCTCGTCGGGATTCGCGAGGGACGCTATCTCTTGAACTGCCGCCCCATCCGGTAAACAATCCCCACAGAAATCGCGAACTGCTCCGCGAACCCGTTGTGCCCAAAGTCCGTCATCGTTGCATCCGGCGCGATCCGAAACACCAGCCTCGGCGACCGGTTCAGATCGATCGATCCCCCAAATGCGCCCGCCACCGTGAACTGATTCGGGAACAGTCCCAGCGACTGGGGATTCACCCCACCCAGCGCGCTCGTAAAGTTTCCATACGCCCCGCCCACAAATGCGTGCAGCATCATCGCCGCATGTTCATTGGCCTTCAGCCGATACTCCGGCCCCACTAGAAACATGTGTTCGCTCACGAACGGTCCCGTGATCGACCCCGCATTCGACCCGCTTCCCGAACAGCTTCCGCAGTTCGGCGAGACGCCCGTCGTCCCGTAGTATCCGCGCACATTCGCGCCCACGCCCCACCGCGTCCCCAGCTCCCGCACAATCCGCGCGTCGAACCCGCCCAGGTTTGCCCCCTGCAGCAACTTCGGTCCCGCGTCGAAATGCGAATACGCGAACCCGCCGTAAATCTCCCACGGATAGTCGTAGCGAACTCCCGCCAGCGGCGTCGGCGCCGGCAACTGCGGGCTCGGCGGCGGACTCACCACCTGCCCCTCTGCCTTCATTCCCATCAGGCACAGCAAAGCGGCCGCGGCCGCCACTCCCACGCGAACACTCCACGCACTCTTCAAACGGCAAACCCTCCGGCAAATCCCTGCAAATTCCGCAAACTGTTTCGCAAACTTCAAAGATACATGGGCGAGCCGCCTTCTGTCCCCTCCGGCCTCGCCTCGCGGCTCCTGTAATCTCTTGAGAGATGTCCAGCGCCCGCCCTGTCTCGCAACAATCCTTTGACTCGCTCGACGCCATGATGAAAGCCTGCGCCGAAGAAGCCGTGCGTCTCGCCGCAGCCGACCACGGCATGGCCCTCGACTACACCCCCGAGTCCATCCCGCTCCTCGAAACTGTCCTCTCCGCGCGCACGCCCATCCCGCAGGAGGAACACGAGGAGGCCACCCGCATCTGGGGCGCGTACTACGGCGAAATCTTCCGCCACAAATTTCCCGCCGACTGGATCATGGCCGTCTATCCCGGCCAGCTCAATTCCGGACGCGCCGATACCGGCACCGAACTGGCTATGCCCGCCCTCGACGTCGCCGGCTCCCACATCTATCCGTTGCTGAAAATCTTCCGCCGCCTCACCATCGGCCCCTCCGAAGACCTCGCCGCCTTCTACGCAAAAGTCTCCGCCGCCCTCGAAGCGAAACAGGGAAGGGAATAGACCGCCGCAAAAACACTGAAGCCGACCTCTCGGCCGGCTTCGCACCCTGCCCTCCGAGGAACAGGGGTAATCGCGTAGATCGATATTACAACGTGAGCTCACTCCCGTGCAGCACACTCTTCGCACCCGCAGTGCCGCCTCAAATAATCCCAGGAATAAATCCCGGTCGCGTGCCCGTCATTCCATTTGAAGCTGATCGCGTAATTGCCCACCGGGCTCGCTGACTCAGGCCGCGCCGGAGCCTCATACATCGGCAGCAGATTTGCAGCCTTAGGCTTGCCCTCGCCCGGCTGTCGCCCCTGTGCCTCGCGCTCCTCGTGGCACGTCGCGCATGGACAAGCATTCCGCAGCCACACAAAACCCCACCGGCTGCGATGCCCATCCTTCCACTCGATCTCGAGGCCCTCGCCTGTCGACTGCAGCACCCGCACCTTCGCCGGTGTCACCGCATCGCGCGGCAGCTCCGGCGTATCCGCACGCCGCGCCTCCTCCGCGCTGACCAAACGAATCCCTTCGTGACTCATAAGCACCTACAGCGGCGCGGCCTGAACGAGGAGTCTTTCGCTAACCGGTCCTTAGCTAACCGGACTTCAGCTAGCCGCTTCTTAGCTGGCTCCTATGCCGATTGAAGGAACGCCACCGACTGCAGGCTCGTCACCTCGAACCGCTTCCGGCACCGGACATTCGTGCAGGCCACCAGATCGTCCTGCCGCACCATGTACGACTGCGCCTTCGCAAAGCGCGCCCGGTCCCGCTCGTCCGCGTTCCTGGGCACCTGCGCCTTCCGCGTCCGCACCAGCCATCGCACCTGGTACTCGCCCGACTGCCCGCAATGCGGGCACGTCAGTGTATGCTTCCGTTGTTCTGACTTCTCATCGAAAAACTCACGTTCTTCCATCGGCCCCAGCTCCAATAAAAGATTCCACTGGAAGTATTTCACATCGTCTTCGCCGGAGGGTGCTAATTTGTAGGACAAGCACAGCCAACGCCGTCCCGCAATCGGGCACAGTATCCGTGGTTTTGTATCTGTCCCACGCACAAATGGCGAAAAAGCGCCCCAAAAAACGAACCTTCTCCGCCGTCAAGGCCGTCAAAGCCAACGCCCGCGAACGCGTCGGCCAGCCCAAACCCGAGCGGGTCATCCCCGCCATTCCGCGCGAAGAAAAACGCGGCCAGAAGCACCCTAAACCCCTCGCCAAATTGCTCTCGGAGGAAAACTGAAATGGCCCGATCAGCTCATCGCCGCCGGTGTCCCGGTCGACCCCAAACGCGAGACCGCCGACTACGGAAAGTTCGGCTGGATCACCGACCCCGAAGGCAATCGTGTAGAACTATGGCAACCTCTGGAAGCGAAGCCCTGACCGCTGCCGCCGACCACTGTTTTTCGAGCGCTGAACGCCGAACACCGAACGCCGTTTCTGAACGCCGAACACCGTTTCTGAACGCCGAACACCGTCTCTGAACGCTGAGCGCCGAACGCTGAGCGCCGAACGCGGTTCCCTATTCCCTGTTCCCTGTTCCCTGCTTCATCAGCCCCACCGCCTGCATCAGCTTCAGCGCGTTGCTGGTCTGCACAATCCCCGGCCGCAGCCGATAGTCGAACTTCAGCTTGCCGTCCTCAATCGTGTCCTCGAAGTGGCAATTCTGCGCAGCCCCATCCATCGTCTCCGGAATCGCCGTCAGCGCCAGATCGTGCGTCGTCACCAGCCCAATCGCCCCCTGTCCCAGCAGGTCCCGCACCACAAACCGCGTCCCTTCGAAGCGGTCGTGCGAATTCGTCCCCGACAGCAATTCGTCGAGCAAAAACAAGAGCGGTACCGCGCCACCCGCCAAATCCGACAGCACCTTCAACCGCTGAATCTCCGCATAGAATCGCGAAACCCCACCAGCCAGCGAATCCAGCACGCAGATCGATGCGCCCACCGTCAGTGGCGACATCCGCAGCCGCTTCGCCCGCACCGGCGCGCCCGCCTGCGCCAGCACCGCATTCAACCCCACGCCGCGCAGGAACGTGCTCTTACCCGCCATATTCGGCCCGCTGATCACGATCAGCTGCGGCGCTCCGCCGCCCAACTGCAAATCATTCCCCACCGCCATCCCCAACGCCAGCAGCGGATGCGCCAGCCCCTCGGCCTCAAATCGCCCCACGGTTCGCGATGAACCCGCTGCCGCTTCGCGTTCCTCGACAAACTCCGGCAGCACGTCCCCAGGATGCTCATACGCATATCCGGCCAGCGCAGCCAGCGCCTCAAACTCCCCCACCGCGACCAGCCATCCACGAATCGCCGGCCCAGACTTCGCCCGCCACCGCTCCGCAGCCATCGTCAGCTGCGCCGTGTAAAACACAAATGGATTGAAGATCGCCACAAACCCGTTGCGCCGATCCTCCAGCCAGTCGTAGACCCGCTCCAGCTTGCTTACCGCCGTCGACGCCGGCACGTGCCGCGTTTTGATTTCTGCCTCCAGAGCCGCCCGCAGCCCGCGCAGCCGCGCCGCCGCAAACCCCTCCCCCTCCATCACCTCCAGAACTTCGGCCAGCACCTTCAAATCTCGCGCGGCTTTCTCCACCCCATCGGCCGACGCGCTCACCCTGCGCTGCAATCTGTAACTCACCGCGTAGTTGACCAGCGACATCAGCAGCGCCAGGTCCCAATTCCGCTTCACGGCCCAAAACGCAATCGCCGCCACCCACATCGCCGCCAGAACCACCAGCACCCACGGCAGCCACCGCGACTTGAAACCCGCCTCGCCCTCGCCCCAGCTGGCCAGCGCCTCCGGATGCACGCCCGCTCGCACATCCTCGCCCGCCGCAAACAAGCGCTCCCGCAGCGTAACTCGCTCCCGCATCTCCATCATCGCCGCCTGTCGTGCGCGCAACTCCTCCGGCCCCGCAGCGCTCAGCAGCCATCGCGCCAGCGTCTCCTCGCCCGCCCGCGTGCGCGCCGTGCACAACAGTTCAAACAGCGATCCCTTCCCAAACAAATCCAGATCGCGCGCATACGGATGCGCCGCATCGAAGAACCGCTCCCCGCTCTCGCCCGTTCCCGGCCACTGGTCCGCGATCCGCGCCAGCCCGTGTGAATAAAACTCAGTCACGCGCACAAATTTCCCCAGCCGCCGGATCACCCGGTCGTGCGCCACCACCAGTACCACAAAAATCGCAATAGGAATCAGGAGCAGACTGTAAGGACCGCGCGTGTGCACCAGCACGCCCGCGGCAATCGTTCCCGCAAGAAAATCCGCCAGCTTCGCATACCCAAGCCAGAAATGCCGCCTGCGCTCGCGCTCCATCCGTGCCTGGCTCTCCCCAAGCAGCCGGCGATAAACCGCCTCAACCGATTCCACCCCTCAAGAATCGCACGTCTGCCCGCGAGCAGCCGTTCTCAGAGCTGAATGACTTGTAAGTCCGGGATCGAGCGGAAGTGGCGGGCATTGACCGTGAGCACTGAGAAGTCAAGCGAAAGCGCCGTCGCCCCAATCAACAAATCGCCGAAGGGGATAGTCACTCCCCTGGCCTGCTGTTCGCCGTCGAGCTTTCCGGCCAGCATCGCCGTTTCTTTCGTGTACGGATAAACCGTCAGGTCGAGGAGTAGTTCGCCGATGAAGGACTCGCGGAGAAGCCGCATCCTCGGGCTTTGTGCGCGATAGATTCCGTGAACTAGCTCCGTCAGTCCCACCGAGGAGAGCGCGGCGTTCTGGTCCCCCGAAGCCGCAAAGACCTGCTCAATGAGTCTCTCGACTGTGTCGCCTCGGCGCTCGGCCGAAATAATGACACTCGAATCGAGGATTAATCCCATGGGTTCTTGAGCGGCTCAGGATGGCTTTCGACAACCGCTTCAAGATCCCGGCCAAATTCACCGTCCAGCGTGACCGTGGAACCATGTTCTTTAGCCAGCCGTAACGACTCCGACAGCCGCCGCACATAAGGCCCCTCTACCGGCTTCAGCACGGCCACCGGCGCAGCCTCCGGTCCGATCATCACCTCTTCGCCGGCGCGCACCCGGGCCAGCAAGCTCGCGAAATCGCGCGCTGCATCCGCCTCCGAGATGTGGATCACAGCCATGCCCGATGATACCCCAAACCAGTCCCGGCCTTCCGATACGCCACCAGCTACCAGTTACCCGCTACCGGCTTCCAGCTATTCCTTCTTAGGCTCCCCAACCGCCTTATCCGACTTCACCTCAGGCGGGTTCCCACCCTGCAGATACTGCCGGTACTCCGTATCGATAATCCCCAGATTCCGCGCCAGCCCCAGCCGCGCCTCATTCAGCTGATACACGCTGTTCACGTACTGCGACTGCGCCTGGGCCAGCGTCGACTGCGCCTCCGCCACCGGCAAATTGTCGCTGATCCCCGCCGTGAACCGGTCCTGCGTCTGATCCAGCGCCGTCGTCGCCAGGTCCACGTTGCTCTTCGCCACCTTCACCGTCTCAGTCGCTGTCTCCAGATCCAGGAAGCTGTCCCGCAGCTGCTGATCGATCTTCTGTTTCAGATCCTCCAGCCGCGATCGAATCTCATCCAGCTGCGCCTCCGCCACGTCGCGATCCCCGCGGAACTGTGCCTCTTTGAAGATCGGAAAACTCAGCGTTCCTACCGCCGCGAACGTCTCGTGATAGACCCCGCCCGAGATACCGGTCACGCCCCAGTTGCCGCCAAAGGTCAGCGTGGGATAGCGCTCGTGGGTCGTCGCCTGCCGCTCCCGCTCCGCGACAATCAGTTCCTGCTTCAGCGCCTGAAAATCCTGTCGATTCGCATACGCCTCGATCCGCGCGTCAGGCAAATCCATCGGATGCAACTCCGCGTAAGGGGCCGAGTCCGTCAGCGTGATCGGCTGCTCCGGCTCGAGGCCAATCTCTCGGTTCAGCGCAATCTTCGCCTTCTCAAAATCGTTCTCCGCCGCAATCACCGTCTGCTGCTGGCTCTGCAGCTGCACCTTCGCCCGCAGCTCCTCCAGATTCGCCACCACGCCCGCCAGATGCTCCTCGTGCGCCTGGTTGAACGCCGTCTCATCCGTCTTCTCCAGCGCCTGCGCGTAATCCAGCTGCGCCTTCGCCGCCAGCGCCTGCAGATACGTGTTCCCCACGTTCAGCACCACCAGCCCGCGCGACGACTGTGCGTTGTAGTACGCCGCCCTCGTGAACGCCTGCGATGCGCGCCACACGTCGTACCCCGCCCAGTTGAACAGTGCCTGCGAGAACTTCACCTCCCCGATCGTCGTGTCCACCTTCGTGATCAGATGAAACGCTGAAAGGCTCGTCCCTGGCGGAAACAACTTTGCAAACTCCGACTCGATGGACGGGTGAAATCCCTGCGCCGCCAGGTTGTACTGGTGCACGCCCGTCTCGCCGTGCAGACTCAGATCCGGTAGAAGCACACTCACCAGATGCAGCTTCTCCGCTTCCGCCGCCTTCTGCTGCTCGCGCGCCAGCGTCAACGCCAAATTGTTTTCGATTCCCAGCTTGATCGCATCGTCCAGCGACAGCGCCTTCGGCTCCGCCGAATACGGCACCGCCTGCACGCTGCCCACATAAGGATTGGCCGCCGAATTTTGAGGATTGCTCTGCGCCGGCGCCGCAACCGTCAGCAGCATTCCAGCGATCAAAATAAGGCCCGGAATCAGCTTCTTCATCGTCCCCAAATCCATCGGAATTCTTCTGTTTAGATCAGAATACCTGCTCCAGGTTGCCAAATCTCCCCCTCCGCCTCGCCGGCCTCACCTGAACGGACGCCCGAATCCCGGCCCGAAACCCCAATTCAGTTCGGTCCGAACCGCACTTCCTTCTACCGGAGAGCCACCCCAGACTCAATCCGCACCGCCCGCCACGAAGGGAACCAGAGCAGCCAGCAGCCCGATGCTGAGGAACAATACCCATCTCCGAAGCCGTCCCCGCCCCCCCTTCGCCCGCCCCGGATGCAGGGTGTACCCCTGCTTTTGCCCGGAAATCCACATTCCGCCCAACCGTAACAAACTCGAAAAGCAACACCTTGTACCCGCTTCACATCGAATTTTCCGAGAGAGTTACTGCGGGCTCCATAAACGCCAACTTCCGCCAGGCCCATTTTTTCCGCCAGGCCCATTTTTTCCGCCAGGCCCATTTTTTCCGCCAGGCCCATTTTTTCCCGAGGCCTATTTTTTCCCGAGGATTGACCGGCCAGGTCTGTACGTCACGGAAGCAGCACGAACCAGGAGGCTCGTATGGCATTGCTGGAAGCTGAGAGGCTTCCGGTCCGAAAGGCAAGGAAGGGTCCGAGGTCCCTGTTCGCCTCGGCGGTCCGAGTCGTGTCGCCATGACTGAGCATTCCATCCCGGCTGTGCTGATGCTGCGCTGCTCTGCGCTGTCGCATCATGCCGTACGTGCGGCCGCCCGCCACGCCGGCCTCGCCCTCAATATCGAATTTGCCGAGAACCGCCGCGAATTCTTCGACGATCTCCGCCGCGATTCCATCGATCTCCTCATCGCCGGCCCCGAAGGCCTTCCCGATATCGAGATTCGCGAAGTCATCGACCGCGCCCGCTCCGCCGATCCGCCCATCCCCGTCCTGCTCGCCGGCGGCCGCGTCGCCGAACCGGAAGCCATCCGCATTCTCCGTGAGGGAGCCACCGAAGTTCTGCACTCCGGCGAAATGGAGCGTCTGCCCTCCGCCATCGCCCGCGCCCTCAAGGTCCGCCAATCTGCCGTTCTCCAGACCCGCGCCCAGCATGAGCTCGACCGCACCGCCGTCATGCTGCGCGAGAATCAAAAGCTCATCACCATCGGCCGCCTCGCTGCCTCTATCGCGCACGAGATCAACAACCCCCTTGAGTCCATCACCAACCTTCTCTATCTTCTCGGCGCGGAAAAAGATCTCTCCCCCGCCGTCACCAGCTATCTCTCCCTCGCCCAGCGCGAGCTCGACCGCGTCGCCCAGATCAGCCGCCAGACCCTCAAGTTCTCCCGCGAAACCACCGGAACCGTGCGCGCCCACATCGACGAGCTCCTCGAAGAAGTGCTCTCCCTCTACGGCCGCCGCATCTTGGAGAAGAGCATTTGCGTCGAGCGCCAATACGACTGCCCCGAAGAGGCTCTCGTCTATCCCGGCGAGATGCGCCAGGTCCTCTCCAACCTCGTCACCAACGCCGTCGAAGCCTCGTCGCTCCACGGCCGTTTGCTTCTCCGCGTCCGCTGCACGCGCAGCTGGACCGATCCCGGCGTCCACGGCATTCGTATCTCCGTCGGCGACAACGGCAGCGGCATTCCGCCCGAAGTCCGGCGCCGCCTCGGCGAGCCCTTCTTCACCACCAAAGGCCAGCGCGGCACCGGCCTCGGCCTCTGGGTCACCCGCTCCATCGTCCAGCGTTACGGCGGCGAAATGCAGCTCCGCTCCTCCGTCTCCCCCGAATACCACGGCACCGTCTTCAGCATCTTCCTGCCCACCAACCTGCGGCCCAAGGTCGTTGAGATTCCGCCCCATCCCCCCGATTGGGAACCCGATGGCAACTCCGTCAACCCCGGCCCCGTCACCTTGCCCGTGGCGGGCTCATCCGGTGCCCCCGCAGCCGCCGGCAACCTCTCCTCCATCGGGCATTTCCCCCTCCGCAAAATGCGCGGCGCCTGACCGGCAAAAGCAGCAACAGGCCCCGGCAACTAATTCCCTCCCGCAGCTGGTCCACTTCTCTGACCGCTGACCGCTGACCGNNCCGCTGACCGCTGACCGCTGAACGGCTTCCAGCTTCCCCCTTCCAGCTTCCGGCTCCAGCTATTCCCTATTGCTTCCTCCCTCTCCCTGCCTCACAATGGTCCCCTCCCCGATAACCGACCACCGAGAGATTCCCAATGAGGAAGTCCGCACTTGCCGTCCTTTACTCCGGAGTTGCCCTCACCGCCGCCACCGCCTTCGCCCAAAACGCCTCCGATACCGCTTCGTCCGTCGCCGCCTGTGGCCTCTGCGGTACGTTTCTCTTCATCCCCATCGTCGTCATCGTCCTCGACGTCCTGCTGCTGGTCTGGGTCGCTCGCGACGCCAAAGCCCGCGGCCTCGATAACGGCATTCTCTGGATGCTCCTCGTCTTCTTCACCAGCTTCGTCGGGCTCATCATCTACATCCTCGCGCGCCCCCAGGGCAATCTCATCGAGTGCCCCAACTGCCACAACAATCGCTTCCAGGCGGCTGTCCGATGCCCACACTGCGGAGCATGACGACCTCGTCCGCGTCCGCTGACGGTTTTCCGAATGCAGAACGGCCTGCCCTGAGCTTGTCGAAGGGCCGAACGGCCTGCCCTGAGCTTGTCGAAGGGCTGAACGCTGTCCTTCGCAAGCCGCAGACCTGGCTCGCCCTGCTCCTGCTCATGTTTTCGCTGTTCGTCGCGGACGCGCTCCGCCCGCCCTCACGCCAGGTGAGCGTGCGCGCCTTCGCCGCCGCAGTCGACGGCTACCACCACTACCTGCACCCCATCACCGGCCGATTCATCCACTGCCGCTACCAGCCGACGTGTTCTCATTACGCAGTCCAGGCCGTCCAGAAATACGGCATCGCCAAAGGACTCGCCCTCAGCTATCGCCGCCTCCGCTCCTGCCAAAAGACCGTCCCTATGGGTACCCGAGACCCAGTCCCATAAACGCGAACCGGCCCCAGGCTAACCGGCCCTCAGCTGACCGTTCCTCAGCTGACCGGTTCTTAGCTGACCGCTCTTTAGCTAACCGGCCTTCAGCTAACCGCTTCTCAGCTACCTGACTAGCTGTATCTCAGCCACCGAATCATCTCCGGCAAAGTAGCCCGCTTCCCATACATCAGCACGCCAATCCGGTAAATCCGCGCCGACAACCACACCATCGCCGCCACCGACGCCGCCAGCAACACCACCGACAGCCACACCTGCCACCACGGCGGCATCTGCGCGCAAATCCGCATATACATAATGATGGGAGTAAACGGCGGCAGCAGCGACAACACCACTGCCCCGGTCGAGTTCGGATTCCCCAGCACGTACGGCAGCAACACCACGCTCGCCACCAGCGGCGAAATCAGAATGAAGCTGAACTGCTGCACCTCCTGCTCGCCGCTCACGCTCGACCCCAGCGCCGCCGCCAGCGCGCTGTACAAATAAAATCCGCCCAGGAAGAAAATCGCGAAGAATCCCAGCTCCGCCTTCGTGATCCCCAGCGACCCAAGCCCGTGAATTCCCTGCGTCGCCGCGAACTGCGACCCCGCATAGAACACCAGCAGCGCCCCCCAGATTCCCATCTGCGTCAGCCCCACCGCGCCCACGCCCAGCAGCTTGCCCAGCATCAGCGAGTCCGACGACACCGTCGACAGCAGCACCTCAAAAATCCGCGACGTCTTCTCCTCCACCACCGATCGCGCAATGTTGATCCCGTAAATCAGCACCGACGCATACAGCACGATGATCAGCCCGTACGCACCCAGAAAGCTCCGCTCCGAATCCGACGCAACCACAGCGCTGCCCTTCAGCTGCTTCGTCTCCAGCTTCACTTCCCGCATCAGCCCGCTCACCTGCGATTCCGGAACGCCCTTCGCCGCCAGCTGCTCCCGGATCAGCGCAGACCGCACCGCCGACTCCATCTGCGACTTCCCCACCAGGTTGATCGAGCTGCCTGAGATCCACGTTGCATCCGGCTCCGCCACTCCCGGCGTGGTGTTCAGCATCAGATAACCGCCGACCTGGTGCGACCCCACCTGCTCCTTCACCTGCGCCAGATCCGCGTCCGTCGACGGCGCATAGACCTCCACCAGTTTCGGTGGCATCGCTCCGTCGTCCAGTGCCGCCTTTACCTGCTGCGCCAGCGCCGCGTCGTTCGACAGGATCGCCAGGTTCTGCACGCCTTCCAGCTTTCGCCCGCTCATCGCCCCCAGGAACGCCATCCCCACCATCCCGATCGGCACCAGCAGCGTCGTGATCCGGAACACCCGGCTCCGTATCCGCTCCAGATACTCGCGTTTCGCAATCAGCAGCGTGTTGCGCAGCAGGTTGTTAGGCATCGGCGCGCCCTCCCACAGTCTCGATAAAAATCTCCTCCAGCGACGGTTCCACCAGCTCGAATTTCGTAATCGTCGCCGTTGCCGCTGCCGTCCGCAGCAGATCCTGCGCGTCCGCATGCGGCTTCAGCTTGATCTCCGCATGCCCCGCATAGGCCTTGTACTCCGCAATCGCCGCATGTTTTAGAAACGCATCGCTGCCCTCGAATTGCACGATTACGTGATTGCGCTCGTACCGCGACTTGATCTCCCGCATTCCGCCCGCGAGCACTGCCTTGCCCTTATCGATCAGGCAAATCGAATCGCACAGCTTTTCCACCTGGTCCATCCGGTGCGTCGAGAACAGCACCGCGTTCCCGTGCTTCTTCAGCTCCAGCAGCGTGTCTTGCAGCAGCACCGCATTCACCGGATCCAGTCCCGAAAACGGCTCGTCCATGATGATCAGCTCCGGATCGTGCAGCAGCGTCGAGATGAACTGGATCTTCTGCTGCATCCCCTTCGACAGCTCCTCGGTCCTCTTGTCGATCGAGTCAGCGATCTGCAGCTTCTCGCACCACAGCTTCGCACGCCGCTTTGCCTCCAGCGCCCCGAGCCCGCGCAACTCGGCCAGGAAAACAAGCTGATCGATCACCTTCATCTTCTTGTAGAGTCCGCGCTCCTCCGGCAGATACCCCACGCGCCTCAGCGTTTCGTTGCTGAACGGCTTGCCGAACAGCGAAACCTTCCCCGCATCCGGCAGCGTGATCCCGATCATCATCCGGATCGTCGACGTCTTGCCCGCGCCGTTTGGCCCCAGCAGGCCAAACATGCTGCCCGCTTCGATCTTCAAACTCAGATCGTGAACAGCGGCTTTTTCTTCGTAGGATTTCGAGACGTGGTCCAGCTCGGCCAGAATTTCCATGCGTGTCAGGGTGCTCCGGAGAGTATCGGCAAAGGGCAGTTGGAAAGAGATCACCGCCAGCATACCAGCACCGAATCTCGAGGCCCCGGGTCTCGCGTCCGATACCCACGCTCCCCGATCCAGCGTCTACGCCCACCCCAGCTGCTTACTCTGGCTCGCCGAATCCCGCGCGCCCCACCGGCGATGGATCAGCCCGTCCTTGATCTCGAACCACTCCATCGCCACCATCTCATAGCTCTTCCCCGTCGCCGGCATGCCTCGAAACTCCCTGGAAGCCGTCCCCCGCTCCGTATACCGCACCGCCACCGCATTGCCTTCCGCGATCATTCCCTTCACCTGCAGGTGTATCCCCAGGCACTCCATCAGATCCTTCCAAACCGGCCGCGCCTGCTCAATCGTTCCCCAGCCCAGCACTCCCCATACCAGCGCATCCGGCGCGAACAGCCGGCACAATCTTTCCAGATCCCCGCGGTTGAATGCTTCGACATACGCACGCACAACATCCTGTTCCTCACTCATAACAGCCTCCGTGGGCTCAGAGGTCTGTGGCCCGTCTGCATTTTAAATGGCTCAGCTGCCCGCACATCGTCCGCTCTGCCGCCCGCCGCGTACAGATAAACGCTGGCCCCGCAATCGTCTGGTGCCCGCCGTGCACTCTGCCCGCGAACGCGACGCGCTTCGTGTCGTCGGATCCTTAGTGGTCCGTTCCCCCGCTCACTCCGGTCACTTTTTCTACGGCTGCAGCCAGCTCCCGATTCAGCTTCTCCATCGCCGCTACCTTATCGTTCAGCGCTTTCAGCTCCGCCGCCTGCGAATCCAGCTGCTTCTGCTCGTTCGTCATCGCCGCATGCTGCGTCTGCACCTCCTTCAGCAGGATCGACGACAGCTCGTCGTAGCGCACGGACTGGATCGTGCCTTTCGCATCGCGGATCACCAGGTCGGGGAACACCTTCGCGACTTCCTCTGCGATCAACCCATACTGCAGCGGGCCTGCCGCTTCGGTCTTGTAGTGGAAGGTCACCGGACGCAGCTCGAGCAGCTTCTGAAGGTCGAGATTCATGTTCGCGATGCCGGTCTTGAAGCGCGCCGAGGAGGCCAGAATGCCCAGTTGTCCGTAACCGTTTACGTAGACTGGGGAGCCGGTGACGTCGACGCCGGTGATCTACGCCGAGGTCTGCGTGACGCCGTCGCCGATGCGAATCGTATCGCTCTCGCCCATGGCTCCCTGGTTACCAATGACGATGTTGTTGGTTTCGCTGCTGGTATATGCAAAACCGGCATAGCCTCCGATGGCGACCAGCTCCTCCACCGCACTGGCCTCGAATAGCCGACCGCCCTTGCCCCGCGCCCCAACCGTGAAATTCACCTCTCCGGCATCCCTGAATTGCCCGAGGAACGCTGGAAAAACGCCATTCCCAACCCGTTCTACGCAAAATTGCCAAAATCAAGCCCAAAAAAGCGACAATCGAGGGAGTCATGTCCATCCACACTCCCGAAGAACTAGCCGCCATGCGTGAATCCGGCCGCATCGTCCGCCTCATGCTCGAAGCCATGAAAGCCGCCACCCGCTCCGGCGTCACCACCGAGCAGCTTGACCAGATCGGCGGCGACGTCATGCGCCAGAACGGCGCCCTCTCCGGACCCACCACCGTCTACCAGTTCCCCGGCGTCAGCTGCATCAGCGTCAATGACGAAATCGTCCACGGCATCCCCTCCGACCGCCGCCTCCGCAACGGCGACCTCCTCAAGCTCGACGTCACCATCCAGAAAGACGGCTTCATGGCCGACGCCGCCGAAACCGTCATCGTAGGCCCGCCCATCACCGAGTCCGCCATCGGCAGCCGCCTCGCCGCCTGCGCCCGGCGCGCCTTCACCGCCGCCATGGAGGTTGCCCGCGCCGGCCATCGCGTCCGCGACATCGGCCGCGTCGTCGAAAAAGAAGTCACCGCCGCCGGCTTTCACGTCATCCGCGACCTCTGCGGTCACGGCATCGGCCGCACCATCCACGAAAAGCCCAGTGTCCCCAACTGGCCCGACCCCTCCGCCTCCGACTTCCTCACCGAAGGCCTGGTCATCACCGTCGAACCCATCATCGCCAGCCGCTCCGGCAAATCCGTCCTCGCCAAAGATGGATGGACCGTCCGCACCGCCGACCGCGGCCTGGCCGCCCACTACGAGCACACCCTCGTCATCACCAAAAACGAGCCCCTCCTCCTCACCGCCGCATGAAACACCATGAATCCGGGTGCCCCATTCTGGTGCGCACGGTTTTCGCGCACCAGAATGGGGTAGTTCCTTTCGCCTCGCCGCAAAGCGCAACCCAAAGGTTGCATTTCCACCCCCGTCCGCCTATTATGCAACCCGGAGGTTGCCTATGACCCCGGCTCACACTGTGGAACGCACTCCCGACCGCATCGAAAAATCCATCGAAATCGCCGCCCCCGTCTCCCGTGTCTGGCGCGCCCTCACCGACTACCGCGAGTTCGGCGAATGGTTTCGCGTCAAACTCGACGCTCCCTTCATAGTCGGCGAACCCGCCACCGGCCAGATTACCCACCCCGGCTACGAACACGTCACCTTCCGTGCCGTCGTCCAGGCCATCGATCCTCAACAGTACTTCGCCTTCACCTGGCACCCGTACTCCGTCGATCCCGCCACCGACTACTCCAACGAGACGCCCACCCTCGTCGAATTCCACCTCGGGAAATCCCCCACCGGCACCCTGGTCAAAGTCACCGAGTCCGGCTTCATCGACATTCCCGACGAGCGCCGCAACGAAGCCTTCCTCCGCAACAGCGAAGGCTGGACCCAGCAGATGAAAAACATCGAGGAGTATGTCGCGAAGAACCCCTAACGTTGCGAGGCCAAAAAAAACGGCCCGCAACGGCCGCCCAGTCCAGGTCCCCGCCGTCAGTACATCGGCGGGGGCCGCGCCCCTGTTCGCCGCCCTCGGCGACCGCACCCGGCTGTCCCTGCTCGGCAGACTCGGAGGCGGCCCGCGCTCCATCTCCCAGCTCACGCACGGCTCGCATCTCACCCGCCAGGCCATCACCAAACACCTGCGCGTCCTCGAGCGTGCCCGCGTCGTACGCTGCGTCCGCTCCGGCCGCCACAGCCTCTTCCAACTCGACCCTCAACCTGTCCACGATCTTCGCGACTACCTCGACCGCGTCTCCGCCGAGTGGGACCACGCCCTCGCCCGCCTCAAATCCTTCGTCGAGAAATGACCGGCATCACCAACCTATGCCCGGCCCGGCGCCCGGTTCCGGACCCTGTTAAGGCTTCGCCCCCGTCGTGTTCGTCGCCGCAGCCGTAGCCAGCGGAGCCGCTGGCGCCGCCCCTCCCAGGATCCGCGTCACGCTGTTGCTGCCCTTGTTCGCGATCCAAACGCTGCCCGCCACATCGACCGCAACCCCACTCGGCGTCGACAACACGGACGGATCCGCAATCCCGCCCGAAGGCGAAATCGGCGCGCCCGCATTCGAGAACAAACTCACAGCATTGTTCCCGTCCGTCACCCACACCTGCCCGTTGCCGTCGATCGCGACCCCCGCCGGTGTGTTCAGCCCGCCGCCTGAGTTGATCGTCTGCTTTACCGCCCCCACCTGATTCGTCTCTTCCAGCAGCGGCCCCGCGCCCACACTCCACACGTTGCCCGCGTTATCGATCGCCACCGCCAAATTCGCCCCACCATAGGCGCTCGACGTGATCCCAAATCCATTCCCCGCCAGCTCACTCGTCCCGCCGGCCCCGGAGTTCACAATCCACACGCTCTCCCCGCTCACCACCAGCGTGGACTGCGCGCTGTTCGCCGACCACGCAGCTGGATTCGTCGGATTGAAGTTCGCGGTAATGGTGTAAGTGCCCGCCGCCAAAGCAGTCGTCGAAGCAATCCCCACCGCCGGCCCGCCCTGGCTCTCCGTGTAACTGAACGTCCCGCAGGCCCCGCAGCTCGCCGAAGCATTCAGCACTGCCGTTCCCGCATCGCCGGCGATGATCGTCCCCACCGGCGTCCAGTTGATCGTCATCGCCGACGGGCTCACCGTCAGCGTGAAGCTCTGCGTCGCGTTGGGCGTCGCTCCGTTCGACGCTGTAATCGTGATCGGATATGTGCCGCCCGTCCCCGCTGCCGGAATGCCCGAGAGCGTTGCCGTGCCGTTACCATTGTCGACGAAGGTGACTGCGCTCGGCAGAGTGGCGCCACCATCGCTGAGACTTGGTGTCGGAGTACCGGTAGCCGTCACCGTGAAAGTACCGTTGGCGCCCGGAGCGAACGTCGTACTGCTTGCGCTGTTGATGGCCGGCGGTATGTCAATCGTGATCGTGTCCGTGTTCGAGTTGGTCGAAGCCGCTCCCGCCCCGCTCACCGACACGCTGTTCGAGGTCGTTCCGCTCGCTGTCCCGCTCACGTTCAGGGTCAGCGTCAGCGATGGGTAGTCGTTCCCGGCGGCAACTGTGCTGCCGTTCGTGCACGTCACCGTTTGCCCGCTCGCCCCACAGCTCCAGCCCGTACCCGTAAACGACGCGTACGTGAAATCGGAATTCAGAACGTCGGTCAGCGTCATCGGATGGCTGCCGCCCGTCGGATCCCCCGTCGACCCCGGCCCGTTGTTCTCGATATTCACGATGAACGAGCCCTGCTGGCTCCGCACAAACGTGTCCGTAGTCGGAATCGATACCGCAACGGCCGGGGGATTCTCCGCCAGTTGGACGCACCACCCCTGGGTCGCGCCCGACGGCTCGGTCGCCGCGATGTGCTGGTTGAAGAACAGACTCCATGTGCCATCAGGATTGATGCCGCTGGGGAACGTGTTGCCGAAGACGAACGAGCCCTTCGTCGGCGCAATGTTGAAAGTGCTGGGCGCCGGGTAGAAGCCGCTCAGACTGGAAATGAACGTATCCGCACTGGCATACGACGGCTGGTACGAGGTCGGAACGTAGGTGCCCGGGCTGATATTGGACTCGTTTTCGGGCACCAAACCGCTGGCGCTGTCCTCGAACACGTAGTTGCCCGCGTCGGCCTGTTCAACTCCCAGACCGCCCGTGTTCGAGAAGAAGTCCAGCGCCGCCCCGCTCGGCCCTTCGATCAGCGCGGCCAGGTAGGGGGGCGTCTCCTCGTAAATGGAGAAGTCATTCAGGTCCACCGCCACTGAGTTCAGGGTGCCGGGAAAGTTAGTAACGAAAATGTTCGATGGATTCGGAGTGTAGGCGCCGATGCTCTGCCCCAAAACCGGGCCCGTGTTGCAGTACTGCCAGGTGGTTGCGTTGACCCTTGTCACTGCGGTGGCATCGTTCACGCGCAGCCATTTCGTCCCAAAGCTCGTGTTAAACGAAGCGCTCCCGTTATAGGTGGCTGTGATATGGTGATCGCCCTCGGTGAACGCGCTGCTGCTGTAGGTCGCCGTGCCAGCCCCATTGAGCGTCATCGGGCTTCCCAGGACCCCCGCCACGCTGTCAGTGAAGGAGACGGTGCCGGTGGTCACCGGATTGCCTCCGCTGGTCACGGTTGCGGTGATCTGGACCGATTGTCCCGTCGTGGCCGGGTCGTTGTTGGTAGCCACCACGGTGGCGGTCGGCGCTCCCGTGTTCAAAGTCAGATCGATGCACCATCCGCCGCTCATGCTCAGGGGGATCGAGCCGCTGTCGTTCTCGACGTACAGCAGCCAGTTGCCCGCTGCGGTGGCGCCACTGAACGCCTGCTCCAGCGTTTCGGACGTGCCGCCGCCGTAGGGCTCTGGATAATTGGGGCTGGGCGGCGCGGGACTGGCAGCTTGCGTTACAAACGAATCCGCCGACAAATGGTCGTCCGTCGGCCCGTAGGTGCCGGTCTGCAGATCGCAATTCGGCCCGCTTCCTCCGTTGCAAATGCCTCCGTTCTCCCCCTCCCCGTTCGGCACCAGAGGATTGCCGTCCGCAATCGTCACGTTCACCGCAGGCTGAGGATTCCCCGTTTCCACGTGCGACAGAAAGTCAAGGTTATGTGTCTCACCCGGCGAAGCCAGCAGGAAGGCGGTCGAAGAGACTGCCCCCGAGGTTCCATTGGTCGACTGAAGGTCATTCAGCTGGACCGACACGTTGCCCACCGACTCCGTCACTGTGTTGGGAACCTGGACGTATGAGGGATAAACCGTATCGGTGGCAGTATTACCCGTCGTGCTCAGGTTACCCGGATTGCAGTATGTGTTCCCACTGGGGTTGGTGGTGTGGTTGATCACGAGCTGATTTAAGGCGCTGCTGTTGCTGGGCGCATAGCTGCTCGACCCCGAGTACGCCGCCTGAATGGGGTATTCGCCCTCCGCGCTGAAGCTGGTGTCACAGGTGGCTGTGCCGCCGCTGACTGTCTGGTTGCCTCCGGAGCAGCTTATCGGCGAGTTATTGGAAGTGAAGCTCACTGTGCCGCCGCTGATTCCGCTTCCCCCGGTGGTCACGGTGGCGGTCAGCGTCGTGGTGTTGTTCGGCGACGCTGTGTATGACGGATTCACACTCGAACTGACCGTCGTGGTTGTGGAGGGCAAGTTGGAATAGGTCAGGATCAGCTGCCATCCGCTGATCGATACCGGATCGGTGATGTATTTTGGATAATCTGCCACCTGGTCGCTGTCGGCCAGGTGCAGCGTCCAGGTGCCGTTGGCCGCGGCGCCGCTGAATTTGGAAAGAGTGGCAGTGCCATCGGTTTGCGGTAAGTCGTTCGACGAGGAATCGTATAGGGGCGTGATTGAGAACGTATTCCAGTAGGAACTGGGCGCCACGGTCGCCGTGCCCGTCGATGGCCACGCTCCGCTGGTGCCCGGCGATGGTGGCGCAGCTGCGCCACCGGCCTGAATCGTGATCCCCACGCCGCTCATTGCATCCGTGCAGGCCTCGTTGCCGGTGGCGCCAAGCAGCGCCAGCTTGTCTCCATTCGGGTCTTCCAGCACAAACGCGACATAGCACAGGGACGAGTATTGGTTATCTGCGCTGTTTCCGCCTCCGCCAATTACAGCGGTCGAAGATTGCACGCCCTGAAGTACAACCTTGACGCTGGCCACCGGCCCGGTGGCGCCGGAGACGGTCAGCGTCGATGAGGTGAGGCCGGCCGGAGTCGTGGTGGTCGACGAAGCATCGGTGCCTCCAGCGATGCTCATCGCGCAGTTGGTGCTCGGCGTTGCGCTCGAACAGCTGTAGGTCGACTGGGCGCTGGCCCGCTCGACTACACCTGACAGCGCCAGCGCTGATCCGACCACAATCGCCAATCGGGTGATCCCGCGCAGCCGCCGCAGCGATGATTCCTGTGTCAGGGCAGAAACCGGGGCGAATGAGAGCCGCGCAACCCCCGGCAGCTTCGCAGAGCACTTCGTGGCCGACATCGTGAAACCTCGCAGTCGTGGAACCGTGCCGCATCGTGGTCGACAGAATGCCGCGATGCGTGCTGAGTTGTAGTCCTTCGTGGCGCGTTGGGGGTACGCGACGGCAACGCCTGCAGGCTGGGGAAATCGGTACGCGGCTGACAGAGGCTGAACCTGCCCCTTTTGAACTCAACAGGACAGAATGACCTGGTTATGGAGAAATGAGCAGCACCAAGATGATGATTGGGTGTGGGACAAAATGTCAAGGGAAACTCTCAATAGGTCACCCTTTTGAAGTGCCTCGGCTTCACAGCTTGCCGAAAAACTCGCCAGCTTTGAAAGGGCACAGCTTCAGCTGTGCCGTAAAGATCGGTGAAAATTGGGCTTTAGCCCTGAGGGATGGCTCTCCAAAGCTGAACCAGAGCTACCTAATTCCCGGGAGATCCCATACCTGGAAATTATCCGGATTTACCTCGATCCCACACCCTCGCCTCCGCGACTTATCCCCAATCCCTAACCCGGCCTTTCCGCCCATTTTTCCACCGCGCCTGCAACATAATTTACCCGCCGCAACTTGACAAAGCGAACGGGGTAGGTGGTACGCTGCCTCAACGCGCCCCCACGCCTGTTTTTTGAATCTCAGCGAGGTCCATGGATGAGTGACTCCTATGTAGGCGAAGTTCGCCTGGTTGGCTTCAACTACCCTCCCGCCGACTGGGCCTTTTGCAATGGGGCCCTGCTCCCCATCTCCCAGTACAACGTCCTTTTCAACCTCATCGGCACCACCTATGGCGGAGACGGCCAAACCAATTTCCAGCTCCCCAATCTGCAGGGTCGCATTCCCATTCACCAGGGTTCAAACGGCGTCACTACCTACACCATCGGTCAAGTAGGTGGAGCGGAAAAGGTGACCATCGCTCAGGCCCAATACCCCACCCACACCCACAATCTCATGGCTTCCGCCAACCCCGCCAACAGCAGCACCGCGGGCAACTCAACCGTAGCCCAGGGTCCGACCGCTTACACCACCCAGTCGCCGCCCACTACTCCCATGAATGCCTTGATGGTCGGCTCCAGCGGCGGCAGCCAGCCTCACGACAACATGCAGCCCTACCAGGTTCTCAACTGGGTTATTTCCCTTCAGGGTATCTACCCGCCCCAAAGCTGATTTCGGACCAGCCCTCGCTGCAGCAGAAAGGAACGATGGAATGCAACCGTATATCGGCCAGCTTTTGTTGGCATCCTGGAACTACCAGACCACTCCCTTTGTTTTTTGCAACGGCCAGACGTTGCCGATCAATCAGTATCAGGCTCTGTTTTCCCTCCTCGGAACTACCTTCGGGGGCGACGGCCGCACCAACTTCATGCTTCCCAACCTCCAGGGCCGCACTCCGGTCGGAGTCGACATCACCCGCAACATCACCACCTGGGGACAAAGAGGGGGCGAGGACTTCCACACACTTGTCGCCGCCGAGGTCCCGGCGCATTCGCACGTGCTTAACTCCACCCCTGGGGCTAACTCCAATTCTCCCTCCGGAACCCTGCCCGGCAGTGGCGGCGTCATGGGCTATGCGGCTCCCGCAAATTTGGGTGCGATGAATGTCGGCACCCTCACCACCTACGGAGGTAGCCAGGGGCACGAAAATCGCCAGCCCTTT
>PMUI01000086.1 GCA_003166955.1 Acidobacterium sp.
GACTAATCGCGCCGTTCTTGGGAGCGAGCGGAATCCCTGGACAGATTCGCCCGGCAGACTTACGTTGACTTCGTGAGGCGGAGTAGGGCCGCTCATCATATCGCACGGGGATCAAGTGACGTTCAGAGACATCTCTGGCTGTTCGGCTGTCGGAAATATTGAAACTGTGGATTTGCAACCCCTCATGGGCTTGACTCCTGGATGTGGGCTTAAAGTGCCTAACGCTCGCTAGTTAACCCCACAGCTCCTACGCGGCTCCGCGGCCCTGCCTATAAACGCGCGAGCGAAAAACGCGAGCAGACCCCTAGCAGACCCCTTATCGTCCGCCTGTGGAAACTTGTCAAGCTATCCGCGCACGGTACAAAAGTGTTGTCTCTAACTCCACACGACTTACATGCCAACCTACCCAAAGAATTTTGGCAGCTTTTCCAGCCAAACTTGGTATTCTGATAATAGAGGGTAAGAAACAAAAAGGCCGCCATCGAGGCGGCCTTTTCACTTGCGGTTTGTTGCCAGGAAGGAGGAAAAGGCGAACTGCGGCGTTGTGTCGCCTTTCTATTCCCTACTCCCTGCTGGCTATTCCCTGCCGCAAAGGGGCCTGTCGCAAGTGATGGCTTTCCAATCACCTGACTCAAATAGGCTCAAGGCGGGACGTTGCAACTCCCGCCGAATCAATCAAGGAGTCAAAAGGTTGACGTATTTTGAGAAAAGCCGGGGGTGGGACAAAAGGCGAACCCGCGGCGTTGTGTCGCTTTTCTGTTCCCTACTGCCTACTGGCTACTCCCTGCCTTTGAGGGGCTCGTCGCAAGTGATGGCTTTCCAATCACCCGACTCAAATGGGCTCAAGGCGGCAAGTTGCAACTCCCGCCAAATCAATCAAGGAGTCAAAAGGTTGACGCACTTTGGGAAGAGCCAGGGTGGACAAAGGGCGAACCGCGGCGTTGTGTCGCTCTTCTGTTCCCTACTGCCTACTGCTATTCCCTGCCGCTAAGGGGCCTGCCGCAACTGATTTCTTATCTGTCATTGCAGTCAAAAGGGCCCGAAGGCATGAGCCTTAAGCACCTGAAGAATCAATCAGGTAGTCAAAAGGCTGACCTGGGAGGAGGGGTACTCGCGCTAAATCTTCACCGGGTAATTCGGATCGCCGGGAGTTATCGGGTTGTTTTCGGCGGCGACTGCGGCTTCCGCGGCCTGGAAACCCATCTTCGAATGCGTGCCGTCGCAGAAGGGCTTGTTGGTTGAGGCGCCGCAGCGGCACAGCGAAAACGCGGGCTTGCCGGTGAGGTCCCACTCCTTGCCTTCGGCGTCGACCAGCGTCACCACACCTTCCACGCGATAAGGACCATTGGGACGCACCGTAATCTTCACATCAGCCATGCGGAATACTCCTGGAGAATCGAAATCAAGCTGCCCGTCCAGTCTAATCGCAGCGGACGGACGCCGCGCCTAACCCAGCGAAGCGGCGGCAACTGGCGCGGGCACGACCGACTCCTGCTCCGCGTGCACGGTTCTCCTGGCAACGAGGAACCACACGAGCCACGCGGGCGCGGGCCACAGGAAGAGCTTCGAATTGAGCCCGACGGAGAAGATATAAGGCTGCAACTGCAGCGCGACCATCAGCAACGCAAGCACGCCGACCAGATTCCGCGACCGCGTGCGGCTGGCGCCGTAGAGAAGCGCCGGAATCGCCAGAGCATGATCCCACATCCAGGCATACGGCGCTGCCAGAAGCGAAACCAGCATCACGACGCTGCCGTGGTCGAGCCAGTCCCAGGAGTGGCGGCGCGGCCAGAAGTAGATTGGCGCCCAGACGCAGGCCACGAGGGCGGGCACGAAAGCGAGCCAGTGTTTCGCGGGGTCGATGGCGTTGCGCAGCATGACGCTGAGGCAGGGGATGAATTCGTTGGCGATGCCGGAGTTGCCGGCCCAGTGCATGTACTGCGCAAAGGCGGCGGGATCGATGAGTGCGGTGAGCGCGCAGCTTGCGAGGATGGCCGCCGCGGCGCCGTAGAGGATGCGCCAGCTGCGGGTGACCACGATCCACGCCAGCAGCACCACGGCGAAGGGCAGGAACAGATGCGGCTTGAGCGTGCAGAGCCAAAGCGCGGCGCCGGCCCAGAAAGGGTTGGTGCGATGCAGGCGCAGGAAGAGGACCAGGCCCAGGAGCAGGAAGATCGCCGTCTGGCCGGAGATGACGCAGATGAGCGCGGGCGGAAAGCAGTAGCCGAGCCACTCGATGTGGTTCGCGGGTTTGCCCAGGGTTTTCCAAAGAAGGCGCACGGAGTAGAGCAGCAGGGCCAGGATCAGCAGCGACCAGGGCAGCGCCGCGGCTCGCGCGCTGGCCAGGCCCAGAGGCAGGGCGAGCGGGAGGGCCCACGGAGGGTTGCGCATGAAGTAGACGCCCTTGCCGTCGAAGCCCGCGCCGTGCTCGATGCGGCTCATCGCGGTGGGGTCGTAGGGATTGCCGTGATGGACGAGCTGCTGGCCGGTGGCCCAGTAGACGACGAAGTCGCGCGAGACGGCCAGATGGTGGATGAGCGGCAGGACGGCGAGGAACAAAGCGGTGAGGGCCAGGCCCAAGGCAAACGCCAGCGCCGTCGCCATCCCGGCGAAGTCGAGGCGGTCGTTGTTCCTGGGGAGCCGGGGGCTTTGGGCCATCAGGTCAATTTTTGCCGCCCACTCACGAACGCCACAATACCCCTTTCGATACCCAACGATTCCCCTGGGGCGGGCGAGGGCGGAATCGGGAACTCGGCACTGCGAGAGCGTTTGTGGTTAGAGCGCCGCCCCGGCCACAACCGGGTACTGAGCTGTCGCGCCGGAGCGAATGGAGCCGCGGGCCACCAGGAACCACAGGAGCCAGACCGGCGCCGTCCACAAATAGAGAGCCGTCTCGGGCGCGGGAGCGAAGAGGGGCTGAATCTCAACGACGAGGTAAAGAAGTCCGAGCACCGCAAGCAGCGTGCGCGACTGCGTTCGGCAAGCCGCGAACAGCAGCGCGGGGATCGCCAGGGACTGGTCGTAGAACCAGCAGTAGGGCGCGACGAGGATCGACACCAGCATCACCAGCGAGCCGTGTTCCATCCAGTCCCAGTGCTCGTGATGGCGGCGGAAATAGTCGAACACCCAAATTGATCCGACTGCGCAGGGCACGAAGGCGAGCCACTTGATGTTCGGGTTGATGAGATTGCGCAGCGCTACGCCGAGGCAGGGAAGGAACTCGTTCGAGATGCCGGAAGTGTGGGCCCAGTGGGCGTACTGGCTCCAGGCAGAGGGGTCGATCAGCGTAGTGACAGCGCAACTGAACGCGAGGGCGGCGACGGTTCCGAGCACGATGCGATATTGGCGCTTGACTACGATCCACAGCAGCAGCGCAATGCCAAAGGGCACAAACAGATGAGGCTTCAGCGTGCAAAACCAGAGCCCAGCGCCGGCCCAGAACGGCCGCGTCCGATGCAGGCGCAGAAACAAAACCAGCCCGAGGAGGAGGAACAGGGAAGTCTGGCCCATGATGACGCAGATCAGCGCGGGCGGAAAGCAGTAGCCAAGCCAGTCCAGATGCGAGCCATGCTGTTGCGACCCGGGCTGGCCGAACATCTTCCAGAGAATGCGCACGCAGAGGATCAGCAACGCGAGCATCAGCAGCGACCACGGCAGCGCCGCCACGCTAGCGGAGAAGAATCCCAGCGGCAACGCGAGCGGCAGGCCCCAGGGCGGGTTCCGCATGTAATTGACCAGCGAGGCCTGGCCGGCGAAGCCGGCGCTGTGCTCCAGCTGCCGCATTTGATCCGGATCGTAGGGATTAGCGTGGTGCGCTAATTGCTGGCCGGTCGCCCAGTAAATCACGTAGTCGCGCGCGCCCGCCAGATGGCGGCTGACGGGCAGCAATGCAAGGAAAAGCAAGGTGGTCGCGATGCCGAGCGCGCAGGCAATGGCGATAACGAAGTCCGCAAGATCGGACTTCTTCTTCGCGCCGGACACAGTGCTGCCTTCCGCCATTGCGCCAATTTTACTGTTCGGCGTCGGTCGTGCAGATTCCCCGTTTTGGGGATCGCACAACTCGCCAGGGGATCAGATGTGATCTAAGTTTTGAAAACTGCGCCGGGCGTTCAGCACTTTTTGCACTTGGCCATGATGGCCTTGTGCAGCCGCTCCCGCAGATCCTCCGGCAGCTCGTAGAGCTCGTGGCTGCGGTAGATCTGGATGGTCGTTCGCGTCGTACTCAGCGTGACCTCGCAATGGTCGCACTCGCGAAGATGTTCCTGAAGGTCGGCGCGCAGGGGAATCGCCGCGTCCTGATCGAGCATGTCATCGAGCTGGGCCAAAAACTCCGTGCACGTCACTTCTCACCACCCTGGGCCTGACCATTGCGCCGCTTAAAGTAGCGGCTCAGCCGTTCCCGCAGCTGCAGGCGCGCCCGCAGCAGCCGCGATTTAACCGCCGGGATGCTGAGTCCCAGCGTCTCTGCCGTTTCCTCCGTCGACAGCCCCTCGACGTCGCGGAGCACAAACACTACACGGAAGCCCGGCGGCAATCCCTGAATCGTGCGGCGCAGAATATCGGCCATCTCCGACTGCCCGTATAGTGCCTCCGGATCAGGGCTCCAGTCCGCCAGATCGCGCGGCATCGAGCCTTCCTCAGTCTCGACGTCCTCGTCGATCGAAACCATCCTGCCCGTGCGCCGTTTGCGCAGCCGCATCAGCGATTCGTTGACCGCGATGCGCACCAGCCAGGTATAAAACTTCGAGTTGCCCTGGAACTGGTCGAGCTTCTGGTACGCCTTCAGGAACGCGTCCTGCACTACATCCTCGGCGTCTTCACGGTTCTGGACGATATGCTGGGCGATGCGAAATACCTGGCGGTCGTACTGCTTCACCAGCTTCTCGTACGCCGCCATATCGCCCCGCCGCGCCCGCTCAACGAGCAGAACGTCGGGATGAACTTCGGCAGCTCCCTGTGGTTGGATGGAAGAGGACATGAATGGCTTCAGAATTTGGACAGCAGCAGACAACGTGGCCTTCCTCCATACTAAACGGCTTGCCATGAACACATCAAAACCGACCGGATCGAAAGCATCCCGATCAATGGCGATACCGGCCCTTCTGCTGGCGCTGGGGCTCATTCTTTCGATGACCAGCTGCGGCAAAAGGACTCCGACTTACGCCGGCCCTCCGGATACCGTCCGCCAGATTGTGATGAAGAAGTGGGAGATCGATCCTGCGCTTGTGGAGGTGCCGCAGGGCGCTCGCGTGGAGCTGGTGGTGACCTCGATGGATGTTGAGCACGGCATCGCGGTTCCGGGTCTGGGCATTCGCGAGCCGGTTCAGCCTGAGCATCCCGCTGTGATTCGCTTGCTTGCGCAGACGCCTGGCGTTTATCCGATGCGGTGCAGCGTGCTTTGCGGACGGGGGCACGACAAAATGACGGGGGCGATTGTGATTACTGCGCGGTCAACTCCATGATCGCGGGTCACCAATCTCTGATCACTCGTGGCGCAGTGCTCGGATTGGATCGACACACGCCGCTCTACGAGCCGGAAACCAACTTGCAGCGAGAGCTACGGGGATTAACAGCGCGCTCGCGAGCGCGAACGTCGCCGGGTCCCACGACTTCAGCCCATACAGCTAAAAGGAGGTTGGCCAGGTTCGCGCACGCCAGCAGCAGTACCAGCCCGGCCAGGCTCATCAGAACATAGACAGGCTTCGCGAGATCATCGACGGCCGGATTCTGTCCCCTGCTTCCATCCTGCAATACCAGTCTCGGTAGCTGTCTATCACTCTTCACCGGCATGGTTGCGCGCACCGCGGCGCTCATCGAAACATTGAGCGACGCGGCCGCAGTCGCATCCGGAACTCCCGGCTTGGCGCGCCCCATGACCAGAACCCACCACAACGCCTTGTTCGTAAGCAGCGACGGCGACGGGGAAGAATCGATATTCTGCGGCGCCACAATCGGCTGCATGCTGAAGGGCAGAAAAACATCCGCTTTGCCCTGTGCCGAATAGGCCCCCGTAAAACCCGGCGGATTCACTCCCAGCACTGTCATGGGCGTCGCGTTGACCAGGATGGTTTTTCCAATCACATCCGAGCGGCCAAAGCGATTCGTCCACAGCTTGTCGCTGATCACGACCACCGGCCCGCTGCCCACCGCGCCATCATCCGAATCCTGAATGCCGCGCCCCAGCTGCGGTTTTATCCCCAGCGTCGAGTAGTAATTGCCGGAGACCATCTCCGAGTCCGCGGCCTCGGCCTCGCCGCGAATCGTCAGCGTCATCCGTCCGTACAGCTTGAACGCAAACACGTCCGCCAGCGACCGGTTCTCGCGCCGCATCTGCTCGTACACCGGATACGAAAACGACGTGGACGTCTCCCCTTGATGCGATTTCGTCCCAGTAGCCCCACATCTCGGTGACCACGCCATCCTTTGGTTCGGTCCACCAGAACATGCGCAGCTGCTCAGGATGCGGCACGTTGAGCCGGTCGAGCAGCATGTGCTGTGCCGCCGTGAAGATCACGGTGTTCGCGCCGATCCCGAGCGCCAGAGAGCCGATGGCGATCGCTGTGAATCCGGGACTTTTGGCCAGCATGCGCATGGCGTGGCGCAAATCGCCGCGAAGCTCGTCGAAGCGCCGGGTGCCCCAGGCTTGGCGCGAGTTTTCCCGCACCGCCGCCAGGCTTCCCAGCGCCACCCAGACCCGGCGCAGGGCCTCTTGGCGCGGCATGCCGGTTCGCGTCAGATCGTCGGCGTAGCTCTCGATGTGAAACTCGAGATCTTCGCTCACCTGACGATCCAGATCCTCGCGGCGGAACACCGCCCTGAACCGCGTTGCAATCCGGCTGCGTAGTCTCATAGCTCCTCCGGAAGGGTGTTGAGAATGCCTCCGACCACTTCAGCGAACTGGTTCCACTTCTTCGCCTCGGCTTCCAGGCGGCGGCGGCCGGCGGTGGTGAGGCGGTAGAAACGCGCGCGGCGCTTGTTCTCGCTCTGTCCCCACTCGCCGGCGATCCAGCCCTCGTGTTCCAGGCGGTAGAGCGCGGGATAGAGCGAGCCTTGCTGGATTTCGAGGCGGTTCCGGGAGATTTGCTGGATCCGCAGGAGCACGCCGTAGCCGTGGAGGGGCCCGAGCGAGACGGCCTTCAGGACGAGCATGTCGAGGGTGCCCTGCAACAGATCGATGGCTGGATCGCCGCTCATCTTCCTCTCTCCTAGTTTGTCAGGGAGAGTAGCTGGGCTTCTCCCAGACTGTCAAGGAGAGTGGGCGGGAATTTCTCGTTTTGTGACGAGCAGGGTCCGGGGTCCCTCGCGCCGGGTCGGGGGCTGCCCGTGCACAAAGAAGCAACATTTTTGGTGCTCTGTGGTTTTCCTCTCTGAAAGCCCTTCCGTTTCGTCTTACTCTGATAGCAGAGAGGCGTAGATGTCGGTCCCCTTCAGCTCCGGTTTTGGGAAGCAGTTTTTTCTGGGCCTCACCTTTGTTATCGGCGCAGCGTTTGGGTACGCCTCCGCGCCGGCCCAGACCGACCAATCCGCTCCGCCCCCTAAACAGCAGACCACGACACACCCGAAGCCAGCGCACCCGACTACAGCCCACCACACTGCCACACCGAGCAACGCGCACGCCTCGCATAGCGCCGCCGCCAGGATCACGCATACCGCGCACACCCGCACCGTCGCTCATCACCGTCGTCGTCGCCCGCTGACGGCGCATGAACTGGCTCGGAGCCGGCGTCTGCAGCACGCTTTTGTTGCTTCGTCGCAGCTGCGGCCGATGGCTCAGCAACTGGCGCAGACTCCGACGCCCGCGGCCTTTGCCGGAGTCAGCAGCTGGGCGCACAGTCATACGGGAGAGGCCGCCGCCGCTGCGTATCTGGCGCTTGGCCATGCGTACCTGCTGCAGCGCAATTTCAGCGATGCGGTCAGCGCACTGCATTCCGCGCATGCGGCGGACCGCACTACCGCACAACCGGATGGCGCGCTGGCTGACTACACCGACTACCTGACCGCTCAGGCGTTTTTGCAGAGCAATCAGCTGCCGCAGGCGGAGGCGGTGCTGAACACCTACGCCGAGAAGTATCCCGACAGCATCTTCGTCGGCAGCGTTCCGATCCTGCGCGCCAACCTGATGGTGCAGGAGGGCGACCCGCAGGCCGCGCTGGCTGCGCTCAATCCACATCGGCAGGAGCCCGTCGCAGGGAAAGCCGATTTCCAGCTTGCGCTGGCGAAGGCTGAGGCTGTGGCCGGCCACAGCGACGACGCGCTGCAGCTGTTCCAGCATGTTTATCTCGACTATCCACTCAGCATTGAGGCTGGCGTTGCACGCAGCCAGCTGGCTACGAATGGCGTGCTCGCGGCTTTGCCACCGGACAAGCGCCGCGCGCACGCCGACGCGCTGTACAACGCGGGGCACTATCGCGACGCGGAGGACGAATACCGCTCGCTTGCCGGTCAGCCGAATGTCGACGAGGCCGGCCGCAACGCGCTCCTGGTGGCCGCCGCGGAGTGCGACTGGAAGATGAAGAGCCTGAGCCAGTCGCAGCTGAACTCGATCCCCGACACAAACGACGAGGCCGGGGCGCGGCGCATGTATCTGCTGATGGAACTGGCGCGCGACCGGGGTGACGCCACCACGCAGCAGGCGCTGGTCTCGCAGATGGAGACGCGTTTCCCGTCGAGTCCGTGGCTGGCCGAAGCGCTCTACTCGAGCGGCAACATGTATCTGTTGCTCAAGGATTATCCGCACGCCATCACATACTACGGTGAGCTGGCGACGCGCTTCCCGACGCACAAGTACGCGCCGAGCGCGCACTGGCGTGCGGGGTGGTTCAACTACCGGCTCGGGCAGTATGCGGAAGCCGCGCGGCTCTTCGATGAACAGATTCGCGTTTATGCGGGGGGCAAGGAGATTCCGTCGGCGCTGTACTGGCGCGGGCGCATTTACGAGGATCAGGAACAGAAGCCGTCGTCGGCCTCTGCATACTACCGGACGATTTTGCTGGTGTATCCGCACTACTACTACGCGATGCTGGCGCAGGATCGGCTGACGCGGCTGGGCGCTGTGACACCGGACATGATCGCGGGCCTTGACACGCTGCAGCCGACGACGATTCCGGAACTGACGGACGATGTTCCGGAAGACGATCCGCACGTGGTGAAGGCGCGGTTGTTGGCCAACGCGGGCCTGAATGAATACATTGAGCCCGAGATTCGCGCCGCGGACGACAGCGATGAGTGGGGAGCTTTCGCGGAGGCGGAAATCTACGCTTCCTACGGCGAGTCGTGGCACGCGATGCGGTTGCTGAAGCGGGCGATCCCGTTCTACACGTCGGCGCCCATCGAGGCGATACCGGTGGCGTACTGGCGCATCCTGTTTCCGCAGAATTTCTGGAGCGACATCAAAGCGGAAGCTGAGCGCAACGGACTCGACCCCTACATGGTGGCGTCGCTGATCCGCCAGGAAACCGAATTCAACCCCGGGGCTATCTCGAACAAGAACGCCTATGGGCTCATGCAGCTGCTGCCCGCCGTCGGGCGGTCCCTGGCGCGCCAGGAAGGTATGCCCCGCTTCAACACCAGCCAACTGCTGAACCCGTCGACGAATATCCGGCTTGGCACTCTGTATTTGAAGCAGACGCTGGACAAATTTGGCGGGCAGCCGGAGTATGCGTTTGCAGCGTACAACGCGGGCGACGATCGCGTGATCGACTGGCAGAGCATCGGGAATTACCACGGCATCGACGAGTTTGTGGAGTCGATTCCGTTCACCGAGACGCGCGAATACGTGCAGGCCATCCTGCGTAACGAGCAGATCTACCGCGAACTGGATAAGGTCGTCGCGCAGCGCGCACAGCGCTGAAGACGGCGTGCTATCATCCTCGTTCGCTTGCGGAGCGCTCCCGCGCCCGCATTGTTAGAGCCCGCCAGGAGCCACTGCACCGATGATCCTGTCTTCATCCCGCGTTGCACGCCGTTTGCGGATTTACGCCTGTTTTGCGGCACTGCTTGCCGTGGTTACGGTCGCCCGCGCTCAGGGCACCGACACAGTTACAAATCTGCCCGCGCGGCACGGCATTGCTGTCGCCAACCTCGACACCTCGGTCAAGCCGGGCGACGATTTCTATCGTTACGCCAACGGGGGCTGGCTGGCCCGCACACAGATTCCCGGCGACCGCGCCAGCATCGGCGTCTTCTCCGCTCTCGCCGATCGCAGCGGCAAAAATGTCGCGGCCATCATCGAGGAGGAAGCGAAGTCCAGCGCGCCGGCCGGATCGAATGCGCGCAAGATCGCCGATCTCTACAACGCTTACATGGACGAGCTGGCCATCGAGACGCGCGCTATGAAGCCACTGGAGCCGCATCTGGCCGAGATTGCCGCGATTCACGACAGGCGCGACCTGGCCGTTGCGCTGGGCAAGACTCTGCGCGCCGATGTCGATTTGCTGAACAACGCGGTGTTCTCGACGACCAATCTCTTCGGTCTTTGGGTCGCGCCTGGGTTCAGCGATTCGGGCCACTACATGCCCTATCTGCTGCAAGGTGGGCTCGGGATGCCGAACCGCAATTACTACCTCGACGACAGCCAGCACATGAAAGACATACGCGTGAAGTACGTCACGCACGTGGCGGCGATGTTCCGGCTCGCCGGCCTCGATGATCCCGAGGCGCGGGCAGGGCGTGTCGACGCGCTCGAGCACGCTATCGCGCAAACCCACATCAGCCTCGCCGATATTGAGGACATTGCGAAGGCGAATAATCTCTGGAGCCGCGCGGATTTCACCGCCAAGGCACCTGGACTGGACTGGGGCGCTTATTTTGAGAGCGCTGGCCTGAGCCAACAAGAGGAGTTCATGGTGTGGACGCCGACCGCGCTGACCGGCGAGTCGGTGCTGGTGGCTTCGACGCCGATTGACACGTGGAAGGACTGGCTGACGCTGCACCTGCTCGAGACTTACTCCGAGGTTCTTCCCAGAGCCGTCGCGCAGGAGAGATTTTCGTTCTTCTCCACGGTGATGTCGGGCGTGCAGCAGCAGCAGCCGCGCTGGCGACTCGGGGTCGGCGTCGTGAATGCTTTTCTGGGCGACGCGGTGGGGCAGATCTACGCGCAGAAATACTTTTCGCCGGAAGCCAAGGCAGAGGCGCAGGCGATGGTCGCGAATCTGATCGCGGCGTATCACAAGAGAATCGATGCGCTCACGTGGCTGGCTCCTTCGACGCGCGCCGAAGCGCACGCCAAGCTCGACACGCTCTACGTGGGGATCGGCTATCCCGAGACCTGGAAGGACTACTCCGACTACGAAGTTCGCCCCGACGACGCCTTCGGCAATGCGTGGCGGGCTTCGCTGTGGTCGTATCACCGGGAGATCGCACGCATCGGCAAGCCGGTGGATCGGCACGAATGGTCGATGACGCCGCAGACTGTCAACGCGGTGAACCTGCCGCTGCAGAATGCGCTCAACTTTCCCGCGGCCATTCTGCAGCCGCCGTTCTTCGATCCTGAAGCGCCGGCGGTGGTGAACTATGGAGCCATCGGGTCGGTGATTGGGCACGAGATCAGTCACACCTTCGACGCGGAAGGCAGCGCCTTCGACTCGAAGGGCCGGGTGCGCAACTGGTGGAAGCCCGAGGATCACGCGCACTTCGAGGAGCAGGCGGAGAAGCTGGAGAAGCAGTACGACGCTTATGAGCCGTTCCCCGGGGTGCACGTCAATGGCAAGCAGACCATCGACGAAAACATCGCGGATCTTGGCGGTGTGACCGCCGCGTACGACGGTTATCGCGCGTCGCTGCACGGAGCCGAGTCGCCCACGCAGGACGGCTTTACTGGTGATCAGCAATTCTTTATCGCGTATGCGCAGAACTGGGGCTCGAAGGCACGCGAAGCCTCGCTGCGGCGCCAGGTTCTCACAGACGGGCACTCGCCGGGCCAGTATCGCGCCGACATCGTTCGCAACTCGGACGCCTGGTATAAGGCTTTCGACGTGAAACCCGGCGAGGTGCTTTATCTCGCGCCCGACGAACGGGTCCGCATCTGGTAGGGCGGCGATCGTCACAAAGATTTACGGACCACGGCGCAGCTGTGCTCTGTCGCGGCGGTTCCGTATATCTTTATGCTCATGAAGATTTCCTTGCTCGCTCGCGCCCCCAGGCGTTCTGCTCTCGCCCTCGCTCTGTTCTCGCTCGCCGCACTGCCTTGCGTTTCTACGTTCGCACAGTCTGACGCCGACGCCGCAAAAGCCTCCGCAGCTGCGGCCCCGGCGTCTCCAAAGCCGTCGGAAAATCCAGCAGCCGACACACACCCGCTGCCGCCGCTGCCTGCTGATGCGCACACACAGCAGAGCATCACGCTTGACGGCAAGAAGCTCAACTACACCGTCACGGTCGGCACTCTCATTGCTCGCGATGCGGATGGCAAGGCCGCCGGCCAGGTCGTCTACACCGCTTACACGGTTGACGCGCCCAACCGTCCCGTCACGTTTGCCTTCAATGGCGGACCTGGGGCGGCGTCGGTCTATCTCAACTTTGGCGCCATCGGCCCGAAGCATCTGAACGCGGGCAACGAAGGCGACAGCCCCTCCGATCCTGCAACGCTGATCGACAACCAGGGCACCTGGCTCGACTTCACCGACCTCGTCTTCATCGATCCCATCGGCACCGGTTTCAGCCGCTCGCTGGTCGACGCCGACCAGACCCGCAAGCTCTTCTACACGACCGAGCCCGACATTGAGTATCTCTCGCGCGCGGTCTACGACTGGCTGGTGAAGAATGATCGCCTGCAGTCGCGGAAGTATCTGGTTGGCGAAAGCTACGGCGGATTCCGCGGGCCGCGCATCACCTACTTTCTGCAGTCGCAGCTGGGCGTGGCGATGAACGGTGTGGTTCTGGTCTCGCCCTACCTCAATCCAACCATCGAGCAGAATGGCGATTTGTCGCCGCTGCCGTGGCTCGTCACGCTGCCTTCGATCACCGCCGCGAATCTCGAGCGCAAGAACCAGCTGACGCCGGAGGCGATGAAGTCGGTGATCGACTACACGCTCGGCGACTACCTGCTTGCACTGGTCCATGGCCGCGACCAGGCCTCGACGGACGCGATGATCAAAAAGGTGACCGACATGACGGGCCTCGATCCGACGTTCGTCAAGGAGTCCGGCGGGCGGCTCGAAATTGGCGCTTATCTGCGCGAGGTTCATCGCGAGCAGGGCAAGCTCGGCTCAGTGTATGACTCCAACGTGACCATGTTCGATCCGTTTCCGTACGCGCCAGAACAGCGCGCCAACGATCCGCTGCTGGCAACGCTGATCGCGCCGACGACTACCGCGATGGTCGACTTCGTGACGCACACTGTCGGCTGGAAGGTCGATGCGCGCTACAACGCGCTTTCGTATGACGTGGCCGAGCACTGGAACCGCGATCAGGAGCTGCGGGGCGGCTCAGTGACGCAGCTGCGCCAGGCGGTCGCCGCCGATCCCAAGCTGCGGGTGATGATCGTCCACGGGTGGAACGATCTGTCGTGCCCCTTCATGGGCTCGATTCTGACCATCAACCAGATGCCGATCATGGGCGATCCGAGTCGCGTGTCGGTGAACGAATTTCCTGGCGGGCACATGTTCTACACGCGCGAGGGGAGCCGGGTTGCGTTGCGGAAAGATGTGATGGAGATGTTCGACAAGCACTAACAAGACAGCGAAAGTCGAGCGAGAAGCGAGGGAACGGAGAGCGGGGGGCGAGGCGAGTCCCTAAGCTTCTTCGCGCAGTGCGTCGGGGGCATGCGCGATGCGCATCAGCTTGCCGTGGTCGAGCCAGTCGAGTGAGCAGCGCTCGCAGTCGGAGAGAATCACGTTGCCGGGACCCGCATAGAAGTGGGTGTCCATGGTCTGGCGGCAATGGGGACAGTTGAGGCGGCGGTTCAGCTCGCTGCGATCCGGAGCTTGCGGAATCATGCCGCCGTCGTGTCCGGCGCGGAGCGTCTGCACCAGGTCGGCAAAGATGTCCATGTCGATCAGCATGCCGCGGCAGCGCGTGCAGTAGCGAATGCGCGCGCCCGAAAACGACGCATCGACCAGGCCGATCATGCAGACGGGACACGGCTCATCGGTGGGTTGGCCGAGGACGCGCACGCCGTCGTCATTCTTCTCCGGAAAGACGAGGCTGCCGCAGTAGTCGCAGGTCAGGCTCTCTGCGCCCGACTCCAGCCACATCGGTGCGCCGCAGGAAGGACAGTTCATTGCGCCCGCCTCACTGAGCTTTGCCGCACTCCGGGCAAAACTTCGCCGCACGCGCCATCGGCTTTCCGCACGCCGTGCAGAATTTCTGCGCGGTTGCTCCTGGGGCCACTCCGGAATTCAGGATCTCGCTGGCCGACATCGAGCCCGCCAGCGCGCGACCCAGTGAAATGCCCGCGCCGATACCCACGCCGGCCCCGGCTGCTCCGCCAGGGTTGGCAGCGGCTGTGCCGAGGGCCTGGGCGGATTCAAACTGCGTATAGGTGCCCAGGTTGCCGGCCATCTGGACGTCGATGCGCTGGTCCATCACCTTCGTCAGCTCGTCGGGCATGGAAATGTTCTCGACGGTGAACTGATTCAGCTCCAGGCCGAGCGCCGCAAACGACGGCTGCACGGCGTCGGCAATTTTCTGGCCGAGCGCCGCCTGGTTCTTCGCCATGTCGAGAAACGCCACGTCGCTGGCCGCGAACACGTCGGTCATCCGCGCGATGATCGACTCGCGCAGCTGGCCGTCGACGTCCGCGACATAATAGGTTTCGCGGGTGCCGCTGACCTCGGTGAAGAACTTGCGCGGGTCCTTGATGCGCCAGGAATAGATTCCGTAGCCCCGCAGCCGCACTGCGCCAAATTCCTTTTCGCGGATGGTGATCGGCGTCGCGGTGCCCCACTTCTGATCTATTTGCAGCCGCGTCGAGAAGAAATAGACGTCGGACTTGAAGGGCGACTCGAAGCCCTTGTCCCAGTTCATCAGGTCGGTCAGCAGCGGCAGGTTGCGCGTGTTGAGCGTGTGCAGGCCGGGGCCGAATACGTCGGCAATCTTGCCTTCATCCACGAAGGCCGCCAGCTGCGATTCGCGGACGGTCAGCTGTCCGCCGTTCTGGATCTCCATGTCCTCCATGGGATAACGCCAGGCCAGAATCCCATCTTCCGGCTCGCTCCACTGGATGACATCGATGAGCTGTTTGGTTAGAAATTCCCGCAGGGACACGTGCTCCTCCTGATTTTCCGACTGCACTCTAGCACCGGGGGCTGGCGATGCCACTCCCACAAACGAAGCAGTGGATGGCTGGATACGGGACATTGGTTGGGAGCGCGCGGGCCGTTAAGATATTGGATAATGACTGTTCCGTAATCGGGCTACACCATGCGGTTTTCGCTCTCACCTCGGTCCGACCGTCCGCCCGCCTCGAAGCGTGTGTGCCTCGGACCCCGTCTCGTGCAACTGCATGCCCGGCGAGCGGAACAGTGCAGTCGCAGGGGCGAGCCGTGCTGACCTACGCCATCGGCTTCGTGCTGGACGTGCAGCTGGCGTGCTTCGCGATCGTGCTGACCTGCATGGCGCTCCAGGACCGCGGCAACAAGAGCCTGCGCTGGCTTGCCTACGGATATATTTCCGGTTTCGCCGGCGCGATTCTCGACATGGGCGGGCACTGGCTGCCGCACTGGCTTTCCACCGGCGTTTTTATAGAAGCCGCGCCCATAGGGTACGGCTGCTTTTACACCGGAGTCGCGCACTTTGTCCGGCGCGGCATTCGTGCACGTTGGTTTTGTCTGCTACTGATTCTCGGCGGGCTGCCGTTCTTTTTGAGCTGGAGCGTAAGCGGCCGCCTGAACTCCGGCGCCGCGCTGCAGGACGGGATCCTCGCGGTTGAAACGGCTCTCACCGCGGTTCTGCTCGTCACCCCGTCGGACCGGGAAACGCGCTGGCCGCGGCGGACGATGGCTGCGTTTCTCGCCGTCTACTCCGCCGTGGAGTTTGCCCGCGTCCTGGTCTTCCTTATCACTGACAAAACGCCCGGCCAGGCGGCGCCCTGGGTTGAAGACGCCAGCGGGATCGTCTACGTGGTTTCCTGTTCGGTGTTGCCGCTGGCGTTTATCTGGATGATGAACACGCGTCTCCTCGTCCACCTCAATCGCCAGTCGATGATCGACCCACTGACGGAACTGCTTAACCGGCGCGGTCTGCAGGCTGCGGCTGAAGTGGAGCTGGCCCGCTACGCGCGCGCGGGCCACGACCTCGCTGTGGTCGTACTCGATTTGGATTTCTTCAAACTGCTCAATGATCGCTACGGTCACGCCGCCGGCGATGCCATGCTCTGCGAGTTCTCGGTGTTTCTGCGCGGCATGATCCGCGAAACCGACGTCGCCGGACGCATCGGAGGCGAAGAATTCGTGCTGATCCTGTCCGGGCTCGGCCCGATTGCCGCCCTCGCCACCATCGAGCGGCTCCGTCGCACCGTGTCCGAGCACCCGTTCCAGCCCGGATCGCGGCTCACTCGCATCACCGCCAGCTTCGGCATTACGGTTTCGGCAGGGCGCAGGAACCTAACCTGGGATGTGCTTCAGCACGAAGCTGACCTGGCTCTGTACGCCGCCAAGCGCGATGGCCGCAACCTCTCGCGCCTCTATGACGAATCCCTGGCCGCCGAAACCTCCGACATCGCATAGCGTCGCCCCCGGCAAAACAAAAGGCGCGGGAATCATCTTCCCGCGCCTCGGTTTCTGGAATTCTGAACGTCGCGGATTAGACTGTGTGCTGCAGCACTTCTTCCCGTAACTGTTCGTCGTGACGCTCCTCCGCGTGTGAGTGGGGCAGCGCCACCGCCAGGACGTCCTCAATGCGGCTGGCGTAGTGGATGTCGACGCCTTCGGTCTGTTCCGGCATCAAATCTTCTTCCACATTCAGCCGATTCTCTGTCGGAAGAATGATCGTCTGGACGCCTGCGCGTTTGGCGGCAAGGAATTTCTCCTTGATGCCGCCAACCGGCAGAACATTGCCGCTCAGTGTGATCTCGCCCGTCATCGCCGTCAGCGGACGCACCGGCCGATCGGTCAGCAGCGAGACCAGAGTCGTCGCCATGGTCACGCCCGCCGAAGGACCATCCTTCGGAATCGCGCCGGCCGGCACGTGGATGTGCAGGTCGGTGTCTTTCAGGAGATCCTCTTCCAGTCCCAGCGACTTTGCATTGGAGCGCACCCAGGTGAGCGCGGCCTGCATGGATTCCTGCATGACCTCGCCGATCTGGCCCGTCATCGTAAAGCCGCCCTTGCCCTTCATCCGGTTGGCTTCGATGAACAGGATATCGCCGCCCGCCGGCGTCCACGCGAGACCGACGGCCACGCCTGCGCGCTTGGTGCGCTCGGCAATCTCGGTGTCCACGCGGACCTTGATGCCGCCGAGGAATGCCTGAATCACGTCGTGGGTGACCACCAGCTTGTCCGTGTTGCCTTCGGCGATGCGCCGCGCCTGCTTCCGGCACAGCGTCCCAATCTGTTGTTCCAGCTTGCGGACGCCGGCCTCGCGCGTGTAGTGGCGCACGATGTAGCCGATCGACTCGTCGGGAAACTCGATGTTCTCCGCCGTGATCCCGTTCTCCTTAATCTGCCGCGGGATCAGATACCGGAACGCGATGTGCTTCTTCTCCTCCTCCGTGTACCCCTGCAACTCGATGATCTCCATGCGATCCCGCAGCGGCTCCGGCACGGTGTCGAGCACATTGGCCGTGCAGATGAAGAGCACCTTCGACAAATCGAAGGCCTGATCGAGGTAGTTATCCCGGAACGTGTTGTTCTGCTCCGGATCGAGAATTTCCAGCAGCGCCGACGCCGGATCGCCGCGAAAATCGCGTCCCAGCTTGTCCACTTCATCCAGCATGAACACCGGATCGTTCGCGCCCGCACGCCGCAGGTTCTGAATAATCTGCCCCGGCAGCGCGCCGATGTAGGTCCGGCGATGCCCGCGCAGCTCCGCCTCGTCGTGCATGCCGCCGAGGGAAATGCGGCGGAACTCCCTGCTCAGCGCGCGCGCCACGCTGCGCCCCAGCGAGGTCTTGCCCACGCCCGGAGGGCCGACGAAGCACAGGATTGGCCCCTTCATGTCGGCCTTCAAACGCCGCACCGACAAATAATCCAGAATGCGATCCTTCACCTTCTTCAGGTCATAGTGATCCTCGTCGAGGATCTCCCGCGCCTTCGAGATGTCCACTGCCGTGCCGGACGACTTCGACCACGGCAATACCGCCAGCCACTCGATGTAGTTGCGCGTCAGCGAGTAGTCGGCCGCCATGGGCGACATGCGCGAGAGCCGGTTCAGCTCCTTCAGCGCCTCTTTCTTCGTCTCCTCCGGCATACCGGCCGCTTCAATCTTCTGCTTCAGCTCCTCGATGTCCCTCTGGCCCTCGTCCATCTCGCCGAGTTCCCTCTGGATCGCCTTGAGCTGTTCGCGCAGGTAGTAGTCGCGCTGCGACTGCTGCACCTGATCCTGCACTTCGGTCTGAATCTTGTTGCGCAGCTGCTGGACCTCGAGCTCTTTCGCGAGGTGTTTGTTGATGCGCTCCAGCCGTATCGCCACGTCCGGCGTCTCGAGAAGCTCCTGCTTGTCGGTCGTCGCGAGGAACGGCAGAGAAGAGGCGATGAAGTCGACCAGCCTTCCCGGCTCATCGATATTCATCGCAATCGTCTGCAATTCGTCGGAGAGTGTCGGCGAGGCGGTGACGATCTGCTGGAACTGCGTGACCACATTGCGCTGTAGCGCCTCAGTGGAGGGGTTCTCCGCCGCGGGAGCCTCGGGCACCTTCTCGACCGACGCCACCATGAACGGCTCAATGCGCGAGAACTCGCCCAGCCGTACACGCTCCGTACCTTCGGTGAAGACAAAAAGGCTCTGATTCGGCATTTTGACAACCTTGTGCACGGTCGCCAGGGTGCCAAACATATGCAGGTCCTGCGGTTGCGGCGTGTCCACGCGCGCATCGCGCTGTGCCACCACCACAATGCTCTTTTCCTCGCCCAGTGAATTTATCAACTGGATCGAGCTTTCCCGGCCCACCGTCAGTGGCAGCACGGCGTGAGGGAACAAAACCGTGTCCCGCACCGGCAGGATCGGCAGTCCCTTATCGTTGTCGCCTTCCCGCTTATTCGGGTCGCCGGGTTGAATTACACTGATGAAATCGCTAGCCATGAGTGTCCTTATATCAAATAATTACTCATTGGATTCCGCAAGTTTAAAAAAGTCTCACAGGCAAGGCCCGGACCTGCCGAACGGCTCCTCCCTTTCTTGCCCGGAAGAGCCTTAAATTACTCTGGATATGGATAGTTACGTCCGCCAGTTCCGCCCTTCTCCCCGGGGGCGCCTCCCCTCCACTGGCTTATCGGCAAACTCTTGTGCGCGATGAGATGCCTCCCCTGCGCCCCGGTTGTGCGCCATGCCGGGCCGATTGCACCCGCGCCCCAATTCGGTAATATCAGCCTACGCCCTCGTGGCCGCCCCGTATCTTCCCAGCTCCCGCACCATGGAGCAGTGTTTGGCGAGCATTTCGAGGGCCACGTCCGCCGTCCGAGGCTCTTCGAGCTGGTAATCGGCATAAAACACGTACTCCCAGGGACGCCCCGGCACTGGCCGCGATTCGAGCCGCGTGACGTTCGTGCCCAGCCCCGCGAAGACCTGCAAGGCCTCGACCAAACTCCCGGGCCGATTCTCAACCTTAAACGCGAGGCTCACTTTGTCGGGCTGCGGAGCTGGCTCCATCCGCTGGCGGGTACGGATGAAAAAAAAACGCGTGTAATTCTCCGCATTATCTTCGATGCCAGCCTGCAAAATTTCCCCGCCGTAGTGGCTGGCCGCCTGCGCACTGGCGATGGCCGCCACGCCGGGGTCGCGGAGCTCCATGAGCTGCTTGACGCTGCCCGCGGTGTCATAGAACGCAGCCGCCTCGATCGCGGGATGCTCCCGGAAGAAATGCCGGCACTGTGCCAGCGCCACGGGATGGGAGTATGCCTGGCGAATCCGATCGAGCGTTACTCCGGGCACGCCAATGAGGTTGTGGCGGATGCGCAGCAGCCACTCGCTTTCGACCGCGACGTCGTGCGAGAGCAGCAGATCGTAGTGCTCGAGCACGGAGCCGGCGAGCGAGTTCTCAATCGGGATCATCGCCGCGTCCACCGTGCCCGCGCATACGGCGGCGAAGACCTCGGCGGAAAAAGCGCAGGGCAGAAGGGTTGCCTCGGGCCGCGCTTTCAATGCAGCTTCATGGCTGAAAGAGCCGAGCTCGCCCTGGATGGCGATGCGCATCTGCGACCTTCCTCCGTTTCATTTGTATCGCAACGGCAACCCCTGGCGCTGGCTTGCCCTCTATCCATAGCGTTGGACCGGAAAAGCACAGACAGCAAGGAAAGGAGAAGGTTGAGATGCTTTGGACATTATTCGTGATCCTGCTCATTGCCTGGCTCGTGGGGCTGATCGGGTTTCACGTTGTTGCCTGGTACATCCACATTCTGCTGGTGGTGGCGCTTGTGGTGCTCATCATCCAGCTGATCAGCGGGCGCAGGCCGGTTGTATAGGCGGGCACTGCGCCAACACCGAAACAAAGGGGACCCATTATGAACTCGGATCAGATCAAAGGGAAAGCCACTCGGGTGGCAGGCAAGGTGAAGCAGGGCGCCGGGGAAATGACCGGCAATAACCGTCTCGCTAATAGCGGCGTAGCAGACCAGGTGAAGGGCGCCGCCCAGGAGACCTGGGGCAACGTGAAGGACGCCGCTCACGAGGCCGGGAAGACACACCAGGAAGAACGGCAACACAAATCCACCGAAATGCGCGACAATATTGCGAACAAGGTGGAGGACACCAAAAACAGCGCGAACGAGAAGATCGACCAGTTCAAGGATCAGCAGCGCCAGCGCCGTTCCGCATAGCGATAGCGGTTCGGCCTGTCAGTCGCTACTGTTCCACAAAGACCCGGGGGTGCGGTGCCAATTGGCCTGATCGCCCCCAGGGTGCATCTACCTCACCGGGCTCGCAGGCAACTGCGAGCCCCCTTTTTTTGCCCGCCGGCAACTGCGAGCCCTCTCTCTTCGTCCCCTCTCCTTCACGCACATCATCGCGAAAGGCCGTTTTCCTGCGCCGCTTCCCACTTTTCCCGTGGGCAGATCTTCTCCAGCTGATCCAGCAGCTCATGCGGACGGTAGGACGAGCAATGATGCTGCTCGCCCCCGCACGGCCCGTGACCGCTGGGCGAAACCGTCACGATCGGGATCTCGCGCCGGATCGCCCGCAGCCGGTCGATCAGCTCCCGGCAGCTCATCTCCGCCATCTCCGTGTCCATCACGATGCCGTCCACATTCGGAAACCGGGCCAGCGTCTGCACAGCCTCTTCCGCGCTGTACGCGGTCACCACATTCAGCAGCGCCGTCTCAATCACCAGCTTGCGCGTTGAAATATTCCCCGGAGACCGCTTATCCACCACCAGAAAACAAGGCCGAATCATGCTCGGTGAGATGCCGGAACCGTTCGTCCGGAAATCACACAAGCCGATGTCATGAAACGCCACCGTCGCGTCGATATTTCCTTCATAGCGAACCCCCAGGCCCGAACCTCAACCCTCCCCTCATGGTTCATGTCTTACCGCCGATAAGGATGCTGTCGGCAATCGCCTCGGGCAGTCCAGCCCTGCGGCGCGCCGCGGATTCGGGCAGATCCCCGCATCGACAACGAAAGGGTGTCCTCGCTATGTCGTTTGTCCGCAACCTTCCCAACGCCCGCAAATTCACGTATGCCTTCGGCATCATCTGCCTCCTCTGCGCAGGTCTCGCGGGCTACAGCTTCTTCACCCTGCGCGGTATTGCCGCCAAGGCTGCGGATATCGGCGACAATGGCGTCCCTTCCGTCATCAATGTCGCGGAAATGCGCAACGACGCCAATAGCGTCCGCAGGGCCGAGCTCGCTTTGATCCTCTGCCCCACAACGGAATGCACCACCCACTACCAGCAGGTGCGCCAGAAGGCCATCGACGAAATACACTCCACCGGCAAACTCTACGAGCCCCTCATCAGCTATCCCGGGGAACGTGAGCTGTACCAGAAATTTACCTCCACCTTTGCCCAATATCTGGAGGTCAGCGATCACTCCATGGCGGATCTGACGGCCGGTAATAAGGTGGATGCGACCCAATTGCTCCTGGCTCCCGACGAAGTTAACTCGAACGCTGTGACCCTCAAAGCTGCCGATGACGACCTGCAGCTCATAGCCCGCGAGTCGTCGAAAGAAGCCGCGACCATGGCCGCCGACAGCACCCGCACCACCTGGGTCAGTCTCCTCACCACCCTCATCATCATCGTCCTCTGCGCCATCATCGGTTCCCAGCTCAATCGCTTCGTCACCCCCCGCATTCGCCGGGTGATGGCCATGGCAGAACGGCTCGCCGCAAAAGATCTCACCGCCCGCGTCAACGTCACCGCTACCGATGAGCTCGGCCGCATGGGCGAAGCCCTCAACGGCAGCGTGGACGCCCTCTGCGAAGTTCTGCGCTCGGTCGCCCGCAGCGCCGACACCCTCTCCGCCGCCACCACCGAAATCACCGCCAGCGCCGGGGAAAGCTCCACCAACGCCAGAAACCAGTCCGCCATGACCAGCCACATTGCCACCGCTGCCGAGGAGATGACCGCCACCATCGGCGAGATCAGCAGAAACGCTGAAAGCGCTTCCACGTCCAGCCGCGTCTCCGCTGAAACCGCCGCCCAGGGCGGACAGGTCATGCAGGCCGCTGCCAGCACCATGGAGAAAATCGCCGCGGCCACCAACTCCGTCTCCGAAAGAATCACCTCCCTCTCCCTTCGCTCCCAGGAGATCGGCAACGTCGTCAATGTCATTCAGGAGATCAGCGAGCAAACCAACCTCCTCGCCCTAAACGCCGCCATCGAAGCCGCCCGCGCCGGCGAGCACGGTCGCGGTTTCGCCGTCGTCGCCGGCGAAGTCCGGCGCCTGGCCGAGCGCACCAAGGCTGCTACCGAAGAAATTGGCGGTACCATCCGCAGCATCCAGGATGAAACCCGCCAGACCCTCGAGGTCATGCACGACAGCCGCTCCGCTGTCGAAACCGGCATGGAAGAAACCGCCAACGCCCGCAAGAGCCTCGACGCTATCATCGACTCCTCCAAACAGGTCGAGCACCAGATTCAGCTCATCGCCTCGGCCGCTACCGAGCAGACCGCCGCCTCCGGAGAGATTTCCGAATCCGCCGGCCGCATCTCCCAGCTCGCCACCCAGAACACCCAGGGAGCCGAAGAAGCCGTCCAGGCCCTCAGTGAACTCTCCCTGCTCGCCTCCGACCTCGATGGCATCATCCGCCAGTTCCAGCTCGACGACGGCGGCAACCACACTTCCCGTCCATCCTCGACCGCTTCCCGCCAGCCTTCGCCGGTACCGGCGTTGCGCCCGGCTCATTCGTCCTGATCCATGCAGCCGGCACACATCCGCCGCTCCGACTCCTGCCGGAGGGGTTTCTTCTTTCGCTTCCCGCGCGCAATCCGTGACAGCGGTCACATCGCCGCCACCCCTCGGGCGGCGATTATATTTGTCGCGGTCCGCCGTTGAGGTTTATAGTGTTTCTCCGGATGGCCCGCTTCACGAGTCACGAAGTGGAGGACTCCGATGATCTCTCTGCGCAGTTTTTCGATGATCGCTTTTGCCGGGGTGGTTCTGGCCGGCTGCTCCAAATCCGACAGCTCTGCCCCACCGGTCCCTGCTGCTACCCAGCCTGCGGCGGCTCCGGAAGTCATCACCGCCAAGACGGCCTTCTGGGAGATGTACAAGACCGCCCACGCCTGGTCCTCCGACGCTGAGCCGATTCGGATCACGGCGAAGGAAGTCCCCGGATACAAAAACGCCAACGGCAAAGCGGGGATGTGGGAAGCGGTCTTCGGCTCGCCCAGCCGCGGCAGCTACCGGACCTTCACCTACGCCATCGCCGATGCTCCGCCCCACATCTCGAAGGGTGTGGCTGCGGGCCTGGCACTTCCCTGGGGTGGTGCGACCCGCGACGCGATGCCCATCGATACGTCGATGTTCACCATCGATTCCGATGCCGCTTACGCGGCTGCCGCAGCCGACGCCTCCGCTGTCCTGAAGAAGACGCCGAACCTGCAGGTCACCGATTTCGAAATCGGCGACACCTATAAGTTCCAGACTCCGGTCTGGTACATCGTGTGGGGAACCAAATCCGCCGGCTACGCGGCGATCGTCGACGCCAGCACCGGCAAGGTGCTTAGCCACAAATAGCTCAGGCTACTTTCTCTTCGCGCTGTCAGGACCGCGAAGGGAATTGCGCGCCCGCGCATAGCCAATGCCGGCCGCGCTCACAATCAGGCCCAGCACCAGAGTTGGGTTTTCCGGCGAGTCGTCGCACCCGGTGATCTGCGCGTGTGCCCGCAGCGAGGCGGCCAGCAGGAGCAGAACAACGGGAACCATGGTTCCGATCTTTTTCAAAGGTGAGCCTCCCAAGTCTCCTGGTGAAAATCTCGATGCGTTTTCTGTCCTCCGCGTATCTACGGTCGCGTCCCCAACTCGCTGTTCGCCACGCCCACGGCCAGCGGCGTGACCACCGGCGTGGCCGCACCCACAAACTCGGTGAGGGTTTGATTATTGAAGCTGGTCGTCCAAACATTACCGGACCCGTCAATAACGATGGTCGTGGGATCCTCCAGTCCTGCCTCGTAACCAGTCGAGGGGGTAATCGCGTTGCCGCTCGAACTGAGCTCGCTGATGCAGTTGGAGTTTTGGTTTGCGGCCCAGACGTTGCCGGAGCCGTCGATGGCGACACTATCGGGTGCCCACAGTCCCCCAACCTGGTAGGCTCCGTAGCCATTTGCGCCGGAGATGATCGTCCCCGAGGAATTGAACACCGTGAAGCTGTTGCCCTCGATGTTCACGACCCAGACATTACCGGAGTGGTCGACGGCGACGCCGAGGGGGTCGGCTAACCCGCCGCCCGTGTAGGGGCTGGAGCCGGAGGCCGTGCCTGCGGAATTGAACTCGCTGACGCTGTTGACTTTGCCTGAGTTCGCGACCCAGACATTCCCGGAAACATCGACGGCAATGCCATAAGGATTGCTCAGGCCGCCGCCCGTATCGCCGGTGCCGTCGGGCGAAAGGAACGTGCTCGTCGAGGGATCGTACTCGGCGATGCTGGCGTTGCCGGAGTCCGCAGTCCAGACATTCCCGGAGGCGTCGATAGCGATGTGAACAGGGGAACTGAGCCCGCCGCCGGTAATCCCGGAGCCGGAAAGCGGGTTCCCCGAGGAGTCAAACTCGCTGATGCTGTTGCCGCCGGCGTTCGTGACCCACACGTTCCCCGTGGCGTCGATGGCAATGCCATAGGGACTGCTCAGCCCGCCGCCTGTATAGCCGCCGGAGCCGGAAAGGGCCGCACCGGAAGAGCTGAACTCGCTGATGGTGCTGTCGTTCTCGTTCGCGGCCCAGACATTGCCGGAGTCGTCAATGGCGATGCCATCGCTTTGACCCAGCCCGCCGCCGGTGTAGGTGACGGCGATGGTCCAGTCATTCGGCGCGCCGCTCAGGCTTGGCTGAAAGGGCGCGGTCGACGTCGACAAGCCGAAGAGCGAGCCCACATTGGCGCCGGGGTTGTGCGCGATGTTGATGGCCGCGGTCGCTGTGTCGGTCGGTGCGGTGGCGCCATTTTTGGCATTGCTGAAGAGCGTGGTGCAGCCGGACGAGCCTGGGCCGCTGGAGTTGATGCAGGCGGCGAGAATATCGGCCAAAGTGTCGATCTCGCTTTGCGGCACGGTCCCGTTACCTGCGGGCGTGGTCGTAAGGGCCAGGCCGGTACCGAGGTTCGCCAGATTGAACGCGCTCAGCGCCGCATTGGCCATGCCCGTCGCGGCCAGCGCGGTATTTGAACCGGCCATATCTGCCGCATCGGTGGCGAAGCCGGCCAGAGCGTAGGCCGCCGCGACGGTCGTCACTTCATTCATCTGGATGGAAGACGGCAGTCCGGTGAAGGCGTTTCCGGAACACTGGCCCAGCACGGCCATCAGGCCGGCTGCGGAGTTCGGGCCAAAGCCCGCGGTGCCGCCGACCGAATAGAGATAGACCTGCTGCGCCGTGGGGGAACCACACGAGTACTCGTCTGACGTGATCGTGAATCCGCCCGTCGAGTTGGTCGTTACAAAACTCCGGTTGCTCCCATCCGTGTTGCCGGTACCGGTCAGCAGCGAAGCCGACTGCGGTCCGTTTCCCGCCGCCAAGGCAAACAGGTAGACGCTGGCTCCCTGGATGGGCTGCTGTCCCCCGTGGACCTTGCCCCTGATCGGTGCGCTCTTCAGGGCTGTGGGGCTCGGAGCGGGATTGGACACCGGCTCATGCGTTGCGATCCGCGCGACGGAGCAGCCGGTAAGGAGAATAGCGGAACTGGCGAGCAGCTTCCACGCGTGGGGCATGAGAAGGTCTCCGTTCACTGCCTGAATGAGGGGAGGACTTAGGGGCCGAACGACGTGCACTTAGGGGCAAAAAGCCGGCAGAGCTCAGGGGCCAGGAGGAGGAGACTTCTGGATGCCGGAGCGAGCAGAGGATGGCATGCAGCGTAGCATGGCTGGCTTGAATCCGGCAATTGGAAATCGCAGCAGCTAGTTGTTTTCGAAGGGAATGTCGGCGTTGCGCAGCCCCAGCTTTGCGCCAATCGAGTACCCGACCATCGCCACCGCCGGCCACGTCGCGATGAATCGCCCCTGACCGTCCAGCAGTCCGCTGTCCGCGTTCAGGCTGAGGAACGTGAGCCATAGCTTGTCCGTCGCGCCGCAGTGGTAGCAGGCCAGGGGTCCGGTCGGCATGTCGAGCACGTGCAGGCCCCAGAGCATCCACCAGATCAGGCCCAGCATCCACGGCAGCGTCGCGCTCTCGGTAGGGCGCAGCTTGGTGAAGCCCACGCCCGCGATCAGGGGCACGATGAAGGACACCACCAGCGTCGCGAGCGGCGGCACGTATGAGGGATGAAACAGGCCGATCGCTCCCAGCGAGAGCGCCCAGACCACCAGGCAGAGCACCAGGTGGAACAGAAACCACATCGCCTGGTACAGCACCCGGGTTTCATGAGGCCCCAGCGTCTCAACTGGTCGCGAATTCATCTCGATCTTCCGTTTCGCACCTAATCCTCAGACTATCGCGCAATCGCGTGCGCCGCGCGTTTTTCCCGCTCTTCTTCGGTAACTCATTACAATCGTTCTATGCTTCTCGATGGTGTCTTTCCGGCGATCACTACTCCGTTCTACCCCGACGGGCGTCTCTATTTGAAGAAGCTTGAGCACAACGTCGAGCGCTACTCCCGCACGCCCTGCGCGGGAATGGTCATCCTCGGCTCCACCGGCGAAGCCATCATGCTTGGCGACGAAGAATCGCGCGATGTCCTTCGCCACGCCGCCTCCGCCGCCGCTCCCGATAAGGTTCTGCTCGCCGGCGTTGGCCGCGAAAGCCTCACCGAGACCCTCCGCCTCGCCGAGTACGCCGCCGAGCGCCAGTACGACGCGGTCCTCGTCCGCACCCCGCACTACTACGCGCCCTACTACGGACTCACCAACAGCGCCGGCGGCCTGACGAGCAACGCCAGCGGTATGCTCACCTATTACCGCGCGCTCGCCGACCGCTCCCCGCTCCCCGTCGTGCTTTACAGCATCCCGAAATTCACGCACTGCGAGTTGCCCCTCGAGCTCGTCGCCGAGTTGGCGCAGCACCCGAACATCATCGCCATCAAAGATTCCTCGGGCAGCCTCGAACGCCTTGCCGCTCTGGTCGCCGCCACGCGCTCGGCGCCCAAACGCACCGTGCTCGTCACGCCGGTGTTTACGGCTTTCACCAGCCGCATGATGATCGCCGAATCCGAGGCCGCCATGATGCCGGGCTTTTTCTCCGCCGACCTGCTTGCGGGCACCACGCCGCTAGCCGCTTTGGAGCCAGTCATGAAAACTACCCGCAAGAAGGAAGTGGGCTTCCAGGTTCTCACCGGCTCGGCCGACAACCTGCTCCCTGCGCTCGAGGCTGGCGTTAACGGAGCCGTGCTTGCCTTTGCTGCGCCCGCACCGCAGGCCTGCCAGGAGATCTACACCGCCTGGAAAGAGAACGACCCCGTCGTCGCCCGCGAAAAGCAGCAGCGCCTCGTCGACAGCTCCCGCATCGTTACCGGCAAGTACGGAGTTCCCGGGCTCAAGCACGCCTGCGACCTCAACGGCTACTATGGCGGCGTGCCGCGCATCCCGCTTCTGCCGCTCACGGTCGATCAGAGAGTCGAGGTCGCCGCCGCCATGTCCGACCTCCGCAACTGAGCGAACTGCCTCCTGGCTCCAGGCTCCAAGCTCCAGGCTCCTGCCTGCCGTTATGCGATAATCGCTCGACTTCCGCTGCTAACGGCTCAACACGCACCGACGAGGGCCTTCCCGATGTCTCACCCCGCAGCGCCAACGCCTGTCCTGACGATCGAGGTTGAGCGCTGCCCCGACAGCGTCGCCATCGTGCGCTGCCACGGCAAGCTGGTTGCGGGGGCGACCGAGGTCCTCTCCAACGGCGTTCGCCCGCTCATTCCGGATTGCCGGCGGATCGTCCTCGACCTGTCCGACCTGCAACACACCGACAGCACGGGGCTTGGCGCTCTGGTTCGCCTGTACGTCGCGGGCAAATCGGCAGGGTGCAGCTTAGAACTCACCCATCTGAGCCAGCAGATTCGCAACCTGCTTGGGCTCACCCATCTTCTGGATGTGTTCACGATCATCGGCGAAAGAGGCGTCAAGCTGATGTGATCTGCACTCGTCACCTCTGGGCTCCGCTGCCGTAGCGAAGGAACACATAGCGCCCTCGTCACCTTGACAATGCTTCCTCCGAAGCGAAGTATAAGTGAGCCCCTCCAGGAGCAGCACTCTTCAGCATCCCCTCATCGACTCCTGCTGAGCACAGGCCCCAGGTTCCCCCATCCACGAAATGTAAGCAGCGCCGGGCCCGCAGTTCCCGCACCGCTCTGACTCACACCATCTCCGCAGCCACCGCGCACGGAACTTCGCGGGCGCCCACATTCCTGGTTTGGGGATGATGGGTTCACAACGCGCTCGCGCGCGTCCGTTAGCCGCGCTCGCGGAGAGGCAAAGCCCCAGGGAGGGCACCTCACTATGAATCACCGCACGCTCGTTTCACTCGCACTCTCCAGCCTCTTCGTCGCATCGGCCGTCGCCGCCGCCGCGCAGGACACCACTCCGCCGCCCCCGCCCAAGGTCCTCGTTATTCAGCGCGAGTACCTCAAGCCTGGCAAGGCCGGCGCCATCCACGTCAAATCGGAAGCCAACTTTATCAAGGCCGTCAACGACGCCAAATGGCCCACGCACTACATCGCCATGGACTCCCTGTCCGGCCCCACCCGCGCCCTCTACATGTTTGCCTATGATTCGTTCGACGCCTTCGGTAAGGCTCAGGAGGCGCAGGCCGCTAACGCCAAATTATCCGCTGCCATCGATGCCGCATCCCTGGCTGACGGCGAATTGCTGACCCGCTACGACGGCCAGGTCTTTGTCTACCACCCGGAGATGAGCCTCCATGCCAGCGTCGACGTTTCTCACCAGCGCTACTGGGAGTTCACCCTTTTCACCATCAAAGTGGGCCGCGAGAAGGAGTGGAATGAGCTCGTCAAGATCTATATTGACGGCTTCAAGGACGTGCCCGACGCTCACTGGGCGGTCTACGACAGTAACTACGGCGAGAACAATGGTGGCGAATGGGCCGTGATCACCCCCATGCGCTCGCTCGCCGAAGTCGACAAGGGCTTCGACAACGGTAAAGCCTTCTTCGATCGGCTTGGCGACCTCGGCGGCCAGCACGTCGCTGAGCTCGCGGCCCACTGCATCGAGTCCAGCCAGAAGAACCTCTTCGTCGTGAATGCGAAGGAGAGCTACGTCGACGCCAGCTGGTCCACCACGGCTCCGGAAATCTACGGCCAGCACTGAGCAGGTTCAGCAGGTTGGTGGACACCGTAACCCTGAGCGACCCCCTGGAGTGAGCGCAGCGAGCTCCAGGGGAGTCAAACGACCTCTGGAGGCCCATCCCCAGGCCCTCCGCCGGTTTTTTCAATCTCGGACCGCGCCCGGAGCCTTCAATCCGGGCGTGATCGCCCCCTACCCACGAAAGAGAGACTCTATGCAACGCACTCGCTTCTTCCTTGCGGCAGCCGCCGCGCTCGCCTTCTCCACCACACTATTCGCACAGACCTCGTCCCCCGGCTACCACTCCGTGACCTGCTACAAGCTGAAACCGGACAGCTCCGCCGCCTTCAACAAGTTTGAGTCCGAAGAAGTTCACAAGATCGCCCAGGCACGCGTCGACGCCGGCGAACTCACAGGCTGGTTTTTGCTGCGCGCCGCGTTGCCTTTGGGCGAATCGGTCGACTGCGACTTCCTCATCGTCTCTCTCTATCCCAAAACGCCGCATCAATTCGCCGGAGAGGCGCTCGCCAACGCAGTGCGTAAGTCGGGCCTGAACATCACTCCGGACGACTACGTCCGCCATCGCGAGGCCGTTCTCAAAATCATGTCGGTCGCCGTCTTCCAGAACGAGGCCGCGGTCGGCACACCGAAAAAAGGGGACTTCTTCCAGGTCAACTACATGAAGGTGGCCGACGCCAACTTCAATGACTGGATCGCCTACGAGAAGAAAGTCTGGCAACCGATCGCCGAGTCGCTGGTGAAAGACGGCAAGGAGGACGCCTGGTCCCTGAACGTCCAGGTCATGCCCTTTGGATCCGATCTGCCGTACCAGGCTGTCACCGTCGACGTTTTCCCCAATGAAGACGCCGTCTGGGCCCAGGACACACAGTTCATCGATCGCTTCCATAAAGTGCATCCGGACATGGAGGCCGGCACCACCATGGAGCACTTCGAGAAGCTCAGAACCCGAGGCCTGGTGAATTTGTACTCCCTCGACGACATCGTGGGTGCCCCCTAAACCCTTTCTACAAGGAGCAGCGGTCCCGACCGGTCCTCCTTATATGCCACCGCGGCGATATTTCGCGGCAACAAAAAAGATGTGAGCGAGCATGAGCGATATTGAACAGCCTGGCTGCTGGGCTGTCCTTACACTCATGCTTGTACTTCCTCTCTGGTCCGCCGTCCATTGCTGAGCGGCGGCCATCTTTTGGTCCGTTTCCCTCGGGGCCGATGAGCTATATTGCACAGAAAAAGTTGCAGGGCTACAGGTAGACTCTCCAACAAAGGCTTCCCATTTGGGAAACGAAGGGAGCGCACGATGGCCCACCTTTCAAGACCAGGTTTTCCCCACAGACTTAACCCAGACGGCAGCTACGATTCAATTTGCACCGTGTGTCTCGCGACGGTGGCCACAGTTCGAAAGGAAGAGCAGCTGTATCCCAGCGAACTGGCACACCTCTGCGATCCACTCCGTCTCTATCAAGTCAGCCAGGGCTCGACCGCCCTTGCGGTCCGCACAAAATGGGCCGCCTCCTCCTGCTCATTGGATCCTGATTAGCTGGGAACTCCGGCGCACAGCCGGGCGCCCATCCTTTCCAGTCGCGTTTTTCCCGAGAGAGGGTGAGACTGCAATCTCCACCACCTGCTGGCTCCCGGCTCTCAGTTCCTGGCTCCCAGCTCCTGGCTCCCGGCTCTCAGTTCCTGGCTCCCAGCTCCTGGCTCCCGGCTCCCGGAGGTAACCTCGCTTCCGCTCTCCAAGGTTTCGCCGTCTAACTCTCTTTGGGGATTCCGAAGTGTTTTCTGACGAGCCTAGTCTTTCCCGAGTCATGATCTACACCACAGGGCAGCAAGTCCGCGTCATGCACAGCGGAGCCGTCGGCCGAGTCTTCCTCAAGCTCCCCCTCCGCGACGTCTACCTCGTCCAGTTCCCAGGCTTTCCCGTCGTCGAGAAGATCTACAACGGCTGCGACCTCGAACCCGCTACGGGCGTCGAGAACCTCCCTCAGCAGCCCGCCGAGATCCACCACCCCGGCGCCTGAACGGCAGGGAGTAGGCAGTGGGCAGTAGGGAATAGAAAAGCGACACAACGCCGCGGGTTCGCTTTTTCTCCGCCCCTGGCTTTGCTCAAAGTACGTCAACCTTTTGACTCCTTGATTGATTTGGCGTGGCTTACTGTTTCCTGCCTTGAGCCCATTTGAGTCCGGTGATTGGAAGGACATCACTTGCGACAGGCCCCTCAAAGGCAGGGAGTAGGCAGTAGGCTATAGGGAATAGAAAGGCGACACAACGCCCCGCGGGTTCGCCTTTTCTCCACCCTGGCTCTTTTCAAAGTTCGTCAACCTTTTGACCCCTTGATTGATTTGGCGGGAGTTGCAACTTCCCGCTTTGAGCCCATTTGAGTCAGGTGATTGGAAAGCCATCACTTGCGACGGACCCCTCAAAGGCAGGGAGTAGGCAGTAGGGAATAGACACACGCCGCAGTTCGCCTTTTCCTCCTTCCTGGCAACAAACTGCAAGTGAAAAGGCCGCCTTGATGGCGGCCTTTTTGTTTCTTGCCCTCTATTATCAGGATACCAAGTTCGGGGAATCAACCTGCCAAATATTTTGGCTTGGAAGTCGTTTGATGGCAGCGTTTGTTACTTTGGTGAAGCGGTGGGAACTTGACAAAGAGAGCCAGCGTTCGGCGCTCAGCCTTCAGCGTTCAGCCCGTTCGACTCGCCTGCGGCGCGGACTCGCTCAGGGCAGCTGCTCAGCGTTCAGGAACTGCAGCGTTAGTTCGCGTTGGCGGGGGCCGTCGAGTTCGACGAGGATGACGCGCTGCCAGGTGCCGAGGACCAGCGATCCCGACTCGACCGGCAGAGTGAGCGCGGTGCCAATGAGCGACGACAGAATGTGATCGGGCACGTGCTCGGGGTTATGGGGATGGCGGTAGCGGAGCTTCGGCATCATGGCCTCGAAGGCGTCGAGCATGTCGAGGTCGGTGCCGGGGTCGAGGTCGGCGGTGGTGAGGGCTGCCGTGGTGTGGAGGACGTTCACGAAGCAGATGCCGGAGGCGTTGGGCAGGTGTTTTTCGAGCTGCTCGGTAATGTCGAGGATTTCGCGCTTGCGGTGGGTGGCGATGGTGAGTTTGGGCATGTGGGTTGCTTTGATTCAGGATCTCAGAGAACCCGGTTTTCGGGGCCGATGCGAGTCGATACTTCCCACTTGCCGGTCTTACGGCAACGGACGAGCTTTCGCCATCAGGGCCACCCAGCCGGCTAAGAGGGGCGAGCTTCCCGCGCACTGGTATATCATCCTGACATTCTTTGACAAGTGATTCCGGAACGGAAGTCCCGCTGGATGCGTGCAAAATACCTGTTCTTTGTGCTCCTGGTCGCGTTCTTCGCCAGTACCGCAGACCCTCAGGATGCCACGCATCACCCTATCCACGACTTTTTCTTCTTTAACGGCCCTGGCGACTTCAACCGCAATGTCTTTTACAAGAATAAGCTGGAGTTTTCCCTCGAGAGCGGCTGGGAGCCCATCAATATTCCCTTCGTGTACAACTTCGTGACGGGCAGCACGTATACCACCTGGCCGCTCCATTACACGCTGGAACCCAATATTGCTTCCGTCCGCTGGACCATCGATCACATCGATTGGCCCAGCATCCTCCGCGGCACGACGGACTACACATTCAGCGGGACCTATGTGGACATCCCTCGCGGCCCGGAGACCCGCTACTTTGCGTTTCTCTTTGGAATACGCCGTAACTTCATTCGTCCGAACTGGAGGATGGTTCCTTACTTTGATGCCCACGGAGGGGTGGGCAATATTAACGCCAAGGGGCCAGACGGGGTGCTCTACGCCCAGGGGCAGGATCTGACCTTCACGTTGATGAATGGCAGCGGGATACGCTACGACTTCAACCCCCGATTCAGCGTCGATGCCGGCGCGACCTACCAGCACATCTCCAACTTCTACCTGTCAGAGCCCAAATATTACGATTACGGCATCAACGTCTGGGGCTCGATGGTCGGCTTCAACATTCGCATTGGAAAAGCCAAGCCCCTGATGCAGTAGGTGAGAGCTCATAATCCTGGCACGAACATCGACAGACAGGATAGCTGATCCGAGTGTGTTGTCGGCGATACGTAAATTACTAGCTGGTTGAGAGATGCTTCGATCCGCGCCGTTCCGCGACAATTGCGTTTGGAGGCAGACCGATCGAAGCTTCCGCTCGCTCAGGGCCATCAGGTCCTTGTCCGAGGGTCCTTGCCCCCGACAGGGTGACGCAGCGGCCCGCGAGCGTGCTCAGGGAGTCGGGAAACCCGCCCCGTTGGTGCGGATGTATGTCGTCGAGGCACCATTCGAGGTGGCGACGAACTGGGTAGGGCTCAGGAACCGGATGCTGTTGGTGGTCACCACGCCCATCGGCACCGGCGGCGGTGCCGGCGTGCAGTTGCCGCCGATGCAGATCTGTTTCGGTGAGAAATCCTGCCACTTGTAGCTTAGCGTGCCCTGCGCGGCGTTGAACTGGTAGACGCCCGAAAGCATGAAGCTCATGCCCTGATGATTTTGGGTCGTCGACTGGATTCGGCCGTTGGCCGTGAAGCTGGTGGTGATCATCAGCCCGGAGGGCAGGTTCCAGTTCACCGTCGCAGACCAGGTGCCGACCAGGGCCTGAGAAGACTGTGCCTGGGGCTGCTTTGGCTGCGAAGGAAGTTGGGCCGGCGACGCCAAGGCCAGCGCGCAGAGCAACGGAAGCAGGTTACGGGCCATGTCGCCCCCCCAAAGTCCCGAATTCGAGGATTCACTTTACCAGATTCCAGCAGCCGCCTTCAAGCAGCAATAAGCGGCTTTCCGGATATTACGCTTTGTCAACCGCGTGCTTCAATGTTCACCAGGTCTTAGTTTCCGGGTTGCGGGTCTTACGGCCAAAGACGCAGTTCTTTCGGCGGCCAACCGTTTTGAGAAGGCTGAGTCTTTTTCGGGGGCGCACCTCCCGCTCATCGCTGATCCTGCGGAGGAACTGACGGCTGCTGCGGAGCCCGTTGAACCCCGCGTCCATTAGCCGCGCAGCGGTGGCAGACCCAGTCGCCGAACTTCGCGTAGTCGGCATCGTTCAGCTCCCGCCTGACCTGCGCCATTGCCTCCTCGAGAATGTCATCACGTTGCTTCATCAAGTCATCGAGCCTGGCTCGCTTTGCCGGCGAGCAGTCACGTGGGCATCCCTGCTGTTCGGTGTTAAAGCTGACTTCTACCGTATGGAGTTGCTCGTAGGCTATGAGCGCGATGTTGCGGAGCGGCTGCTCCTCGGTGTCCGAGATGCCGATGTGCTTCGTGTACTGCTGCGGGGCGGGAATCTTCTCCTTGCCTTCGGATACCGCCTCCCTAATCGCGTTGTCTTCCCGCCCAACCCGCATGACCCAGCCGTAGTAGTCACTGGGAGAGGGTGAGTAGGTGTACGGACCAATCTCTCTCTGGCTGGCGGCGTTCCCGTTGGGCCGCTGAGCAGACGAAGAACCAGATTCGGATTGCGGCTCAGGGTTTTGGGCCCGTAGGCCCGGTATAGCAACGAGCAGGCAGCCAGCCAGCAGCCCGACGATAAGCGTCGATCCGCGCCAGAGTGGAATAATCACGGACAGTCTCCCCTTTCAATACAGTGAACGCCCCGACGTAAGAGTCGTCATTCGAGCCAGAGTGTTCTTGTTCGGACGAACCTAGCTGATCATTTGTGGTCCGTCTCTACCATTCCTCGATTGAGGTAGTTACCAGAAGCATGGGAATGCACTCATTGAGAGAGATTCTGGCTTTGCCGCGTGGACGGCGGGAGGCGTTCTCGGTGATGAATGGTGCAGTGAACGCGTGGTAGACCTGCGGAAACATTTGCTGTTTCTGCGAGGTTCACAGTGAACTGAAATCCTCGGCATCCGGCGCGAGTGGCTGGCTGACTCGACCTCACGGGCTCAGAGGGCTTGGCGACCTACTGCGCCTGCTTGAAGAACTTCTCTCCGGCGACCGTAATGGTTGTCTGATTGATATAAACGATGCTCCAGCGAATGTGCCCGGGCTTAAGAGGCATTGGGTATTGGAGGTCCAGAATCCCTCCTCTTGCCGAGGCCTGCCACCTGCAGGTGCCGGAGTAAAGGACCTTGCCTTTGTTGGTGAATCCGCAAGTGCCGCTTTGCTCGACCACCAGCGTGTTGACCTTGGCCTGATTGGCCCAGTATCCAATCGGCGCCGCCGCGCCCTGCGCCCTGGCGGTCTGGCTGCTCATCACGCCCAGCATCATGCATGCAAAAGCCAGGGAAAGTGCACTCGAAGAGAAGGACCTGCGAACGCTTTTCATTTTCTGAATAGCCTCCGTTGCGGTTGATGAAACCTGCATAGGTGGGGAGGGGGAATTGTGATGCGAATTTAACACGACAAGGCGGTCCAACGTGGGCATTTAAAGAGAATCATGGAGGACGTGGCCCGAACTGATCGAAGCAAGAAAGTGCGGCAGGCTGCCGATTATTAGCGCCGTTCGGGCTGCCGCTACACCTCTCGACCTCTCGACGTCCCTGAGTGACCACGAGTTCCGGCTGGGTTGTTTGAATGCTAAGTCAGTGAGGAGCGCGTGGTGTTGCATAGGCTGAACTCAGCGGAGACGCTGATTCAGATACGGAAGCATGGGCCCGACTTGAGCCGGACCTGGATAACGCCGGTTTCGAGCATAATGGAACGCCGCTTCTTCCCCGGGGCGAATGCTCAGACCGTTCCTGGTGCGTTCACCGCGGCAGCTGGCGGCGGAAAGAGAATGTCGCCGAGCGGCTGGTAACGGCCGCCGTAGAAGAGCAGCGCGTACTGGCGGACCGCGGTGCTGAGTGGCCCACCGACAGCGATCCAGACCAGCAGCGCGATGGCGAAGGCTACCACGCCAAGCAGGACCTCGATAAAAATCCCGATGATGGCGGCTGCGCCTGTCGCATCGGAGAAGGCGGCGTGGATTCCGAACTCGACGGCGACAACAGCAAGGCCACAAATGATCGCTGGAATGATCAGGACGACGACGAGCGCGATCACAGCGACGATCGGCAGCAGAACGCGCAGCAGAGCGTAGACAAAGAAGGCGCCTTTTTCTCGCCGGATGCGAGCCCACACCGCGGTCCACGCCTGGCCGGCGGTTGCATTCTGGAGCGCGTAGTGGGGCAGCATGAGATCGCGAAGAATCAGGTCGACGGCGATCCCGAGGAGCACGATCAGAAAGATGATCGGAATCAGGGGCAGGACGAGAGCGAAGATCGCTCCGAGACTGGGATGGCCGCCCGCGGCCACGTTCCGAAACAGTCCCCAAAACGCCGCCGCGAACGGGATTGCGATCAGCACCAACAGCAGGAGAAAGCAGAGCCCCACGACAAAGTTCAGCCAGAAGAAGCGCGTGGCCTGGGTGCGGTAAAGATGCCAGCCTGGCCGAATCTCTTTGATGTTGTGGATCAGACAATGAAAGTACGCGAATCGCAGCCGGGTGATCAGGTAATAGAGGAAGAAGCAGAGCAGGATCACTAACAGCGACATCGCCACAGCCGCGGCGATCCTTTCGGGCGTGAAGGTGAAGGGCGAATACGAATAGCCCAAGGAGTGGAATTTGGATCCGTGGTTCGAGGAGGAGTGGCGACCGCCGAAGTTCGAGTAATTGAAACTTCCCCCGGAGCCTCCCTCGGTAAGCAGTGCAACCAGGCACAGCTTGAGATAGGTGCCCCAGCGGAACGGCCTGAAGAGGAACGCTCTGGTTCGTTGAATAGCGGGAGAAATGGCATCGGAGGCAGAGATGGCGTACATAGAGAACCTCGTTGGGGAGGCCAATTTTACTGCAAAACTGGCGGATGGGAACTAAGTTTCGGGAAGGATTCGAGTACACTCGCGCGCCCGGGAAGCAGCGGCAGGAAAAGCAAGGCTCCACCGCTTTAGATTTCTTTCGGCCGCTTCGCGACCGATTCCCCTTCGGGGGGTCCTTCGACTGCGCGGCGGGAAGTGATGTGCACCGCTGGAAGGAGCTGTGGCGGCGCTCCGCTCAGGATGACAGATCTAACTTGATGACAGAAATTGTTCGATGTTAGCTCTTATTCGGAACGGGCGAAGGCGGGGAGGCTGCGGAGGACGTCTTCGGGTTCGGGGCGGACGCGGAAGTCGGCGTGAGCTTCGGCGTAGAGAACTTTGCCCTCGGGGGAGAGGACGTAGGTGGCGGGCACGGGGAGCTTCCAGGATTCTTCGCCATTGACGAAGGGGATGTTGAGCAGGATGCCGCGGTAGTAGCGCTGCAGGTAGGCGGGGACGGTCCAGACCAGGCCGAACTTTTCGGCGACGGCGCAGCCCGCGTCAGTGAGGAGTGGGAAGGGGATGGCGTGCTGGCCGGCGGTGAAGTCGGACTGGCGCTGGGTTTGGGGTGAGATGCCGACGACCAGGGCGCCGCGTTCGCGGAGGGCGGGGTAGAGGTCGCGCCAGGTTTCGAGCTCGGTGACGCAGTAGGGGCACCAGCGACCGCGGAAGAAATTGACGATGAGGGGGCCGAGGGCAAGCAGGTCGGTGGAGCGGACGATTTTGCCGGAGAAGTCGGGCAGGGCGAAGCTGGGGGCGGTGGCGCCGGCGGGGAGGATGCGGTCTTCGATGCCGGTGCGGAAGAGCTCCTCGATGGAGCGCTCGCCGATGGCGAGGCGTTCGGGCTGGACCAGGTTGCGGGTCTGGGCGGTGATCTCGTCGAGCTGGTCCTGGAGGTGCGGCATACGTCTTCAGTGTAATCGCGGAGTTGCGTTCCGATGCTGTGAAATGGCGGGAGCGTATTACGATGGTGGGCGGATGAGCACTCCATCGTGTCAACGTCGGACACGCCGGAGATCCGGAAGAAAGGGGACGAAGATGACGATGCGGAGATTGCGGAGTGTGCAGTGGGCGGGATTGGCGGTTCTGCTGTGCGGGTTGGCCTCGGTATGGGGCCAGGCGCCGGGCTATACGCCGGTCACGGTGGTGGTGACGGATGCGTCGGGCGCGGCGATTCCGGGGGCGGAGATTCGCGTGACGCCCGGGAGCCCTGCGGGAGACCATCTCATCACGGACGAGCATGGGCGCGTCCAGCTGGGGATGCCGGCGGGGAAATACCAGGTGCAGGTGTCGGCTCAGGGATTCATGCCGAACAAGGGGGATCTGGTGGTGGCGGATAAGCCCCAGACGCTGACGGTGACGCTGGCAGTGGGGCAGAGTGGTGGACCCGCGGTGACTCCGGACCCCGCTCCGATGCAGCCGAGCGCGGTGCCGCTGGAGTCGACGGTGGAGAAACCGCACGCAGAGGGCGCGAGCGAGCCGGCGCCGGCGGTGGTTCTGACGATTATCGGGACAGGCGGGCTGCGCGGGGTTTTTACGCCGGCAACGCTGCAGTCGTATCCGCAGCAGACGGTGACGATTTTCGATCATCACACCAACAAGCAGGAGACCTACTCCGGCGTGCCGCTGGTGGATCTGCTGGCGAAGCTGGGCGTGGCGCGGGGGAAGGACCTGATGGGCAAGGCGCTGGCGCAGTACGTGGTGGCGACGGGGTCGGACGGGTACAAGTCGGTGGTGGCGCTGGGCGAAGTGGATCCGGAGTTTCATCCTGGCGTGGTGCTGGTGGCCGATGCGATGGACGGCAAGCCCCTCGATGCGAAGGTGGGGCCGTTCCGGCTGGTGGTGACAGAGGATAAGAGGCCGGCGCGGAGCGTGCGGAATCTGGTGCGGATTGAGGTGCGGACGGCGGAGTGATCAAACCGGCGTTCAGCGTTCGGCCCATTCGACGCGGTCGCTCGCCGATGCGAGCGACCTTGCTCAGGGCAGGCTGTTCGGCGTTCAGAAAAGCGGCGAGGGGTTGGGTGGTGGCTGTTGCGGTTGCGATGGCGGGTTGGGCCCTGCCGGGGGTGGTTGCGGCGCAGGGTGCTGGGCAGAACCTGGGGTCGGGCGCGCCCGTTCCGAAAGCGCTGGCTCCGTATACGACGTGCGTGTTTACGGATGGACTGCGGGTGATGGAGGTCGATCCGCTGGAGCCGGGGGTGACGTCGCGGCCGGTGGAGACGGCTGCGGGAGTGCAGCGCATTGATGTAGAGGCAGGGGCGCGGGTGATGTTCGCGTATCCGCTGACTGATTTTTTCGCGAATGCGAAGGTGGAGATGCTGCCGGCGGCGAATTATGCGGAGCTGAAGAAGGCGCTCGTCTCCAATCTGCATTATCTGGAGGCGGAGCGGGGCGGTCCGATGCCGGCGCGGGCGCTGCCGGTGGGTCTGCACGGGTTTGAGGTGCATGGCAACGATCGGCAGAAGCTCGAGGGCAATGTGCTGGGGATGTATCTGCTGTTTGACGATAGCGCGCACGTGGCGACGACGGTTTATTTCCTGAACCAGCAGGCGTGGCAGCGGAAGTTCCAGACGATGGATGAGTACGGGCGGCTGCGGGACAGTTTTCTGCGGAATTACACCGGGTGCGTGCGGGAGAACCAGGGGCTGGGGAAGTAGGCGGGGCTGGAGTCGATCGTGATCATTCGCTGGGCGCAGAGCCCGGCGTTTTTTATTCGAACTGGTTCAGGTCGGTGTCGGGCGCGGGGTGGCCGAGGGTGCGGCACATGGCGACGATCTGGCCCTTGTGGTGGAAGGCGTGGGTGAGGAGGTGGTGGAGGATGAGCGCGGGCGTGCGGACCGCGGTGTCTCCATCGGAGAAGTGAAGTTGCATGTTCCCGTTGAGGTGCTGTTCGCTGAGGCGTGACAGATAATTCTGCGTCTTGAGGCTGACGGTGCGCTGGAGGGTCCGGGCGTGGGAGACGGTGGGGTGGTCGGCGGGGTCTTCGTCCTCGACAAGGAGCGCCTGGAGAGTGCGGATCCAGAAGGCTTCGCAGTTGAGGATGTGGATCACCTGGGTGCGGAGGGTAGGGAAGCCGAAGCCGGGGACTTCTTTTGTGTAGTCGGTGGGAGGGAGCATCGCGAGGTGATCGAGCAGGAGAGTGAGGCTGGCGTGGGTCCAGGTGTGAAATTTGCGAATACCGGCGAGGGTGAACACGGGCCTCCGTTGGGTTCTGATTCATGTTAGCCCCAACTTAATTGAACGACCCCACCCTGGCGCGCGAAAAGCCGCGCACCAGAATGGGGCACCCGGTTCTTACTCGAGGCCGAGTTTCTTCCAGAGTGCGTTGATGCGGGATTTTGTCACAGTGTCCATTACAATTTCTTTCGGCCAGGGGCGATTGAAGCCTTCGGCGGGCCATTTGCGGGTTGCGTCGATGCCCATTTTGCTGCCGTAGTTGGGCAGGCGCGAGGCGTGGTCTAGGGAATCGATCGGCCCGAGGGTGAACTGGATGTCGCGCTCCGGGTCGATGTGGTTGGCGACGCGGAGGGTGACTTCGGCCAGGTTCTGTACGTCGCAATCTTCGTCGACAACGATGATGCATTTGGTGAACATGGCCTGGCCCATGGCCCAGATGCCGTTCATGACCTTGCGCGCGTGGCCCGCGTAGCTTTTGCGGATGGACACGATCATGAGATTGTGGAAGACGGCTTCGATGGGGAGATTGATGTCGACGATTTCCGGCAGCGTGAGGCGGAAGAGCGGGAGGAAGATACGCTCGACGGCTTTGCCCATCCACGCGTCCTCTTGCGGCGGTTTGCCGACGATGGTCGCGGAGTAGATGGGGTCCTTGCGATGGGTGATGCAGGTGAGGTGGAAGACGGGATAGTCCTCGGCGGCGGTGTAGAAGCCGGTGTGATCGCCGAAGGGGCCTTCGGGGCGGAGTTCGTCGAGGGAGACGTAGCCTTCGAGGATGATTTCGGCGTGGGCTGGGACTTCGAGGTCGACAGTCTCGCACTTCACCAGCTCGAGCGGTTCTTCGCGGAGAAAGCCTGCGATGAGGAACTCTTCGACTTCAGGCGGCGCGGGAACGATGGCGGAGAAGGTGGTGGCGGGGTCGGTGCCGATGGCTACGGCTACTTCTAATTTGTTGTTCGCGATGTTGCCGGGGGCGATGTTCATCGTGCCGCCGGCAGTTTCGGCCATCGTCTCAACCCGCGAAGATGCATCGCCCGCTACGGCGCGCAGCCGATCGCGGAGATGCTCGGCGGCGTTTTTCTGGCGTTGCCAGTGCATGCCGGTGGTTTGGCCGTCGTAGACCTGCATGCGGTACATGCCCATGTTGCGCTTGCCGGTGCGGGGGTCGCGCGTGACGACGCAGGGCAGGGTGATGAAGCGGCCGCCGTCGAGGGGCCAGCACTGCAGGATGGGGAACTGGTCGAGGGAGAAGTTGTCGCGGAGGATGACTTCTTTACAGGACGCGTCTTTGGCGGAGATAGTTTTGGGGAAGGCGTTGCCGATGGCCGCGAGGTGCGGCAGCATTTTAAGTTTTTCGAGGAGCCCTTCGGGAGATTTGATTTCGAGGAGGGCGCGGATGCGGCTGGCGATCTCATCAAGGGAGCCCGAGTCGGGATCGAGGCCGAGGGCGAGCTTCATGCGGCGTTCGCTGCCGAACTGATTCATGAGGACGCGCGCGCCGGGATGACCCGTGATGTTTTCGAAGAGTAGAGCGGGGCCGCCGGGCTTCGCTTTCGCGTTGCGGTCGAAGCCGGATTTCGAGACACGGTCCGTGATTTCCGCGATTTCGAGGACGGGGTCTACTTCTTCGCGGATGTGGCGGAGCTCGCCGGCTTTGTCGAGGACTTTGATCCAGTCTCTGAGGTCGTCGCAGGGCAGGGATGTCTCTCCGGTGTGGGGTCGATTCCACTATAGAACGTTGGAGAGGACGCGGGCGGCGCTGTTCACTCGCGGGCGAGGAAGTAGTAGACGGCGGGGGTGACGATGAGCGACAGGGCCATGGAGATGAGGAGGCCGCCGATTACCGCGATGGCGAGGGGTTGGAGCATTTGCGAGCCGGAGCCTAACGCGAAAGCGAGGGGAAGCATGCCGGTCATGGCGGCGAGGGCGGTCATGACAATGGGGCGGAGGCGGCGGCGGGCGGCCTGGATCATCGCGTCGCGGGCGCTCATGCCTGCCTGGCGGAAGCGCTGATCGGCGTCGAGGAGGAGGATGCCGTTTTTGGCGACGATGCCGATGACCATGATGAGTCCCATGAAGGACGCGACGTTGAAGGTGGTGCGGGTGATGAGGAGCGCGAAGATGACGCCTGCGGTGGAGAGGATGGAGGAAACCAGGATGGAGGCGGGGGCGGAGAAGCTGCGGAACTCCGCGAGGAGGACGCCGTAGACCAGCACGAGGGCGAGGAGGAGAACTTGTAACAGTTCATGGAACGATTGCTGTTGCTCCTGATACGTGCCGCCGTAGGTGACGCGGACGCTGGAGGGCAGGTGGAGATCGGCGACGGTTTTCTGGACGCGGGTGATGGCCGTGCCGAGGTCAGAGCCTTCGAGACGGCCGGTGACAGTGACCATTTGCTGGAGGTTTTCGCGGAGGATTTCGTTTTGCGGGGGGAGCTGCTCGACGTGGGCAAGAGAGCCGAGGGTCGCCATTTTGCCGGTGGAGCCGAGGAAGACGGTGTTCTCGATGGCGTCGAGGGAGACGCGGTGGGTGTCGTCGAGGCGGACGCGGACGGTATAGGGGCGGCCGTTCTGGATGAGGGGCTGCGGGGTGGGCAGGCCGTCGAGGATGGAGGTGGCGTCGGTGGCGACTTCGGACGTAGTGAAGCCGAGGCGGGCGGCGAGGCCGGGGTCAACCTGGAAGGTGGTGGCGGGACCGCTGATGGTGTTGTCGATGCCGTTCTCGACGTCGACGACGCCGGGGACTTTGGAGATCGCATCGCCAACGCGCGGGGCGAGCTGATTGAGGAGGTCCTGGTTGGTGGAGTAGAGCTTGATCTGCACGGGTTCGGGGGAGTTGGAGAGGTCGCCGATCATGTCCTGGAGGACCTGAATGAATTCGACGTCGAGCTCGGGCTCGGCGGCCTTGATGCGCAGGCGGGCGTCCTCCATGACTTCGTCGATGGCGCGGCTGCGCTTGTCGCTGAGCAGGACGGTGAAGTCGCCGGTGTTGGCTTCTGTAACAGCGGCTAGTCCCATTTGCAGGCCGGTGCGGCGGGAGGTGGTAGTGACTTCGGGAATTTGGTGGAGGATGCGGTCGATGTGGAGGAGGACGCGGTTGGTCTCCTGCAGAGACGAGCCGGCGGGCATGATGTAGTCGAGGACGAAGGCGCCTTCGTCCATTTCGGGGAGCAGGTCGGAGCCGAGCGCTCGATAAGCAACAAACACTGTGACAATGAGCAGACCGCAGGCCGCGGCGAGCCACAGGGGTTTGGCGAGTGCGCCGCGGAGGATGCGCTCGTGTATGCGGAGGACGGGCGCCATGAGGCCGTGGTGGTGCTGGGATTCCAATGCGGGCGGCGCAGCGTCGATGGGGATCACGTGAGGGCGGCGATTGTTGCCGCGGAGGAGGGTGAGGGAGAGGGCGGGGGTCCAGGTGAGGGCGAGGGCGAGGGAGGTGAGGAGGGCGACGGTCATGGTGAGGGCGAGCGCGCGGAAGAAGGTTCCGGTGACGCCGGTGACCGAGATAAGGGGGAGGAAGACAACGATGGGGGTGATCGTCGAACCGATGAGTGGATGGGTGATTTCTGCGAGGGCTTTGCGGACGGCTTCGATGCGGTTCTCGCCTGCTTCACGATGGAGGGCGATGTTTTCGACGACGACGATGGCGTCATCAATGACGAGGCCGACGGCGGCGGCGAGTCCGCCGAGGGTCATGAGGTTGAAACTCTGGCCCATGGCCCAGAGCACGATGAATGTAACAAAGATGGTTACAGGAATGACGAGGCCGGCGACGAGGGAAGAGGTCCAGTCGCGCAGGAAGAGGACGAGGATGATGGCGGCGAGGATGAGCCCGATCAGGATCGCATCGCGGACGCTGGCGATCGAGTCGCGGACGAGGTGGGACTGATCGTAGAAGGGCGTGATGGAGACGCCTGCGGGAAGACTGGCGCGGAGCTGAGCGATGGCGGCGGTGACTTGATTGGCGACAGCGACGGTGTTTGCATCGGGCTGTTCGAAGATGTTGAGGAGGACGGCGGGCTGGCCGTTGGAAGTAACGATGGTGTAGACGGGCTCGGTGGCGGCGGTGACCTGGGCGACGTCGGAGAGGTGGATGGGGACGCCGGCGGGCGTGGCTTTGACGGAGATGGCGGCGAGCTGATCGAGGCTCGAGGCCTGGTCGCCGACGAGCGAGAGGATGAGCTGGTGGTTGGCTTCGTAGAGGCCGGGGGACTGGACGAGGTTGGTTTGCTGGATGGCGTTGACGAGGTCGGAGATGGTGAGCGAGGCGGAGATGAGCTTCGCGGTGTTGGGGATGATGTGGAATTCGGGGACCTGGCCGCCCTGGATGGTGACGGTGGAGACGCCATCGAGGCGATTGAGGGGCGGCTTGAGTTCGTAGGTGGCTAGTTCCCAGAGGCGCGTTTGCGAGACGGTGTTGGAGGTGAGGGCGTAGCCCTGGATGGGATCGAGGGTGGCGAAGGTGAGGCGGTTGGTGGTGATGACTGCGGTGGAGGGGAGCGACTGCTGGACGCGGGCGACGGCAGCGTTGACGAGCTGGAGGGTCTGGAACATGTCGACGTTCCAGTTAAAGAAGAGGCTGACCTCGGCGGAGCCGCGGCTGGTGATGCAGCGGACGGTGACGAGGCCGGGGACGGTGTTGACGGCGTCTTCGATGGGGCGGGTGATGGTGACTTCCATCTGCTCGACGGGCATGACGCCGTTATCGACGCCGATGACGACGCGGGGGAAGTTGGTCTGCGGGAAGACGGCGATGGGGATGCGGAAGGCGAGGTAAATGCCGGCGACGGCGAGGACGATGGTGAAGAAGAAGATGCTGCGCGCCCAGCGCGAGAGCCAGAAGGAATTTTCGGTGGAAGGCGGAGGGGCGGCGCTCACTTGTCGTCGTTCCCCTTGCCGGCTGCTGGCTTTGCGTCGTCGGATTTGTCGGAATCTTCGGTCGGCGCTGTGACTTTCACGTGGGTGCCGTCGTCGAGCGAGGCAGCGCCGGTGGTGACGACCCGCTGGCCTGCGTTGAGGCCGGTGAGGATCTGGGTCAGGCCTGCGTCGGCGATGCCGGTAGTGACGGCGGTCTGGTGGGCGACGCCGTCGGCGCCGATGACCATGACGGTGGATTTGCCGGAGGTGGCGACGACGATGGCTTCACTCGGGACGACGATGGCTTTGGGGGCGGTGCGTCCGGCGATGGAGACGTGGACGGCGGTTCCGGGGCGGAGATTGCCTTTGGCGTTTTCGAGGCGGACCCAGACTTCGACGGTGGTGCTGCCGGGATCGAGGGCGGGGCTGACGAGGGTGATTTTTCCGTTGACGGAATCGGCGAGGCCGGGGACGGTGACGGAGGCGGGGTCGCCGGATTTCAGTAATTGTGCCTGCGGCTGTGACAAATGCGTCTTCGCCAGCAGGGCGGAGGTGTCCATCACGGTGATGAGGGGCGCGCCGGAGGCTGCGGTTTCGCCAGCGTAGAGGGGGCGGTCAGTGACGACGCCGGAGATGGGGCTGCGAATTTCGGAGTAACTGAGGGCGGCTTCGGCTCCCTGATATTTGCCGCGTGCGGATTCGAGTTGGCCTTTGGCGGCTTTGAGAGCGGCTTCGTGGCTGACGGCTTTCATTCCTTCGAGGTGTTTTGCGGCGGCGTCCCAGGCGGCCTTGGCCTGGACGAGGGCGGCCTGGGAGGTGTCGAGGTCGCGGCCGGAGATGGCTCCCTGGGCGAAGAGCTGCTTGCGGCTGGCGACGATGCTTTGGTTGAGGTCGAGATTGGCTTTAGCCTGGGCGAGGTCGAGCTCGGCCTTCTGGTAGTCCTCGGGGACGGTGGCTTTGATGGAGGTTTGGTAGGTGGCGTCGGCGGCGTCGAAGGAGCCCTGGTTGTCGGTGACGGAGGCGGCGAGGTCGCGATTTTCGAGGATGGCGAGGAGTTGGCCTTCTTTTACGTGGGATCCGCGCTGAACGTAAAACTTTTTGACCGGGGCGGTGATTTTCGGCGAGATGGCGGCTTGGGCGATAGGGGCGAGGACCGCGTCTGTGACGATGTGCTCGGTGATGGACTGGACCTGGACGGTTGCGGCCTGGACGGAGACGGCGGTTGGCTCGGGGGATTCTTTCCTGGAGCAACCGGCGAGGAGCAGAATGGCGAACGGGAGAGCGAGGAGCCGGAAGCTGGAAGCGGGAAGCGGGAAGCTCGAAGCGGGAAGGGCGAAGCGTCCCTCAGGGGCTAAAGCCCGAGTTCTTCTCTGCGCTGAATGGCACGGCTGAAGCCGTGCCCCTTCAAAGCACAATTGTCGGAGATGCCAAAGAAGCTGTGCCCCTTCAAAACGAGAAGCAGGTCGAGTTTCTTTATCGCGAACATCGCGTGTCATGTGGCGTGGGGTCATCGTTTAGAGGGTTCCGGTGAGGGTTTGCAGGTTGGCGCGGGCGACGTGGTTGCGCAGGATGCCGTCGGCGAGCGCGGCTTCAGCCAGGGCTAGGGCGGATTGCGCGTCGACGACTTCGAGGGCGGTGGCTTCACCGTTGGAGTAGCGGAGGCGGGTGAGGCGGAGGCTTTCGCGGGCGGTGTCGACGCTGGTGCGGAGTGAGGCGACCTGGCCGGAGGCGATGAGGGCCTCATGGTAGAACTCGTCGAGCTGCGCGATGAGCTGGCGCTGCGTGTTGGTGAGCGTGGCCTGGGCGGCCTTCTCGCGGAGCTCGGACTGGCGGACTTTGTCGTGGGTGGCGAACCAGTCCCAGACGGGGAAATCGATGGAGGCGGAGGCGGAGTAGCCAAGATTGTGGACGCGGTCGGGTCCGTTGACGGCGATCTGCGGGGCATCGATCCCGTAGGTGTAGTTGAAGCCGAGGGCGGGGAAGTATCCGGCGCGGGCGGCGAGTACTTCGCTGTGCGCGGCGTGGAGGGCTTCGAGGGCGCTGCGGAGGTCGGGGTTGTTGTGGGCGGCGGCCGCTTCGATGCTGGGCTGGTCCGGGAGCGAAGCAAGCTGGTCCGGCTCGGCGAGGGTGTAGGGCGTGCGCGGATCGGGGAAGAGGAGGACGCCGAGGTCGAGGCGGGCCTTTTCCGCGGCGAGGGTGGCGTCGTCGAATTCGCGCTGGCGCTGCTGGAGGGCGAGGTCGGCTTTGACGACGTCAGCGTGGGCGACTTCGCGGCCATTCTCGAGTTTTTGGGTGAGGTCGTCGAAGGCTTTGGCTTCGTCGAGGGCGCGGCGGGCGACGTTGACTTTCTCGGCAGATGAGAGGACGCCGAAATACGCGGCGACGGTGCGGGAGACCAGATCGCGGCGCGCACTTTCGAGGTCGGCGGTGGATTGCGCGGCGAGGGCACGGGCGCGGCGATAGTCGGCGAGGGCGGCGAAGCTGATGTTTTCGTTGACGAGGAGCTGGGCGGCGTATTCGCGGATGGCGTTGTTGGCGATGAAGCGGGGCGCGGCCTGGTTGCCGACCTGGCCGGCCTGGTTGAGGACGCCGTTGGGTTGGGTATAGAGGTATTGGCCGTGAGCGTCGGCGTTGGGGAGCATGGCGCTGCGGCTAATGGCGGCGTCGAGGCGGGCGGAGCCGCTGGTGGCGACGGCGGTGGCGTAGAGGGGATCGTTCCTGAGGGCGGCGGCGATGACCTGATCGAGGGTTAAAGTGGGTGCGGGCGCGGTGGCAGACGAGGATGACGCGGCCTGCGGCGGAGCTTCAGCGAGCGCGGTCCGGGCGCAGAGCGGTGCGATACAGACGAACAGGACTGTGCATCCCCTTGCGAGGAGGCCGGACCGTGACATGGCTGGAGGATAGCAACGGCAGCTTAAGAATGGCTGAAGGGGCGGGGAGCCAGTAGCCGGGAGTCCGTAGCTGTTAGCCTGGCAGCGAAGGAAGCTAGCGGGGTTTTTGCTCGGTCATGAGCTGGGCAAATTCGGGCGTGGCGCGGAGAGAGGCGAGGGTCTGGTCCTCAAGGAGCTTTTTACGGTCGGTAAAGCCCTCGTCGAGGGCCTTGCGGAGATACTCGATGGCTTCCTCATTCTTGCCGGACTCGGCGAAGAGTTTGGCGAGGCAGTAGTCCTGCTGGGCGCGGTCGTGAGCGGGCAGAGCCTCGTTGACGAGCAGAGCCGATCCTGACTGGAAGACCTTTGGGTCAAGGGCGAAGGCGGTGCGGTAGGCCTCGATGCCCAGGTCAACTTTGCCGCGAGCGAAGAAGGCGGTGCCGAGGTTGCTGTAGATGGGGGCGGATTTCGGGTCGAACTGGATGGCCTTTTGGTAGTAGCGGATGGCCTTGCTGTAGTTCTTTTTCGCGTAGTAGATGGCGCCGAGGTTGTTGAGGGCTTCAGGATAATCGGGGCGGAGCTGGAGGGCGCGCTGGTAGTCGTGGCGTGCCTGGTCGACGGCGAAGAGATGGTGGTAGGCCATGCCGAGCTTGTTCCAGAGAACGGCAGATTTGGTGGGCTCCTGATTGTAGGCGTCGATGGCCTGGAGATATTGCTGGTGGGCCATGGCGAGATCACCGCGGACCTCGGGGGTCAATGCGGGAGTGCCGGCCTGAGCGTGGGAGCTCGACGGCTGGGCGGTAGAGAGCGCAGGGGCGGGCGATGCAAGCTGTGGGGTTTGGGCGCGAGCGAAGGTGGCCGCAGGAGCAGCGAGCAGGGCGACGACGGCCATCGGAATGGCAAGGGCAAAACAGCGCTGCATAAGCGCCTCCCTGACCGTTCTCGCAAGTGGAAAACTCAATTGCGCCGCCCTGGCGAGGATGGGTCGCCAGGACCCCTGGGGGAACGGCCCAGCCCGAGGGCTGGATTGATTCTTATGATGACTCCAAAAACGGGAAAAAGGAAGTAGGCCGTGTGACGAGGCGCACCGGGGTAATGGGGGGGCGATGCGGGGAGCAGGTGCGGCCAGGTGGCGGCGGGGGGAGGCGATCGGCCCGCTGGTGTGGGATGGTTTTCATCCATAATTGAAGGCGGATGACGACGATTCGAGCGGCGACGGCGGACGATGCGGGTTTGATTCTGGATTTTGTGCGGGAACTGGCGGAGTATGAGCGCGCGCCCGGTGCGGTGAAGGTGACCGAGGCGGAGTTGGTGCGGGATGCGTTCCCTGACGCCGGCGGGGAACGCTATTTTGAGGCGATCATTGCGGAAGAAGATGGCGAGCCAGCCGATTCGCCAACTTCGGGCGAACAGGGACCCCGGCGCGAGGCGGCGGGTTTCGCGCTGTTCTTTCCGGTGTACTCGACGTGGCGTGGGCGGGCGATGCATCTGGAGGATCTTTTTGTGCGGCCTCGGTTTCGGGGGCGGGGGATTGGAAAGGCTTTGCTGACGAAGGTGGCCGCGCTGGCGGCGGAACGTGGGTGCGTGATTCTGTACTGGCATGTGCTGGACTGGAATACTCCGGCGATTGAGTTCTACAAGACGCTGGGCGCGGAGCCACTGGAGGAGTGGACGCGCATGCGGGTGACGGATGAGGCGCTGATGGCGCTCGCGGGCCTGAGCCAGCCATGAGAATCCGAGTCATTGGTGGGGGGCTAGCGGGGCCGGAGGCGGCGCTGGTTGCGGCGCGGATGGGCGCTGAGGTCGATCTCTACGAGATGCGGCCGGTGCGGACGACGCCCGCGCACGAGACGGCGGATTTTGGCGAGCTGGTTTGCTCGAATTCCCTGAAAAGCGAAAGCGAGAATACCGCGCCGTGGCTGCTGAAGCAGGAGATGCGGCGGGCTGGGTCGCCGCTTCTGCAATGTGCCGATGCGAGCGCGGTGCCGGCGGGGCATGCGCTGGCGGTGGATCGGGTGGAGTTTTCGCGGCTGATCGGGGAGAAGATTGCGGGCGAGGCGCGGATCAGGGTGCATCGCGAGGAGGTGACGCAGATCGGGTCTGGGAGCGGATTTGAAGACGGGATCACGATTGTGGCTTCGGGTCCGCTGACGTCGTCGGCGCTGTCGGAGGAGATTGCGCGGCTGACGGGGAGCGAACACCTTGCGTTTTACGACTCGATCAGCCCGATCGTCGAGGCGGACTCGATCGATCGCGAGCGGGTGTATCTGGCGGCGCGGTATGACAAGGGGACGGCGGACTACATTAATTGTCCGATGAACCAGGCGGAGTATGAGGCGTTCCACGATGCGCTGCTGACGGCGGAGAGCGTGGAGGCGAAGGAGTGGGAGAGCCTGGAATATTTTGAGGGGTGTCTGCCACTGGAGGAGCTGGCGCGGCGTGGGCGGGACACGCTGCGGTTCGGGCCGATGAAGCCGGTGGGGCTGATCGATCCGCGCACGGGGAAGATGCCGTGGGCGGTGGTGCAGCTGCGGGTGGAGAATATGCGGGCCGACTCGTATAACCTGGTGGGATTTCAGAACCACATGAAGTTCGGGGAGCAGGCGCGGATTTTTCGGATGATTCCGGGCCTCGAGCAGGCGAAGTTTTTGCGCTACGGGCAGATTCATCGGAACACGTACATCAACGCGCCGCGGGTGCTGACGCCTCGGTTGAATATGAAGCAGCACCCTGGGATCTTTTTCGCCGGGCAGATTTCCGGGGTGGAGGGGTACACGGAGTCGATCGCAACGGGGATGCTGGCGGGGATGTATGCGGCGACGATGGCGCGGGGCGGGAGGCCGGAGCCGGTGCCGCGGGGAACAGCGTTGGGGTCGCTGGTGCGGTACATAACGGAGGCGGATGCGAAGAGGTTTCAGCCGGCGAATATCACGTTCGATCTGCTGGAACCGCTGGATGAAGCGACTCGGCGCAAGGTTCGGGACAAGCGGGAGCGGCGCCGGATGCAGTGCGAGCGGGCGCTGGAGATTTTTGACGGGTGGTTCAAGGCGGAGTGCAGGGTCTAGAAAACTACCCCACCCTGGCCGCGCCAACAGCGGGCGCGACCAGAATGGGGCACCCGGAAATGTGACCTGCTAACCTTATAAGTAGCGATGAAATTCGGCGTTCTTGTCTTTCCCGGATCGAACTGCGACCACGACACTTATAACGTTGTGGAGACGCTCGCGCATCAGCCCGTGACGTTTTTGTGGCACGATTCGCCTTCCCTTGAAAACTGCGACGCGATTCTGGTTCCTGGCGGGTTTGCGTATGGGGATTATCTGCGGACTGGCGCGATTGCGCGGTTTTCGCCGGTGATGCAGTCGGTGCGGAAATTCGCGGCCGATGGCGGGCTGGTGCTGGGAATTTGTAACGGGTTCCAGATCCTTTGCGAGGCGGGGTTGCTGCCGGGCGCGCTGATGCGGAATGCCGGGCTGAAGTACATCTGCAAACAGGTTCATCTGCGGACGGAGACGACGGATTCGCCGTTTACGCGGACGCTCGAGAAGGGTCAGGTGCTGAAGATTCCCATCGGGCACATGGAGGGGAATTATTTCTGTGATGAGGCGACGCTGGCGGAATTGAAGAGTCAGGATCGGATCGTGTTCCGGTACGCGACGCCTGCGGGCACGGTGACTCGGGAGGCGAATCCGAATGGGTCGCTCGAAAACATCGCGGGCATCCTGAACGAGGGGCGGAATGTGCTGGGGATGATGCCGCATCCGGACCGGTCGAGCGAGGCCATGCTGGGTTCGACAGACGGATTTAGAATTTTCGAGTCGCTGGTGGGGGCGTTGGCCGAGCAAGCATGATCGACATCCATCACCATTTGTTGTTCGAAACGGACGACGGCCCCAAAGATATTGAGAGCTCCGTGGCGCAGGCGGAGGTGGCGATGGCCGACGGCATCACGCACATCGCGTGCACGCCGCATGCCAACGACACATTTGAGTTCAACCCTGAGAAGAACCGGGAGAAACTGGAGGCGATTCGCGCGCGGATGGGGGACGCGCTGACGCTGGGCCTCGGCTGTGACTTTCATCTTTCCTACGAGAACATCGAAGACGCGCTGAAACATCCGACGAAGTTCACCATCAATCAGGGGAAATACCTGCTGGTGGAGTTTGCGGAGTTCATGATTCCGCAGAGCATCGGCGATACGTTTTACGAATTCACGGTGAAGGGAATAAGGCCGATCATCACGCATCCGGAGCGGAATCCGATCCTGCAGAAGGAACACCAGAAGATGGCGGAGTGGATGCGTTCGGGTTGTTTGGTGCAGATCACGGCTTCGTCGCTGGTGGGACGGTTCGGCAAGCGGGCGCAGGTGCTGGCGTGGGATCTGCTGGAGAAGAACTGGGTGCACTTTATCGCGACGGACGCGCACAACCTGGAGGGGCGGCGACCGGCGATGCGGCCGGCGTACGAGATGCTGGCAAAGAAATACGGCGAGGGGACAGCGGCGCGGTTGTGCACGGAGAATCCGCGGGCGGCGTTCGAGAACCGGCCGCTGGGACCGCAGCCGGAGCCGGAGGGGGTTTACGTCTACGAAGACGAGCCATCGAGGAAGCGTGGGCTGATGGGGAAGCTGTTCGGGAAGTAGGGGACGACCGACAGCGTTCTGCGTTCAGCGTTCGGAATGGCCACCCGGCCTATCCTTCATGCCGACTCGGCTTATCCTCCGCCCGTAGTTCGCTTTCTTAGGGAACCTCTGATTTAGTGGCGAACCATCCCTCAGCGGCTAAAGCCAACCTGATATTACAGTTCTTAGGGCAGAGCTGAAGCTGTGCCCCTTCAAAACTGGCGAGTTTTTCCCACAGGCTGTGAAGGCGTGCCCCTTCAAGACCGAGACTTAATCAGAGGTTCCTTAGCGGAGGCCGTGATTATTCAGATGGTCTGAGTATTTCTTGTCGGACTTCTGGATGTGGTCGACGAGCCACTGCTGGAGAAAATTCAGGACAGCGACGATGTTGGGCTTGCGGCCTTCGATCAGGTCGGTTTTGTATTTCTCGACGTCGGCCATCAGCTTATTGTGCTGGGACTGGTGCGGGGCGAAGTCGGGATAGCCGGTCTGGCGCATGGCGACTTCTTCCTGGAGGAAATGGGTGCGGGTGTAGACGGCGAGCTGGCCGACGACGTCGCGGATGACATCGTCGCCCTTGCCGACGACGTCGCGGATGACATCGTCGCCCTTGCCGACGCGCATGGCATCGGCTAGTTCGTTGATGATCTCAAAGAGCTTCTTGTGTTGCGCGTCGAACTGGTGAACGTGAACGCTATAGGACTCATTCCACGCAAAAGTGGACATTGCTTATCTCCCGAACCGCGGCTCACAGATACTTATCGGCAAACGGAGGGGGAAGATGAGGGAAGCCAGTAGCTGGGTGGCCGGTAGGTGAGTGGCTAGAGGCCGAGGCCGCCGTCGACGGAGAGAATCTGGCCGGTGATGAAATGGGGACCGGTGGCGAAGAAGAGGACGGCGGCGGCGACGTCGGCCGCGGAGCCGTTGCGCTTCATGGGCGTGCGGCGGGCGAAGTGCTCGAACTCGGGGTCGACTTCGCCGTTGACGATCATGCCGGGCGCGACGCAGTTGACGCTGATCTCGGGCGCCCAGGCTTTGGACATGGTGCGGGTGAGCATGTGAAGGGCGGCTTTGGAGGTGCAGTAGTGGGCGTGCGTGGGCCAGGGGTGCAGTCCGCCGAGGGAACCGATGTTGACGATGCGGCCGCGCGCGGCTTTCAAATGCGGATAGGCGGCCTGCGCGGTGAGGAAGGGGGCGCGGGTGTTGGTTTCGAACATCGCGTCCCACTGCTCGACGGTGAGGGCTTCGAGGGCGGCGGTTTCGTAGCGGCCGGCATTGTTGACGAGGATGTCGAGGCGCGAGAAGCGGGCGATGGCGGCGTCGACGGCGGCGCGGATCTGAGCGGGGTCGCGGAGCTCGGCGCGGAATGCGGCAGCCTCGACGCCAAGAGCCTCGAGGTCGGCGACGGTTTGCTGCGCTTCGGGTTCTGAGTCGCGCCAGGTAATGGCGACGGACGCGCCGGCTTCCGCCAGAACGAGAGCGATGGTGCGCCCGATGCGTTTAGCCGCGCCGGTGACGAACGCAATCTTCCCCTGTAATGGGCCGTGCAGTGGGCGCGGATGCATGGCCCGATTCTAAATCCTTGGCTGCAGGCAACCTCATTTAGCAGAATGCAACCGGCGCGCGAGGCGAGGACATCCTACAATAAGAGCAAAGGACCTCCCTCCATGTTCAGGCCCACGCTGTTCGGAGCCATCGCCGCAGGCTGTGCGCTGGCGATGTGCGCGGGCTGCGCCGGAACGGGCGCGGCCGGTAAGGCGAAACTGAAGACAGCGGCCATTGCGCCGGACGATGTGGCGCTGCACCCCAATCCCAACGCACCTTATATGTTGCCGGGCAGCGAGATGCCGCACCTGATTGCGCGGGCGACGGCGACAGAGGCGCAGAATGCAGGGCTTTGCGATCCTGGCGTGCTGTCGGTGGAGGAGATCGCGGGCGACGTGAACGGCGTTTTCCGGTCGGTGAAGCTGGCGTTCATGAATCGCGGGCCGGCACCGTGCCGGTTGGGAGGCTATCCGAGTATCGCGCTGCTGAATCCGGAAGGGGAGAACATCGGCAGCGTCGCCATCGAGAAGGTTAGCTCGGAGGCGGTGACGGCGGAGCTGTCGAGCGCGCACCTTGCCGCGGCAAGCAGCGGACCGGCGCCTACGGTGACGCTGATGCCGCACGCGGTGGCGGCGTTCCAGGTGGTGTGGACGACGGGCGCGGAGTGCTCGCGGGTTGCGCGGATTCTGGTGACGGCGCCGGGCACGAGGCGGGCGTTCTCGATTACGCAGCCGATGCGGATTTGCCCTGGGAAAATCCAGGTGACGGAGCTGCGGCTGGACGAGGGGAACGTCTGAGAGCAGGCAACAGGCAACAGGGAATAGGCAACAGCCGCCGTTCAGCCCGTTCGAGAGGCCCACTTGCGTGGACTCGCTCAGGGTGGGCTGTTCGGTGCTCACGCCGGATGACGTTTTGGCGAAGATGGTTTGTGGGCGAGGGCGACGCCGGCTAATGCGATCAGGGGCGGGAAGCATTCGAGGGTGTAGCGCGGCTCCGGGGCTTCCAGGGTGGCGAGCAGCGCGCAGCGCAGCAGCACGAAGGCGAGGATGACGCCGGAGAGGCGCGGGCGCTTCAGGAATCCGATGAGCGCGAGGATGAGGTAAGCCAGGTTCAGCGCCGCGTATCCAAACGCGAACGCGGTCTCGCTGTGATGGCGGCGGTATTGCCACCAGCGCAATTCAATCCAGAGCATCTCGGTGCGGGGGCGGAGCCCCATGTCAGCAACCCGCGCCAGGGGCAGCGCGACGTAATAGCGGAAGGGATGAGCGCGGATGCGCTCGGCGGCGAGGGCGGCGAAGCGCGCGTCGATCTGTGGTGTCAGGGTGGTGACGCGGTTGTAGTCGTCGATGAGGTCGCGAGTCTCGACGTATTGCGCGGGTGAATCGAAGGCGCGGGCGGGCAGGTGCGCGAGGTCGATGACGTCGGAGTTTTCGTTCCAGTAGACCTCCCAGGTGCAGGCGAAATCGACGCAGACGGTTTTGGTCCAGCGATTGAATCCGGGGTCGGTGGTGTATCCGGGGTCGACGGCATATCGGGGCGCGAGCGGCTGAAAGACGTGGAAGGTGCGCGCGTTGCGGAGGGTCCAGGGGATGAAGGGCAGGATGGAGAGGAGTCCGCAGAGGAGCGCCCAGCGGATCATGGGTGCGGCGGGCTTGATTCCAACAGCGGGGCGACGCGATCCATAGAAGACGAGGGCGGGGCAGAGGGCGACGGCGACCAGTGCGCCGTCGGGGCGCAGCAGTGTGGCGTAACTCCACGCGGCGGCCAGGGTGAGTGCCCACGGCCAGCGCGGCGAGGCGAGGAAGCGATCGAATGCGTAGAAGGCGAGGGCGGTGGAGAAGAGTTCCAGCGTTTCTGTAAGGGGAGTGGCGGCGTAGTTGGCGGTGAAGGGGCACAGCACGGCGAGCCAGAGCGCCCACCAGCCGGCGCGTGGACTCCAGATGCGACACGCGAGGGCGGCGATAAGGAGACAGGTGGCGAGATCGATGGCGATCTGGGCGAGCATGACGGCGTGGTAGTGCTCCATGCCGAAGAGGGTGAAGCAGAGTATCAAAAAGAGTGGGTAGCCGGGCAGGCGTATCAGGGTTGGGTCAATGCTCGTGCCGTTGGATATGCCGTACACGCCGTGGAGCATCCAGTTCTTCGCAATGCCGCCGTAGATGAGGGGGTCGCCGTCGACTTCGGGGTAGGCGTGGATGAACCAGAGGCGCAGGGCGGCTCCGGCGGCGAGGGCGAGCAGCAGGAGCCACCATTTTCTGAAGGCTGCGGAAGGCATTGGGGATATTAGAACAGCCAGTAGCGAGTAGCGAGTAGCTGGTGGCTGTCCGCGATTGAGCGAGTCGGCAATATCGTAGGATTGAATGAGCCATCATGAAGCAGGTTTTTTTTGATCCGCGGCAACGACGCCACAAGATATTCCGGCGGCTCAGCGATGTATCGATCGTATTGCTGACTGTAGTGGGCGCTGTGTTCGTGTTCAGCGTGCTGTCGAAGCAAACGCTGCCCGAGTTGCTGCTGCCGGCTCAGAAGCGCAACGTGAAAGCGCTGAAGGAACGGCAGCCGGAGCTGGCGAAGAAGGCGGCGGCGCGGCCGGCGCGGCGCAAGACGCAGCTGCATGCTTCCGAAGTGGTGCTGAACCAGGATGAGGGGCTGCGGGCGGCGTTTTACGAGAACGACGAGGCCAGCTACTCGATCCTGAAGGCGCACATTCACCAGATCGACATGCTGTTTCCGGACTGGCTGCACGTGGTTGCGGCGGACGGAAACCTGGTGGGCGCGACCCCGATGTTCCCGGTGCATTTTTACAGCGTGGTGGATGCGGCGGGGGTTCACGGCGTCGATCCACAGAACCGGGTGAAGACGACCATCGAGGCGGGGAAGGAAGACACCGAGGTCTTCCCGATGCTGAACGACTACAACACGCTCAGCCAGGAGTGGAACGGGGACGCGATCGGGAAGATGCTGGAGAATCCCGCGGCGCGAGAGCGGCTGCATGTGCAGCTGGACAGATTTCTGTATGCGAACCCGGAGTACAAAGGAATTTGCCTCGACTTCGAGATGGTTCCCGACGAGGACGAGAAGCTCTACGCGGACTGGATCGCGGAGGTGCACAACGATTTTCACGGGAAGAACCTGCGGATTTACGTGAACGTGCAGGCGGGAGCGGACGATGAGACGATGCGGCGCCTGGCGGAGGCCAGCGACGGCATCATCCTGATGAACTACGACGAGCACGAGGAGACGAGCGATCCAGGACCGGTGGCCAGCGAGCCCTGGTTTGAGGACAATCTCCGGCGCGTGCTGAAGCTGGTGCCGAAAGAGAAGATCATCTGCGGCATCGGCAACTACGGGTTCGACTGGGCCGTGACCATGCCGGAGAAAGGCAAAAAGCCGCGGGTGGTCGACGTGGATGACCTGTCGGTGCAGGACGCGTGGCAACGGGCGGCCGACGCGGATGCGCAGGTGGGGTTGCTGGGCGACGAGCTGAATCCTCATTTTGCTTATGACGACGAGGATGCCCATCTGCGGCATGAAGTGTGGTTCATGGACGGCGTGACGGCACTGAACGAACTGCGCGCCGGGCGGCAGATGGGGCTGCGGACGTTCGCGTTGTGGGTGCTGGGCAAAGAGGATCCGTCATTGTGGCAGGTTTGGGATCATCCGAGCGCTCCCAATGCGCCCGAGCTGCTGCGCAGTGTGCCGCCAGGCCAGAATGTGGACACGGAGGGTGAGGGAGACATTCTGCGCATCGTGGCGCGGCCGCAGACCGGCGAGCGCACGATCCAGATGGACGCGGACAATTTCACGGTGACCGACGAAACCATGGTGCGGCTGCCGCGCTCCTACATGATCCAGCAATACGGGTACGACCCGCACCGGCTGGCGCTGAGCTTCGACGACGGGCCCGATCCGGTGTGGACCCCGAAGATCCTCGATGTGCTGAAGAAGTACAACGTGAAGGCTACGTTCCTGGTGATCGGGGAGGACGCCCAGAAGGACATCGGGCTGCTGAAGCGCTATGTTCGCGAGGGCCACGAGATCGGCAATCACACCTTTACGCATCCGGATATCAGCGAAATCTCCTCGCGGCAGCTGGAGCTGGAACTGAACTGGAGCGAGCGGCTGTATGCGGCGGAGCTGGGGCTGCAGCCGCTGTATTTCAGGCCGCCGTATTCGATCGACCAGGAACCGGATACGAATGACGAAGCCGCGCCGGCGTACCGGATCCAGCAGATGGGTTACACGATCATCGGCGACAAGATCGACACCGACGACTGGAGCGAGCACCCGCCCAAATCGCCGCAGGAGATCACGGCGAGCGTTCTGCAACAGCTGGACGAAATGAAGGCGCACCCGTGGATGCGGGGCAGCATCATCCTGCTGCACGACGGTGGGGGAAACCGCGCGCCCACAGTAGCCGCGCTCCCGCTGCTGATTACGACGCTGCGGGCGAAGGGCTACGAGATTGTGCCGGTGTCGCAGCTGATGGGCAGGACTACGGCGGAAGTGATGCCGCCGATTGCGGCGTCGATGCGCTGGCAGGCGCGCATTGACTGGGTGGCGTTCTTCCTGTTTTCGTTTTTCGCAAATTTTGTCGTCTACGTTTTCTTCGTCGGCGACGTGCTGATGAGTTCGCGTCTGGTTTTGATCGGAGTCTTCGCAACCATCGACCGGATCCGTACGCGGCGGATTCCGCCCGGCGTCTATGAGCCGCGAGTCGCTGTGCTGATCCCCGCCTACAACGAAGACAAGGTGATCGTGCGGACCATTCGCTCCGTGCTGAAGTCGGATTACACGAACCTGCGGGTGATTGTGATCGACGATGGGTCGCTGGATCGGACCTTTGACGTGGCGAAAGAGGCGTATCCGAAGGAGATCGAAGAGGGGCGGCTGCTGGTGCTGACCAAACCGAATGGAGGCAAGGCGGAAGCGCTGAATCAGGGGCTGGATCACGTGGAGGAGGAGGTCTATGTCGGCATCGACGCCGACACGGTGATCGCGCGCGACGCGGTTTCGAAGCTAGTACGGCATTTTGCGGACGAACAGGTGGGCGCGGTGGCAGGCAATGCCAAGGTCGGCAATCGCATCAACACGTGGACGCGCTGGCAGGCGCTGGAGTACATCACGAGCCAGAATTTTGAGCGGCGCGCGATGGATCTGTTCAACGTGGTGACAGTGGTTCCGGGCGCGATTGGGGCGTGGCGGACCGCGGCGGTGAAGAAGGCGGGCGGCTATCCCGTGAATACCGTGGCTGAGGATGCGGACCTGACGATGGGCCTGTTGGAAGAGCCGTACAAAGTGATCTACGACGATCGTGCGCTGGCGTTCACCGAGGCCCCGGCGACGGCGCGCAGCCTGATGCGGCAACGGTTCCGCTGGTCGTTTGGGATTTTGCAGGCGGTGTTCAAGCATCGCGCGGCGGCGAGGAAGAATCCGGCGATGGGATTCTTCGCGCTGCCGAATATTCTGGTGTTCCAGATTTTGCTGCCGCTGGTATCGCCGTTCATCGACATCATGTTCGCGTGGGGCGTGGTGCAGTACTTGATCGACAAGCACTACCATCCGGAGACGGCGAGCGCGAGCACGGTGGAGAAACTGCTGACGTATTTTCTGGCGTTTCTGGCGATCGATTTCCTGACGTCGCTGCTGGCGTTTTCGCTGGAGCCGCGGCATCCGGCGAACAAGGGCGACGGATGGCTGCTGTTCCATGTGTGGCTGCAGCGGTTCAGCTACCGGCAGATCTTCTCGATTGTGCTGTTCCGCACCCTGAAGCGCGCCCTGGAGGGGCGGCCGTTTAATTGGGAGAAGATTGAGCGGACGGCGCGGATGTCACGGCAGACGGAGAAGATTGCGGCTGGGCCGTAGCGCTCTCACGATGACCACAGCGGAGATGGCGGCGGGACGCTGGGCGCGCGCGAGGCGAGTAGCGGCGTTTGCCGTGGGTGCGCTGGCGATGACCGGGCCGGCGATTCTGAACGGGTATCCGCTTCTGTATCCCGATTCGATGACGTATCTCGAGGATGGGCGGCGCGTGGCGCGCGCGCTGTTTCTGCACCAGACCTCGGCGTATTACGGAATGCGGTCGCTGCTTTACAGCCTGGTGATTCTGCCGCTGCATCGCAACGTGGATCCATGGCCGGTGGTTGTACTGCAGGCGCTTTTAACGGCGTGGTTGCTGTGGCTGACGGTACGGTCGATCGCGCGCGGGCATCAGGCTGTGAAGTATGTCGCGACGGTGGTGGTGCTGAGCGTGGCAACGAGCCTGTCGTGGTATGTGAGCCTGATCATGCCGGACATCCTGGGGCCGGTGTTGTATCTCGCCATCTATTTGCTGGTGTTCGCGCGGGAGACGCTGGCGCGCTGGGAGAAGTGGGTTCTGGTAGCGGTTGCGTGGTGGGCGGCTGCGTCGCACGCGACGCATTTGATGCTCGGCGTGGGACTGTGCACTGTGCTGGCGGCGGTGCTGGCGCTGCGGCGGGACTGGCCGAGGATGCGGGGCGTTGCGGAGGCAGCGCTGGCTCTGGTGCTGGCGGTGGGCGTGCCGATGGCGCTGAACGTGTATCTGTACGGGACGCCGTCGGTGCAGGGGGAGAGTCCGCCGTATCTGACGGCGCGCACGATTGCGGACGGCCCGGGGCGGTGGTATGCCGAGCGCGATTGCGGGCAGCGGTTCGCGGTGTGCGCTTATGCGGGGCGGTTTCCCGACGACGCGGACGGTTTCCTGTGGGACCCGGCAGGGATTTATCACATCGCGCCGAAGAGCGTGCAGAAGCAGATGGAGAAGCAGGATGTGGCGTTCGCGCTGGCGGCGGCGCGGCGATATCCGTGGGCGCAGCTGCGGCGGTCGATGGCCAATTTCCGCGATCAATTGCTGACGTTTGGCGTGGATGATTTCGACCCCAACGACTGGTTGCTGAGCCAGTTCGACACGACGCTGCCGGGAAGAAAGGCGCAATACGAGAGGACCCGTCAAGCGCGGGATCTGCTGCCAATGGAGGCGTTCACAACGGTGCAGAACTGGGCAGTGCTTGCGGCGCTGGTGGCCATGGGGATTCTGCTGCCGCTGGTGGGGCGGGTGCACGCGGAGCGGCTGAGGCCGCTGGCTCTGGCGGCGATCACGGCGCTGGTTGTTGTGGGCAATGCGCTGGTGACGGGGACGATGTCGACGCTCGATGAGCGGCTGCAGAGCCGCGTGGTGTGGCTGCTGCCGCTGGCGGCGGTGATGCTGCTGCTGGCGTGGATGGATCGGAAGCGGCCATCGAGAGGCTGATCACGAGGGGCTGATAGAGTGGGTTCAGATTTTTTCTTCGGACAGCTCTTTGGAAGATTTGCGGACGCAGCGGCGCGACAGGCTGATGGTGGCAGCTCTTTTGGCGGCGGGGCTGGCGCTGCGGGTTTTCTTCATTGCGCATGGCGTCTCACAGGATGACGATTCGGATGTTTACCAAGAGCTGGCGCGGAACTGGTTCCATCATGGCGTGTACGGGTTTTCCGGCGACACCGGGATCGACCCGACGCTGATCCGGCTGCCTGGCTATCCACTGTTTCTGGGCATTGTGTTCTCGATTTTCGGCGATGGGCACATGCGGACGGTGGAGCTGCTGCAGGCGCTGCTCGATCTGTGTGAATGCTGGCTGATTTTCGATACGGCGCGACGGGAGGTCTCGCAGCATGCGGGATGGGTGGCGCTGACGCTGGCGATGCTGTGCCCGTTCACAGCAGGGTATGCGGCCAGCGGGATGACGGAGAGCCTCTCGATCGGGTGCGTGGCGCTGGCGATCTGGTCGACGGCGCGACTGCTGCGTGCCGTGCGAGCCAACCAGAGCACGGTGCTGCCGATGGCGGGATTGGTCGTCGCGCTGGCGTGTGCCATTCTGCTGCGGCCGGATGGCGTTCTGCTGCCGGCGGCTTTTTGCACGGGTCTGTTCTGGTACGCGAAGGGACAAGCAGGTGCGGCGCGGGCGCTGCGCCTTGCTGTGCTGGCCGGAGTGCTGGCGGTGCTGCCGTTAGTCCCGTGGACGATCCGGAATTATCGCGTGTTTCATGTGGTGCAGCCGCTGGCGCCGAGGAACGCGAACAATCCTGTAGAATTTGTGCCGAACGGTTTTCACCGCTGGATGCGCACCTGGTCGATCGAGTTTGTGAATACCGGAACGGTGGCGTGGAATATGGGGACCGACCCCATCGGCCTCGATGTGATCCCCGCGCGCGCTTGCGACCCGGGCCCCGAGTGTACGGAGATGGCAGCGGTGATCGCGGCTTACAACGTGCACAATGCCATCACGCCGGAGCTGGACGCGCGCTTCGGTGCGCTGGCGGATGAGCACATCCGCAGGCATCCGCTCGAGTATTACGTCGAGATGCCGGTGCTGCGGGTTTTGGATATGTGGCTGCGGCCGCGTACGGAGCTGTTTGACATCGATGTGTTCTGGTGGCGGATTCACGAGCATCCGCTTGGCAGCGGCATCGCGATCGGGCTGGCTGCGGTGAACCTGGGATATCTGGTGCTGTCGGTGATCGGATTTACAACACACCGCGTGCCCCTGGCCATCCCGCTGCTGCTGTACGTCCTGCTGCGCTGTATTTTGTTGGGGACCCTGGAGAGTCCCGAGCAGCGATACACCATGGAGGCGTTTCCGATCCTGTTTCTGGGGGGTGGGTGCGCGCTGGCGGGAAGCGGAGAGGGTCGGAGGCGGCGGGCCATTCTTCGTTCCAATACGGAACCGGGTTAAACTCCCTGCATGCTCTTCATGGTGGTCGAGTCTTTCCGGCATGGTGACGCGCGCCCGGTGGGCGAGCGATTCCAGCGGCGCGGGCGGATGATGCCCGACGGGCTGACGTATCACGCGAGCTGGGTGGATCTGGCGGGCCGGAGGTGTTTCCAGATTATGGAGGCGGCCGACGAGGGGCTGCTCCGGGAGTGGATGGGGAACTGGGACGATCTGGTGGATTTTGAGGTGATTCCGGTAATGACGTCGGTGCAGTTCTGGTCGAAGACCGAATTGGGAGCAGACGCGTAAATCGGGCGCGGTGTTTCATTGCGCGACTGTGCTCCGGCGGGGCGCTGCCGATAGAATCGTTAGAGCAAACTACCGGAAACTCAGGTGCCCATGTTGACCGTATCGACCACGCCTGTTGCGCTGAAGGCGCTGACTTTTCAGGAACTGCTGCTCCGGCTCCAGAATTTCTGGGCGGAGCGGGGCTGCGTACTGGCGCAGCCCTACGACATGGAGGTGGGCGCGGGGACGATGTCGCCGGACACCTTTCTGCGCGTGCTGGGGCCGGACCCGGTAGCGATTGCCTACATGCAGCCTTCGCGGCGGCCGGCGGACGGGCGGTACGGCGAGAATCCGAACCGGCTGTACAAGCACACGCAGCTGCAGGTGATCCTGAAGCCGCCGCCGGAGGATATCCAGGACATTTACCTGCAGTCGCTTGAGGCGATCGGGATTCGTCTGCGCGAGCACGACATCAAGTTCGAGGAAGACAACTGGGAATGGCCGGTGGGTGGGGCGTGGGGCGTGGGCTGGCAGGTGATGCTGGACGGTCTCGAGATCACGCAGTTCACGTACTTCCAGCAGTGCGGCGGGATGGATCTGGACCCGATCTCGGGCGAGATCACGTATGGCCTGGAGAGAATCGCGGCGTTTCTGCAGGATGTGGATTCGCTGTACGACGTGGTGTGGGCGGTCGATCCGAAGACGGGGAAGCAGGTGACGTACGGCGACATACGGCTCGAAGAGGAGCTGCAGCTTTCGGTATATAACTTCGAGGCGGCAGACATCGGCAAGCTGTGGGAGCATCTGCGGCTGTATGAGGCCGAGTGCCAGGCGCTGCTGGATGCGTTTCACCAGCAGTTCAAGGTGGAGAAGTCGGCGGAGCGGAAGGAGAAGATCCACGACCGGTTGGTGCATGACGGCGCGGCGACCCCGGCGGACGAGGATATGCGCAGGGCGCTGCGGCGGTTTCCAGTGCTGGCAGCTTATGAGCTGTGCCTGAAGTGCTCGCACTTATTCAATCTGCTGGATGCGCGCGGGGCGATTTCGGTGACGGAGCGCGTGGCGGTGATGGCGCGGATTCGCAATATGGTAGTGGGCGTGGCGAAGGCGTACGCCCAGCAACGGCAAAGAGCGGGGGCCCGGTACGATGGCTGACCTGTTGTTCGAAGCAGGACTGGAAGAGATTCCGGCGCGCATGATTGCCGCCGCGGAAGCGGAGCTGACCGAGCGCGTGGTGGAGCTGCTGCGGCGCGAGCGGCTGCTGGAAGAGGAGCACGAGGTACACAGCTATTCGACGCCGCGGCGCCTGGCGGTGCAGGTGAATGGGGTGCGGCGGCGACAGCGGGACGCGACGCGGGAGCTGACCGGGCCCGCATGGAATGTGGCATTCAGGAACGGCGAGCCGACCGCGGCGGCGCTGGCTTTTGCGCGCAAGGCGGGGATGACCGAACAGCAGCTGCGCAAGGCAAGCGTCGAGGAGGAGCATCTGCGGGGCACCGACCTGAACTCCGAACTGCTGAACCGGGCAGAGATGAAGAGCAAGCTCGAGGAGGACCCCAACGGAGAGACGCGTCTGTTCAAAGTGACGAGCGCGAAGGGCGAATATCTGGCGGCCATGGTGCGGGACAAGGGCCGCGCCGCCACTGAGGTGCTGCCCGATCGGCTGGCCGGGGAGCTGGCCGCGGTTTACTGGCCGAAGAATATGTACTGGCGGCCGCTGAAGGTGGAGTTTTTTGTCCGGCCGGTGCGCTGGCTGGTGGCGCTGCTGGATCACGAGATCCTTCCGGTGGAATTTGCGGGCGTTCATGCGGCGAACCTTACCTGGGGGCACCGCATTCTGCATGGCGACGCGCCGGTGGCGGTCGATCATCCGGACGATTATCTGGGGGTGCTGGAAGCAGCGAAGGTGACGGCGGATGTGAAGCTGCGGCGGTATCGGATTCGCAAGGCGCTGGATGCGGAGACGCGCGCTGTGCCGGGCGCGCGCTGGCGCGAGGATCAGGCGCTGGTGGAGACGGTGACGCACCTGACGGAGTGGCCGTCGGTGGTGCTGGGGAACTTCGATCCTGAATTTCTGCAGTTGCCGGAGGAAGTGCTGGTGACGGTGATGCGGGATCACCAGAAATACTTTGCGGTCGAGAACGCGGAGGGCAGGCTGGAGCCGTATTTTCTGGCGGTGCTGAACACGCATCCGGAGGAGACGGGGATTGAGACGATCCGACACGGACACGAACGGGTGCTGCGGGCGCGCTTCAACGACGCGCGGTTTTTCTGGCGGATGGATCAGAAGACGCCGCTTGAAGATCGCGTGCAGATGCTGAAGTCGGTGACGTTCCACAAGGAACTGGGCACCTACTGGGACAAGACGCAGGCGAACCTGAAGATTGCGGAAACCCTGGCCGGATTGCTCAAACAGCGGGGAATCGAGGTCGATCAGTCGGCGTTGTTGAAGGGGGTCGAGCTGGCAAAGACCGACCTGACGACCGAGTTGGTGAAGGAGTTCACGGAGCTTCAGGGCATAGTGGGCGGACTGTATGCGCGGGCGCAGGGCCTGGGCGAGAAGGTGGCGCAGGCGATCTACTGGCAGTATTCGCCGGCCGCGGTGGAGGCCCCGATTCCACCGACGGTGGAAGGGCAGGTGCTGGGCATCGCGGATCGCATCCAGACCATTACCGCGATGTTCTCGATCGGCCTCGAGCCGACGGGATCGAAGGATCCGTTTGCGTTGCGGCGGGCGGCGAATGCCATTGTGAAGATTCTGGCGGAGACGGGATTGCCGCTGGTGCGTTCGGATCTGTTCCGGGCGGTTCCGGCCGATGTGAGCGAAGAGACGCAGAAGAAGCTGGCGGCGTTCTTTGAGGAGCGGTTTGAGTTCTGGCTGCGCGATATGCGCGGGTTTGCGTATGACGTAGTGAATGCCGTGGTGGCGGTGCGTTCGGACAACATGCGCGATGCGATCGCACGCGCGGAGGCGCTGACAGCGGTGCGCGGGTCGGAAGACCTGGCGGCGATTGCGGCGGCGTTCAAGCGGATCAAGAATATTCTGCGCCAGGCGCAGGAGAAGGGGATTCTGCAGCCAAGGCAGGACGTCGGCGCTCTTAACCCCACATTGCTGGCCGATCCTGCGGAGAAGGCGCTGCATTCCGAGGCGATGAAGCTGGCTCCTGTGGTGGAAGATCTGCGGCGCCGTCAGGAGTATCGCGAGGCTCTGGAGAAGATCGCCACCCTGCGGCCGCATGTCGACCTGTTCTTCGACAAGGTGATGGTGATGGTAGACGAGGTGGCGCTGCGCAACAATCGGCTGGCGCTGATCGGCGAAGTGCTGGGTGCGTTTTCGAAGATTGCGGATTTTTCCGAACTGGTTGCGGCGTAGGGAGACCTCAGACGATTGAAATTCCCCGGAAACACAAAGCGAAAGCCAGCAAAGACCTGGGTCGCGGTGGAGAACTACCTCGACGGGCTGCTGATTCCGTCGGATCCGGCACTCGATGCAGCGCTGGCGGACAGCGCTGCATCGAAGTTGCCGGACATCGCGGTGACGCCGAGCCAGGGAAAGTTACTGCATCTGCTGGCGAAGATGAAGGGCGCACGGAAGATCCTCGAGATCGGAACACTGGGTGGGTACAGCACGATCTGGCTGGCGCGCGCGCTGCCCAGCGATGGGATTCTGGTGACGCTGGAATCGGATCAAAAGCATTTTGAGGTTGCACAGCAGAATATTCTGCGTGCCGGTTTTGCGAAGCTCGTCCAGCGGCGGCTGGGGCGCGCACTCGACGCGCTGCCGCAGATTTCGGCTGAGGGGATTGGGCCCTTCGATTTCTTTTTTATCGACGCGGACAAAGAGAATACGGCAGAGTATTTCGACTGGGCGCTGCGGCTGTCGCGGGCGGGCTCGGTGATCATCGTCGACAACGTGATCCGCGATGGTGAGGTGGCGAATGCGGAGACGGCCGATCCGCGGGTGCAGGGGATTCGGCGGTTCAACGAGGCGCTGGCGCGCGAAGAGCGGGTGAGCGCGACGACGCTCCAGACCGTGGGCAGCAAGGGATACGACGGCTTCACGCTGGCGGTGGTGCTCGACTAGGGAATCACCACGGCGGCGCCGTCGATGGCGTCGTTCGCGACGGCGGCCAGCGCGTCGTTGACCTGATCGAGGCGGAAGACGGTGGTGCGCGGGCGGATTCCGATTTTCGCGGCGAGAGCGATGAAATCGCGGCCATCCTGACGGGTCATGTTGGCGACGCTGCGCAGCTGGCGCTCGCCCCACAGCAGCGAATCGTAGTCGAACTGCGGGATGCGGTCGAGGTGGATGGCGTTGATGGCGACGATGCCGCCTTTGCGCAGCGAGGCCAGCGCCGCGACGACGACATCGCCGCTGGGCGCGAAGGTGACGGCCGAGTCGAGCGGGACGGGCGGGCGTTCGGTGGCGTCGCCGACCCATGTTGCGCCCATGTCGCGGGCCAGCTGCCGATGCGATGCGCCGCGCGTGGAGACATAGACTTCGCAGTTCCAGGACTTGAGGACCTCGATGGCGAGATGCGCGGAGGCACCGAAGCCGAAGAGGCCGACGCGATCGCCGGTGGCGACTTCAGCGACACGAAGACTGCGGAAACCGATGATGCCTGCACAGAGGAGTGGCGCAAGGTTGGTGGCTGAGGGTTCTTCGGGAAGCGGGGTGAGGAAGTCGGCGCGGGCGACGGCATATTCGGCGTAGCCGCCGTTGACGGAATAGCCGGTGTAAGTGGGATGGTCGCAGAGGTTCTCGCGATTCTTGCGGCAGAGCGGGCAGGTGCCGTCGACACCGCCGAGCCAGGAGACGCCGGCACGGTGGCCGATGTGGATCGAGTCGACGCCGGGCCCAAGTTTTTCGACGCGCGCGACGATTTGATGGCCGGGCGTAACGGAGTCGCGCAGGGGCTTGAGTTCGCCCGCGGTGATGTGAAGGTCGGTGCGGCAGACGCCACAGGCTTCCACCTTGAGGAGAACCTGGCCGGGCCCAGGCTCGGGGATGGGCAGGTCTTCGAGAACCAGCGGGCGCGAGGCGATGGGAGCGGGATGGTGGAGGACGGCGGCGCGCATCTTTTCTTTAGATTAGCGCCGGAACGCAATCAGAGTCGTCGCAGATCGATCCACAATTCTTCGCGGACGGGAAGGCCGAGGGCAAGATTTTCGGCGCGGGTTTGCAGAACCTGCTGGCCGGGATAGCGCACGGCGCCGGGGTTGCCGGCGAGGACGGAGTCAACGATGGCGTCGGCTGTACGGACGGAGTCTTCGCTGGGTTGCAGGCGCGCGAGATTGAATGCGAGGAAGACCTGAGAGAGGCTGGTTTCCTTCACCGGCTCGATGGGAATCTGGTGCGTCGCGAGTCCGCCGGAGAGGAGAGCCGCTACCGTGTCGAGCATCATGGCGAGACCTGAGCCTTTCCAGTAGCCGATGGGGAGCGGGCGCTGCGAGGCTTCGATGGCGGCGGGATCGCGCGTGAGATTGCCGGCGGTGTCGAATCCGCCGTCGACGGGGAGTAGCCGACCCTTCTGCTGGTAGGTGGCAAGTGCGCCGTAGGAAAACTGTGACATCGCCATGTCGAGGACGACGTGTCCGGCGGGACGCGGCACCGCGACGATGAGCGGATTGTTACCGAGTGCGGGAGCCGACGCGCCCCACGGCGGAAGATTGGCGAGGGTGTTGGTCCAGCAAACGCCAATGAAACCTGTGTCCGCGACCTGCCAGCCGTAAGTGCCACCGCGCATCCAGTGATTCGTGTTGGCGAGCGCGACGCAGCCGATGCCGTGTTCGCGGCTGAGCTCGATGGCGCGTGCCATCGATGACCATGCGTTGAGATTGCCCGGGCCGCGTCGGCCATCCCAGCGCTCGATGGCGCCGAGTTGCTGGATGCACTCGGGCGCGGCATGGATATCGACGGTGCCGTTGCGGATCGTTTCGAGAAAACGCGGGAAACGCTCGATGCCGTGGGAGTAGATGCCGTCGCGCGTGGTCTCAGCAAAGAGACGGGCACAATGCTCGGCGCGTTCGCGCTCAAAGCCGATGCCGACGAGGATCGCGGTGAGTGTCGACGCGATTTCAGCGAAGGGGATGCGGAGCATTATTCGAGAGGCTTCAGGTCTTCGAATGTCGTCGGGATGAGCTCGGCGACGGTGGGATGGATATGCACGGAGTGGGTAAGCAGCGACGCGGGTTGGCGCGCATACATCGCTGTGAGAATGCAGTGAACAGCCTCGTCGCCGCCGGTGCCGAAGACGGTTGCGCCGAGGATTTGCTGCGTCTCAGCATCGACGAGGACCTTGATGAAGCCGAAGGTCTCGCCTTTTTCGATGGCGCGATTGACGCGGGTCATGGGGCGCTTGCCGATGAGCGCGGCCTTCTTTGTTGCGCGAACCTCGGCTTCGGACATGCCTATTTGCGCGAGGGGAGGATCGATATAGAGGGCGCTGGCGGGAATGCGGTTGCTGATGCGGCGTCCTGCATTGTCGAGCAGGTTTTCAGCGGCGATTTCGTAGTCGTTGTACGACGTGTGGGTGAAAGCGCCGCGGCCGTTGCAGTCTCCGAGGGCGAAGATGCCGGCGACGCTGGTGCGCAGCTGATCGTCGACGGGGATGAAGCCGCGCTCGTCGGGCGTTATCCCGGCGGCTTGCAGATTCAGATCATCGGTATTGGGTGTGCGGCCGACGGCGAGCAGGATGTGGGAGCCGTCGATGTGCGGCTCACCTTCGTCGCAATCAAGGCCGACGGAGACCTGGCTGCCGCTCTGTTCAAGGTGAATGCAGTTGGCGTTGAGACGGACGTCGATGCCTTCGGAGTCGAAGATTTCGCGAATCACTTTGGAGGCGTCCTCATCCTCATGCGGGGCGAGGCGGGAACTCTTGTCGACGATGGTGACCTGCGATCCGAAGCGGCGAAACATCTGTGCGAATTCGAGGCCGACGTAGCCTGCACCCACAACGATCAGGTGCTCGGGAAGCAGCTCGATATCGAGGAGGGTGGTGCTGGTGAGAAACGGGACGGAATCGACGCCGGTCATTTTGGGGACGGTGGGCCGCGCGCCGACGTTGAGAAATATCTTCGGGGCCTCCAGAACATCATCGTCGACGCGCATCGTAGTGGCCGATTCGAAGGCGGCGGTTCCGGTGAAGACGGTGCAGTTTTCGGTTCCGCGCAGCAATTTTTCGACGCCGGTGCGGGAGTTGAGCACGATGGCATCCTTGCGGGCTTTAACGGCGCGCAGATCGACGGCGACGGGACCGGCATGCACGCCGAAGTCGGCGCCGCGGCGGGCGAGATGAGCAGCGTGGGCGCTGGCGACCATGGCCTTGGTCGGCGTGCATCCGTTGTTGACGCAGGTGCCGCCGAACAGATGGCGCTCGACCATGGCGACTTTCCAGCCCGCGCCGGCAAGGCGAGTGGCGAGCGAAGGACCGGCCTGACCTGCGCCCACGACGATCGCGTCGAAACTGTATTTCATCGAAGCCTCAGGATGGGGATGATGGCGATGGCGAGCGCCGCGATGTCTTCGAGAATGGCAGCGGGCCAATCCCGGCCAAAGGCGGAAGCCAGTTTGGCGCGAACTGCAGCGCCGCCGAGCGTGCCGACGACAGCACCGATGGCCCCGAGGCACAGGCCGATGAGAAGTTTGCCTCCGGATGCTCCGACCGTGGCGCCAACCAGCGAGCCGCTGAGGATACGGATGACGAAAGAGGGCGGTTGCTTGCGGCTGGGCGTCTTCGGCAGCTTGTCGGCGACGAGTTCGCCCGCGGCGAGGATGGTGAAGACGAGGGCAGTGACGCGGTAACTCATCAAGGCGACGTACGTCTCCCCGACGTTGAGCAGATTGAGGCGAGCCGCCCAGCTGACGACGGCGGGAGCGAGCATGGAGCGCAGGCCCGCTACCAGGCCAACGAGAAAGGCACAAAGCAGAAGCATTTCAATCCTCCGAGAATAAAAAGCAGCGTGACGACGGTTGCTTTCCTGGAATTGGGTTATTGGTAGTTACCGATCAACACGAAGGGAGCCCAATAATAAGGATGAGCATACGACGTTGAGGCGGGTGGAGTCGCGGGTTCGCCCACGATTTGTATGCCGCGGCCGGTCGCCGATTGCGGGGCACCGGGGGATCCGTGCAGGAGGGCAAGCTGCGCCCGGCGCAACGCTTCGGCTTTGCCGATCGCGGGTTCCTTGACCCAGCGCGAGTAAAAGTCGCTCATGATGCGGCTGGTGCTGGCATCGTTCACGTCCCACAGTGTGGCGAGGACGGCTTCAGCATCCTTCTGCTGGGCGACCATGCCGAGGCTGTCCATTTCGAGCCCATCATTCGCGGTGTCACCCTTCGCGGTGCTGCAGGCGGAGAGGGTCAGCAGGCGGGTTCCGTGGAAACTGACGGCCGAGTTCTCGAGTTGCGAGAGGGACAGGGGAAATCCCTGCGGATCGCCGGCGTCGTTGCCGCCGAGCATCAGGTAGGGCTCGGTTCCGCTGCCGGCTTCGAGAACGAAGTGGCTCGCGATATGGACGACGGGAAATCCGGAACCGGGACCCAGCTGCGCTTTGAGTGCGGCCCAGGTGAAGCGCTCGTTGGGGAGCAGGATTCCGTCGATCGGACCGTGGGATTCCGGATCGGCAGGGTCGTGCACCACGGCGTCGAGTTCAGGAATGACGCCGGGCAGCGCCGGCAGCCCGCCGTAGCTCTTCGATAATCCCACGGCGAGAACGCGCAACGTCGACTTGTCAGCGCCGGGGGCGGCCATGTGGCCATAACTTTCCGGCGTGAAGAGGACGTTGTTAAAGCGCTCGGCCATGTAGCGGTGGCCATCGTAGAGCGCGGCCATGGGCAGGTAGCGCATGGCACCGTCGAGAGACCAGAGCAGCGTGGGTGCGCGGCCTTTCTCTTGCGGGGCTCGCTCGATCGCGGCCAGTTCGGCTTCGAGGGGCGCGACGACGATGGAATACATTTCGGCAAGGTGCGGCTTGGGATCGGACGAGGGCGTGCGCAGTTCTTTGCGCAGCAGCTGCACTTTGTCGTTGAGCTGCGCGGGCGTGGCTTTCAGTTCATACTTCTTGCGGGACTGCGGAGTGATGACGATGGCGTACGCGTGCTCGTCGCCGAGGAGCAGGCGGATGCCGATGATGTGGGGGCCGAGTTCAGCCAGCGTGTTTTGGAGCCGGCTGACTTCTGACTTCTCCTGGTTCAGCAGCGCGTTCGCGTTTTGCGTTCCGGCGTTCTGCGCCAGCTCGGGATAGAGGGTCTTGCGGAAGAAGTCGGTAACGCCGCTGTTGCCGGATTCGATTTTCGTTTCGAGGGCTTTGAGCTGGGCGGTTTCAGCGGGAGTGCGATTGGTCTTGCCCAGCAACGCGGCGTATTGCGCGCTCAGCTCTGTGAGGGCGACCGCGGTCTGCTCGTGCGCAACAAGGTCGGCTTCAACCTGTTGCTCGTTGGGCGTGAGATTGAGCGGCGTCGCATGAGGATCGGGGTGGTCCGCTGCGCCGATGACCACTTCCTGCAGTTCCTGTTTTTTGAGGAGGTCGAGGACCTGTTCGGCTTCGCCGAGACGGTTCGCTTGCACGAGGAGCTCGGCGAGGATTCGGTAGGTGGCGGACTTCGACTGCGCAAACCGCTCCTGGAGACTCTGATCGAGGCCGCTGATGTTTCTGCGCATCAGCTGATACGAATTGACGGCTTCGGTGCCGAAGAAAATCGCCTCCTCCAAACGATGCTGGGTGCGGAAATCGAGCATGAGTGACGCGTCGATGCCACCCTGGAGGTCGGGATCGCCAGCGGCTTTCGCGAGCGATAATGCGGCGAGTTTTTGCGGCAGAGCCTGGTCGAGTTTTCCCTGGTCCGACAACACGCGGCCGATGCTGTTCAACGCGAAGGCCTCACCGCGGCGGTTCTGTACTTCGCGCCACATGGCGAGCGCCTGATAGTCGAAGTCGAGCGCTTTGTCGCGCTGGCCGAGGTCGGAGTATGCGCGACCGATGTGATTCAGCACTGCCGCCAGGCCGCGATGGTCCTGGGTTTCGCGCCAGATGTCGAGAGCCTGGTTGTAGAAGTCGAGGGCTTGTTGCGGGTCGCCGAGCTGGACGCGGATGCGGCCGATGTCGTAAAGCGCGAGGGCTACGCCGCTGCGATTGCCGACCTGGCGCCAGAGGGGCAGCGCCTGATTGTAGTAGTCGAGGCCCCGCTGCTTCTGGCCGAGGTCGTCGTAGATGCGGCCGATGCCATTCAGCGAGGCGGCCTCGCCTTCAGGGTGGCCGAGTTGGCGCCACAGGGGGAGCGCGGCCTGATAGGACTCAAGCGCTTTTTCTTTCTGGCCGAGATTCGTGTAGGTTCGGCCGAGGTTGTTGAGGGTCTGCGCCTCACCGCCGATTTCACCGACGGCGTGCCAAAGCGGGAGAGCCTGATTGAGATTGTCGAGCGCCTCCTGGCTGCGGCCCATGTCGGAATAGCAGCGGCCGAGATTGTCGAGAGCGCTGGCTTCGCCGCCGCGGTTGTTGAGCTGGCGCCACATGGGCAGCGCCTGATTGAGGACCTCGAGCGCTTTATCGTGCTGGCCGAGGTCGTTGTAGACGCGGCCCATGTTGTTGAGCGTGGAGGCTTCGCCCATCAGGATGTTGAGCTGGCGCCACACGGGCAGGATTTCGTTGAAAAGGTCGAGCGCTTTTTGTTCCTGCCCCAGATCGGTGAGAATGCGGCCTTCGACATTCTTGCTTTGCGCCTGCTGGCCTTTGCTGGTTTCGATGGAGAGGGCCTGCTCGCAATAGTCGAGGCCTTTTTGGGGATCGCCGGCTTCGCGGTAGAGGCTCGCGAGCGTGTTCAGCTCGGTGGCTTCGCTTCTTGTATTGTGCGACCCGCGAGCGTCGGCGAGGGCCTGCTCGTGCTCGGAAATGAGTCTGTGCAGGCTTCCGGGCTGCTGTGCGGAAACTGGAGGCGCTGACACGCCGGCGATGAGACAGACTGCGATCAGGGTTGTTGTTGCCAGATTCGCCGCGTTCATCTGTGCCTCTTCACCATTGCGGATAAGGCCGTTTCTACTGCGTGGCCTGCTGAGGAACGCTGTGAACGGTGGTGAGTCCGATGCCCCAGTTGGTAGGGACGTGGCCGGGATCGCCGCGCGTGCCGCTGCTGGTGTTGCTCAGCAGTTGCTCCAGCGGGGACTGCGCGCCACGCGAGCGCGAGACCCCCTCGAAGTTGAGCACATAGGGATCGGACAGGGGCTGCGCGGTGCTCAGCAGAATAAAGGTGTCCACGCCGAAGGGCGGTCCGATACGCAGCGTCGGTGCGCCGGGTAGCGGAAACTGCTTGCCGATGTCGGACTCGTTGGGAAACTGATTGTTCGAATTTCCTGCTGGGTAAAGAACGGTGCCCTTGCCGTGGCAGTCGATGTCGAGAATGTAGACCCAGCGTTTGTCGCTGACTTCGGTTGTGGACTGTAAGCCCATCTTCAGCAGATCGCCCTGATGGAGGGGCTTGTCGCCGATGGATGAAATGCCGGCCGAAGCAGGAGTCAGAGAGAGAGAATAATACGGCGCATGCGACGCGTCGGCGGGACTGTTGGCCATCTCGAGCCAGCCATGCACCTTGGCCAGCAGCGACGCATAGCGGTTCAGGGTTGCCGCGCCTGATTCGATTGCGCCGGCGTCGGCCATTGCGATCCAGTCGCTGCGGACGGGATATGGTGAGGTTGGCGAGCAGCCGGGACTGTGCGGGGGCAGGTTGGGGGACGGAGGTCCGGCGGACAGCTCATTCTTGTGGAACCACGCCCAGGCGGGGCCTTTGGAAGTGAGTGTGCCGGTCAATGCGTATTCGGCGCTGGCGAGGTCGGCGGCGGTTTGCACCGCGCTGCTCGGATCCGCGGGCAAAAGTTGCGCGGCCAGTTCGCGTGAAGGTGGAAGGTTGACCCAGAGTTTTGCGCCGTCGGGAGCACGATGCAGGGCCTGCGCAGTGAGGGCCGCTCCCAGCGGAATCGGCGCGGGCGCACCGGCTTTTTGCAGCGTCCAGGCCGTTCCGTTCCAGCTCAGCATGTGCGTCCATGGTTCTTCCGCGGGGTCGGAGACGGTGGTGATGCCAGCGGCCTGGATCTGTGCGGCTGCGGCGAGGATGTCCGCCTGGGACAGCGTCGCAGGCCAATGAAAGACGCGCAGCGGCGGGGAGGGAGCGGGGCTCCACTTTGTCATTTCAAAAATATCCCCGGTTTGCACCGTCGCGTGGGCGGGACTGACGACCGTCGCCACCGAGCGGGCGATGCCGTCGAGGGCAATGACGCGCAACTGGGTCTTCTGGCCGTCGCTGCTCGTGCTTGAGGTGAACTCCGTGCCGGGTCCGATTCCGGAGACGCGGCCAACATCGAGCCAGACATTGCCGTTGCTTGCGGCGCCCAGCACGGCGGCGCGAGTCGCGCCGGAGCCGGACTTTGCTCCGCCGAAGAGCGGCTGCTCGCGACGTTCCGCGGTGGCGTCCAGATCGGGATCCTCGTCGGGGACATCTTCGTTGCCGATGACGGCTCGCACGCGCCGATACACGACTTCAGCCGGTGCGTCGGCGGGAAGAACCTGCAGCGCCTCGATCAGAGCAGCGGTAAACGCGCCGTGCGCCTCGGTCGGGGGATTCGTGTCGGGCGTTTCTTTGGAGCTCTGGTCCTGCTGCACCGCGGAGAAGACCAGCGCTGGATTGTCCGCTCGTTGCGTGGGTCCGGGACGCGGGTCGCCATTCGGGAGTACCTCGGGAGGCTCGGCAACGTCGCGCGAATCGAAGGGCAGATCGCGCTCGCGGTACTTCGGGTTGATGCCACGGCTGATGCCGCCGCTGTGGCAATTGTCGAAGATCAGAGTGAGATGAATGCCCTTGTCGAGGGCGGCGTTGAAGATGCGGGTCATCTCGCGGTCACGCACGTCGTAGCCGCCTTTGTAGGCGTCGGCGGGGACCAGGGTGCTGTCCGCGTGGACATACTGACCGTTCACCAGGACGGTGAGTTTCGTTCCCTTGCTGTTGACGCGCAGCGATCCGTGACTCGCGACGTACAGGACGACGGTATCGCCACGCTGCGGTGCATCGACCAGATATTTCTGCATGGCGGCGAGGATGCCGTCGTGGGTGGCCTGGCCGGCAGGGAGCAGAACCAGGCCGGGAGCGGGGTGAGGCGGATTTGGGTTGGTGAGCAGAACGACCTGACTCGCGGGAAATCCGAACCTGGGGCTGGTGAGCAGATCGGCCATGGACTGAACATCGTTGACGGTGCCGTCGAGGTTCTCGAAATATCCGAGTTCACAGCGTCCGTAGACGCAGCCGGGAGGATGGGTTGGCGTGGTGCCGGGAGGCTCGTAGGTATCGATGCCGATCAGAAGGGCGTGTTGCGTCTGCGCGGAGGCCGTGGCGGAACACAGAACACTGCAGAAACAGAGGAAAACGGCGGCACAGCCGGATTTCATAGTAGCCCTCGATATGAGGTCCCGGGGGGGAACTTCCATCGAAGTATAACGGGTCGGTGCGACCTGGCACGACGGCATGGAGCAGAGCTGCGTCGTCACGGATCGTAATATGGTCTGGATGAAAAGCATCCTGGTAATTGCGGACGGACCTGATTGTGGCGCTGAACTCTGAAATTCATGTCATCGATTCGCATACGGCGGGCGAGCCGACGCGAGTCGTTATTCGCGGAGGACCGGATCTCGGCCATGGGCCGCTGGAGGAGCGTCTGCGGCGATTTGCCGCGGAGCACGACGATATTCGCTCGGGGGTAGTGAACGAGCCGCGCGGGTCGGAGGTGGTGGTGGGGGCGCTGCTGGTGGAGCCTGTAGACGCAGGGTGTGCCGCCGGCGTGATTTTCTTCAACAACGTTGGGTATCTGGGCATGTGTGGGCACGGCACCATCGGCGTGATGGCGACGCTGGCGTTTCTGGGGCGCATCACGCCGGGAAAACACAGGATTGAGACGCCGGTGGGCGTGGTGTGTGCAGAGCTGCGCAGCGATGGGCGCGTGACGGTCGAGAACGTTGCCAGCTATCGCCATCGCAAGGGCGTGAGCGTTGAGGTTCCGGGATTCGGCCGGGCGATGGGCGACGTTGCGTGGGGCGGGAATTGGTTTTTCCTGACGGAGAATGCGCCGGCGCCGCTGACCCTGGAAAATCGAGAGACGCTGACGAGTTTTGCGGTTGCGGTGAAGGCCGCGCTGGATGCCAGCGCGATCACCGGCGCTAACGAGAAGGCGATCGACCACATCGAGTTGTTTGCTGCGTCGCCGGAGCCTGGAATCGACAGCAGAAATTTCGTCTTGTGCCCGGGGAATGCCTATGACCGCTCGCCGTGCGGCACGGGAACGAGCGCGAAGCTGGCGTGTCTTGCGGCGGATGGAAAGCTTGCGCCGGGCCAGTTGTGGCGGCAGGAGGGAATTCTGGGGACGGTGTTCGAAGGCAGCTATCGAGTGCCGGAGGGCGAGCAGCGCGGAGTGATTCCAGCGATCACCGGGTCGGCCTGGATCACAGCGGAGAGCCGGCTGCTGTTGCAGGAGGATGATCCGTTCCGCGCAGGCATTCAGGCGCCGGTGTTGGCTGCGCCATGAATCAATCCTGGGACGTGGTGGTTGTTGGCGGGGGAATTGTTGGCGCGGCGTGCGCGCGAGAATGCGCCAGCCGCGGGCTGAAGACCGCGGTCGTCGAGAGCGGAGTGGTTGGCGGTGGAGCGACGGCGGCAGGGATGGGCCACATCGTGGTGATGGACGATTCGCCGGCGCAGCTTGCGCTGACTCACTATTCGCAGAGTCTGTGGGTCGCGCTGGCGGAGCAGATGCCGGACGATGTGGAATTTGAGCGTTGCGGAACGCTGTGGGTTGCGGCGGACGACGAGGAGATGGACGAGGTTCGCCACAAGCAGGTCGTGTATGCAGGGGCGGGCGTGGCGACCGAGATTCTCGATGGCGATGCGCTGGCGGAGGAGGAGCCGCATTTGAGGCGACCGATGGCAGGAGCGCTGTTGGTGCCGTCGGATGCGGTCGTCTATCCGCCATGCGCGGCGGCGTGGATGATGCGAGAGGCGGTGCGAGCCGGGGCGACGCTGTGTTTGCCCCGGCGTGTTGTGCGGGCGGGGCAGGGCTGTGCTCGGCTCGATGACGGGAGTGAGTTGCACGCTGCGCGCATTGTGATTGCGTGCGGAGCGGACTCGATGCGGCTGCTGCCGGAGATCCCGGTTCGCAAACGCAAAGGGCATCTGGTGATCACGGATCGCTATCCTGGGCTGGTGCGTCATCAGCTCGTCGAACTGGGTTATCTCAAAAGCGCGCACTCGGTGACAGCCGATTCGGTAGCGTTCAACGTGCAGCCGCGCAGGACGGGACAGGTCCTGATCGGTTCCTCACGCCAGTTCGGAGACGAGGGAACCGCGGTCGATCATGCGATCCTGTCGGCGATGCTGGAGCGAGCGAAGTTGTATCTGCCGGAGATCGGCTCGTGTTCGGCAATCCGCGTGTGGACCGGGTTCCGCGCTGCGACGCCGGATAAGCTGCCGCTGATTGGTCCATGGCCTGGAGACGAGACAGTTTTTCTCGCGACGGGACACGAGGGGCTGGGCATCACGACTTCACTGGCTACGGGACGCCTGGTCGCGGATCATCTGACGGAGGCGAAGGCAGAAATTCCAGCGGAGGCTTATCTGCCGCAACGATTCTACAAGCGAGCGAACGCCGGATTCGAGGGCGCCGCGCAAGAGAGCAATGCGCATGCCTGAGGGGAAGCTCGTCGTTTCGCTGACGGTGAATGGCCAGCCGGTGAGCGCGACGCCGGAAACGACGGTCGCGGCAGCGGTTCTCATCGCTGGCGGGTACACCCGCGCATCGGTGAGCGGCGAGCCGCGCGCGCCGTTGTGCGGGATGGGCATCTGCTTCGAATGCCGCGTGTGGATCGACGGAAGGCAACACCAGCGCAGTTGCCAGATCCTGTGCGCGCCAGGCATGGACGTGCGCACGCCATGAGGGATTCGTCGGAGATGCGGTTCGATGTCGTCGTTGTTGGCGCGGGGCCAGCGGGCATCGCTGCGTCGGTCACGTCCGCGCGTGAGGGCAGGCGTGTTGCGCTGGTGGACGACAATCTCGCCGCAGGTGGGCAAATCTGGCGATCGGGAGAAGCCTTGCCGCGAAACGCCCAGAAATGGATCGCCGCACTGCGAAGCTCGGAGGTGCTTCATCTCCGCGGGTTGCAGGTTTTCGATCATCCGGCCGCTGGCGTGATTCTTGCGGAGCGCGGTGAAGATTGTGTTGCGTTGCGGTATAGCAAGCTGATCCTCGCGACAGGCGCGCGGGAGTTGTTCCTTCCGTTTCCGGGATGGACCTTGCCCAACGTGTTCGGAGCCGGAGGGCTGGATGCGATGGCGCGGGGCGGATTGCCGGTAGCCGGCAAGCGCGTGGTCGTTGCGGGAACAGGGCCGCTGCTGCTGGCGGTGGCTGCGCATCTGGCTGCGCGTGGCGCGAAGATTGTTGCGATCTGCGAGCAGGCTCCTCTGCGCAGGGTCGTTGCGTTCGCGGGAAGGATGTTGAAGCAGCCCGGCAAGCTGCTGCAGGGAGTCGGCTATGGGTGGGGTGTGCGATCGAAGATTCATTTCAGTTGCTGGCCTGTGGCGGCGTATGGGAAGACCGCGATCGAGAGCGTGACGCTGCGCAAAGGGAAGAAGCAATGGACCGTCTTTTGCGATTTTCTGGGGTGCGGTTTTCACCTGGTGCCGAATACCGAGCTGGCGCAGCTGATTGGTTGCCAAATCGACGAAGGATTTGTGGCGACTGACGAGCTCCAGCAAACATCTGTGGAGAATGTGCTGTGCGCGGGCGAGCCGACGGGCATCGGCGGCGTCGAAATGGCGCTGATCGAAGGCCAGATCGCAGGGCTGGCGGCTGTGGGTGCTGTGGAAGAAGCGCGAAGGCTCGCGCGGCGGCGAAGGAAGATGCTCGGTTTTGTGAGCGCGCTGCGGAAGGCGTACGCGCTTGATCCGGAACTGCGAAGGCTCGCGGCCGAGAACACCATCGTTTGCCGCTGCGAGGATGTGGCGCATGGAGCGTTGCGAGAGCACCGTTGCTGGCGCGATGCGAAACTGCAAACGCGGTGCGGCATGGGTCCTTGCCAGGGACGCGTTTGTGGCGCAGCGACGGAGTTCCTTTTTGGCTGGCGTGCGGATGGGGTTCGGCCGCCGGTCTTTCCTGCTCTTGTGTCGAGCCTGGCTGGAGCAAACTTCGTTTCTGGAAATTCTTCGGAGGCCTGATGAAGTGGTCTGGTGTAATGCCCGCAATGACGACCTGCTTTGACGAGCGGCTGCAGGTCGATCACAGTTTCATGACGCGTCACGCGCGCTGGATGCTGGCGAACGGCTGCACGGGGATCATCTCGCTGGGATCGCTGGGCGAGGCAGCGACGCTGAACTTCGCTGAGAAGGAAGCGATCCTGCGCAACGTGACGGCGGCGGCAGGAGGAGCGCCCGCGGTTGCGGCGATCTCGGCGCTGTCGACCGCGGAGGCGGTGGCGCTGGCGAAAGCGGCGGAGCAGGCCGGATGCGCGGGGCTGATGGTCCTGCCGCCTTACGTCTACCCTGGAGACTGGCGCGAGACAAAGGTGCACGTGGCGGCGATTTTTCGCGCCACGAAGCTCTCGGGCATGCTGTACAACAACCCGGTTTCCTATGGGACCGATTTTGTTCCGGAGCAGATTGCGGAGCTCGCGGAGGAACACGAGAACTTTGCGGCGGTCAAGGAGTCGAGCACCGACGTGCGGCGGGTGACGGCGATTCGCGCGCTGTCCGGAGATCGGCTGAAGATATTTGTTGGTGTGGACGATGCCATTGTCGAGGGAATCGGAGCGGGCGCGGTGGGCTGGGTCGCGGGACTGGTGAATGCGTTTCCGGCGGAGTCCGTCGCGCTGTTCAACTATGCGATGAACGGAGAGCGGGAGAAGGCGTTCGAGCTGTATCGGTGGTTTCTGCCGCTGCTGCGCATGGACACGGTTCCGAAGTTCGTCCAGCTGATCAAACAGGTACAGCAGGAAACCGGGACCGGCTGCGCGTGGGTGAGGCCGCCGCGCCTTGAAGTGATCGGTGAGGAACTGGAAGCGACGCGAGCCGCGGTACAACACGCGATGGCTACGCGTTTAGCTGTTCGCGGCACGGCGTTTCCAGGCTGAACGGGCTCGCTGCCGTTCTGAGTTGGTTAAGGCTGTCGGCAAACCGGGGCAGCCCGCGCACGCGGAGGTTCGGAAATTCCCGCGCTGCGCAACAGTGCCCCCATCTTCAGATAGGCGGCGTTGGTCCAGCCGAAGCCGACTACGTTTTGGCGATAACCCATCGCTACCCGAACGTCGGATGACGCTGTGACTACGTCGTATTTTTCACGGATGGTGTGATCGCAGGCGAAATTGTTGCGCACGGTCGTCATGAATTCCCTGGAAACCCGTGCTGCGTCTTTGATGTCTCCCGCTGCTCTCAGTCCCTGGACCGTCACCCAGGTGACGGGAGCCCAGCCATAGGGCAGATCCCACTGCACGCCCGAGTTCACCGTGCTCATGGCAACGCCGCCGGGCTTCTCGAACAGGGCCAGATGGGACTCTACCTGCCGCGCCTGGTGCGGCGTGGCCGCGCCCGCCCACAGCGGATAAAACGTCGTCAGATATTCGTAGGTCGATTGCCTGCCCGCGACGAAGTCGTAGTCGAAATATCTTCCCTTTTCCGCATTCCAAAGATAGCGGTCCATCGCCCCGCGGCGGGCCTGCGCCGCGGCATTCCACTTCTTCGCATCATCGGGCTTGCCGAGTCGATCGGCCATCCAGGCCAGGTCGAGCTCATATTTGTAGAGCAGCGCGTTCAGGCATACAGGCGCGAAATGGTGCGTCGAGCCATCAAACACGCCAAACCGGAAGCTCGGGTCGAAGCCCGACTCACGCATTGCCCGATCGCCTTTGTAGAAATCCCTGCTGAGCCAGTGCGCACCCACATGCGCGCGGGCGCAGACGGCTGATACGGCAGGGTCGCAACTGATCTCCGCCAGATGCTGGCGATCACCTGGGCCAGGATTTTCGGGACCATCGACCAGATAATCGGTGTGGACGTCAGGATGGGCGAGCAGCCATGCGATCACGTTTTGGTAGTAGGTGTCGTCGTCTGCCATCTCGGCGACCGGGCCATCGCCGAAGTCGAAATAGCGCGCCAGACCCGTGTCGCTGGCGCGATGCGCTTCAGTCGTCCAGAGTGCGTGATCCCGAACCGCGTATGCGTAGCCCTGTTCCAGCCAGGCGCTCGCCTCCTGTTGTTTTCCCGCCGCGACTTCGGCCTGCCACACATCGCGAATCTCCGACGACAGAAAAGGCGGCTGTGAGCGCGTGAGGTAGTAAGTGCGGTTGGCATTCAGAATGCCGCCGTAATGTTCGATCTCGAAGAAGAAGTTCTCCACCATGTCGCGCGCCAGATCGACGCGCCCGCTCTCGAGCAGGCCCAGAATGATGAAGTAGCTGTCCCATCCATACATCTCGTTGAAGCGGCCGCCGGGGACCACGTAAGGATGCGGGAGATAGAGCAGGCCCTGCGACGGCAGGTCGACACTCTGACCGAGCCGTCCGATCTTCGCTGGAAGCCGCTGGACATCGAGTCCGCATTTCTGCCGGAGAGCAGCGACCTCGGGCGGCTCCGCAAAATCCTGCGGCAGATAGAGGACCGGCCTGGTGGCGATCTTGGTATCGACCAGGGTTGTGCAGTTCAGCATCGAGCGAGTGAGCGTGTTCCATGCATTCTGGATGTAGGCGTCGATGGGTGGAGGGGATGCGGGGGACAGTGCAGGCGGCTTCGCTTGCGCTGGCGCAGCCGGCTGGGTTGGTTGCGCAAACGCACTGACCCGGCCCAGCGCGACGACCGAAACCAGGATGATCGCGCTTCCGAAAGCCCTCGTAAAGCGACTCACAAACGTACGGATTCTCGTATTCGCCTCCACTCTTCGCGTCAGCATGATATACGGGAAGCCTCGGTCCGCGTCGCAGACCGGGCGGCGCCGCGCGACGCAGCACAGGGAGGCAGAGGTTATGAGCAGTCCATCGCGCAAGAATCGCTCCATGATTTCGATACTGATGAGTGCGGCGAGCTTCGCGATGCTCGGCTTCTTTTGTATGGCCGCACTGGGTCAGGCGCCGGGACCGGGTACGGCGGCGGATGACGGAACGCTGAGGATTCAGCGCCATGCCGCTGCTGAAGCGCCGTTTTCGGTTGTGGGGACGCGGGGCGCGATTCTCGGGCGGCAAAATGGCACGTTCGAAGCCTGGATCTTTCCCTGGAAGATACTCAGCGGGATGCGGATATCGGTTCGCATGCAGGATTATCCGGTGCCGATCGATGTGAACGAGCAGGCGGCTGCGATCGATGTAGAACCGGATCACACGACCATCACGTACTCGCATGCGAACTTCACCATTCGGCAAACGATGCTGGCGCCTGAGTCATCGAACGCGGGGACGGGAGTGATGGTGTTGTACGAGATGCAGGCGATTCGTCCGATGACGGTGACGTTCAGTTTCGATCCGGCGATGCAGCGGATGTGGCCTGCTGATTCGCCCTCTCCGACGTCTGCGGAATGGGTGGGACGCAGCGGCGGTTCGGGATTCTACATTTTACATCTGGCGTTTCCGGATCAGGCGGCTGCGTTGTCGATTCCAGGCAGCGAGTCGGGCATCATGCCGCCGTACCAGGAGCGCGCGAGCACGTGGCCGCTGCAGTTCGTTCTGAACTTCGACCCTAAGCGGGACAGACAGGCCGCGTTTCCGCTGCTCGTGACGTTTGCCACCTCCGCCGCCTCGGCGACGAAAGAGGCGCTGGGGCAGAGTCTCAGAGAACTGGAGAGCCAGACCATCGCGATCCGTGAGGCGAATCGCGAGTACTACTCGAAGTTGTTGGCGCAGCGCACGGCGATTGAAACGCCGGATGCGGATCTGAATGCGGCGTTTTCGTGGGCGGAGACGGCCATCGATCAGCTCCGAGTAAAGACTGCGCCGGATGCGCAGGAGGAGGCGCTGACGGCGGGGTTTGTTGGCTCGGGTGAATCGACGCGCCCAGGGTTCGGATGGTTCTTCGGCCGCGATTCGCTATGGTCGTTGTATGCGATCAACAGCTTTGGGGATTTTGGGACGACGCGGGAGGAGATTACGTTTCTGCTACAGCACGAGCGCGCCGATGGAAAGATCATGCATGAGCGCTCGCAGACGGCCGACCTGGTGAGCTGGGCGTCGTTGCCGTACGAGTTTGCGGCGGCCGACTCGACACCGCTGCTTGCGATGGCTGTGGACGATTATCTGAAGATCAGCGGCGATCGGGAATTCGTTGCGTCGATCTGGCCGGGGCTGGAACGGGCCTGGGATTTTGAAACCACGCACGACACCGATGGCGATGGAATTTACGACAACTCGCAGGGAACGGGGTGGGTGGAGTCGTGGGTGCCGACGATGCCGCATCAGGAGATTTACCTGGCGGCGCTCGACGAGCAGGCCAGCATCGCGTTTGCCGATCTGGCGCGGGCAACCGGGCACAGCGATCTGTCCGAGCAGGCACGGCAGCGAGCTGCTCGGATCGCCAGCACCATCGAGAAGGAGTACTACGTCGCCGATTCGCAGGATTATGCGTTCAGCTGGAACGGCAAGGATGGCGTGGACAAGACGGCGAGCATTTTTCCGTCGGTGGCGTGGTGGGACGGGACCTGGAGCCTTAAGCATGCGGATCCGATGATGCAGCGCTGGGCCGGCAGCGACATTTCGACGGACTGGGGCACGCGCATCGTCAGCGACCAGACGAGTTTTTACGATCCGATCAGCTATCACCAGGGAACGGTGTGGCCGCTCTACACGGGATGGGTGGCGGTAGCGGAGTATCGCGCCGGGCATGATTTGTCTGGCTACGCGCACCTGATGCAGAATGCGAATCTGACCTGGGCGCAGGACCTCGGCGACGTGACGGAGTTGCTTTCGGGCCGGTTCTATCAGGTGCTGGGGCGGAGCACGGCGCATCAGTTGTGGTCGTCGGCAATGGTTATCTCGCCGGTGCTGCGCGGCATGTTCGGACTGGAATGGAGCGCAGCTGCGAATACGCTGACGATTTCGCCTCATCTTCCCGCAGCGTGGGAGAAGGCTGCGATTCGGCGGTTGCCCTTTGGAAACAGGACTGTCGACGTAACCTTGCAGCGCGAAGGCCGAGAGCTCGTGGTGCAGGCGAGCGATCCGGAGTTGCATCTCGCCTCACGCATTCCTGGTGCGGAGCAAAAGAATGGCGCACTCCACATACCGCTGCACGCGGTGGAGATCGGCATCGAGGAACATCTGCCGGAGGCCGGGACCGAGACACACCAGATGAAAGTGCTCGACGAGAAATACAACGAGCGCTCACTGGTTCTGCAGCTCTCTGCGCCCGGGGGCAGCACGCAGAAGCTGACGGTTCGGGAGAATGCTTCGGCACTCAGGCTGACCACGAAGGATGGAGAACTGGGCGCAGCGGACGGCGGATTGCGCCCGCTGCGGGTTCGCTTCCCCGATGGCGCCGGCTACGTGGGCAAGACCGTAACCCTGAGCTGGTGACGATTGCGGGTTATTCGACGCGGCCGATGTAGACGCCGAAGGGCCCGAGCTGGATGGAGCCGAGCGAAGTCGGCTCCGCTGCGCCTGGTGTTTTCAGCAGCGTCTTCGGGCTCGAGCCGCGAACGCCCTGTGGGGCCAGATCAAAACTCACGGTCTGCGGCTGGTCGGTGAAGTTGCACGCGACGACGACCGCTTCACCGTTCTCCGCTTTGCGCAGCCAGGAGAGAACGTGCTCGTCGTTCGTGTTGAGCATGGTCTCAGCGCCGTCGTGCAGAGCAGGGTCCTGTCTCTTGAGCGCGATGAGCTGCTGGTACCAGTGCAGCATGGAATCTGGCTCGTGCTCGTCGGCGGTGACATTGATCTGTTCATAGCTCGGCGGGATGGGCAGCCAGGTCTTGACGCCAGATGGTGCGAAGCCCGCGTCCGGACCGTCGTTCCACTGCATCGGAGTGCGCTCGCCATCGCGGCCTTTCTCTTTGGGCCAGCCGGTGACGCCGATGGGATCCTTCACATCCTCTTTGCGCGTGGGCGGCGTAGTGACCATGCCGATTTCATCGCCGTAGTACATCATGGCGGTGTCGCGTGAAGCGAACAACACGGCCGCGATGACGCGACCGGCGTCTTCATGGTGGGCGTCGTGATCGTAGCGATCCCAGCGGATGTTGTCGTGGTTATCGAAGACGAAGAGCGGCTCGTCGCCGTTGATTTGCGTCTCCGCCTGGTTGATGCGCTCGCGGAACATGTTCACGTCGAAGCGATTGATGAAACCGACCTCCATGTCCATAGGCAGATCGAGCTCATCGTTGTGCGCGCCGTACATCTTGCGGAGATCGCCGACCGAGCGCAGGTAAGTTTCGCCGATGAGGACAACTTTGCGGCCCTGGGTTTGGTCAGCCACCTGGCGCAGCTCACGCAGCACGTCGTGCACTTCGGGCAGATTGTCGGTCTTGAGCGTGTCGACGCGCTTATCGCCGTAGGCGTTGATGAGTGGCTTGCCATCCGGACCGAGGACGTAGTTCTCGTCGCTGAACGTAGGATCTTCGAAGAGTGAAGTGATGGCGTCGAGGCGAAAACCGGCGACGCCGTGCTGGATCCAGAAGCGCTCCGCGTCGTACATTGCCTTGCGTACCAGGGGATTGTTCCAGTTGAGGTCGGGCTGCTGAATGTAGAAGCGGTGGTAGTAGTACTGCTGTCTGGCCGGGTCCCATTCCCACGCCGAATGGCCGAAAACCGAAAGCCAGTTGTTGGGCGGCTGGGGTTTGCCGTCGACCATTTTCGGATCGTGCCACATGTACCAATCGGCTTTGGGATTGTTGCGGGAGCTTGCCGACTCGATGAGCCACGGATGTTTGTCGGAAGTGTGGTTCAGGACGAGGTCCATGATGATGCCGATGTTGCGCTTCTTTGCTTCGGCGACGAGGCGGTCGAAGTCCGCGAGGGTGCCATACTGCGGATCGATGTTGTAGTAGTCGGAGATGTCATAGCCGAAGTCGACCTGGGGCGAGGGATAGATGGGCGTGAGCCAGATCGCGTCGATGCCGAGCGCCTGGAGATAGTCGAGGCGCGAGGTGATGCCGTTGAGGTCGCCGATGCCGTCGCCGTTGCTGTCCTGAAAACTGCGTGGATAGATTTCGTAGATGACGGCGTTCTTCCACCAGTCCGGGTTTTGGGTGGAGGTTGAGCTTTGCTGGGCGAAGAGGGAGGCGCTCAAGAAAATCGCAAGGAAAAAGGAAGTGAGGCCGCGGGCCACTGCATTCATTGAGGTGGTACTCCTGATCGGCAACAAAGTGCTCGCCATCCGGAATTCGTTGGATGACGGCTGCGATCCAGTGCCGAATGCTACCACGATGAGGAGAGTCAATGCGGCGGAAGCCGGGGGAGATTGGCGCGCGCCTGCGCGTTGTCCGGGGCGAGCCGCAGTACGTGCTGAAAGCCGGCGCGATCCGCATCGGGTTTTCCGTTGCGGCTTCGAGGACGCCGAGGTGATCCCATTCGTCAGGGTTCCGCGGCTGGAGACGCGGCGCGTGGTTTGTTCGTCGAATTGCGGCAAGGAGTTTTGCTCAATCGATTCATCTGCGCATTTGCAGCGAGGCATCCTTCAAACGGCAAGTTGCAGCGCGCATGCAAAAGGGTATTGGAGGGCCAAAGTGAAGCTCGCCGGAACCAGATCCAACCGCACCGGCATTGGCGCGCGGGTGCGCGTGCTGGCCCGCATGCAGCCGGACAAGCCGGAGCCGATGACGCTGATCGGCGAGGTGCGCAGCGGTGGCAGCTACTATTCGCAGAGCGATCTGCGGCTCCACTTCGGACTCGATCAAGCCAAGACCATCGACGTGATCGAGATTCGATGGCCCTTCGGACAGATCAACACGTTCAGGGATTTGCCGGTGGATCGGTTGTGCGTCGTGGAAGAGGGCGCGAAAGAGCCAAAGGCGTTTCTGTTGCCTTCGATGAGGAAAGTCTGAAGCGCGGCGGAGCGTTGAACGAGCAGTGGCGCTCAATCCGCCGTGGTGTGAATTGGTCAGCGGTAATTGAGAAATGCCGTCAGCCGTTGCTTCGCCTCAGGCCACTCGGGCGCGACGATGGAAAAGCGGGCGGAGTTGCGGGGCTTAGAGTCAGCGGCCAGGCGATGCGCGCGCAGAATGCCCTCGAACTTGCCGCCGATGCGCTCGATTGCATTGCGTGATCGCTCGTTGCGCTCGTCGGTGTGCAGACAAACCCGCAGCACCTGCCAGACCTCGAACGCATGCGTCAGCATCAGCAGTTTGGCCTCGGTGTTCGCGGAGGTGCGGATGGACGAACTGGCAAGCCAGGTGTAGCCGATCTCGCAAACGTCGGGGCGAAGCCGTCCGTGACGGTCGTGCCCTTCCGGCCACGGCCATCGCTCGATGTCGAAGAACCGAGTGGAGCCGATCAGCACGCCGTCCGCCTGACGCACCGTCGCGAACGGGACCGCCGTTCCAGCATCACGCCAGCTGATGGCGGTGTTCACATAGGCTGTCGTCTCCTCGATGCTGCGCGGAACAACAGTCCAGCGATACAGGTCGCCCGCATCGCCCGCGGCCGCCGCGGAGAGCTCTTCGATGTGGCGGGTCTCCAGCGGTTCAAGGCGGACGTGCTTTCCGGTCAGACTAAAAAGTTCCTCGCTCATGGTTATTTCCTCTGAGAACGAGTCGACACAGGATCGCCATAGAATATGCCACGGCCGTGCGTGCCTACGTAAACGCGCCCGTAGATGCGCGGGTCGCCGGCGATTTGCAGGATAAGACCCCACTGATGCTGGTCGTCGTTGATGCGCACCCAGGAGCGTGCCTCGTCGATGGACCGGAAGATGCCGGGCTGCCCGCTAACGACTCCGGCAAGATACAGAGCCGGGTAGCGGCGCCGGGGAGCAGATTTGCCGAAGCCGAAGGCATGAATCTCGGTGACGCCGGGGAGACGCGCGAAGGTGACGGCGCTGTTGTTGCCAGGCACCAGGAGCGTGGTGCGATAGAGACCGTCGAAGGCTGCGAACCAGAGATCGCCCGTACTGCCGTTCGCGGCGTAAAGGCGGTCTTGTCCGCCGCGTGGGTCTCCGCGTGGAGTGCTCGAAGCGACCGCCGCGTTCTGCAACGTGAAGTGCTCGCTCGCAAAGGTCGCGGCTGCGTCCTCGCTGCGCCAGAGCAAGTGGTCCTGGAGCGAGACGGCATAGAAAACGCGGGCGTCCTGCGGATCGGCGATGACCCGCGTGCCGGCGGGGAGCCCCTGCGCGGGCGTCCAGGTTGCGCCGTTGTTGCGGGTCAGGAAGGGCGGCTCGCGCTCGGGCGTCCAGACCCACGTGCTGCCGTCGACTGAGACAGCAATCGATCCTGCGCGGCTGATGGGCGTGGGATGCGCTGTAGTGGCCTTCCAGGTGCGGCCGGAGTCGAGCGAGTAGCTAATGCTCTCACCAGGTTTGTGCTCCGCGCTGACGCCAACGCGGACGACAACATTAGGCCGAAGCGCGGCCGAAACAACGCTGGTGGTATTGCCAAAGCGCGGCGGCGCGGACGAGTCGTTGGGTGCGGGGCGATCCAGGTCCCAGTGCACGAAGCCGCCATAGTCGCCGATGGCGCTGATCAGTTGCGCGCCGTCCGTCGGGCTGTCGAGTTCGAGCGCGACCGTCTCCTCGATGCCAGGAACAAGAATGCTCCAGTGTGTCGACTGGCCGCGATCCATTGCAGTCAGGTCGAAGGTCTCCCACCCTCCGTACCCGGTCGTGAAGACGGCGTGATCAGAGTTAGTGGGGTCGATCTCAATGTCGAAGAGCCAATGGATCGGGGTCGGTTCCACGTATGGCGCGAGCGAGTAATCAAAGAAGCCGCTGTGCGAGCCGCCGAAAACCGGCTTCCACGTCGCGCCGGCATCGGTGGATCGGAGCAGAGTTTCGCCGCCATCGGATCCCGGGCGGCCGAAGGTGCTTGCGATGACGTTTTGCGGGTGGTGCGCGTCGACCGCAACCGCGGCGTAGCCGAATTCTTTGCTGCCCGCGACAGGATGCTCCGGCGTGACGTCGGTCCACGCTCCGGTTCGCGTGTTGAGCTTCCACACCGCGCCGTCGGTCATGCGCGAAGGTCCAGGCGCGTTGCCGTAGGCGACGTAGAGGAAGCCATCGGAGGAAAGAGCGGCGCGCGTGGGGCGATCCTGCGCCGGCGCGCCGGCAACGGCTTGCCAGGTGGCGCCCGCATCGGTTGAGACAAACAGGTTGGGCCGGTTCATCAGTGAAACGCCGGCATAGAGAGTCTGCGTTGCGGAATGCGTCCGGGCTCCGCCGGACGCGGGAACAAATTTAACGAAGACGATGCCGCTGCCGCGAACCGGCATCCGCTGCCAGTGCTGCTCAGGTGTTTCGCCAGGAATCGGGGCAGGCACGGATGGGGCAGCTTCCGTCACATCGGGAAAACTCGCGACCCGCGTCCATGTCACGCCGCGGTCAACGGAGCGCCACAGTCCGTCGTGGCGTGTGCCCAGAAAGAGAATGCGGCCGTCCTGCGGATCGACAGCAAGCCGCTCGCCATTGCCGCGTCCGTCTTCATTGCCGCCAAACTTGATCGGGACATTCGTGCGCTGAAATCTCCTGCCGCCATCGCTCGAGCGAAGGATCGTGCCGTCGGGCGCCTCGGCATTGGTGTAGGTCCCGCACGCGAGGTAGACGCGGTTAGCATTCGACGGATCGACAGCGATGGACTCGACGCCCATCAGGTTCCGATCCCTGTAGGAAATCCAGTCCAGCATTGGTTGCCAGCGGTGCGTGGCATTGTCCCAGCGATAAGCCCCACCGATATCGGTACGCGCGTAGCGAACACCAGAAGCCGAGGGAGAGAAGACAATGCCATCGACGAAACCGCCGCCCACGATCTGGACGTTCTTCCAGGAGTAGCGCTCGGAAGGCGCCAACTGAGCGGAGCTCGTCACGGCAGTGAGCAGAAGCAGAAGCGCAGCGAGGTGGGAGGGCTTCAAGAAACCCGCGTTCCTTTCCGGGAGGTTCTATGGCATCAGTTTATGGCACATGGGCGACGGAGAGTCGCGCCACAAAACTGCTGTTCCCGCGCAAAGGCCGAGATCGTCAGACCATTTCCGGATGTGGTGACGGGCTCTCGGCGAATAGACAGCGCCATGAGGAATCAAGACAGAGCCAGCGCTGCGTGCTGAACCAGCTGGTCGGCAATTCGGGGATGTGGAGCAGGCCGTGCCCGCTAACACAAAACAGTTCGGTGCCATTCCACGACAGAAAATTGCACGAGGCCTGACCGACGCGAGCCGGGTTCGACAACAGACGCAGGCATTCTGGGCAACGCCTCCGCTGATCCTGCAGTGTCCAGCGAAAGCCGAACAGAAGAGCAGGGAAGGCCGTCGCCAGCTGAATGTAGAGCGCGGAGACGGGGTCGCTCGCGTAGAAGCCGTAAGCCAGATCGGTGGAGCAGAGGTCGACGATGACGATCACCAGCGCGAATTTAGCGATGAGAAATCCCCACCGTTGCGCGTTGACCGTGCCAGGCAGATGATCGCGGCGCCGCGGGTAGTCGCCCAGCGGCAGCGCAGTGGTTGCCGGCAAAGCCAGCAATGCCATCAGCATCGCGAACAGGAACACGAACGACGGTTGCCCGAGCAAATGCGTCACCGAAATGCAGTCGAAGCCGCGCGTGACCTTGTCGCGGGTCTCGACCATTTTTCGCCAGCCGCCGCGCGGCGGAGGAAAGGCGGAGTTGCGAATCCTGGCAACGACAAATCCTCTGGTTCGCGATGGCAAAACCGCAAGCGAGCGCTGGTCCTCGAGCAGGACCGCATCGATTTTGCCGGCAAAGCCCCAGTCTCCATCGGGTATGATGCCCGCGATGAGCACGGGCCGGCCGTCGATGTCGGCGGTATGGCCGACCAGATGCGGATCGCTGTGATAAAGGGTGCGCCACGCTGTACGGCTCAGCACCAAACGAGCTTCGCCCGGAGCTGCCGCCGGCATCACCCTTCCTGAGTCCGGCAGATCGAGCAGCTGAAGCAGGTTGTCGCTGGCTTGCGCCATTGCAAGGCGCGCGCTGGCGTGGCGCGCTACATGCAATCCTTTGGTTGTCGGCCGGTAAAACGCAATTTGCGTGAAGAGGGCAGCGGTGTCGGTGGTCCACTCCTCGTAATCGGCCAGCGCGATCGACGGAGACTGCGTGCCGGCGTACCCGCTGCTGGAAATCATGACCAGGTCGGCGGAGTGGCGATACGGCAGCCACAGCAGAGCCCTTCGAGCCCCGGGCAGGAGCAGGCACAGCAGCAACGCCGCGACCGCAGCCGTGGCCAGGATCAACCCGGAACGTGCGGCCGATCCGGAACGAAGCATCGGCAGTGAATCGGAGCGCAGAGTATCCCAGCGAATCCAGAAAGCATCATGAAAAGCTCCGAAGCTGAACTCAAACGGGTCGCACTGCGGCGATTCGGCAATCTCGTCCGGCGCAGCGTGGCACAGGTGATGCAGCTCAGCGCTCCACTCGGCCATCCAGTTTTCGCGATCCGCATGCGGAATCAGGAGCGACGCCGCGCGCAGGTTGATCCGCGCGAGGGAACCGGAGTGGAGCCAATGGCGCGTCATGCGCGCTCCATCTCCGGCGAAGGGATCATCTTCTCCAGCAGCGGGTAGCGCTCGTAGGCGGCCTGGAGCGTCGCTCTGCCAGTGCGGGTCAGCCGGTAGTACTTGCGAGGCGGCCGCTGCTCCGCGTCGGCGATGGATTGCTGCTCCCATTTGGAAACGATGAGCCCGTCACGCTCCAGACGGCGCATCGCAGGATAAACGGTGCCACTGGGCAGCCCCGTCATCTGCATCACGCTGAAGCCGTAGATGTGGCCCGCATGGATGGCCTGGAGAATCATCGCCGCAGTGTGGGAAAGCCTGGCGTCGACTGGCATGACCGAAATCATACCCTATGTAGCATTCTGTTGACACCCTAAGAGCAGTATGCTACATAGGGTAGTGGGGCCGCCATGCTCGAACTCCAGCACCTCTCGAGAAGCTACCGTGGCATCCCCGCCATCAGCGACGTCAGTTTCCAGGTCGGTGCGGGCGAGATCGTCGGCTTCCTGGGTCCCAACGGTGCAGGAAAGTCGACCACAGTAAAGATCATTACCGGCCTTCTGCGCCCCAACGATGGACGCGTGCTGTTCGAAGGCAAAGACATTCATGCCGACCTCCTCGCCTGGCGTGCCACCTTCGGCTATATCCCGGAGGAAGCGCACCTGTATGCGTGGATGTCCGCCTTCGAGTATCTGCAGCTGGTGGGCCGGTTGCGGGGCATGCGCGAGCGGCTGATCGAAGAGAAAGCAACCGCCATGCTGCAGTTGCTGGGCCTCGAATCGTGGCGGCACTCGCCCATGACTTCGTACTCGAAGGGAATGCGGCAACGGGTGCTGATGGCGGCGTCGCTGATGCACGATCCGAAGATGCTGGTCTTCGACGAGCCGCTGTCGGGGCTCGATGTGTTGTCATCGCGTTTCTTCCGTGACCTGTTGCACGAGCTCGCCGCTGCCGGCAAGGCGGTGCTGTATATCTCGCATGTGCTCGAAATTGTCGAGCAGATTTGCGATCGAGTCATCGTGATTGCGCAGGGCAAGCTCTTGGCGGACGCCGCGCCTTCGGAGCTGACGCGGCTCATGGAGTTGCCGAGCCTCGAGAAAGTCTTCGCGCAGCTGGTGCGCCAGCAGGACACGCGTACTGCGGCGAAAGAGATGGTCGAGGTGATGAGGATCGGCGATGGCTAGCGTGTTGCGAGCACCGAAGGCCGAGCGTGACGAAGTGCTGTCGCTGGAAGTGCTCGCGCGCCAGGACCCCGCGGAAGTTGAAGACCAGCCCTCGCAGTTTCGCGCGCTGGTGCGGCACTTCCTCCAGCGCTTTTTCACCAACGAGATGGCATCGGCCGACGGAGACGCGAAGACACGGCTGGTGCAGACGGCGTGCGCCATCGGTATTCCCGGCTTCGTAGTGGCGCTCTACCTCTACACGCCCTACCACATGCCGCATCAGGTGCGACCGTACTGGGCGCAGGTGGGAGATCACTACTTCTACACGCTGTATTCGATGGTGGCGATGGGCATCGTTACCATCTTCGAGTGGGATTTGCTCTTTCCCGATCTGCTGGACGTCTTTGTTCTCTCACCGCTGCCGACGCGAACCAGTAAAGTACTCGGCGCACGCGTGGCGGCAATCTTCCTGCTGATGGGCGCGGCGCTGTTCGACTCAAATTTTCTCGCTCCCATCGTCCTGCCGGCAGCTGTGGATCCGCCTCATCTGCTGCGATTCTGGGCGGCTCATCTTCTTGCCGTTACAGCGAGCGGCGTCTTCGGTGCGGCCTTCTTCCTGGCACTCGAAGGGGTTCTCCTCGGACTGATGGGCGACCGGCTCTTCCGGAAGATTTCGCTGGGTCTGCAGGGATTCTTCGTCGTCGCGATGCTCACGTTGCTGTTTCTGTACTCGGCCATCGCGTCATCGCTCGGAGCCATTCTCCAGTCGAACAGCCGGCTCGTGCCGTGGATCCCGTCCTTCTGGTTTCTGGGAATCTATCAGCGAATCCTCGACGGACCTTCGGTGCCATCGGTTTTCATTCGCCTTGCGCACGTCGGCTGGACGGCGCTCGCAATCGCCGTGGCGCTGGCCGTCGCCTCCTATCCCCTGGCGTGGTGGCGGAAGATGCGCGGCCTGGTGGAAGGGTCCGCGAAGCGCGAGCGGCAGAGCTGGATCATGATGCCAGCGCGCCAGGCATTGCACGCGACCCTGGCTCGGACGCCCGCATGCTGTGCCATCTGGCAATTCATCGCACAGAATCTGCTGCGCGTGCCGCGCTACCGGATGGTGCTCGTGATGTACGGAGGCATGGGTGCCGCGCTGCTCCTGGCGACCGTGACGCGCGTGAGCCTCGCGCACGGCAGAATCGCCTTCGTTCTCTCGCGCGAAGGCCTGCGCGCGACCGTCCCCATCGTCGCATTCTGGACGGTCTCCGGTTTGCGCAGCACGTTTCTGGCGCCAGCGGATCAGCGCGGACGCTGGATCTTCCGCGTGATCCTCGGCAAGGCGGGACCGGCAGAAGTCGCAGCGGCGAACCGATGGGTTTTTCTCTGGAGCGAACTGTTTAGCCTGATCGCCGCCGGATGTGCGTGGACCTACGCGGCGCCGTCCTCGCATCGCTGGTTATTCGCAGCGGGGCAGGCCGTGGTCGCGGTGGGATGGAGCTTGGTGCTCACCGATCTGTTCTTCCTGAACGTGACCACGATCCCATTCACGGGCGCGCGATCCAACTCCGCAACGAATTTCGCGCTCCTGCTCATTCCCTATCTTGGCTTCTTTCCGGCCGTCGTCATGTCCGACACTGGCTTCGATGACCGGCTCCAGCGCAACGGTGAACATGACAGTCCGACGCGATCCCCTTTGCGAATCCCCAGTGACCACAGCCCGCGGGCTACACGGTCGGCTTGCTCGTTCAGCTCGGTCCATGTCAGACGCCGCTGCTGATGACACGCGACCACGGCATCGCGATCGGGAAAGCGTGACGCGGTGCGGTGCAGCAGATCGCCAATCGTAAGTTCGAGCAGCGGACGGTCAGGTCCGCGGGTCTGACTCCGCGTCAGACATTCGGCACCGGGCAAAGTCGGGGTTTCCAGCACGGGCTGCAGTGTATCCGCTGCCGAACCGCCAGGGATGTGACCGAGTTCACAAATGTTAATGCGTGCAGGAGGGCACCAGGGACCAGAAAAAGCGCCAGAGGGGTCTGCCCCTTTTAGGATTTTGCCGCTTTGGACGGCTCGCTTGAGGATCGCAGCGCGTCCAGCACTAGCAGGATGCCGCCGACCACGATGGCTGAATCGGCCACGTTAAAGTCCGGCCAGTGGTAGTGGACGATGTGGACCTCGAGGAAGTCGGTGACCAGGCCAAAGCGGAGACGGTCCCAGACGTTGCCAATCGTGCCGCCCAGGATGAGCGCGAGCGCGATCGTGGTCGGCGTCAGACGCCGGCCGAAACGGAGAATCACGAACAGTACGATGGCTGCAGCGACCAGTGAGAAGCCCGTAAGGATCCAGCGGGTCAGCTCGGGGCGCGCTGATTCGGTGAACATGGAAAATGCCGCGCCCGGGTTGCACACGTGCGTGATGCGGAAGACGTGCCGGATGACGACAATCGCGTCACCCTCAGGGATGCGAGCGCTGACCCAGAGTTTCGTGAGCCTGTCGAGAAGAAGCACGATGGCCGAGACCAGCAGCAGCCAGAGGCGGCGATCCGGCGCAGGGGCCGTCGCGGAAGAGGCGCGTTGGCTCACTTCGCATCCTCGCTGTAGCCCATTTGGCGCAGGGCTCCGGCGCAGCGGCCGCAGACGTTCGGCCACGCACCAAATTGTCTGACGCGCTGCGGACCGTCGTCGGCGTAGTAGTTCCAGCAGCGGTCGCATTTGTGACCTTCAGCGGGAAGAATTAGCGGATTGAGCTGGTAGTTGAGAATGTCCACGTTGCTCATCGGCACAGCCCCAGCCCTATTCGGTCCAACATCAACGAGTTCCACATTGGAAACAACGAGGTCAACACTGGAAACATTCAATAGCTCCTTCAGGCTCGACTTGAACTTTTTCAAAAGAGCGCCATCACCGACTGGTCCCATTGAATTGCTTTGATATTCGATCTGGACTTTTGACTCGAGGGCCTTGCCGATTACCCCGGCCTTCCTTTGGGCCTCCAACGCGATCAGAACCTTGTCGCGAATCTCGAGCAATCGACGCCAATCCGCCATCATGGTGGGATCGGCAGAGCCCAGTTCGTCCACCGTGGGGAACCACGCCAAGTGCACGCTCCCCGGCCGGTCGACCATGCCCGGCAGATACTGCCAAACCTCGTCCGATGTGAAAGTCAGAATCGGCGCCACGAGCCGAACCAGCGCCTCGGCGATCCTCCACAGCACCGTCTGCGCTGACCGCCGCTCCACACCCTTCGGCGCAAAGGTGTACAGCCGGTCCTTCAGCACATCCAGATAAAACGCGCTCAGATCGACAATGCAGAACTCGTTGACAGCGTGGTAGACCCGGTGAAACTGAAAGTCGCCGTACCAGCCGCCCTTGCCGTCAGCCCCACACACTTTCTCGACCAGCTCACGGCAGCGCACCAGCATGTAGCGATCCAGTGGCAGCAGCTCCGTGTCCGACACGGCGTCCGACGCGGGATCGAACCCAGCAAGATTCCCCAGCAGGAACCGAAACGTGTTCCGCAGCTTGCGGTAATTGTCTGCCAGGCGCTGCATGATGGCTTCGCTCGAAACAACGTCCTCGCGAAAGTCGACGCTGGCCACCCAGAGGCGGACAATCTCGGCGCCCAGGCGGTCGGCGATGTCCACCGGATCGACGCCGTTGCCGAGTGACTTGGACATCGCGCGCCCCTGCTCGTCCAGCGTCCAGCCCGCCGTCCCCACCATGCAAAACGGCGTCTCGTGCTTTTGTCCGACGCCGACTGACGTGAGCAGCGAAGTATGGAACCACCCGCGATACTGGTCCCCACCCTCGAAGTAAAGGTCGGCGGGCGGCGCGAGTCCCGGCTCGGTCTCGAGCACCGCATGCCAGCTGGAGCCGGAGTCGAACCAGACGTCCAGGATGTCCTTCTCGCGCCGAAATGCCGAACTGCCGCAATGAACGCAGACCGTCTCCGGCGGCAACAATCCATCGGCAGCCGATGAGTGCCACGCCTCCAGGCCTTCCTTCTCAAACAGCTCCACAATCCGCCGATTCAGCGCAGGATCCATCAGCGGCCGTTGGCAGCCCTCGCACAAAAAAACTGCAATGGGCACACCCCACACCCTCTGGCGCGAAATGCACCAGTCCGGCCGCGTCGCGATCATATTAGCGATGCGTTCCTCGCCCCACGCCGGATCCCACTTGACGCTGTTCTTGATCTCGTCGAGCGTGCGCTGGCGGAAGGTCGTCTCCGCTCCATCCGCATTCTTCATCGGCGTATCGATGTTGATGAACCACTGCTCCGTCGCGCGGAAGATGACGGGGTGGTGGCAACGCCAGCAGTGCGGATAGCTGTGGTAGATGTCCGACCGGCCCATCAGCGCGCCGCGGCTCGCGACCAGGTCGATGATCGGCAGATTCGCCTGAAAAACCGTCTTGCCGTCATACTCCGGAAGGCCGTCGCGGATGCGCCCGGCATTGTCGACATGGCAGGTTTGGTCGAGCCCGTAGCGAGTGCCGGTCTGGAAGTCGTCGGCTCCATGCGCGGGCGCGGTGTGGACGGCTCCGGTGCCCTGATCGGCCGTGACATAGTCGGCCAGCACGCCCAGGACGGAGCGGTCCAGAAACGGATGTTGGAAAGTCACGCGCTCCAGGCGCGACCCCTTGAAGCCCGCGATGGGCACGGCGGCCTCGAGATTGCACGCTTCCCGCACAGCCGGGGCCAGCGCCTGCGCCACGATATAAACCCGGCCCTCCAACTCCAGCGCCACGTAGTCAAAATCCGGATGAAACGCCACGGCGAGCGACGCGGGAAGCGTCCAGGGCGTCGTGGTCCAGATGATCGTCGCGACCTTCTTGCCGGCAAGCGCAGGATGGATCGCCGCCGGATCGCTGGTCAGGTCGTAGCGCACATAAATACTGGGGCTGGAGTGCTGCTCGTACTCGATCTCGGCGTCGGCCAGCGCGGTCCGGTCGTGGATGCACCAATAGACCGGCCTCAGCCCGCGATACACAAAGCCGCCCTCGAGGAACCGGTAGAAGGTCTCGAGAATCCGCGCCTCATACCCCCGCGACATGGTCGAGTAGGGATCGTCCCACCGGCCAAAAACCCCCAGCCGTACGAACTGGCTCGTCTGCAGATCGACAAATTTCTGCGCATATTCGCGGCAATGGCGCAGGAACTCGCCGGCCGGCATATCCAGCTTTTTGCGCCCCAGCTTCTCGTCCACCTTGATCTCGATGGGCAGGCCGTGACAGTCAAAGCCAGGCACATACGGCGAATCGAACCCCGCCATCGTTTTGCACTTGACAATGAAGTCCTTGAGGCACTTATTTAGCGCATGGCCTAAATGCAGCGGTCCGTTGGCGTAAGGCGGGCCGTCGTGCAGAATCCAGCGCGGCGCACCGCGCCGGGTGTCGCGAATCTGGTCATAAAGGCGAGATTTCTCCCATGCCTGCAGCCGGGCTGGCTCACTCTGCGGCAGGTTGGCCTTCATGGGGAAGTCCGTACGAGGCAGGGAAAGTGTATCCTTCAGTGTAAGAGGCTTTTGGTCGCCGGATGGCGGCGCAGCAGACATCGGTTCTCCAGCTGGTCAGGTAAAACTTCATTGTATCCGCCGGAACAGCAGTAACTTCCTGTCGGATCAAGCGTCTATCGCTAAAGGGAGGCGTGCAGGTGATTTTTAGGCCTGGACCCGCATCTCAGCAAGTGCAGCAAAGCCCCGGGGGCGCGACAGAGAGGGCAGCTGTCATTCATAATCAGGAGAAAGCCGGGTGGCAACACCCGGTGAAGAAACATGGGGCATACGGTTTTGACGTCTCCGAACCTGGTACCGGACTCAAATCGGGGTAGGGAACCCCAGCCGCCGGCATTGCACTTCGCCGGGCTGGATTCGATTGTCGAGGAGCCGATCTGGAAGACGCTGTTCGCCAGCGTCGTCGACGTGCTCTTCCCGAAGAAACTGCCGCCGCTCAAGCTGAGTTCTGTGCCGATCGCGGTGCGCGATCCGATGGCGGTGAAGCGCAGCCCGGCCTCCAGCGCTGTTTCGTTCATCACCCATGCGGTGGTGTTTGGGCTGATCCTGCTCTTCACCCTGCAGCAGTGGCACGAGCGCGCCATCGCGAAGAAAGCAGTTGTAACCCCGATCGACGTGACCCCCTTTGTTCCTGCTGCTCCCGCTAAAGATGTGATGGGCGGCGGTGGCGGCGGCGGCAATCACGATTTGGTCGAGGCTTCCAAAGGCAAGCTCCCGAAGATGGAGAAGGCGCCGCTTGCGCCTCCGCAGATTCTTAAGCTGGATCATCCCAAACTGCCGGTCGAGCCGGCGGTCATGATGCCGCAGCAGATCAAGCTGCCGGATAACCCGAATATGCCGAATATCGGGGTGCCGCAGTCGACGCAGATCGCGCTGGCCTCGCAGGGCGGCGGGTCGGGTTCGGGATTTGGCAGCGGTTCCGGCGGTGGCATCGGTTCCGGCAACGGCAATGGCATTGGACCGGGCACGGGCGGCGGATACGGCGGCGGGCTCTACCATCCGGGCGGCGGCGTTTCGAACCCGGTGCTGGTCTACGCGCCCGATCCGGAGTTCTCCGACGAAGCGCGGCGCGCCAAGTACCAGGGCGTCTGCGTAGTGGGTCTGATCGTCGACGCGCAGGGCAACCCGCAGCGCGTGCGGATCGTGCGGCCGCTGGGCATGGGCCTGGATGAGAAGGCTCTCGAAGCGGTGCGCCAGTACAAGTTCAAGCCGGCCGTTTTCAATGGGAAACCGGTTCCGGTGGAAATCAACATCGAGGTTAACTTCCGGATCTACTGATCTCCTGGTCCGGAAACGCAAAGGCCTTCGCAGCCATATCTGGCGCGAAGGCTTTTTTGCGCGCCGATTTGAAGCGCGGGTGGGTGGGAAACCGGCCAACCGCATCCTGCGTATGATCCTTTTGAAGGAGATGGACCGATGACTCCCCAGGAAGCACAGATGCTGCAGGACCTGGTCCGCAAAGTCGAGGAAACGCAGCTCGCCGAGAAGGATCCCGAGGCTGAGGCGCTGCTCAACGGGCTGGCACGCGATCCGGACGCGCTCTACAAGCTGGCGCAAACGGTGCTCATCCAGAACATCGCGCTCGAGCAGGCGAGCGCGCAGATGAAGGGCATGCAGCAGCAACTCGCCCTGGGGCAGCAGCAACCGGGGCGCGCGACGAGTTTCCCAGGCGGAGTGCCGCAGCCCGGCCAGCCGCCGTATCCGCCGCCTCCTCCGCAGTATCAGGCAGCGCCGCCTCGGTACACACCGCCTCCTGAATACGCCTATCAGCCCGCCCCCAGCGGCGGCGGATTTCTGCACTCGGCCGCATCCACGGCGGTGGGAGTTGCGGGCGGGATCCTGGCTTTTGAGGGGATCGAGTCGCTGCTGCACCACGGCGAGGGCGGCGGCTGGGGTGGAGTCGGCGAAGCGCCCTAGGAAACAGTCATCAACAACTACTACGACGACCCCTCCCAGGGGAGCGGGTCCGTGGCCGGGTCGGATGAGCAGCCGCAGGGAGCCTACGATGCTTCATCGGATATCGGCGGACCTGACGAGCAGCCGCAGGACCCCTACGAGGTGAGCGGTTCCGAGCCAGGCGATGCGCAGGCTTACATCGACGACTCCGGTGGCGGAGACTTTGGTGGCGATCCTGGCGGCGATCCTGGCGGCGATCCCGGAGGCGATCCCGGAGGCGGCGACTTCGGCGGGAACTAGGATCCAGTCTTCAGGCGCGAACCCCGCAGGTCTTTGCCCGAGCTACAAAGACCGCAGCGCTTCCACGACCACGTCGTGAAACACCGGCCGGACCCGGCGGATCGCGTCATTCGAGCGGTCCGGCCAGGTGCGATTCGTGAGCAGCGCGACGGCGAGTTCCTGATCCGGGTCGATCCACAGCGAGCAACCCGAGTAGCCGAGGTGCCCGATCGAGCGCGGTCCGAAATAACGTCCTGACGATGAGCCCTCCGTCGGCACATCCCACCCCAGGGCGCGCGACTTGCCATCGGGCGTACCCTGGCGTGTTGCGAAGTGCTCGACGGTGGAAGCTTGAAAAAGCACCTGGTCATCCCTCGCTCGCCCCTGCGCGAGGATGCATTGTGCAAATCCCAGCACATCTTTGACATTGCCAAAGAGCCCCGCGTGTCCCGCCACTCCGCCGAGGACGAAGCAGTTCTCGTCCTGCACCTCTCCCTGAATCACGCGGCCACGGAAAGTCTGGTCGTCCTCCGTCGGTGGAATCGAAGGCCGGCTCTCCTCCAGCGGTCGAAAGCGCAGGCCTGTCAGGCCGAGTGGCCCGAAAATTTCGCGCGCGCAGAAAACGTCGAGCGGGTGCCCCGCCAGAATCTCGATGGCTTTGCCCAGCAGGATATAGCCAAAGTCGGAGTACTCCGTCCGCGTCCCCGGTTTCGCCTCCAGAGGAAGCTGCAGTGTCGCGCGCAGCAATGCATCCGGCGTGGTGTGCGTGCGAAACAGCGTTTCGTAGGCCGGTAGTCCCGAGGTGTGCGCCAGCAACATGCGCAGCGTCACACGCTCCTTGCCACTGCCCGGTTCCATGCCGATCACGAACCCGGGCAGAATGTCGCCGAGGCGCGTATCCAGGTCGAGAACCCCGCGATCCACCAGCAGCATCGCCGCAGCGGTGGTGGCCAGCACTTTACTCACGCTGGCCAGATCGAACCCCGTCTCCGCCCTGACCGCGGGCGCGCTCGGTTCATACGTGAAGCGCCCCACCGCATCCAGCGCGACCAGAGCCCCGCGGTGCAGCACACCATAGGCGGCTCCGGGAAAGGCGCGCTCCGCGACGGCATTCTTCAGAACCGCGCGGGCCGCGGCGAAACCGCTCCCCAGGCCCGTCTTTGACGCAACCACCTCCAATGGCATGGCAACAGAGTACCGCGAGGACTGCCCGAAGGATGTATCGGCGGTCACGAAAATCCTCTGCAGCAGTGCCGCCTTGCGGTGTCCGGCAATGGGACAGTCGCAATCGACCGCCCCCGTCCGGCGCGACCTTTCATGCATCCAGGTCGGCCCGCCGATATCTCCATCAGGACCAGAACCCGAAGGGAGCGCTGTGGCGCCAGGGGGAGAAGATCGAAGACAGCATCCTCGGTTCGTGTGCGCCGGTGAGGCGGAGATTCGCAGCTTGTCCTCTGGCCTCGACGGCCGCGGAAAGATAGCAAACCTGAGCCTCGGCGGGTGCCTGCTCGATCTTGGCAAGGGTCACAACTTCATGCGAGCGGAAGCCGTCGAAATGACCTTTACCGTGCGCCAGCTTCCCCTGCGCGTCCAGGGTGCCGTCCGCGAGCGTCATGGCGAGACCGCCGTCGGTGTCCAATTCACGCTGCTCACCGAGCGCGGAAAACGCTAGCTCCTCCAGCTCATCCAGGAACTGGCCGAGATCCTCCAGGAACAGGCAGAAAGCCTCGCGAAAGCGGAGCTGGCCCACGGTAAATTTCATTGTGGGCCGCAGCGTCCGCCCGTGCGCTGACCGTTACCTCGCACGCTACAGCCGCAAGCCAGGTGAAGCCAGGCCCTGATTACAACTTAGACCTGCTCCTTTTTCGCTGCTCGCCACATCTATATTTCAAGCTGTTCCTCAGGCGGGCCCCACGCATGCCGATCGCGCTCGATTTCTTCATCAAATACGGGTACTGGCTGGTCTTTGTCTGGGTGCTCACTGAGCAGCTCGGCCTGCCCATCCCGAGCGCACCGCTACTGCTCACCGCTGGCACGCTGACCGCCACGCACCAGCTGAGTCTGCCTTTCGTTCTGTTGGCGGCGCTTGCGGCCGGTCTCATTGCCGACAGCACCTGGTACATCTTCGGCAAGCGATACGGCTCCGCTGTCGTGCGTCTCATGTGTCGCCTCAGCCTCGAAAGCTCCGCATGCGTGCGCAAAACCGAAGGTGTCTTCACCAAACGTGGATCCACTGCGCTGCTGTTTGCGAAATTCGTTCCTGGCCTGGGCTCCGTCGCCGCCCCTATCGCCGGACAAATCGGTATGCCCTATGGCAGGTTCCTGGTGTGCGATGCCGGCGGCATCCTGCTTTGGATCCTCACGCTCACCCTTGGCGGCCGCTTCTTCGGCGACGTTCTCAAGCACCATCCGGAGGCGCTCTCTGAAGCCGCGCATTTCTTCGGCGCAATTTTTGCGCTGCTCGTCATCGGCTTTGTCGTGTGGCGCATGCTGCAGCGCCGCGCCTTTCTGCGCTCAGTGCGCATGGCGCGCATCGAGCCGAGCGAGCTGAAGGATCTGATTGACTCCGGGCAGGCCGTGTTTGTCGTCGACCTGCGCCATCCCCTCGACTATCTCCCCGACCCGCGCACCCTGCCCGGCGCGTTCAGCATGACGCCCGACAAGCTGGTCGAGCTGAGCGACCGCATCCCGCGCGATCAGGAAATCGTCCTCTTCTGCACCTGCCCCAGCGAAGCCACGGCGGCGCGCATGGCCCTGCGACTGCGCGCCATGGGCATCAATCGTGTGCGTCCGCTGCGTGGCGGCTACGATGAATGGAAAAAGCTCGGCTATCCGCTGGTCGACATCCCGACCTCCGCCGCAGCCTGACTCCCTAAAGCGTCCGCAGCATCGCGCAGGCGCGCGCCAGGTCCTCGTCGCGTTTGGCAAAACAGAACCGGATCAGATTCTCGCCGCGCCCCGCCGCAAAGAACGCCGTTCCCGCCACCGCCGCCACACCCGTATTGCGTAACAGTGTGCGCGCTTTCTCCTGCGCCGTCGCGCCGGGAAGTTTTGTAACATCGGCGAGCACATAATACGCGCCCTGCGGAATCGACGGCTCGAGCCCCACGTCGCTCAGAGCGGCGCACAGCATGTCGCGCTTGGCCTGGTACTCGCCGGCCAGTCCGGAATAAAACGACTCGGGAAGCTGCAGCAGTCCTGCGGCAGAGGCGTGCTGGAACGGCGCGGGAGCGCAGACGTAAACCAAGTCGTGAAAATAGTTGATCGCGCCCATCCACCGCTTGTCCGCGACCACATACCCGATACGCCAGCCTGTGATGCTAAAGGTCTTCGACAATCCTGAGATTGAAATCGTGCGTTCCGCCATGCCCGGCAGCGTTACCAGACTGATGTGCTGCGCCCCGTCGAAGACGAAGTATTCGTAAATCTCATCGGTGATGACGAACAGATCGTTTTCGATCGCCAGCGCCGCGACGGCTTCGAGTTCCGCGCGTGAAAACACCTTGCCGCAGGGGTTCGAGGGCGAATTCACGACGATGCCGCGCGTCCGTGGCGTGATCGAGGCCCGCAGCGCGTCGAGATCGAGGGCCCAGTCCGACTCAATCAGCGGAACCGATGTCGCGTTGACGCGCAGAGCCCGCAGCGTGTTCAGGTGATAGCCGTAGAACGGTTCAAACAGGATGACTTCATCGCCGGGATCGAACAACGCCATACACGCGGCCTGGAATCCCGCAGTAGCGCCCGACGTCACGAGGATCTCCCCGTCGGGATCGGCCTTCACGCCGTTGTGCCGCGCCAGCTTGTTGGCAATCGACTTGCGCAGAACCTCGATGCCGTCCATGCGCGTGTAGATGTTGAGTCCCTGCCCGATGGCTTCGACCGCCCGCGCTGCCACCGGTGCGGGGACCTCGGTATCGCACACGCCCTGGGCCAGGTTCACTCCTCCCGCCAGGTCGCACGCCACGGTCATGGCGCGAATCTCCGACTGGACCATGCCCGGCGAAATCTCACTCAGGTGCAGCTTTTCCGCAACAGCTCGCATTTGTCACGTTTACCACAAACGCTGGCCGAATCGCATTTGCGTTCGATTTCGAGGCAGATCTTGCGCCGTAACTTGCCGTCTCAACCGGCGATATCTGCGAGTATGACGGCTCACCGCACTCCAACCGCGAGCTCCTCCTCCATTCGTTCATCCAACGGCTCAGCCTGTGCCGCGAGGACCCCCTCCCGGGTCTCTTCGTAGCGTGGGGCGAACCTGTCCGTCGTGTCGTTCTCCACGTTGCTTCGGTCCTTGTCCCAGTTCTTTTCCGAATCGCGGAAAGGCAGGGCACCGGGTTCCGGGCACCGGGCACCGGGCTCCGGGTGCAGGGCACCGCACTCCGGATTCGGCTCCGAGCTTCCAGCTTCCTGCTTCCGGCTTCCTGCTTCACGCTCCTGCCTCTCCTCACCCATCTCGTCTTCGCGCATACCCGTCCGCCTGCGGCTGCGTTCGGCGTTCGCCGCCCTCACCCTCTCCATTTGCATAGTGTGGGCGAGGCGGCAGCCCTCCAGCAGCAGGCTTCCGTTCTTCAGCGCAATGGTCCCCTGGGCCACGGCGCGCAGGGTTTCCGACAAGACCAGCACAATGGAGGCCTCGTCCTCGAGCAGGGGCACATCGATGCCCCGCCCGGCGTGCAGGAAGACGCCGTGCCGGTAACAAAACTCCTGGCTGCGAACGGCCCAGTCGCGGCACCCCTTCCCATCGGCTTTGATGTACTGGCAGCGGCGGTGCTCCGGCGCCGCTCCGCCGCGGTTGGTCTGCTCGCCCTCGAAACTCGCCTGCTGGTTTTCTTCCTGACGCATCCTTAATTCTCCGAAACTTGAAATCCCGGTTGCCCAAAATTCGTAGGCTGTAGCCTGTAGCCCGGACCCGTAACCCGACGCAGAAAAAGCAAAAGCCCCGTCTGCGAGGACGGAGCTTTTTTCTTTCTTTACTCTATAAGTTCAGAATATCAGGTTGAGAGAATTAAGCTGCCAAATATCTTTTGTGGTTTCGGCGCGTAAGTCATGGTAAGTCAAGGGTTATTATTTTGGACTTTTCCACAAAAGCTTGACAAATTTTCGACGTTCGGCCGGAATCGAAATTTTTCCATCAGGAAGTGACCGTGGCTTTCATGCCGGACCACGAGAACGTATCACGGCATGACTTCGCTTAGCCTGCCGTGCGCAAGCCCGGAGAAGGGGGTCAGGCCCCCAGCAAGTTTTTGATTCGAAGGGGACGCCGGTGGGGAGAAGCCGTGCATGTTAACTACTCGGTTAATGGGATGCGCACACTTGTTAAGAAACCTCTGATCAGGTGGCGTTTTTGACTGCCCGTACGTCGAGGCGGGGGAAAGGGAGACGGTGGCTGGAGTGAAGGCTTCCATCGATTGTTCCGTATGGCCGACTTTACGGCAAAGTGAGCCGATATAGACTCTTCGCACGAGGCGAAACATGGCTTGGCTGCATCTCTTTGTCGCTTCCGGGTTGCCACAAAGCCGCAAACGGGTATATCGTGCCGCATTCTGGCTTTCCTTCATCTTTACGCTGGACCTTGTGCTGACGAACGCAAAACGCGCCGCAGACTGGAGCGGTCAATTGCAACCACCAGCACATTTCGTTCTCGTGTTCATCGGGATTGTTGGCCTCCTTGCCGCAGTACTCCTGTGGGTGGGGATGGTCGCGGACTGCCGGTTGAGCCAGCGACCCTTTATCACAAAGTCGGTCTGGCTCATTGCGTTGTTCGTTGGAAATATTTGGGCCGCTGAAATCTACTACCTTTTTTTCTATCCCTCCACGCAGGAAAGGTCAGTCATTGGCAAAGATGTTTCTCGGGACGCAGCGGGTGGTTAACCGGCATTCCGGAAGTTTGAAGCGGACCGCAGGAGAAGAGCAACCGCAGATCCTTCGTCGCTCGCGCTCCTCAGGATGACGGCGTCAGTGGGTGGTCGAGATTTGTATCGTGTGACCGGCCAACCTGAAGTTAGTGGGCGAATCCATCTGAGGAGGGGAGCAACCGCGGATCCTTCGTCGCTGCGCTCCTCAGGATGACGGCGTCGGTGGGTGGTCGGGATTTGTATCGTGTGACGGGCATTCGGGAATAACGCTCAATGCGCTTCGTATTTTTTTCAATGGCCGCTTGACTCGTGCCCTGATACAAAACCTAAGGGCAATTCTTTATCGAACTTCTGGAACAGGACGTTCGCGTTAGTGGCGGAAATGCCGAATCCCGGTAAACACCATCGCCAGCCCCAGGCGATCCGCCGCGGCGATCACGTCCTTATCCTTCACCGAACCGCCCGGCTGAATCACCGCCGTGGCTCCGGCCTGCGCCACCACCTCCAGCCCATCAGGAAACGGGAAAAACGCATCCGAGGCTGCGACGCAGCCCCTGAGCGGCAGCACCGCCTTCATGGCGCCAAAGCGTGCCGCATCCACGCGGCTCATCTGTCCCGCGCCTACGCCCAGCGTCTGCCCATCGCGCGCGTAGACAATCGCGTTCGATTTGACGTGCTTGACGACCTTCCACGCAAACAGCATCGCGTTGAGTTCTTCCTCCGTCGGAGCGCGGCGCGTGGCCACCTTCAAATCCGCAACCGAGAGCTTGAGATCGTCGGCGTCCTGCATCAGCATGCCGCCGGAAACCTGCTTGAGAGCCCGTGCGGCATTCGCCGGCTTTACGACGACCAACCGCAGATTCTTCTTCGAAGAAAATCGCACCATAGCGTCGTCGGTGAAGCCCGGCGCCGCGATCGCCTCCACAAACAGCGCCGCCATCTCCTCCGCGGTGTCGCCATTCACCTCCTGGTTGACCCCGATCACGCCGCCATACGCCGACACCGGATCGGCGACCAGCGCCTTTCGATAAGCCTCCAGCAGGTTCGAGCCCGTAGCCGCGCCGCAGGGATTTGTATGCTTGATGATCGCCACGCCCGGCTCGTCGAACTCCTGGGCCAGATCCCAGCAGGCATCGAGGTCGACGAGGTTGTTGTAGCTCAGCTCCTTGCCCTGCAGTTGCTGCGCCGCGGCAACACCGGCGCCGGAGGTATCTCGATAGAGGGCCGCGCGCTGATGGGGGTTTTCTCCGTACCGCAGCGTTTGCGCCAGCGGATAGGAGATGCGCAGCGTCTGCGGAAACTCGTCGTTGTCGCGGAGCGACAAGCCAGGCGGGGACGGCTCCAGCTTCTCCAGCGCGTTGGCAATCGTGGTGTCGTAGGTCCCGGTCGCGGCGAAAGCCCGCTGTGCCAGGCGCCAGCGCGTCTCGCGGCTCAGCATGCCGCGGTTCAGGTCCATTTCATCGGCCAGAAACTCATACTCGGCAGGCGCGGCGACCACCGCGACATCTTCGAAGTTCTTCGCCGCAGATCGCACCATGGCCGGACCACCGATGTCGATGTTCTCGATGATATCGGCAAATTTCGCGTCCGGATTCGCCGCGGTCTTCTCGAATGCGTACAGATTCACGACGACCATGTCGATGGGCTCGATGTGGTGCGCGGCTGCCTGCTCGCGATGTTCGCGATCGCCGCGCATGTACAAGATGCCGCCATGCACTTTCGGATGCAGCGTCTTCACGCGCCCGTCGAACATCTCTGGAAACCCGGTCAGGTCCGCGACCTCGCGCACGGTGAGCCCAGCATCGCGCAGCGCGCGCGCCGTGCCTCCCGTTGAAATCAGTTCGACGCCATGGCGTGCCAGGCATTGCGCAAGACTCACGATGCCGGTCTTATCCGTCACGCTCAGCAGCGCGCGGCCGATCTTTTTGTCACCGCTCAAAATGATGCTCCCGAAACCAAGACCCAGTGTTGCAGGGGTTGAACAGAGAATTGTATATAACGTTGGCTCAACGGCCAGTGGACAAGCGCATCTACAATCGTCGCATGGCGGAACGGCGCGCCACGCGCAGTGCACTTATAGTGTTGCTGCTCCTCTATGTCGTTGCGCGGTTGTTGCAGATTTTCCCAACCCGGGTTCCCACGCTGCTGATTGTCGTTCTTCACGTGCTGCCGCCGGCCCTCTTCGCGTTCGTTCATGGCAGGCGCGTTTACGGGCCAAGAGGGATTGCCATCTTCATGGCGCTCTGTCTCGGAATTGGCAGCCTCCTCGAAAGCCTCAGCCTGCGCACCGGATTTCCGTTCGGCCACTACTTCTTCACCGGCGTGATGGGGCCGAAGTTGCTCCAGCTTCCCATTCCGCTGGCCCTGGCGTACGTAGGTGTGGGATACCTGGCGTGGGTCGTGGCGTCCTTCGTGGTCGCCGCGCCGCCACGCTCGCGCGCCGCGCTGTTTGTTGTGCCCTGCATCGCAGCGGTCGTAATGACCGCCTGGGATCTGGCCATGGACCCGGTGTGGACGCACATCGATCGCGCCTGGGTTTGGCTCGACGGTGGCGGTTATTTCGGCGTCCCCTTCAGCAACTATTTCGGCTGGCTCCTCACCACCTGGCTCTTCTATCAGGCCTTCGCGCTGTGGCTGCGTCGTCAGCCTCACGCCACGGTGCAACCGCGATGGAGTCGCCTCGCCCTCCTTATGTACGGCATCACGGCCGCCGGGAATCTGCTGTTGGCGATTCCATCCGCTGTGCCGCCGTTGTTCCCAAAAACCATCACGGACGCCGCTGGCCGCCATTGGTTCACTTCTGACGTCATTGGGGCCTGCATCCTCGTCACCGTCTTCGTCATGGCGCCGTTCGCGCTCGTTGCCTGGGTGCGGGCCGGGTCGGCGCCCCCGCCCGAGTCCGGGCGGCGGGAACCACGCGCACAGCGCGCTTCGGATCAGGTGACCGTGGGTTAGTCTGGCCAGCACCGATTGTTGGATTGTCAGCGCGAGGCGGGAACGGTAGGGTAGCACTATGGACCCCGAACAGGGCGCGGACCGGCGCGTCACGTCACAGCCAGAGATCCTGCCGCCCGGAACGTATCCTGAGCCGCCCCAGGAGCAGCCCGAGCCGCGCGGATGGTATCCGCCGCCACAACCGGCACCGCGGCCACGCCGGCACTGGGCCTCGGCGCCGGCCACCTACACTCTGGTAGGCATCAATTGCGCCGTCTACCTGCTCACCCTGATCTTGAGCGGTTCCCTGGCCGGTCCCACCTTTCAGGACCCCTTCTCGTTCCACCTGCTCTGCAACGGGGGATTCGTGTTTCAGGGCCAGTGGTGGCTGCTGGTGACCTCGATCTTCGTGCACTTTAACTGGTGGCACATCCTGGGAAACATGTGGTGCCTGTGGAATCTGGGCCTGCTGGGCGAGCCGCTGCTGGGCGAATTCGGCATCGTGGCCGCCTATCTGCTGACCGGAGTCGCGGGCAATCTGCTCAGTGTTGCCTTCCATCCGCAGGAATACGGCCAGCCGGGCGCGATCATGAGTGCCGGCGCGTCGGGCGCGGTCTTCGGGCTGGCGGGCGTGATCCTGATGCTGTTGCGTTCACCGTTGCTGCCCATTCCGCAGTCCGATCTGAAAAAGCTGCGGCGCAGCGTCTGGTATTTCGCCATCCTGAACTTCGTGATCGGCGCGGGCGTTTGGCTGGCGCACACCGTCATTCAGGTCGATAACCTGGCGCACCTAGGAGGCTTCCTCAGCGGCCTGGCACTCGGCATGCTGCTGGTGCCGCGTATCGGCGCACCGCGCGATCGGTTCGTCCGCCGGCGCGCTTTCGCGGTGGGCGTGATGACCTTTCTGCTGCTTCTAATTGCCTGGGGACTGCGCGCGCGCTATCAAAACGGGGGTGGATAAGGCTCTCCCCAGCCTCGGAACGCCGGTCCGGAGCCTCAAGCGCGGTTTTGGGGGAATGCAGGTTGGCTATCGAGTCGCCGTGGCTGCAAACTTCTTGACCATCGCCAGCAGCAGCTTTCGATCGCTGTCGTTCAGATTCGTGGAATAACGCCGGATTTGCGTTAGGAAGCGGAGTTCATCGTCGGAGAGTTTCTGAGACTGGAGCTGCCGCCCCAGGGTGTCTTCAGCGAACAACTGGGCCAGAGGCAATTCGAGCGCCCCGGCGATTTTGGCAAGCGTGTCCAGCGAAGGAACTGTATGACCGTTTTCAACCCTCGATAAATAGCAGCGAAGAAGCCCGGTGCGCTTCTCGATGTCCCCTTGAGACAGCCCTTTTTGCAGGCGGTACCCTCGAATAGTCGTTCCAATTTTCATAGTGGTGGCCTTATAGACCGCACTTTCCCCTGTTGTACTGCAAGGCAGGAATTTCAAGATATTGCCTGCCTAGTTAACACGTTCCGAGATACACAAGCAAGAAGTATTTTCCCGCCTTTGGTAACCATGGCCAGAACCAAAGATACTTACTTTGGGGCCGAATTGCACAATTTTTCATGCACTTACGGCCGCAGAAACTCGGCGGGCTCATTTAGCATCCTGCTGGGATCGTCCAACTTTCGTGCCTACGGGCTTCCCGAAACGGGAATAACAACCCATCGCGCCCCATTACTTCTCGGATGTAACTGCCTTTCCAGTCATTGCCGAACTGGGTGCAGGTGGTCGGCCAGGAACTGGTGCGACCGGCTCTGCGCGTCCTTCGCGTCCTCCGGGCGATAACCCGCAGTGTTGTTGGGGTTCTCAAAGGCGTGTCCGGCGTCCGGGTAGATCTTCAGGTCCGTGCTCTTGCCCAGAGACTGCATCGCCGCCTCAAAGGCGTGGACGTCGTCCGGGGTGATGCCCCGGTCGAGGCCGCCAAAATTGCCCAGCACCGGCGCCTGGATTTTTTCGAGCGCAGCCTTGTCAGTGGGCAGGGACCCGTAGTTGATGACCACCGCTTTCAGACTGGGATCGGCAATCGCCAGTTGGGCCGAGTAGCCTCCGCCCATGCACCAGCCGATCGCGCCCATGCGGTGCGGATCGACGTCGGGCCGCTTCTCCAGCCACGCCACCGCCGAGGTCAGGTCGCGTACACCGCGATCCTGGGGCAGCCCGCGCATCAACTCATGCGCCATATCGGAATCCGTCGCCACCTTGCCGCGATATAAATCCACGGCCAGCGCCACGTATCCTTCAGCGGCGAAATGCTGCGCCTGCTCTTTGATCCAATCGTTCACCCCCCACCATTCCTGAATGACCACCACCGCCGCATGAGGCCCGGAGCCGCCCGGCAGATACAGGAGTCCCTGGGCGGTGTCGCTGCCGCTGGGAAAGGTGACGGCCTGCATATTCGCCGGATTAGCGGCGTGCGCGAGAGACAAACCGAAAAGCACGAACAGGGTGCCTGCAAAAACCTTGCGTTTCATCGTGACTCCTCCGGGCAAACCATTCATGTATCGCAGAAAAGCCGCATCCGAGGCAAGTGCGGGGCGGAGTCGACGGGAATCGACTGGCCCAGCGCATCCGCAGCCACGATTCCGCCATCGCCCTAATGGGGGCCGCCTCGTGCCGCCTGACCCGGACCCGGAAGGAACTGCAGTACGAGGGGAGGCTGGAGAACTTCAGGATGCCGCAGATGCAGGGCTCTGGAGCAGTGGTTGGGACGGAGGGGCCGAGGTTCTGAGCGCACGGACACAGTCGATCAGCGGTTGAGGGGGTATTCCTGGACCCAGTGGAAGCCTCGGCTGACGAGGAGAAATTTGTGTGGGTCGTCGAGGCGGAGCTGGATATGGGTTGGGTGGCCGTCGATGAGGCCGTCGAGGATGAGCTGATTGGGCGCGGGGCGGGCGAAGGTGAAGTTGAGTTTGACATTCGCGGCGCGGCGCTGGGTTAGCGCCAGGGTGTTCTTCTTCGTGTCTATGGTGGCGGAGTAGAACGCAGGCGTGTCGCCGCTGCCGCTGCCGGTGAAGACGAGGGGATCTTTGTGGTGGGAGATGCGGATGGCGGTGAAGGTGATGATCTGGCGCCAGGGCGGTATCGAGGATGGGTCGGGAAGGTCGATGATGGGGATGGCGATGAGGGCGGTGATGATTTGCGAGGAAAGGCAGTAGAGGCCGAAGCAGACGAAACAGAAGCGGAAGGCGATGCAGGCGGCGAGGCTCCAGGGAGCCGTGGTGTGCTGGGTCTGGGGCGGATCGATGACGGTTGGAGAAGCCAAGGGTTCACCTGCAAGCACGAGGATGGAGGAATTTGAAAATCATGCAGGAAAACGCATGGCTGCGCAAATGGATTGGGCGCGGGCGTCAGGAGCAGGGAAGGTCGACGCGAAAAAGGGTGCGGAAGCCCGCGGGCAGGTTCCTGGTTTCGACGGCGATGCGTCCGCCGTTTTTCTCGACGAGGTCTTTGGCAACCCAGAGGCCGATGCCGGTGCCCACTTCGCCCTTGGTAGTGAAGAAGGGATCGAAGATGCGGGGAAGGTTCTCGGGCGGGATGCCGGCGCCGCTGTCACGGATGGAGATGGAGGCGATGGCACCGGCGCGGGCGGTCTCGACCTGGACGCGGCCGCCGGTTTCGGGCAGTGCGTCGCAGGCGTTGGAGACGATGTTGGTGAGAATCTGGCGGAGGTCGTCGGCGGGGATGGGCAGGCTGAAGTCAGTCGCGGGGACGACGCTGATCTCCGCACCACGCGTGGAGCAGCGCGGCTCAAACATAGCGATGACGCTGTCGATGATTTCGAGGACACTGACCGGGCCGGGAGAAGACCGGGAGCGCACGAAGGTGAGGGTGCGTCGGGCGATGGCGCCGAGGCGGGCGAGCTCCTGATCGGCGCGCTGCAGATAGTCGCTGGCCTGAGGCGAGAGATGCGGATCGGATCGCGCGAGATAGATCAGGTTGGTGACGGCCTCGAGGGGATTGTTAACCTCATGGGCGATGGTGGCGGAGAGGCGGCCGATGGCGGCGAGCTTTTCGGAACGGACGAGGGCGGCTTCGGCATTCTTGCGTTCGGTGATGTCGATGGTGACGCCATGCCAGATTTTGGGGTTCGAGGCGGAGGGGGTGCCGCGGCTCTCGAGCCAGTGGAGATCGCCGTTGGGCCAGCGCACGCGGAACTCTACGCGGAAGCTTTGACCGATGGAGGTCGCGGCCTCGACGGCGTGCAGAACGCGGTCGCGATCCTCGGCGAGGATGAAGCTGGTCCAGTCATCGGAGACGCTGGTTTCGGAATACGGGCGGCCAAAGATTTCGGCGCCGCCCTCAGCCCATTCGATGCGGCCCTTGCCCGCATCGTGCATCCACGCAGCGGAGTTGCTGGCCTGCTGGGCTTCCATTAGAGCGTTGGTGCGCACCCGGAGGGAGGTCAGCGCGGCGCGTAGGTCGCTGCTGGTGATGCGCTGGCGATCGCAAAGGAAGGCGATGATCGTTCCGATGACGAGGATGACGATGGTGTAGAGGATCGATTGCGGGTCCAGCGCAATCCAGCTGTTGCGCGCGAGGGCGAGGTGGTTGAAGAAGAGCGCGGTGAGGGCGACCGAAACGAGGCCGGAACCGAGGCTGGTAAAGATGGTGATGCCGGCGACAAAGACGAAGCTGAGCGCCAGGGGCGTGCCGCGCAGCGCGGGCGTATGCATGCTAGCGGTGACGCCGACCCAGGGAAGGATCACGGCGGCGATATAGCCACAGATTTGCAGGAGCAAACGCGAGCGGCCCGATGCGCCGGATCGTAAGGAGTGGGTCAAAATTGCGGCCTCGTGCAACGGATCGCGCGTCCGTAGGATCGGGAACCGGGGCAGCCGGCGGCGATGTGAAGACAGGATACACAAGTAGTAATGGGGTGGGGCGGAAAGGAATCAGACAAGAGACGCCGCGCTGGTCAGGCCGGGCTGCGTTCTTCACGCAGGCGGAGCCAGCAGTAGAGCGGCCAGGCGTGGGCGTGCGCGCACCAGGGAATCATCTGGGAGAGGCCGGTGGTGGGCAGCAGTGAGGAGTCGAGAGAATCGGAGGCTGACCAGAGGCCGGTCCAGTAGTTGGGGAAGGTGCGCGCGTAGTTGGCGAAGGTCATGCGGTGGAGAAGAGCTTCGGCGGTGGCGCGGTCGAAGGTGGCGACGCCAAGAATGACGGGGCCGTGGAGTGCGTACCAGAAGCCGCCGTTTTCGCGCGAGCCCTGGGGAGTGCCGGGCTGGACCGCGGGCGTTTCGATTTGGCGCGGGCCGAGGGCTTCGCCGGTGAGGAGGCGATGGTCGAGCTCGGCATAGAGGCGGCGCTTGCGGTCGGTTGGGATGTCGGGGTTGAGGAGGGTGAAGCCCTGGGGCTCGAGCCACATTTCTTTTTCGCCGAGGGGCTCGTTGTACCAGGCCCAGGCGCGGCGCGGGAAGGCGCGGTCGCCGAGGTCGCGCATGAAGGCCTCGTGGAGCTGGGTGCGGTATTCGCGCATGGCGGCGGCGAGGTCGGCGGCGTCGGGGCTTTGCGCTGCGTCGAGCATCGCAGCCAGATCGCCGAGGATGACGATGGCCATCGCGGAGTTCATGTGGCTTTCGGAGACGACGAAGACGTCGTTGTAGGGATGCGCGGAGGGCCACCAGCCGAACATGTCGTTCCAGTCGGAGTTCCAGCGGAGGATGATGCCGTGCGGGCCGACTCCGACGCGATCGCGGAGGAAGAGGAAGGCCTGGCGGACGTGGGCGAGGCCGGTGTCCCGGCCGGAATTTTCGAGCGGGTAGTAGCCGATGGGTTCGGTGAGGATGGTGTGGTCGCGGGTGACGCGGAGATATTCGGCGAGGAGGAGGAAGAGGTAGAGCTGCTGATCGCTGGTTTGCTGCGCACCGGAGGGCGACCAGCCGAAGCCGCCGTCGTTGAGCAGGATGTTGCCGTCGGGGAGGGTGCGCTTCATGATGAAGCGCAGGGTGGAGCGGGCGATGGCGGGGTTGGTGTGGCAGAAGGGCAGCGCGTGCTGGGCCTGGTCGCGCATGGAGCCGACCATGCCCCAGGTGTAGTCGTAGTCGGTGCCCTGGGGGATGATGGTTTCGTCGTAGTACTCGCGCCAGATGGCCATCTGTTCGAGGGTGGCGGCGTTCCAGCGCATTTCGCGGCGGAGGGCCGGGTCGGTTTCGTTGGTGAAGGCGGGGATTTTTTCGCGCCATGCTGGGGCAAAGGCGGAGGCGTTGCGGTCGAGGGTGCTGTGTGACGGCGGGAGCTGGGAGGCCAGAGCTGGAATTTCGGAGCGCTCGCGGGTGTAGCCGATAACGAAGGCGAGGTCGCGGACTTCGCCGGGCTGGAGATCGCCGGACCATTTTGCTCCGAGCCAGGTGCCGGGGGCCGAGGAGTCGGAGTTGGAGACCGAGGTCTGGGTATTTGTATCTATGGGCTGAACAAATAGCGCCGGAGGGAACTGCTCGAGGCGGGACATCTGGCCGGCAGGGGGAAAGGCGAGCTTGCTTTTGGGGTTCGGGGTGAAGCGGACGAGGAGGGCGCGGCCGGCTTTTTCGGCGGCTTGCGACGAATAGGAGACTTCGTGCTGGTCGTTGTCCCAGGCAGCGAAGATCGGCTGATATCGGGCGAGCATGGATTCGATATACGCGAGGTGCAGCGGATCGCTTCCGGTGTTGCGGAGGCGGACTTCGACGAGGAAGGCGGAGCTGCCCTGGTGGAGTTTGGCCGAGGGAGCGACAGAGATGCGGCGAGTGATGGAGAGCGCGGGGGTGACGGCGTATTCATAGCGAGCGAATCCGACGCCGAAGATCTTGTTGGCGGCGAGAGCGGCGGGGGAGTCGAGGCCGGTGAGGGGGTAATTTGTACTGTTGACTGTTACAGAAGCCTGGTAAGCGCCGGCGAAGTTGAGCGGGCGGGGAGCCGGGTCCTGATTCATGCGGCCCCAGGCTCGTTCGCCGGTGAGAAGCTGCAATGATCCGCTGGCGTGAGTGAAGAGGGTGAGGCGGTAGTTGCCGAGGAGGAAGTAAGGATCGTCGGGGAGCATCGGCGCGTGGTCGTAGACGGGGCTCGAGGGGAAGCGCAGCGGTCCGGTGTAGCGAAAGGCGGGGAGGCCGAAGTCGTCGTCGATCCACTGGCCGAGTGAGGAGGATTCCGCGGCGGCGGAGAGGGATGAAGGCAGGAGCGAAGCGGCGGTGGCGGCACTGGCTGCGGCAAGGAATTCGCGGCGGGTGAGGTCGTTGGATGTCATGAAGGCCTCGGATGGACTGTAAGGGAGGAATTCTAGCAGCGGGGCGCGAGGCGTGCGGGAAATGGCCCGGGATGGTCCGCACAGTGCTATTACGGGCGTAATCGAATTTGATGTTATCGAGGACATCCACCAGGCCGTCGCGGATTGGGGCAACAGGGTCGCTTTGGGCATCGCTTGCGATGGCCTGAGGCGGGCCCTGTTTGTTTGGAAGTGGTTTGGGAGTCTTTTTGCGCGCGGGCTCATCGAAGTGGGTTGGAGGGCGAGTCTTGCCTTCTATTTCATGAGGAGAGGTACGCAATGCCGAAGATTGTGCGCTTTTATGAATTGGGTGGGCCGGAGAAGCTAAAGTTGGAGGATGCGCCGACGCAGGAGCCGAAGGAAGGTGAGGTGAAGCTGCGGGTACAGGCGACGGGTTTGAATCGCGCGGAGCTCCTGTACATGGCGGGCCGCTATTTTGAGCAGCCAAAGCCGCCGTCGCGTATTGGGTATGAGGCGGCGGGCGTGGTGGAAGCGGTGGGCGCGGGCGTTGACAAGAGCCTCGTGGGGAAGAAGGTCGCGACGGTGCCTGGGTATTCGATGAATCAGTTCGGCGTGCTGGGCGAGGAGGCGGTGGTGCCGGCGACGGTACTGGGTGAGTATCCCGAGAAGCTGTCGCCTGCTGAGGGGGCCGCGATCTGGATGCAGTATCTGACGGCGTGGGGCGCGCTGGTGCATTACGGCAAAGTGACGGCGGGAGATTTTGCGCTGCTGCCGGCGGCGTCAAGCAGCGTGGGGCTTGCGGCGATCCAGATTGTGAAGGACGCGGGCGGGAAGTCGATTGCGGCGACGCGGACTTCGAAGAAGAAGAAAGAGCTGCTGGAGCTGGGCGCTGATTATGTGATCGCGACGGAGGAGGAAGATTTGCCGGCGCGGGTGCAGGAGATCACGGACGGCAAAGGCGCGCGGGTGATTTTCGATCCGGTGGCGGGGCCGTTTGTGGAGAAGCTGGCGGAGGCGGCGGCACCGGGCGGAATCATTTTCGAGTATGGCGGATTGTCGATGCAGCCGACGCCGTTTCCGACGCGGGCGGCGATGAGCAAGGGGATCTCGCTGCGCGGGTATTCGCTGATGGAGTTTCGCGCGAGGCCGGAGATTGTGGAGGGCGCGAAGAAGTACGTCTACGACCGGCTGGCGGACGGGCGGTTCAAGCTGAAGATCGCGAAGACGTTTCCGCTGGCGCAGTTCCGGGAGGCTTACGAGTATCTGGAGTCGAACGCGCAGGTAGGGAAGGTTGTGATCACGGTATAGGTGGCGGCCGCGTCATCAAGCGGATTACTGATTTTGCTGGTCCTATTGCTGGATGATTTTGTAATCCGCGGGGATCTGGAAGAGGTCGGGCGAAGGCTCGTCGCGGCTGATAGCTTTCATTTCCGTTGTGTATCTGTTGCCGCTGCGCGGATCGATGCTTTTCGAAAGAACCCCGATCCCGAGTTCGCGCGAGAACCAGGTTTCATGGATGACGGTGATGTCGCGGTCATTGCCCTGTCTACCTGCGGGAATGACCTGGGTGATGCGGGTGCCTTCGACGTAGAGGCCTTCCATGGTCTGCGGGGGGAGCTTCTCCACCGCGGGTCGGGGGAGCGGGGCGGGGTAAACCGGCGGCGAGGAGTCGGATGCCGCGGGGCTGCCGGAGACGGTGCCTGGCGCGCTGGTGGGCTGCGGCAGCGGGGCAACGGGGTGGATCGTGGCGACGTGCGCGGTCTTCATGCGGGGGATTATGAAAATCTTCTGCCCGGTAACGGGATCGAAGATGGTGACGCTGATCGGCTCTGCGGGATTCTGACCGGTAGCTTCGTCTCCTGGCGGATAAATCTCCATGCGGGTGCGGCCCTGGGAGTCGCGCGCACCGAATTCCCTATGCATGTCGGTGACGGTGGTGCCGTCGGCCAAGGCCTGCAAGCGCGTGGTGATGTACTGAGCGCTGTAGGGAAGGTTGGGCGTTCCGCGCGTCACGCCGGCACTGCGGCTGCCAACGAAAAATCCGGCACCTTCCTGGCAAACGGCGACGGGAGTTAGCAGTGCCAGAGAAAAGGCAGAGATAGAAAGAAACGCAGGCGAGAAACGCTGGAGTAACATGCGAACTTCTCCTCAAGCGGCACGGACAGTATCCCGCAAAGGGAGAAAGACAGCAAGACTATTACTGCAACCTATATCTGTGCGAAAGACTGCGGCGGTCAGGAACCCACGGATTGCCACTGGCCGGATTGCGCGGACTGGAAGATGGCGTCGATGACGGCCATGTTGGCGATGCCTTCTTCGAGGGAGACGGGGACGGGGGTGCCTTCAAGAATGGCGCGGGAGAAGGCGTCGCCCTGGAGTGTGTATTGATCGGTGGTGGGGAAGGTTTCGGTGGAGATGCCGGAGCCGAAGAGGTCGCGGCCGTCGTCGATGAAGAGGCGCGTGGGGCGGTCGGGTGGGGCGTTGAAGGGGATCTCGACTTCGATGCGGCCTTTGGTGCCGTAAAACTGCACGCGCTGGTACGGGACAAGCTGCGTGCTGCACGTGAAGATGGCGTGGCCCTGGGGGAAGTCGAGGAGCGCGGAAGTGAGGCGGTCGGTTTGGAGTTGCGGGTCGCGGTCGATGAGGCCGCAGACGCGGGTGGGCTCCTGGGCGAAGGCGAAGCGCGCGGAGTGGATGCAGTAGCAGCCGATGTCGTAGAGGGCGCCGCCGCCGGTTTCGGAGATGTTGCGGATGTTGGCGGGGTCGGCGTTGAAGTAGCTGAAGAACGCAGCAATGGAGCGGAGTGTGCCGATGCGGCCTTCGTCGAGGAGCGCGCGGAGGCGGAGCCATTGCGGGTGGCAGCGGATCATGAAGGCTTCGCCGATGAGGACGCCGGTGTGGTCGCGTACGGCGAGGAGGGACTCGGCTTCGGCTCGGTTCATGCTGAGGGGCTTTTCGCAGAGGACGTGCTTGCCGGCTTCAGCGGCTCGGAGGGTCCAGGGGATGTGGAGCTGGTTGGGGAGCGGGTTGTAGATGGCGTCGATGTTGGGGTCGGCGAGGAGTTCTTCGTAGGAGCCGTAGGCTTTGGGGATGTCGAGTTGGGCGGCGATGGTGCGGGCTTTGGCGAGGTCGCGCGAGGCGATGGCGGCGATGGTGGAGAGCTGTCCTTGCTGCATGGCGGGGATGACTTTTTTGACACCGATGTTGGCGGTGGAGAGGACACCCCAGCGGACTTTGTTATTCATGGAGAAATGATAGCGAGTTGTGGGGAGGAGGAGGCAGGAGAGGGGAGCAGGGAGCTGGTAGCCGGGAGCCAGGAGCTGGGAGCGAGAAGCGGGTCTAAAGTTGGGGGATAGCCGTCTTGAGGGCAGCGACGGTTGTACGAATCCCCAGGGCCGAGGTTTTTTGATGAGATGCGTTCGAATGCTGCCTTCCGCGGCTTTTCTGCTGCTGGTGCTTTGTGTGTGTGGGGCGATGGCGCGGGGTCAACAGCAGAGCACTGCGCAGGCGCCGACCTTTCAAGTGACTTCGAAGCTGGTGTTTCTGGATGTGACGGTGCTGGATAAGAAGGGCCGGCCGGTGGTGACGGGGCTGACGAAGGACGATTTCCTGATCACGGAGGACAAGCGGCCGCAGCGGATTTTTTCGTTCGAGGCGCCGGACGCGCACACGCTGGCTCCGACGGCGCGCGATGAGAATCCGGACGGCAAAGCTCCGGTGACGATTCTTGTGCTCGACGAGCTGAACTCGGCGTGGCAGGACTTCGCGTATATCCGCTGGGAGGCGAAGCGTTATCTGGATTCGCAGCCGAAGGAGTTGCGGTCGCTGACGGAGCTGATGGTGGTGGGGAATCAGTCCCTGGAACTGGTGGAGGGCTATACACGCGATCGCGACGAGCTGCTGAGGGCCTTGGCTCACATACCGCCGTCGTTGCCGTACAAGCAGATGAATGCTTCGTTCGTGGGGGAGAGAATCCAGCAATCCTTCGACGCGCTGGAGCAGATTGCGCTGGAGAACCAGGGGATTCAGGGACGGAAGAATATTCTGTGGCTCGGTCACGGAGGTCCCGGGATCAATACGGGGTTTCTTCCAGCGGGCATCTCCACTCCGTTGCTGCAATACGCGCATTCGGTGACGAACATGCTGGTGGACGCGCGCATCACGCTGTTCGTGATGTATCCGGGGCTCTCCGTCCACCAATCGTCTTTCACAGTGAGCACGATGGACTCGGTGGTGGATCCGGGAAACAACGATTTGTTTGGACCAAACGGGGACATCAACTTTGGCGTTTTCGCGGACGAGACAGGCGGCAAACTGTTTTTCAATCGCAACGATGTGGATGGCGAGATGCGGGAAGCGGAACGGATCGGGTCAGAGTATTACACGCTGACGTATCAGCCGCATGGGGGCGACGACGACGGGCGATTCAGGCGAATTCGCATCACGATGCTTGATCCCAATCTGCGCGCAGTGACGAAGATTGGTTATTACGCACCGGACCCGAAGGCGGGGGCGGATCCTCTGCAGCAGAGAATACAAAGCCTGATGGAAGCGGTGCAGGCCAGAGTGCCGTTTGACGCGCTGCATTTATCTTTGAGCGACGTGTTGCGGCATCCGGATGCGCAGACGGCGGAGGTGATTCTGCAGGTGGCTCCGAAAGAACTGCACTGGCTGCCCGAGGATGAGGGGAAGAGTTACGCCAGGCTGCTGGTGAGCATAGCGGCGCTCAATGGGCGCAGGGACATCGTGCGCATGAGGGCGCTGACGGAGACGTTCACGGCTGTTACGCAGGACACTTCGCTGATCGACCAGCAATTACCGCTGACGATCGACGTTACGATTTCCACATCGAAGAAGACGCAGAGTATCCGCATTGCTGTAGAGACGGAGAAGGGCGGGCGCGTGGGGGCTGTGGAGGTGAACCGCGCCAGGCTTGAGGCAGCGCCTGCGGCGCCGACGCCGGAGCCGCATCTGGCAGCGCCGCGTCAGGGCGGAAGAATGGCTGCGACGCAACCGCCGCGGTAGGGATGCACGAGAACAACCCACACGGCGCGAACAGGCACTCCGGATGATGGTTCGGGGCGGGGCACGCCGCTCAGAATGACAACTTGCAAAGTTTAGACGCCGGCCTGGGTCATCATTTCTTTAATGCTGGCGCGCCAGCGCTGGAGCTCGACGCGGTCGCCGAGTTTGAGCTGCTGCGCGGCTTCCTGCAGCGTGATGCGGCGCGAGTAGAGCTCGTCGGTGACACGGTCGGCGAGGTCGGGAAGGAAGAGGGACTTGCCGCCGCGCTGCTGGATGGTTTCCGGCATGGAGCTGGACTGGTAGAGTTCGAACTTGCTGACGTCGCCGAAATAGCCGTTGCGGACGACGTGGACGACCGTGCCGGGCATGGCTTCGAGATAGCTGTTGAGCAGCTCGAGCGAGTCGCGCTGGCGGTTGATGACCCAGAGTGTGATGAGGGGGCGGGCGAGTTCCTTGAGCGCGTCGAGCAGGATGGCACCGTGGACACGCACCGCGTCGTTGTTGCGCGCCGGTGTATTGACGACGACGGCTTTGAAGGGGTTAGCGTCGCAGGTGTTGACGAGGTTAATCCAGCCGTCGATCTCGTCAAGGCTCGCGACCTCGCCTTCGACATTGCGGCGGTAGGCCTTCCAGACATCGGGGTTGGTGGTATCGGCTTCAAGGAGCCGGACGTAGCGGTGCTCCGCGGTGAAGTAATCGAGGACAGCCATAGCGGTGAGCGATTTGCCGACACCTCCTTTGCTGCCACTGACGAAGACGATGGGTTGGTTCATGGAAAGGTCCTACATCTGAATTGGAGGGTGAAGGTTTTCGTGGGAGACCCCAGCCCTTCGAGAGTACACGGGAGGGGCGGATGGGGCAACCAAGAGTGCACAGTGATGAGTGCGGATGGAGTGGACCAGAGGTGGAAGCCCGGAATCAGGGCGCCCCGCCGCCGACGAAGTGGACGATTTCCAGTTTGTCGCCGTCGGCGACGGCAGTGGCGGGCCAGGCGGGACGAGAGACGATGGAGCCGTTGTGCTCGACAGCGATGCGATCGGAGGGGAGCGCGAGAGCGCTGAGAAGATCTTGAAGGGTTGCGCCGGGGCCGAGCTCTGGAAAGCTTTGTGGCTGGCCGTTGATGAGGAGGTTCATACAGGGTACAGGGTACAGGGCTGCGACGGGACTCGCAGCCGGCGAGCCTGCCTCGGGATTGCCTCTCAGCGCAGGATGTGCCAGAGCATCCAGCCGGCGCTGCCGATGATGACGAGCGCAGATTCGATGACCAGGGCGTAGCCGAGTCCTCGAAAAGCGCCGAGGTTGATTTCGGGCTCGGCGTCGGGACCGAGACCGGAGACGGTGCGGGAGAAATCTGCGAGCGGCTCAGAGGTGAGGTCGGGAAGATCGATCAGCGATTCGAAGGAACGCGCGGCCATAAAAATCCCCCTTGTAGAAACGCTACCGATCGGGGACGGCCTATGCATGAATAGCTGCGAAGGAAACGCGAGGAGTGTGCCGAAAGAGGACGCCCTCCGGCCCGGAGTCAAAACGGGAAAGGCGGCTCGCCCGTGATCAGCCGGGCAGGCCATAAACTTGGTGGTTTGCTGGGTGAGCGACCGCTGACTCAGCCTGGACGCGGCGGGCATACACGAGAGCGAGGGTTATGACAAAAATTTATGCGATTCGTACGGGGTCGGTGAAGGTGCGCAGGGGGCAACGGGAGTCGAGGGGCAAGGGTGTGGCCCGCACGCTGAACATGCTGCTCGACAGGGAGTGGACGGAGTGGCTGCCTATTTATGCGTGGGTGATCGAGCATGATGAGGGCATTATTGTGGTCGATACGGGAGAAACGTCGCGGGTGCACGAGCGCGGATACCATCCGTCATGGCACCCGTTCTATCGGCGAGCGGTGCAGTTCTCGGTTCATCCTGAGGAGGAACTGGGCCCGCAGCTGCGCGCTCTGGGCATTGCTGCGAGAGATGTGCGCCATGTTGTGCTCACGCATCTGCACACCGATCATGCGGGAGGATTGGCGCACCTGACGGGCGCGAGGATATGGGTAGCGGAGGGGGAGTTGCGGCGGGCCAGCGGTTGGGGCGGGAAGGTGGGCGGATATTTGCCACACCGGTGGCCGAAGTGGTGGGATCCGGAGTTGCTGCGCTTTGAGGAGCGGCCGCTGGGGCCTTTCCAGCGAAGCGTGCCACTGACGAAATGCGGCGATGTGGTGGCGATTGAGACCCCGGGACACACGCCCCATCATGTGTCAGTGGTGGTGCAGGGGACGGTGTTGTATTTTCTGGCGGGCGATACGAGCTATAACCAGGGGCTGCTGATGGCGGGCAAGGTGGATGGGGTGAGCCCGAACGAAGCTGTTTCGCGGGGCACGCTGGCGCGCATCATGAGGCTCGCGAAGGAGCGGCCGCTGGTGTATTTGCCGTCGCACGATCCTGAGAGCGAAGCGCGGCTCGCGGCGAATGCAGTGCTGGTGGCGGAGGAGGGTTCGTCGCCGGCTGCGTTTGCGCAATAAGGAGGGGGGTCGCCTTGCATCGGCCAAAGGATGGAGAGAAATGCCGACCCGGCTGCGGTTGTGAGTTGTCATTCGGCTCCGGGATAATGGGCGGGCGGTTGCGGTCCCCAGGATTCCTGTTTGGTAAAGACGAACATCGACAAGATGCCGGGCGCCGTGCGCTCGGCCGAGAACCAACTCGCGTATCCGGGATGGCGCGTCGCGGTGGTGTGCCACATCGGCGTGCTGACGGGGTTCGCGACGGTCTTCATTTACAGCTTCAGCTTCATGGTGAAGCCGCTGGGCCAGGCGTTTGGGTGGGATCGTGAACAGATTGCGCGCGCGTTCAGCCTGGCGGCGATTTCCGTGGCGATTTTTTCACCGTTCATCGGAAAGCTGTTCGACCGGTTCGATCCGCGCAAACTGATTGCGGGTTTCATGACGGCGTTTGGGCTGGGGATGGGGGCGATGGGATTTCTGACGCCGCATCTTTGGCAGTTGTATGCGAACGCGGTGCTGATTGGGATTGCGGGGACGGGAACGTATCAGCTGGGCTACGCGCGGGTGATTGCGGCGTGGTTCGAGCGGAGGCTGGGCGCGGCGCTGTCGATTGTGGTGGCGGGGTCGGGCGTTGGGTCGTTCATTGTGCCGCCGCTGGTGGCGCATCTGCTGGTGACGGTCGGATGGCGGAAGACGTATTTCGGACTGGCCGCGCTGCCGCTGCTGATCGGTATGCCGCTGACACTGCTGTTTGCGCGGGCGCCGAAGGCGGGGTCAGTACATGAATCGACGCGCGCGATGCGGGGCGAGGCTGCGGAGGGTCTGACGTGGCAGCGGGCGCTGGGGTCGGCGAGTTTTTGGTTGCTGGCGCTGGGGGTGGTGGCGCTGTCGCTGAGCGAAAACGGGGCGGTGGCGCATCTGGCGCCGATGCTGAGCGATCACGGGCTGAAGACGGAGCAGATCGCGATCACCGCGTCGCTGCTGGGAATTTCGAGTGTGACGGGGCGCTTTGTGCTGGGGTGGTTGTTGGATATCGTGAAGGGATCGCATATTGCTGTGGCTTCACTGCTGGCGGCGGGCGCTGGAATGCTGCTGCTGGCGCATGCGCGGACGTTTGGCGCGGCGGCTCCGGCTGCGTTTATTGCAGGGTTAGGCGGCGGATGCGAGCTGGATCTGATTCCCTATATGTTGCGGCGGTATTTTGGGCTGCGGTCGTTTTCGACGCTGTACGGGATGGTGTACAGCACGTTTGCCGTGGCGGGGGCGTTTGCGCCGCTGGTGCTGGGACATATCTATGACAGGACGGGATCGTATACGGGGATTATGAATGCCTTTTGCGCGGTGACGCTGGTGGCTTCGCTGGCAATGCTGGCGCTGCCGGCGTACCGGTATGCTGCGCATGGGCCGGCAGCGGAGGAACTGGCGGTGGACGATTCACTTCTCGCAACCGAATAAGGAGGGTTTATGAAAGCAGTCGAGCAGACGCCGACCTGGCTTCCTGAGGTCGAGGCCAATCCGCAGCCGAGCCCATATGCGGATCTGATCCGAATTGCGAAGGAGAGCGGGCGCGAGCACTGGCAGATTTGGCATCTGTTTGCGTTTCGGCCGGAGGTGACTTCGCCTCTGGCGAGCTTTACGGAAGGCGTGATGCGCGGCGATGCGCCGATCAGCGGCGGGCTGCGCGAGCTGATTGCGGCGTACACGTCGTGGACCAACCAGTGCGAATTTTGCTGGCGGTCGCACGCGGCGATAGCCGCGGAGATGCTGGGCAGCGAGGATTTGGTGCGGAAGGTTCTGGAGGATATGGAGACCTCGCCGCTGCCGGAACACGAAAAGGCGCTGATGCGCTTTGCACGGAAAATCACGAAGGAACTGCCGGCGATGCGCGAGGACGACGTGGAGGAGCTGCGCAGGATGGGCTGGAGCGACGAGGCGATCTACTACACGATCCTCGTGGTGGCGCTGTTTAATTTCTATAACCGGTGGGTGACGACGTCGGGAGTTCATCCGGTGTCGGACGAAGTGCATCGGATGCACGGCAAGCGGCTGGCGGTGAGCGGCTACGAGCCGAAGAATCGGCTGATGGGGATCAAGGCATCGGGCAATGGTGTTTAGGCGGAGCCGCGAGGCTGCGGCACGAACTATTGATTTGGAGGAGGAGACGATGGCACATATTGCACTGGAAGAGGGAATGCCCGGGATTACGGGCGCGTTTGCGTTTCGGCCGGAGACGGCGAAGCCGATGCGGGAGCTGGCGGAGATTCTACTGCGCGGCGAGAGCACGCTGACGAGCGCCGAACGCGAGGCGATTGCGGCGGTGGTGTCGAACGGGAATGAGTGCCGGTTCTGCCAGATGTCGCACAGTGCGGCGGCGGCGGAGCATCGCGGGGGACGCGAGGTGGACTATGCGTGGATCGAGGCGGTGAAGGCGAATCCGGAGAGCGCGGATATTTCGCCGAAGCTGCGGGCGCTGATCGCGATTGCAAAGAAGGTTCGCGAGGGCGGGAAGAATGTAACAGCGGCTGATATCAATCTGGCGCGGGAGCGCGGCGCGACGGACAGGGAGATTCATGACACGGTGCTGATCGCCGCGGCGTTCTCGATGTACAACCGCTATGTGGATGGGCTGGCGACGTGGCAGCCGGAGGAGATGGCGGCTTACAAGCCGATGGGGCAGCGCATGGCGCACGAGGGGTACGCGAGGCGGGCTGCTGAGCCGGTGAGGATGGGAACCGGTAGCCGATAGCCTGTGGCTATAGCCTTTAGTCGGTAGCCTGCAGTCGGTAGCGCATCGCGAGTCGGTGGCAGGGTTGCGGCTAATGGCCGGAGCCTGAGGGCGAGGGCGAGCCTCCTTCCCTTGCCGGCTGCTTCGTGAATTCAAAGGTACAGGTGCGGCCGACGATGCCGAGGCCTTCGCTTTTTGTGCCGGTGCCTGTTGTTTCCTGGAATTGCGCTTTGACGTCGTAGCCGTAGCTCTCGCCCTTGTGGGCGAAAACGCCGCGGGCATATTGCCTGGACGCGACGATGCCGTTAGCGGAGAGTTTGGCGGTGCCATTGTCGGCGATTTTGCCGTCGAGGGTGTAGTAGCCAGGCTGGTCGGCAGCGCCGCGCTCACCGTGCAGCGTGTTGTTCTGAATGACGCTGACGAATTGCCAGGTGTAGCCCTCGGTGTTTCCTTTGGGCGGGCAGGTGAGTTTGGTGAGCCAGCTGCCGTCGAAGTGCTCGCTGGCGATGGAAGTGCCTGGCAGAAGGAAGAATGCGCAGGTCAAAGCAAAAAGAATGACGAGTCGTGAGAATTTCATTGGAGCCCCCTCCGCCTGTTTCATGGGCAGAACTTTCCCTTTCAGTGAATCGGCTGGCATTGTAGGCGGGTTGGGGGGAAATGCAAGATTACTGGTAGCAGGAAGCTGGAAGCTGGAAGCAGGAAGCTGGAAGCAGGAAGCTCGAAGCAGGAAGCTCGAAGCTCGAAGCTCGAAGCTCGAAGCTCGAAGCTCGAAGCTCGAAGCTCGAAGCTCGAAGCTCGAAGCTCGAAGCTCGAAGCTCGAAGCTCGAAGCTGGTGGAGATTTGTTATTGGTTGCCTGGTTCCTGCGTGGCTCAGGCGCTACTGTGGGGTTGACGCTGGAGGCGTTGTGGCGGCGGGTTGGCGCTCGAAGGTGAAGTTGCAGGGTCGGCTTTCGATGCCGAGGCCGGTGTCGCGCGTGCCGGTGCCCTTGTCTGCGTCGAAGTGGGCTTTGACCGTGTAGTGGTAGTCTTCGCCCTTGTGCGCGAAGATGCCGTGGGCATTGGCGCGGTTGGCGAGGACGCCGTTGACGTCGAGCTCGGCGTTGCCGTCAGCGCCGATTGTGCCTGTGATGATCTCGTAGCCGGGCTGGTCGGGGGTGCCTTTGTCCCCTTTCAGATTGTTGCCATCGATGGTGGTGGGGATCTTGCGGATGAGCTCTTCCATCTTGCCCTGCGCGGGGCAGTCCTGGGTGGTGAGCCACTGGCCGTCGAATTTTTCGGCGGCGATGGAGGTTGCGGGGAGCAGACCGAGGGCGCAGGCGAGGGCGGCGAACAGCAGAACGGGGAAGCGCAGGGATGGCATCGCGAGTCTCCTGGGTTTGGTGAAATCAGGGGCCGGGCGGGGGATTTCTTTTTAGCAGGGAGGGTCGGGGGTTGTCTAATGTGGTTGCGGTGAGAGGCCGGCTAGTGCACGACGCCCACGTTGTCGGCGGGCCAGTAGATGAAGGTGGCTTTGCCGTAGATGAGGTCCCGGTCGACGGGGCCGAAGTCGCGGGAGTCAGAGGAGATGGAGCGGTGGTCGCCCATGACGAAGTATTGGCCGGCGGGGACGATCATCTCGGGCATGGAGCGAGTGTCGCGATAGCGGCGCGGGACCCAGGGTTCTTCGGTGGGCTCGCCGTCGATCCAGACGCGGCCCTGGTCGATGAAGATGGAGTCGCCGGGCAGGGCGATGACGCGCTTGATGTAGCTTTTTTCCGGATCGCGCGGGTAGTGGAAGACGACGACGTCGCCGCGGGAGATTTTTTCGAAGTGGAAGAAGAGCTTGTCGATGAAGAGGCGGTCCTGGTCGCGCAGCTCGGGCTGCATGCTGGTGCCTTCGACGCGGACCGGCTGATAGAGCACGGTGACCATGACGAAAGAGGCGATGACGGAGATGCCGATGTCGCGCGCCCAGACGCGGAGGCCGGGATGAAGCAGGCGGCGAAGGAAACGGAGACGGGGATGGAGCACGGGCTGGGGTTCCTCGTTCAATCTACTCTACGAAATTTCCGGCGATTCCGTTTCCAGAATTTTGCAGGCTCCCCGTTCGACTTTCGCCTGCGGCGATACGCTCAGGGCAGGCTCTCCGCCGCGTGCGCCCAAGGGAGGCGCATTCCGGTCGGGATGACAATAGCGCAGCTTTCCTGCGGAACGCTGCGCTAGCTGCAACCGAGGCTCCCGGTGGGGCAGAGGATGCGTTCGTGGCCGGGCTTGGGGAGCGGCTGCTGCTGGCTCGATGCGGGGACGAGGCTGGTGGGTCCGTTGACGTTCGCTTCCTGGACCTGGAGCGGGCGCTGGAGGACCATTTCGACCTGGGTACCGGAAGGGATGTTGACGTCGGCGCCGCGAGTGAAGAGGGCGACGATGCCGGCGGCGGCGAGGCCCGCGGCGGCGCCTTCAAGACCCCCTGCGAGAGGGTGGCCGCCTTCGAGGCCGCCGATGGAGCCGATGGTGGCGCCGGTGGGCACGGCGACTTTGGCGGTCTCGGCGGCGTTATGACCCTTGTTGCTGCCGCCGTCCTGCTCGATGGTGCCTTCGTCGCCGTTGACCTTCTGATGTTCGGAGCCGGGCATGCTGTTGACGACGCCGGGAATTTCAACAACGGAGCCGTTGGGGAAGATCATTGAGGTGAAGTGCATGTTGAGCTGCGCCTTTTGCGCGCCGACACCGCGACCGGGGCGAACGACGCTGTCGACGACTCCCTGAACGTAAACGCCGGCGGGGATGACGACGCGGCTGCCGACGACGACGGGGAAGGTGGAGTAGAGGTAAACGCCGTCACCGGGGCGGGCGCTTTTGGTGTTGACGGCGCTACGGGTTTCGAGGAGGACTTTGGTTCCGGCGGGGACGAGGATGATGTGGGGCGCGGGTGCTGCGACCGCGGCAGGAGCGTCGGCCGTGGATGCCGGCGGCGTTGCGGCGGCGGTTTGCGTTGGCGTGGGTGTGGCTTGCTGAGGGGGCGCGGAGGGCGGCATGTCCTGCGCGGCGGCGAGGGATCCGACGAGAAGGAGCGCGGTAAAGGCGACACGGGAACTGGTCATCGACGACCTCCGGGAGAGCCATCCTTATTGTGCACGATTGGAGATGGGCTGGCGGGCATAAATCCGCACTGACTCGAACGGACCAATCATTGGACCCGGGACCGCGTACCGGGGTGAGCAAGCACAGGGAACAAGAAACGGGCCAACGGCCGGTGGGGAGGCTGAGGCACTATGCGGTGACTGGGGATTTGGCAGCGGCGATGGCCCAGGCGAAACAGGCGGCGATGAGGATTTCGGTAATGACGGGGATGAGGAAGAAGTACCTCAAAGAAATGATCGCGAGGGCGACATAGGCGATCAGGAATGTGGTGAGGATAGGCCGGAGGCGGAGCGTGGCGCTTTTGGCGAGCGAGGCGAATTGCCAGAAGACGATGGATTCGTCGGTGAGAAAGATGGTGACCATGAGGCCCATGCCGTGGTGGAAGTCCCAGAACGTGCGGGTGACGCCGAAGAAAGGGAACGGGTTCGTCTTCATCGCTTCGAGGGCGACGGTTGCGGGGCCGGGCGGCATGCTGCCGTAGACTCCGCCGACCGTGTGCAGGACAGCGTGGATAAGGCCGAGGACTGCGGCGACGCGGAGGGCGAGAACGGATTTCATGCGGTGGCTCCTGCTGGGTCAGTTCAGCGGTGTGGAGTTGTGCAGATCGAGGGTCACGGTGTTGGGGCCGGGGTGGAGATGGACGGGTTGCTCCCAGGCGACGACCTTATTGTTGCCGACGTTTGCGGAAATCATGAGGTAGTAGGTTCCGGCGGGCACGGCGGGGAAGGTGGCTCCGCCATTGGCGTCAGCGCGCATGGTACCGGCGGAGTCCGCCTGGATGGCGGCTACGATCTTCTGGCAGTCGGGGGTGCGATTGCCGCAGGCGAGGCCGAGGACTTTGTGCGCGGAGGAGTCGGGAGGGACGGGGACGGTGCGGGCGACGGTGTCGCTGAAGCTGTCGCGGAGAAGGATGTAAGGATGGGTGGCGAGCGGGTTGGGCTGGCCGGGTTGCGGCGGGATTCCGGAGACGATGGAGAGCGTGGCGTTGGCGGGGCCGCTGGGTACATTGAGTGGCGCAGAAGGTGCAGTGCTGGGTGCTGAAGCTGCGAGCATGCTGGCGGCTCCGCCGCTGGCAGGGATGGTCTTGCTGGGTGTGAGGACCGCGAGATTGCAGGTCTGTTCGTAGGGCGCGAAGGTGAAGTCGTCGTTTTCATTTTGGCCGACGATGCGGCGACCGTGGACCTGCCAGGGGCCGGAGCCTGGATCGAGGGAGCCATCAGGGTGGTAGGCGATGGTGAGGGGGTGGTCCGGCGCGTCGATTTTGATGAGTGTGCGGGGGCCGTCGGCGTGAACTGTATAAGGATAGGCGCGGGCGGCGTCGGGTCCGCAGCCAAGGATGGCGGATTCGGGGAAGAACTGGATGCTGAAGCCGGTGGAAGCGGCGAAGATGCCGTGCATGCGGATGCCGGGCGGGGTGGGCGGACCTTTGTCGCCGCCGAAGGCGGTTTTGAGGAGGTCGGTTGCCATGGTTTCAACGCCGGTGCCAGCGCCTTTGGAGGATAGATTGAGCGCGGGGCAGGTGGCGCGTCGCGAGGCGAAGGTGGTGTGGCCCGCATTGGCACTGCCGGATACTCGGTTGCCGGCCGAATCGTAGAGGTTGCCGAACTGGTCCTTCTGGGTGGCGTTCGTGGGCGCGTCGCTTTTGTAGCCGCTGGCGACGACGCCGTCGATGGTGACAGGGCCAGGGCCGACGATGGCGCCGTCGGCTTTGAAGGTGAGGACGAGGGGCCTGGGTGTGGTGTCGATGATGAGCGCGGTGTGGTCGGGCTCGAACTTGATGGTGTAGTTGTGCTGGTCGGGGGAGAGGAAGGCGCAGTTGACGAGCACGCCGTCGGTGATGAAGTCGAGACGCCAGTTGCCGGGGCCCTCAAAGACGCCTGCCATGTTGGGGCCGGGCGCGGATTGCTTGTCGGCGCCGGGGAGGACGGAGGAGATCATCGAACTGAAGGCACCGAGGAGGGAGTTGCCGGTGCAGGAAGAGGGCAGGCGACCGGAGGTGATGCAGCGATTCATCTGGCGCTGCTCGGGGGTCATGGTTTGCGTGTTGATGTTGACGGGCTGGGTCTGACTGCCGGCGGGGGGCGCGGCTGCGGGTTGCGGATTGGCTTTGGCGACGGCGGCGGCGTAGAGTTCCTGCTGCTTTTTCTGGAAGGCCTGGGCGTTGGCGAGTTCTTTGGCGGAGGGCTGCTGGCAGGTGGGGAGGAGTTTCCTGAGGGCTCCGCGGGTGAGGTAGGTGTAGCTGTTGAAGCCGGTGGGGGTGAGGTGGTCGGGGTGGGCGACCATGCAGGTGGAGGTGTCGGAGGTGTCGCGGATGTTGCAGTTCTCGACGTAGATGTGCTCGCCGTTGCAGACGTAGGTGACGCCGATGGGGATGTCCTGGGCGTGGGCGATGGTGAGGGCCGGGGTTAAGACGGCGAGGACCAGCGGAAAGACGGAGCGACGGAGCGACATCGAGACCTCCGAATACGGATCGGGCCCGGGGAGGAGAAGAGTGCTGATGGTAAAACGGGGCGCGGCGGTAGGGCAAGACCGTTGTGGGGGCGGACGCGGGATGGGCGGGATCGATTCTAAGGATGGACGGCGATGTTATCGACGGAAACCACGACGCACTCTTCGTTGTTTCCGGCATTGTGACGGCAGTTTTCGAGGGCTTTGTGGCGGGCGTCGTCGATGTTGATTTGCGCGACGGCGAGGCCGAAGGAATGGGCTGAGGTGGCGAAGGCTTTGTGCGGCCCGAGGAGGAGGTACGACTCGAAGGCATGCTGGCCGTTTTCGCTGAGGCCGGGCGGAGGCGGGATATCGGGCGGCTTGATTTCGGGAAGCGGCTCGGGCAGTGGGTTGAGCTGATGCGCGGTGAGGAAGGCGTCGACGGTGTCGGACCAGGCGCTAACGTGGCGGAAGAGGGAGTGGCCGTCGTCGCCGATGGGAGGGGCGAGGACAAACTGGTCGTTGCCGCCCTGGGAGCGGAAGGCGGTGTCGAATTTCTGCGCGAGCGTTAGGTTGGGCGCGGGCAAAATCCATGGCGATGCGGAGGTCCTGCGCGGCGTATTCCGCGGAGGCCTGGTAGTCGGTGGCGGGGCAGCGTCCGGCGTGGCGGCCGTCCTGCTCGCCGCCGGAGTGGCCATAGCCGCGGCGCACGACGACGACGACAACCCAGCCGCGGCGCGCGAACCACTGCGCCTGCGGAAGAAACGCCCAGGGCGTGACTTCGGCATGCTCCTCGGGTTTGCGCGAGGAGCCGTGCGTCATGACAACGAGCGGATGCTTGCCGGGCAGGTCGGCATAGACGAGCAGAGCGTCGAGGCCATTGGGTGCGGCTTGGGTCCACGGGATGAAGACTTCGCGCTCGATATAGTGCGGCGCGGCGGGGGCTTGCGCTCGGGCGCCGAGGCAGACGAGAAGGAGCAGCAGCGGGCAGCAGTTGCGCACAGAAAGACTGTACAGCGGCTGCCGGTTGGGAAGTTAAGCAGCGGTTTCGGTGACGACTGTGCCGGTTTCGGCAGCGTCGGTCGCGTCGTTGCTGGCGAGGATGGTGACGATCTGGGCGAAGGGGATGAAGAAGGCTGAGGGGGTGGCGGGCTTGACGCGGAAGCGGTCGGCGATACGGTTGGCTGCTTCCTCGCTTTCGATCCAGATGCCGGAGGGTTCGACGCCGACGAGGGTGACGGTTTCGAGCTTGGCCTGATTTTTATCCCCGCTGTCGAGGAGTTTAGGGCCGAGGACGACAATCTTGCGGCGGATCAACTTCGAGAGCTGCATATCCATGCTGTATGCAGACGCACGGGTGGGCAGTTGAGTTGGCTGGGCGTGGTTGGCAGGTCGGAGCGGAGAGCGCGTGTCAGACATGACACAGCCGTGTCTGACGCGACACGCGAGTGGGCTGGTGCTGCGTAGCTAAGGTCATTGTTTTCTGCTGGGACGGAGATGGTCCGGCGAGTGCAATTTGTCGCGGCGCAAGCGCAGACGAGGCGACAAGATGAACGACCTGAAGAAAACGATGATTGCAGCGAGCTGCCTGATTCTCCCGGTGTTGCCGGTTGCGGCGCAGACAAGAACGAACAAGGTGGACGCGGTTCCGGTAGCTGTCACGACGGCGGCGCCCGTGTCTGACACGCGTCGGACGGCGTCGGACGGCGTCGGACGTCGATCTAAAGGGGACTGCCGTTCGTCGGACAGGACCTGCGGCGACGCGGGTGATCGTGGTGAGCCTCGAGGATCGGCGGCTGGCGCTGGTCGAAGACGGCGCGGTGAAGAAGGTCTACAGGGTCGCCGTCGGACGGGATACGACGCCGAGTCCGACGGGGACTTTCACGATTGTGCAGCGGGTGGAGAACCCGACCTACTACCAAGAGGGCCAGGTGGTGCCTCCGGGGCCGGGGAATCCGGTGGGCACGCGGTGGATGGGGCTCGACAAAAAGGGCTATGGGATTCACGGGACGAACCGGCCGCGGTCGATTGGGAAGGCTGCGTCGCACGGATGCATTCGGATGCGGCAGGAGGATCTCGAGGAGTTGTTTGCGGAGGTGCGGAGTGGCGACCAGGTGGAGATCGTTGGAGAACGTGACGAGGAGACCGCAGCGATTTTTGGTGGAGCGCCTGCGGTGCCGGGTACGGCGGCTACTGCACAGACGGTGGTGGCAGACGCCGGGACCGAGCAGAATCCGGCAGCGGTTGCCACCAGTGCGGTGACGGTGAGCGCGGTTGTTCCGGTGAGTGAGTAAGCACGCGAGGAAAGGAGGATCGCCAATGGAACTATTTGCGGAAGCGCTAAGTGTGGTGGGGGCGATGCTGCTGAGCGTCTCGTGCGGACTGCTGCTGGAGGAGTTGCTGTTTGGGGGTCTGGTCCGGCTGTTTATCGCTCAGCGGCCGGTGGCCAGTGTTGCAACGGAGCGAACGGGAACGGGGGAGAAGCCATGCTTGCGCTGAAGGACCTGCTGATCGCCGCGGGAGTGCTGTTTCTGGCTGCCGCATTTGCCATCACTTTGTATGACCTGTGGAGGATGTACGAACAACGGCGGAAGCTGCCGGAAAGTGCCGATGGGGTGACGGAGATGGAGCCGGTGCCGATTCGGTGGCGGGGTTCCGTACTGATGATCGTGGTTGCTTGTGTACCGCGGTTGATCGCCGACAGCATTGTGGTGATCCCGGCGGGGATGGGCGGCGTGCGCGTGAGTGAGTTGCGCGGCACGCTGCCGGGGACGCTGTATGCCGGGGCGCATTTTGTCCCGCCGATGATGGAGAGCGTGGAGATGTTTGATCTGCGGGACAAGCTGTTTACGGCGGGAGTCGTCGAGGGAGCGGGAGTGACGAAGACGGCAGCGGAGCCACAACCTCTCGATGTGCAGTCGAAGGAGGGCCTGAACATTGGGCTGGCGATCACGGTGCGGTATAGGCTCGATCCGCACAGGCTCGACTACATCGAGAGCCACCTGCCGCAGCCGGTGGATTCGCAGATGGTGCCGGCGGTGGTGGCGAGCGCGTGGCGTGAGCTGACGCCAGGGTACACGGTGCGGGAGATATTCAGCTCGGACCGCGAGGAGGTGCGGCGGCAGGCGGCGGGGGTGATCACGAAGAAGCTGGGGGCGGACGGGATCATCGTTGAAGAGGTGATGCTGCGGAATATCCAGCTGCCGCCGGAGTACGCGAAAGGCCTGGAGGATTTGCTGCTGAAGGAGCAGGAAGACGATCAGCTGACGGTGCAGACGGACATGCAGCAGAAGCAGGTGCGCATTGCGGAGCTGCAGGCCGAGGCAGAGGCGGCGCAGAAGGTGAAGCAGGCTGAGGGCGACGCGCACGCCAGGGTGGTGGAGGCGAAGGGCGAGGCGGACGCGATGCAGTACACGCTGCCGCTGAAGCAGAAGCAGATTGAGCAATCGAAGCTGGAGGCGCAGGCGCGCAAGGAGGCGACGATCGAGAACGCGGATGCCGAGGCGCAGGCCAAGGTGATCGACAGCAAAGCGGAGCTGCAGCGCCGCAATCTGCTGACGGACGCGGAGGCGAACCGGATTCGGGTGACGGCGGCGGCTGACGCGGAGCGGATGCAGAGCGAGGCGAAGCTGCTGAACCAGTCTCCACTGCTGATCAACAAAATTATTGCGGAGCGTTTGTCGGACAAGATTCAGATGGTGATGGTGCCGTCGGACGGGAAGTTTTTCTTCGCGAATGATGTTTTTAAAGGACTAGCCGTCCAGGCGGACGCGCCTTCGGCGCAAAACCAAGGGCCTGCAGAGCCGGGGAATGCGGCTGCGAATCGGAATTAACTCGCCGTGTGAGAGAGCGAGAGACCAGCCCGGCTTGTTCAGAACAGGCTCATGAGGGCTGGCGTTGAGGACCACCTCGGCTGTGACTGCCTGCAGCCGAGGTGGACTTTCGTGGGAGAAGGACGATGAAGAGCGCGCGATATAATCCGCCCCAGCGAATGATGGACAAGATGCGTTGGGCTGTGTTGGTCGCCGCGCTGGTGGGCCTGCTGCCGGCGGCGCACGCGGGGAACTGGGAGCAGCCGGCGGGCGATCTGGCGAAGCAGATTGCAGCGCTGGCGGGGCCGGGACTGGCGCGACTGACGATTCGTAACGAATCGAGTTTGACGGCGGGGGAAATCCCGGCGATCCGTCGTCTGCTGGAGCGCGATCTGCGCGGGTTCGGTGTTGTGACGGGCGGCAGTGACAGCGCGACGCTGATCGGGACTCTGATCAGGGTGACGCTTTCAGAGAATTTGCAGGGAGGGTTGTGGGTCGCCGAGGTGCTGGAGGGGACCGAGACGCGCGTGACGATGCTGCCGGTTTCGTTGGGCGCAGCGGCGGCAGTGTCGAGTGGCCCCGCGCTGACGCTGCGGCGAACGCTGATGATCACGGAGACGGAGCCGGTGCTCGACGCGCAGTTGTTTTCTGTGGGGACTTTGCAGCGGCTGGTCGTGCTGGAGCCGGAGCGCGTCGTGACATATATAAGGAGTGCGCCGGTGCTCGGGTCGGGGATGGCGAGCGGAAGTTGGGTCGAGGACCAGCGATTCGTGATCGCCGCTGGCCGGCCGCTGCCGCGCGATGTGCGGGGAGAGCTGGTGGCGGCGCCGGATCATCTGTTCGAGGCGTATTTGCCGGGGGTGATGTGCAGCGGGACCAATACGGGGGCGCAGATTGCTGTGGCTTGCGCGGACAGCGATGATCCGTGGCCGATAACGGGGTCCGTTGGCGGGGCGGTTGGGCAGCGCGCGTTCTACAACGCTCTGCGAGATTTCTTCACCGGGGTGCTGGCTCCGGGGTTCGGGATGGAGTTGCCGTCGTTTTATGGGGCGTCCGGCATTCCGCGTCCGACGGGGACGGGGCTGCTGTTGAACACCGTCGATGGCCGGGTGATGCTGATCGAGAACAACGGAGTGAAGGCGGTGAGCGGGGCGAATGACTGGGGCAGCGACTTTGCGGTGGTCCGGTCGGAGTGCGGGTCGGGGGTGCAGGTGCTGGTGTCGGGATCGGGAGCGGCTGCCGGGGGCGACAGTCTGCGGGCGTATGAGCTTGTCGGACGCGAGGCGATTGCGGTGAGTGCGCCTTTGCCGGTCGAGGGAGCTGTGGTGGCGATGCATGCGTCGGAGAACGGAACCAGTGCGGGGACGGGAGCGACGGTCGTTGTCCGACGCGATGCGCCATTGCGCTATGAGGTGTGGGATGGATCGGCGCTTTGTAATTAGCGCGCTGTGCGTTTGTCTGACATTGTCTGCCACGGCGCGGACGCGTCCGCACTACGGCGGCACGTTGCGCATCGAGACGGCGGGTGACCCGTGGCAAATGCCGGACGGGATTGCACGGCGGCTGGTGCTGGACACGCTGACGAGTGTGTCCGACACGGGCGGCGCGCAGACGGCGCTGGCGGTGCGGTGGGAGTCGCAGAACGCTGCACATCGGTGGGAGTTTTGGATCCGTCCTGGAGTTCATTTTCAGGATGGGGAAGCGCTCACGTCGGACACGGTGGCGGCGGCGCTGACGGATGTTTGTGCGAGGCCTGCGGCGAGAATGGGGGCTTGCCCGTGGAGGACGGTGCGCGGTGTCGGACCGTCGGTGGTGTTCGTCAGCGATTCGCCGGTTCCGGATTTGCCGGAGTTGCTGGCGCAGACCGAATTCGCCATCGCCCGGCAAGATGCTTCGGGCGCGGTGATCGGCACGGGGCCGTTTCGCGTGACGGGCTTCGCGAACGGCGCGTTGACGTTGGTGGCCAACGACGACTGCTGGTCGGGCCGCCCGTTTGCCGATGGGGTGGAGCTGCGCACGCGACGCGCGGTGCGCGACCAGTGGCTGGACCTGAGCGTGGGCAAGGCGGATGTTGTGGAGGTTCCACCGGAGTTACTGCGGCAGGCAGAGCAGCAGCACTTGAACGTGCTGGTGTCGAGACCGGTGGATTTGCTGGCGCTGACGATTGCGCCGGACGGCTGGTTCGCGAGCCGGGAGATGCGGCAGGCTGCGGCGCTGGCCATCGATCGCACGGCGCTGTACAACGTCATTTTTCAGAAGCAGGGCGAGGTGACAGCGAGCCTGCTGCCGCAGTCGCTGAGCGGCTATGCATTTTTGTTCGCGTCAGACAGGGATCTGGATCGGGCGCGCGCGCTGCGCGGCGGGGCAACGACGGCGACAATGATGCTGAGCACCGCCGACACAAGCGTGGCGGACATGAGCACGACGGGGCAGTTGGCGGCGGAGCGGCTGGCGCTCAACCTGCATGAGGCGGGATTCAATGTGCAGGCGGTGGCGGCGCCTGGTTCGCGTCCGACATCGGCGCTGGCGCTGCGGCGCGTACATCTTGAGGCAACCGGCGCCCAGGCGGCGCTGGACGAGATGCTGGCGCGGTTCGGGCAGAATAGTACCGTGACCGGCACAGATGCGGCGGCGTTGTGGCAGCAGGAGCGCGGGGTTCTGGACAACGAAACCATCGTGCCGCTGCTGTGGCTGCCACGGGCGTGGGCGGTGGGCGAGCGGGTGCGCGATCTGCGCCTTTTGTCTGACGGCGCGCCGGATTTGTCTGACACGTCACTGGAGGGCGCCAGGTGACGCTGCGGCAAAAGATGCTGCTGATGCTCGCGCTGACAGTGATGGGCGTGGTGTTAGCGGTGGGATGGACGGGGTCGGTGCGCGTGCGCCATGTTTTTGAGGACATCGACCGGCAGCAAACGGAGATGTTGATGGGCCAGTTCCAGCGGGAATTCAACCAGCGCGGCGCCGATACAGCGGAGGCTGTTCATCGCATGGCGGACAGCGATGTGCTGAAGCGGATCGCCTTCGATCTGAACAACGGCGGCGACAGCGCGCCCTATCTGACGGTGGCGCTGCCGCTGGCGCAGGAATACAGGCTCGAATATCTGGAGTTGGTGGCGCATGACGGCAGCATCATTTCGTCGCTGCAGTGGACGGCGCGGTTTGGATATAAGGAGCCGGCGATTGCTGCGAGTGGCAAGCCCGCGTTTCTGAAGCAGGAGGATCTGCCGGATGGCACGTCGCAGATCGGAGTGTTCGCGACGCGGACGGTGGCGGGATCGGATCCAGCGTTGTATGTGGTCGGCGGCAGACAACTCGACGCGGGCTTTCTGCAGGATTTTCCGGTGCCGGCGGGAACGCAGCTGCTGATTTACAGGAATGTTTCGGGGCCGTTTGACACGCACAACTTTGCGGGTGTGGCGGACGCGCTGAGCGCAGCGGCGCATTATCAGGCGCTGGTGGACGATGCGCGGGCGAACGGACAGAACGCGGAAGGCGTGGTGTACGTGACGAACCGGCGCGAGGACAGCATGAGCGTGACGGCGATTCCGCTGAAGGCCGCCGACGGGAATGTGCTGGCGGTGCTGGTGGTGGCCAATTCGCGGCGCAACATGGTGGAGGTGCAGCGCCACTTTCAGGACATAGCCTACGGCATTGCGGGGCTGGGGATCATTTTCGCGGTGCTGGCGAGTCTTTGGATCGCGGCGCGGATTTCGCGTCCGATTGAGGAACTGGCGCGGGCCGCGGGCCAGGTGGCGGCCGGCGACTGGGAGACGCGCGTCGATATTCGTTCGCTCGATGAAGTGGGCGCGCTGGCGCGGAGCTTCAACAATATGACGCGGCAGCTTTCCGAACAGCGTGACCGGCTGGTGCAGACCGAGCGCGTGGCAGCGTGGCGGGAGCTGGCGCGGCGGCTGGCGCACGAACTAAAGAATCCGCTCACGCCGCTGCAGATCACCGTGGAGAACATGGTGCGCGCGAAGAAGCTGCCGAAGAAGCAGTTTGACGAGGTGTTCAAGGAGAGCGCGGCGACGCTGACCGAGGAAATCGAGAACCTGAAGACGATTGTCGGACGGTTCAGCGATTTCTCGAAGCTGCCTAAACCACAGGTAGTGGAGATGGACGCGCGCGAGGCGGTACGGCGCGTGGTGAAGCTGTATGGGCCAGCGCTCGAAGAGAAGCACATCGAGCTGGGGACGTCGATCAGTGCGGAGCCGCTGATGATCCTGGGCGACTCAGAGCTGCTGCATCGCGCGCTGTCGAACCTGGTGCTGAACGGGATGGACGCGATGCCGGAGGGCGGCACACTGACCGTGTCGGCTGTGCGCGCGAAGGAGACGGCGCGGATTTCCGTGTCCGACATCGGCGCCGGTTTGACACCGGAGGAATGCGAGCGGCTGTTCACTCCTTACTACACGACCAAGCAGCACGGCACGGGGCTGGGGCTGGCCATTGTGCAGTCGGTGGTCGCCGATCACAATGGGACCATCGCGGTGGAGAACGTTGAGGGCGGCGGTGCGCGGTTCGTTATTGGATTGCCGCTGGTGGAGAATTCGCGCGGATGAGCAAAGCCGACATTCTGATCGTGGACGATGAGGCCAACACCTTGGCGTCGCTGGCGCGGGCGTTTCGGCTGGCTGGGCATGAGGCCACGGTTTGCGACAACGCGGCGAAGGCGCTGGAGCTGGCGAAGTCGCGGCCGTTCGATTTGATTTTGTCCGACGTGGTGATGCCTGGGCGGGACGGGTTGGCGCTGCTCGAGGATCTGAAGTCGAGTGGTGTGGCGGCGCCGGTGGTGATGATGTCCGGGCAGGCGCACATCGAAATGGCGGTGAAGGCCACGCGGCTGGGGGCGATGGATTTTCTGGAGAAGCCACTCTCGACGGACAAGCTGCTGCTGACCGTCGATAACGCGCTGAAGCTGAAGCGGCTGGAGACAGAGAACCTGGAGCTGCGGCGCCGCGTGGGCCGCCATGAACTGGTTTGGACTGGCGAGGCGATGCAGCGGGTGATGGCGCAGATCGATCGCGTGGCGGCCAGCGAGTCGCGCGTGTGCATCTACGGCGAGACGGGCACGGGCAAGGAGCTGGTGGCGCACACGCTGCACGAGAAGAGCGCGCGGGCGGCGGGGCCGTTTGTCACGCTGAACTGCGCGGCGATTCCGGCGGAGCTGATTGAGAGCGAATTATTCGGGCACGAGAAGGGGTCGTTCACGGGTGCGGCACAGCGGCACATCGGAAAGTTCGAGCAGGCGCATCACGGAACGCTGTTTCTCGACGAGATTGGCGACATGCCGCTGGCGATGCAGACGCGGCTGCTGCGGGTGCTGGAGGAATCGGAGGTGGAGCGCATCGGCGGGGACAAGCCGGCGGCGGTCGACGTCCGCGTGGTGGTGGCGACGCACCGGAATCTTGAGGAGATGGTGGAGGCGGGGAGTTTTCGGCGGGATTTGTATCATCGCGTGGTCGTTTTTCCCATCACGTTGCCGCCGCTGCGAGCGCGGCGGGAGGATATTCCGTCACTGGTGGAGCATTTTGCGCGGCAGGTGTGCATGCAGAATGGCTGGAAGCCGGTGCCGTTTGCGGCGGAGGCGGTGGAGGCGTTGCGGGAGTATCCGTGGCCGGGGAATATTCGCGAGTTGCGCAATGCGGTGGAGCGGTTGTTGCTGCTGGCGGGTGAGACGGTGGTTGCGGCGACGGTGGAGTTGGCGCTGCCGCATCGAGCTGCGGGCTCGGCTGCCGGTGTGAGCGTGGAGGCGGGAGCGGTGGGCAGTGGTCCGCTCGCGCAACGAGTAGCGGAGTTTGAGCGGGCGACGCTGCTGGCAGAGCTGGAGCGCTGCGGCGGTCATGTAACGAACGCTGCTAAGGCGGTGGGCCTGGAGCGGAGCCACTTTTACAAGAAGTGCGAGCAGGTGGGGATCGATCTGCGCGCGGAACGCGGATAGGTTCAGACGCTCGGCAAATTTCGTTCATCTGTCGCGCCAGGGCAGTGAGCGGCGGAGCGCTTGCTAGAGCAACATCTGCGCCCAAAGTGGTAGCCCTGGCACGATTGCGCGTGCCAGCATCAAGGGCATCTCAGCCAGGATTCTGAGGCCTGTGCCCATCGAACTCAGCGTCGTTATGCCGTGTCTGAACGAGGCCGAGACGCTGGCAGCCTGCATACGCAAAGCCACCTCTTACCTGCGCGGGGCCGGGGTCGCCGGCGAGGTGATCGTTGGAGACAACGGTTCCACAGACGGATCCCAGGACATCGCTCTGCAGTGCGGCGCTCGCGTGGTTCGTATTCCTCTGCGGGGTTATGGCGCGGCGCTCTATGGCGCATCGTCTGGGGTTCCGCGGTGATGCCCTATCACCCACGCGACATGATCGGATGGCCTGTTTCGGTGGCCGATCTGGAGGAAGGCTATCGCGCTGTATGCGGCTGGATGCCGATTTCGGCGCGGCTCGACGACCTCGCAGCATCGTTCCCGCTCTTCTGCGACTCTCCCGATCCCATGCCGCTCAGCCGACAGGCTGTGGGGATGCTGAGCGATCTGGACCGGCACAAGTCCCAACTGAACAAAAAGGGCGTTTCCTTCGGGATGGCCAGAATCGCCGTCGTTGCCCGCGGATATGCCGGCTCTCCCGCTTGCGTGGCCTGTGGCCTGTGTACGTACGGGCGCGTCATCGAGTTGTTGCGCAATCCGCGCAACGCCGTCAGGTCCGCAGTTCGCGGTTCATCCCGCTGATCGGCAACGGCGCGGCCCCGCAATATCTCATTCCCGAGGAAACGCTGGCCGACCTAACCAGGGACGCTGCCTTCGGCCGCTTCGACCCTGTCGCCGGCCAGCCCATCACTCTGGCTAATCCTCATCCCTGGCCCTTCCGCGATCTGGTCCGCGGCATCGCGCACGCCGAGGGCCGAAAGGTCGCGTTCATCCCGCTTCCGTGGCGCTTTTTGTACGCTGGACTCCGGACCGCTGAGGGCCTGGGACGCCGGATGGCCTTTCGCAGCGACAGCGTCATCAGTTTCGTCTACCAGGACCCCGCACCCGATTTCTCCGCGCTCCGGGCTCTCGGCATCTCCATCCCCGCGTGGCCGGGCTGATCAGCAATGGCCGCCCCCCGACACGCGGCCGTTCTTCCGCTCAGGACTTTTCACAAACATTCACGTTCCTTCAGTCTGCGCCTGATATATAGCCAATCAGGTAAACTGCCCCATACGACACAATGCGGTCCGGCATAATGCGTAAAGAACCACAGCGCGCGCAGAGCCTCTTCCTCAGCCGCGACGAATCCTGGCTGCGCTTCAACCGGCGCGTGCTGGAAGAAGCCGAAGACGCCTCTAACCCGCTGCTGGAGCGGGTGAAATTTCTCGCCATCACTGCCAGCAATCTCGACGAGTTCTTCGAGATTCGCATCGCCGGCGTGCTGCAACGCATTGAAGACGGTTACAACGATGCCTCGCCCGACGGTGCAACCCTGCGCGAGTCGCTCGATGCCATGAAGGAAGAGACGCAGCGTTTCGTCGCCGACCAGTATCGCTGCTGGAACAAGCAACTTCTGCCCGCCATGCGCGCGGAGGGCATTCGCGTTCTCGCCTGGGAGGAGATGGATGAGGAAGCGCGACGTTTCGCGACGGACTACTACCAGCGCGAAGTGGACCCGCTGCTGACGCCCATCACCATCGATCCAGCGCATCCGTTTCCGCGGGTGCTGAACAAGGCGATGTGCCTGGCGCTGCTGCTGCGCCGCAAACGCCGCGGCACGGTGGGGCCGGTGCTGGGGGTGCTGACCGTTCCGCGTGCTCTGCCGCGCTTCGTGCGCATCCCTTCGTCGAAAGGCTCGGAGGACTTCATCTTTCTGGCCGACCTGATCGAGCGCAACGCGAGCGGCATGTATCGCGGCTACGAGATTCTCTCGCGAGCAGCCTTCCGCGTCACGCGCAACAGCAACCTTTACTTTCAGGAAGAGGAGTCGCGCTCGCTGCTGGAGACGGTGCGCGCCGAGCTGCACAATCGCCGCAAGGGCGACGCGGTCCGCCTCGAGATCGACAGCCAGGCGGACCCGGAGATCGTCGATCGGCTGCGCGTCAATTTCGAACTCGACGAGTCGCTGGTCTACCACACCGACGGCCCGGTCAATCTCTCGCGCACCATGACGCTCTACGGCTCATCGTCGCGCTCGGAACTGAAGTTCAAACCCTTCGTCCCGCGAGAACTGCGGCTGAACCGCAAATCCATCGACCTGTTCGACGAGATTCGCCACCGCGACATCCTTCTCCATCATCCGTACGACTCCTACGATGGTGTGGTGGGTTTCATCGAGGCCGGGGCGCGGGATCCCAACGTCGTTTCCATGAAGCAGACGCTGTACCGGACCAGTGCCGACTCGCCCATTTTCCAGGCGCTCACCGAAGCCGCGCAGACCAAAGAGGTCACCGCGGTGGTCGAACTCACGGCGCGCTTCGACGAAGCGTCGAACATCCGCTGGGCGCGCGATCTGGAAGATGCCGGCGTGCAGGTCTTCCACGGCATCGTTGGCCTCAAGACACATTGCAAGCTTTCGCTTCAGGTGCGGCGCGACCCCGATGGCGTGGTTCGCCGCTACGCGCATCTCGGTACTGGAAACTACAACCCGGACACTGCGCGCTTCTACACCGACCTCAGCCTGCTGACCGCCGATCCCGAAATTACCGGCGCCGTCCACAGCGTCTTCAACTACCTCACCGCCCACTCCGAGTCCGACGACTACCGCCCGCTGCTGGTTGCGCCGCTCACCCTGGCGGAGAGCTTCATCCGCCTCATTCATCGCGAAGCCGAGCATGCCGCCGCCGGCAGACCTGCACGCATCATCGCCAAGATGAATTCCCTCCTCGAGCAGAGCATTGTCGAGGCGCTTTACGCAGCGGCCCACGCGGGTGTGGAGATCGACCTCGTGGTACGCGGCATCTGCTCGCTGCGCCCCGGCCTCAGGAATCTGAGCGAGCGCATCCGCGTCCGGTCCATCGTTGGCCGCTTCCTTGAGCACAGCCGCCTCTACTACTTCCTTAACGGCGGCGACGAAGAATACTACTGCGGCAGCGCCGACTGGATGCCGCGCAATCTTTTCGAGCGCTGCGAAGTCATCTATCCCATCCGCGACGCGCAGATCAAGACCCGCGTGCGCGATGAGATTCTCGCCGGGTATCTCGCGGACAACGTGAAGGCGCGTCAGCTGCAGCCCGACGGCTCGTACATTCGCCTGCAGGAGGCGGGGAGGCCCGCGTTCAACGTGCAGGAATATTTCATCAAAGTGGCCGAAGGCAAGGCCGACATCGCCGACATTCCGAAACCTCAGCCTGCGCCCGAGCCGAAGAAGCGACCCAGCCAGCCGAAGAAGCGTATGCCGGCGGCCACAGCGGCGGATTAGGGGGCACCGATGTACGGACTGATCGCAAAGATGACGTTGTTCCCGGGCAAGCGCGAGGAGGTCATTGTGTTGCTCGCGGAAAGCTCGGCGAACATGCCGGGTTGCTTCAGCTACGTCATCGCCAACGACGCCGCGGACGAAAATATCCTCTGGGTCACCGAGGTTTGGGAGAGCCGGGCCAGCCACGCTGCGTCGCTCACGCTGCGGGCCGTGCAGGCCGCGATCCCCAGAGTGAAGCCGCTGGTCGCGAAGTTCGAGCGGGTCGCCGAGACCGAGCCGGTGGCCGGCCTGCCATTTGAGCCTTGACAGATGCTCGCTTCGCCTACAGACTGAAACCCAACCGGCTCCTCGTCGCGCCGCCCGGCGCACTTTTCTGCGACCCAATCCAGGAGGACTCCTCGCGTTGGCATCCGAGGCAGTGAACGTGTATGTGGCCGAGCTGGAGAAGCCTGCCAACTACGGACTGCGGCGCGGCGTGCTCTCGCCCGCAGAAACCCTGGCGCAGTCGGTTTCGGCCATCGCGCCGACGACGACTCCCGCGATGACGATTCCGCTGGTTTTCGCGATGGCCGGCAACGGCACTTGGCTGGTCTACGTGCTCGCCACCGTGGGCATGACCCTCATCGGCGTTCTCATCGGCTGCTTCGCGCGGCGCTCCGCCTCACCCGGGTCGCTGTACAAATATGTCACTGAATCGCTCCCGGACTGGGCTTCCGGCCTCACCGGGTGGGCACTGCTGCTGGCCTATGTCGCCACGGCGGTCTCCGTCACTGGCGGATTCGTGCAATATGCCAATGTTCTGTTGTCGGCCGGCTTTGGCAGGACCGCGCCCGCCGCGCTGCTCGCTACGTTTGCGATCCTCATTGCCGCGGTGATGGCGTATCGCGATATTCGCCTCTCCGCGCGCTCGATGCTCTGGCTGGAGGCCGCGTCCGTCGGATGCATCCTCGTCATCGTGATTCTCGTGCTGGTGCGCAACGGCCTGCACGTCGACACGACGCAGTTCCGCCTGCGCGGCGCCAGTGTCTCCGGCATGCGCCTCGGCATGGTGCTCGCGCTCTTCAGTTTTGTCGGGTTCGAGAGCGCAACAGCCCTCGGCGAAGAAGCACGCAACCCGCTGAAGACCATCCCGAGCGCCGTTCTGCAAAGCGCCATCGGCCTGGGATTTCTGTTCGTTGTTTGCGCCTACACGGAAGTTCTCGGCTTCCGCGGCGTGCACGAAAAACTCGACCAGAGCGCCGCGCCTTTTCACACCCTGGCGCATCAGGTGGGCGTCAGCGGCCTTGGCATCGCGGTCGACGTTGGCGCGATGCTGAGCATGTTCGCCTGCGTCCTGGCGTGCACCACCGCGGCCGCTCGCGTGCTGCTCACCATGTCGCACCACGGACTGACCCACGCGCACCTCACGCGCACGCATCGGCGCAACGAGACCCCGCATATTGCGGTTCTTGTCACCGGTATTGTTACCTTTGTTCTCACCGTCGCCCTGGCCCTGCGCGGCGTCTCCGGTTCGGACATTTATGGTTGGATGGGCTCGCTCGCTACCTACGGATTCCTGACCGCCTACGCCCTGGTATGTCTCGCCGTCCCCAGCTTTCTGCGCCGCGAGCGCGCCCTCACTCCGCTTTGGGTTGTTCTGTCGGGAGCAGGTTTCATCGCCATGCTCCTCGCCATCGCTGGCTCCGTCTACCCCGTGCCAACAGGAGCCTATCGCTGGCTGCCATACATCTATCTCACGTATCTGATGGCAGGGTGGCTTTGGACGGTGGCGAAGAAGCGTGGGCCGGTTGCAGTTTCCTGACGCCTACTTCCGCTTCCACCGCGTTCCTTCCTTCGAGTCCTCCAGCAGAATCCCCATACCCCCCAGCTGATTCCGGATGGTGTCCGCGCGCTTGAAGTCGCGCCGTCGCTTCGCCTGGTCCCGCTCTTCCACCAGCGTCTGAATCTGCGTGTCCGTCACCCCCCGCGTCGCGAGCACTTCGGGAGCGGCCTGGTCCAGCTTCCCCTCGCGCTCGGCCCAGTCCAGCGTGAAACGAGTCCACTCCGCATCGTGATCCTCGAGGACGGCGAAAACGCGATCGAACTGCGCCAGCGCATCGAGAACCTCGGCCTGGTCGCTCGCGAAAAACTGCCCCGCATCCCCGCGCGCGTTCACAAACCGCACCATGTCGAAGATCGCAGCCAGCGCCCTGGCCGTATTCAGATCGTCCGTCAGCGCTTCCAGAAACTTCGCGTTCGTCTCGCGCGCCACATGCTGAATCTCGCTCGCTCCGCCATCCGTGGTGGGCCGCGTCGGCCACCTGGTCTGGGCAATCCGATCCCGAAACGTCCGTAGCCGTTCCACGGCGATCGTCTCCGCCGCCAGCCCCTCAAACGTGAAGTTCAGCTGCTGCCGGTACGGCGCGGAAATCAGCAGCATCCGGATCGCCGAAGCCTTATACCCGCGCAGCAACAGATCGCGCAAAGTATAGAAGTTCCCCTCCGACTTCGACATCTTCCTGCCTTCGACCAGCAGGAAACGCACGTGAAACCAGTGCCGCGCAAACGTCCGGTGCGTCGCCGACTCCGACTGCGCAATCTCGTTCTCGTGATGCGGAAACATCAGGTCCTCGCCGCCTGCGTGCAGGTCGAAGCTCTCACCCAGATACTGCATCGCCATCGCCGAGCACTCGATGTGCCATCCCGGCCGGCCCGGCCCCAGCGCTGTTTCCCACTGGTGCTCGCCAGGCTTTGGCGCCTTCCACAGCGCAAAATCCCGGGCCGAATCCTTCTCGTACTCATCCACGTCGATGCGTGCGCCGTCCGTGATCCCGGAAAAATCCTTCTTCGACAGCTTCCCGTATTCAGGAAACCGCGCGATCCGGAAATACCACGACCCATCTTCGGCGCGATAGGCGATGTCCTGCGCTGCCAGCCGCTCGATCAGCGCCACCATCGCCGGGATGTGCTCGGTCGCGCGGGCCACTACCTCCGGATGTTCGACCCGCAGCGCGTCCAGGTCCTCGAAGAACGCCTCCTGATACTTCCGCGTGTAGGCGTCGATGTCCATGCCCGCCGCCGTCGCGTTGCGGATGATCTTGTCGTCGACATCGGTGATGTTCATGACGTGCCGCACCTGGGTCCCCAACAGTCGCATCGCGCGCCGCAGCACATCCACCTGCAGGAACGTTCTGAAGTTTCCGATATGGCCGAAGTCGTAGACCGTCGGCCCGCACGCGTACATCCGCAGGGCGTTGCCGTCGGATGGCGCCAGCGTTTCCACCTGCCCTGAAAGGGTGTTGTAGAGCTGCATCAGGGGGCGATCGGGCAAGGATTGGTTACCAGGTTCGGACTCGGACGAAGCACTCATCTCCACGGTCGCAGCACGGACTCTTTCGTCAGATTGCTCTTCCAAGTTCATTTTGTCTGGACCCGATTCTACCAGCGGAAATCAGCTCCCCAGCGCCAAGGAGGGCTCCGCGGTCAGCCCCTCCGCCGCGAAGCTGCCGGTCACGAACTTCGGCCACGCTGCCGCCGCAATCATCGCCGCATTGTCAGTCGCCAGAGCTATCGACGGAAACGCAATCGGCAAATGCCTTTCGCCTGCTTCCGCGGTGAACCGCACTCGCAGCTCGCGATTCGCCGCTACGCCACCCGAGACGATCACGCGCTCCGCGCCAAACCTCTCCGCCGCGCGGAAAGTCTTCCGCCGCAGATCATCTACCACTGACCGCTGGAACGACGCAATCAGATCCAGTGTTCGCCGATCGCACAGTGGCAGCGCATCGGCAGCCTTTGGGTTTTTCATCGCCGCCAACGCCAACCGCCGCGCCTCAATTGACGATTCCATCTCGTACACCTTTGTGTAGCGCAGCATCGCCGTCTTGATTCCGCTGAACGAGAAGTAGATCTTCTCCGCCGGGTTGAGCGCGCCCAGCTCGCCCTTCCGATGCACCTTTGCCTTGATCTGCGAAGACGAAAACGGCACTGCCTCCGAATTTCCGTGTGGCGCGAGCGCGTCGATCCACGGCCCTCCGGGATAGCCCAGCCCCAGCAGCTTCGCCACCTTGTCGAATGCCTCGCCGGCCGCATCGTCCACGGTGCGCCCCACGTTGCGATACGTCCACGTCGCGGTGTCATTCCCGGAACCCTTTGGCCCAGCCCCAAATTCCGCCAGATAAAGATGCGTGTGCCCGCCCGATACCACCAGCGCCAGGGACTGCCCCTTCCGATCACCTGCGCGCGATCCACCTTCGTCCTCAGTCAGCTTCGCTTCCTCGAGCAAGACCGCGTGGATATGCCCCTCGAGGTGGTTCACCGCGATGAGCGGCTTGCCCAGCGCCAGCGTCAGCGACTTGGCAAAGGTGATGCCGACCAGCAGTGCCCCGGCGAGCCCCGGCCCTTCTGTAACAGCCACTGCATCAATATCCCGGTAGGTCACGCCCGCTTCCCGCAGCGCAGTCCGCACCACCGGCAGAAGGTTCCGCAGATGCTCGCGCGACGCCAGCTCCGGAACCACTCCTCCATAGGGAGAATGCACCGCAATCTGCGACGCGACTGTGTTCGACAGGATCTCCGTCCCGCGCCGCACGACGGCGGCCGCCGTCTCGTCGCACGAGCTTTCGATGCCGAGGATCAGGCCCGACGCAGACTCCATATCCTTATAGTAAGGAACGGATAGTCAGAAGCAGACCCTTCCGTCCCGCCGACGACTCACCGCACGCGCTCGAAGCCCACCGCCTGTCCGTCGTCGTAGGTACGCTTCCACTCCGCGCTGTGGTTCAGCAAATACGCCGCCGGATACTCCCGCGGAAGCAACACGTAACGGATCTGGTATTTGTCGAGCACCGCGAACGTATCTTCCGGCTTCACCGCGCGGAGATAATCGCCCATCACGCCTTCGTGCACAAAAATGTCCACGCGGGAGTCGATCAGATCCTTCACCTCGGGCGCCTGCCACTCGAGGTATCCGCCCCAGTTGAAATTCGCAAACAGGTTCCCCTCGCCCGCCGTGTTCCGCACCCACGAAACCGCTTTCTCCGGGAAGTACTCGGCCAGTCCGGCATGCAGCTGCTTTTCGCGCGGATACGCCCGTGCGATCATCAGGGCCAGCACCAGCATCGCCAGCACGCTGATGAATCGCTGATCCCGCACCGGTCTCGTCCTTCCTGCGTCGCCGCGAAAATCTATCGCCAGCAGGGGCATCACCAGAATCGCGAGCAGAAACAGGAATCGCACATACGTTATCGCGCCATAAACCGCGACCACCGCGAACGCGACGTCCTGCAGCACCCAGCGGCGCATGCGCACAAGTTGCAGCACTGCCAGAAGCACCAGAATTCCGACCACAATCTTGCCGCGCGGACTATGAAAATCGAGGCTGCCCCACTCGGCGATGTTGTCGACGGTCAGTCTCTGCCGGAACGCCACATCGAGCGGATACGTGACCAGCCGCCAGCCGTAGGGGTTGATGAAGAGCGCTGCGAAACTCGCGGCCGCCATCGTCAGCAGCTTGCGCGCCTGGCGCGGCGTCCAGCGCACGGCATACAGATTGCCCCACTCGCCCTGCACAAATCCGCAAGCGATAAAGATCAGCATCAGCACAAAGCCGATGAACCACGAACCGTGTGTGTTGATCCAGAGCAGAAACAGCACGGGCAGCGCCGGGGTCCAGTCGCGGCCCTTCTGGAAAGCCCAGAGCACGCCAACTTCGATGACCAGGAATAGCCAGCCAAACAACAGCGGACGCGGCAGCAGAGAAACCGTCGTGAGCAGCATCGCGATGCACGTTGCGAAGAACGACGCCGTCCATCCGCCGGAGCGCAGGCGCCCCAGGCAATAGATGCCGGTGAGAATGGCAGCGGCCAGCAGGAACAGCACGAGATACAGACCGCGGTCGCCCTGCCATCGATACGCGAAGTAGTAAGGCAGCTCACCGAGCCACTCAAAGTTGATCCAGGGCTTGCCCGCCACCGTGAAGGTGTAGCTGTCTGCGTGGATGAAATGCCCGCCGCGAACCAGCTCGCTCGCGTTGCGCAGGTGCCACCAGACATCGGGATCAACCAGGCTGCGCACCACGCTGCCGCTCGCGGACACGAAGAGCATCAGGTACACCAGCAGCAGCCCCTGCACCACGGGTAGACTGAAGACGCGGGTGCTCCACGTCTTTTGCGGAACAGGCTCGCGCGGCATCGTTGGAACGATGGGTTGAGTCGCGGCGCTCATGCTTGGCAAGCATCCTAACAAGGGTCCAGGGGTGTCTGAATCCCACCTTGGTTCGGAATCAACAGCGGTTAGGAGCAATGGGCGGGGAGAACGCCTGTACGAGAGTCCTGTGACGGAGACACCAGCACAAACTGCGGCGATGCGCATCGTGATCCAGCTGCGCGCCGCGGGCTACGAGGCGTATTTCGCGGGCGGATGCGTGCGCGACTTGCTTCTCGGGGTCGCTCCGAAGGATTTTGACGTTGCCACCAGCGCGCATCCCGACACGATGCTGGTTATGTTTCCAAAAACCTTTGCCGTCGGCGCGCACTTTGGCGTGGTGCTTGTCTGCGAGGACGTTGAGGGCCAGGAAATTGTCACCGAAGTGGCTACATTTCGGTCGGACGTCGCGTATCTCGATGGGCGTCATCCAACGGAGGTTCGCTTTTCTTCCAGCGCGAAGGAAGATGTCATCCGCCGCGACTTCACCATCAACGGCATGATGTTCGACCCTGTGCTGCACAGCCAGACCTGCAACCTCACGTCTGCCGTTCTCGACTACGTGGGAGGCCAGAACGATCTGCGCGCGGGCATCATCCGCGCCATCGGCGAGCCGCACCGCCGCTTTGAAGAAGACAAGCTCCGCATGCTCCGCGCCGTGCGTTTCGCCGCGCGTTTCGAATACACCATCGAACCCGAAACCGAGCGCGCCATCCGCCAGCTCGCGTCGGGCATCTCTCAAGTCAGCCGCGAGCGCGTCCGCGACGAACTCACGCGGATGCTCACCGAAGGCCACGCGCGCCGGGTGTTTGAATTGCTGGACCGCACTGGGCTCCTCCGGGAAGTTTTGCCGGAGATCAGCAAACTGCATGGCGTGGAGCAGCCGCCGGAGTACCATCCCGAGGGCGACGTCTGGATTCACACGCTGTTGCTTCTCGAAAAGCTGCCCGCGGGCGTGTCGCCCACGCTGGCGTGGGGGGCGCTGCTGCACGACGTCGGCAAACCCGCGACATTCTCCCACCATCCGCCCGATCGCATCCGCTTTAACGGGCACGTCGAGGTTGGTGTCCGCATCGCGCATGCGATCCTGCGGCGGCTGCGCTTCTCGAACGAAGACTGCACGCAGATTCTCGCGCTCGTCGAAAACCACATGCGCTTCGGCGACGTCGAAAAGATGAAGGAGTCGACGCTGAAGCGCTTCTTCCGCTTGCCGCGCTTCGACGAGCATCTGGCACTGCATCGGCTGGATTGTCTATCAAGCCACTGCGATCTCAGCCTCTACGAATTCGCGAAGCGGAGAAGGGAAGAGCTCCCCGAGGACGCGGTTCGCCCCGCGCTTCTCGTCACCGGCAGAGATTTGATCAGTGCCGGTTACAAACCCGGACCTCAATTCAAGGAAATGCTCCGCCTCGCCGAGGATGCCCAACTGGAAGGTCGCATCCGGACCCGCGAAGAAGGACTAGAGCTGATCCGGAGCGAATTTCCTGCGGTAGGCAAAACGGCCTAGTTCGCGGCTGACTCGATTTTCGCAGCATGAAACGGTGCCACCTGCTCCGGGGTCGGAGGCCGCGTAAACGCGCTCACAACCACCAGCCCCAGCACCGACACCAGCAGAGCCGGGAAGATGGCGAAATCGGAATCGGCCGCATACTTCGGGACATGGTTCCGCACGAAGGCCGTGTCCCAGAAGACGGTGATGAAGGTCCCCGCGGCGATCGCCGTGGCCGCGCCAGCCGCGTTGGCGCGTCTCGAGTAGAACGCCGCGAGAATCACCGGCGTGAGCGCGGCCGAGTAGATCGTGTAAGCGTAGATGGCCTTCTGCAGGACGGATTCGGTGTGCATCGCCTGCACCAGCGCCCAGACGCCGAGCAGCACCACGGCCAGCCGCGAAATCAGGAGGACTCGTTTGTTCGAGGCGTCAGGCGAGATGTAGCGCACGAAGACATCGTTGATCAGGTTGGTTGCCGGAGAAAACAGGAAATTATTTGCGGTCGACATGATCTTCGCGAACACGGCGCCCATCAGCAGCGCGCCCAGCAGCGCGGGGAGCCCGTGCATCGCGGAGTACGCGATGATTTCGCGTGGATGCTGCGAGACTTCGCCGGTAGGAAACAGCACCGATCCCACGACCGCGATCGCGACGATCACCGTCTCGAGAATCACCGTCCCGATGATCCACCCCACCACCGCGACGCGCGCGTCTCGCTCCGACTTCGCCGAGAAGAATTTCTGATACATCGCCTGATTGCCGAGCATGAGCAGCATGGTCGGGACCATCAATTCCATCGCCTGGGTGAACGACAAGTCGCCGAGCATCTGAAAGTGGGTCGCCGGCAGCGCATGCGTCACGCCGCTCCATCCGCCAGCCGCGTGGATGAGAAACGGCAGCGCGACGATCATCGTCACTGTTGCCAGTATCCCGATCACCACGTCCATATAGGCAACCGACGACATGCCCGCGATCGCCGTGAACACAATCACGAACGCAGCCATGATGTACCGGCCAAGCTCCGGCGAAATCACCGCCGGAAACACCAGGTGCAAAATGTCCCCGCCGCCGATCAACTGATAGCTCGCGATCGCTGTGTACGCAAACAGAATGGCGATGACGCCGAGGACGCGCGCGGTCTGGCTGTAACGCGCCTCCAGCAAATCGGGGATGGTGAACTTAGCAAAATGCCGCGCGCGCGGCGCAATAAAGTAGATCAGCAGCAGTCCTGCCCATCCGCCGCCCGCCTGCCACAGCGCCGCGAACCCATGCTTATAAGCATTCTCCGCCCCGCCCAGCAGCGAGCCCGAGCCGATCCACGACGACAGGAGCGTGAAGATCAGCACGAACGCCGGTAGCGTGCGGCCCGCCACCAGATAGTCGGCCTTGGTCTTCACGCTACGCAGGCGCGTGAGCGACACCGCAAGCAGGCTCAGGACAATCGCGGCAAGCACGATGGCATACAAAGAACCCATCTGTCTTCCTTCTTCGAATAAGGTGCTACGAGTGTACGGGACCGCCGCGGGCTTGTCAGGAATCCGGCTCTGTCAGAAACGCAGCGCCGACCCGCCCCGCGGCTACGCGGGCTTCTTCGGCGCGTGTGTTACCGGATGACTCGCGGTCGTCGTCTTCGCTGCGGGTTTCCCCGCTGTCTTTGCAGCTGCGTGCCGCTTCTTGCCGTACCGCAGTCCTGAGATGTGCGCCGGCTCTGACACATACAGCTCATGCCCCGGCATGATCGCGTTCGCGTGCAGATTGTTCCACCGCCGCAGCTGGGGCACTGTCACCCCGAATCGATCCGCAATCGTGACCAGCGTATCGCCGCGCGACGGCCGGTACAGCGTGCTGCGCAGCACCCCATCGTTCACCGGCGCCTGCGGAATAATCAGCGACTCGACCCCGTCCAGATCCGACCCCACCGTCAGCTGATTCACAAACGCCAACTCCGACACCGGCACATGCCACGTCCTGGCAAGGCTTGCCAGCGTGTCCCCTTCCTCCACGGTGTGAAACCGCCAGAAGCGCCGCTTGTCGACTGGAATTTCCGCGATATCCTTCTGAAACACGTCCGCGGTGCCGGCCGGCAAATGCAGATCGAATTCCTCGTCCGGTGGCGTGCTCATGCGGAGCAAGCTGGGGTTCAGCCCTTCGATCTCCTGCACAGGCACGCCCGTAATGTCGGACACGAGGCGCAGATCCACGGCGTAGTCCGTCTTCACTGTGTCAATCACCAGCGGCGGATCGGGCGTGATGTCTTCGAGTCCATACTGCTTCGGATTCTTCGCCATCAGCGTCACGGCCAGGAACACCGGCACGTAGTTCTTGGTTTCCTGCGGCAGGTTGTTTCGCCTGTACAGCTCCCAAAAATCCGCATACCCGGTTCGCTGCACGGCCTTCTGAATATTCCCCGGACCCCAGTCATATGCGGCCATCGCCAGGTACCAGTCGCCGAGCTGGTCGTACATCTTCTTGATCTCGTGCGCGTAGGCGTGCGTCGCCTTCACTGGATCGAACCGCTCGTCGTACCAGGCCGTGTGGCCGAGGCCATAGGTTCCGTAGGGCATGAACTGCCACATGCCGCCCGCGCCCGACTTTGCATTCACGGCCTGTGGCCGGAAGCCCGATTCAGCGAATGCCTGATAGATCAGGTCCTGCGGCACGCCCTCTTCGCGCAGCACGCGCTGGATCATGTTCTTGTACCGCCCCATGCGTTCGAGCGACGCGACGATCGTCCCGTGGCCCTTCGGACTGTTCTCGAAGAAGTCCACATACGCAGCGACGTAATCGTTCATCACCAGTGGCAGGTCCGACACCGTCGTCTTCAGTTCGGCCTCGGCCGTGGCCGCCACCGTGGGATTCGCAGGCGTCGTAATATTTCCGGCGGCCTCGACCGGAGTGGGCTCCGCCTGCTGTGCCGGAGTCGCGTTCTGTTGGAGCGTATCCAACTCCAGCGTGTTCACTGCGTCCACAATGTGGTCGAACTCCTCCGACAGAGCATCGTCGCTTTTCAGATCACATTTGCACTTGAGCAGAAGGTCGACAGCGTAGTCGAAGTTCGCGCGCGCGGACGCGACGTGCCCCTGCTGATAATCGTTGAGGCCGGCGTGATACGCCTTCTCCACCGAATCGATCAGCTGCCGATCCCGCGGCGATGGCTCGGACGGCGCGGGCGTGATCTGCGCTGGCGGAGTCGGCGGAGCCTGGGATGCCGGAGTGGTTGCGGGATTCTGCGCAATCGGCGCGGTTTGCGGACGGCCGCCCGTCGGGCTTCCCGCCAGTCCCGCGAGGGCAGCCAGGCTGGCTGCGAATAGTGCTCGTTCGAACGCGATAAGCATCAAGCGCAGCCATTATTGTATGGTGCGGGCCGCGCTGCTGCCGATGGTAAACTGAGGCTTCCGGCGAACTTCTTTCCCTCGGTGAACCCGCGTCGCAAATGCGGAAACAGCCCTCTCCGAGGCTCCTGATCACGGATCACAGTTCCTGATCGCCGCTTTCATGGACAACAAACACATCCGCAACTTCGCGATCATCGCGCACATCGATCACGGCAAATCCACGCTCTCCGATCGCCTGCTGGAGCTCACCGGCTCGCTCACCGAGCGCGAGATGCACGCGCAGGTCCTCGACGCCATGGATCTCGAGCGCGAGCGCGGCATCACCATCAAGGCCCACTCCGTTCGCATGATGTACCCGGCCAAGGACGGCCAAATCTACCAGCTCAACCTCATCGATACGCCCGGCCATGTCGACTTCAGCTACGAAGTCTCGCGCTCGCTGGCTTCGTGTGAGGGCGCGCTGTTGGTGGTCGATGCTTCGCAGGGAGTCGAAGCGCAGACCCTCGCCAACGCCTACCTCGCCATCAACCACGGCCTCGAGATCATCCCAGTCATCAATAAAATCGACCTGCCCAGCGCCGACATTGTGCGCACCCAGGAGATGATCGAGCAGACCGTCGGGCTCGACGCGACCGGCGCGATTCCGGTCAGCGCAAAAACCGGCCAGGGCGTTCCCGGGATCCTGGAAGCCATTGTCAATCGCCTGCCTCCCCCGAAGGGCGACGCCGAAGCCCCGCTCCAAGCCCTTATCTTCGATTCCTGGTTCGACCCCTACCGCGGCGTCATCGTGCTCGCGCGGATCGTCAACGGGCGCATGCGGAAGGGCATGAAGATCCGCCTCATGTGGAACGACAAGGTCTTCGACGTCGAGTCGATGGGCGTGCTCACGCCGAAGCCCGTCGAGATCGAGGAGCTCTCAGCCGGGGAAGTTGGATTCTTCGTCGCGACCATCAAGAATGTCTCGGACACACGCGTCGGCGACACCATCACCGAAGACGCGCGCCCCGCCGCGGCCGCGCTGCCCGGCTTTGAAGAGATCAAGCCGATGGTTTTTGCCGGCATCTATACCATCGACTCGCACGAGCACACGCTGCTGCGCGACGCGCTTGAAAAACTCAAGCTCAACGACTCCTCTTTCTTCTTCGAGCCGGAAAGTTCCGTCGCTCTCGGCTTCGGCTTCCGCTGCGGCTTTCTCGGCCTGTTGCACATGGAGATCATCCAGGAGCGCCTTGAACGCGAGTTCAACCTCGACCTCATTACGACGGCTCCCAGTGTTCGCTACAAAATTCACCTCACCGACGGCAAGATCATCGAGGTCGATAACCCCTCGCGCTGGCCCGATCCCAGCGACATCGAAAAGGTCGAAGAGCCGATGATCACCGCGACGATCCTGACCAACGAAGAATATGTTGGCGGAATCCTGAAGCTCGTTGAGGAAAAACGCGGCCGCCAGAAGAACTTCGAGTACGTGTCATCGACAAGAGTGATGCTCACTTACGAGTTGCCGCTGAACGAGATCGTGCTCGACTTTTACGACCGGCTGAAAAGTGTCAGTCGCGGTTACGCTTCGCTCGACTATCACCTTTCGGGAACCTGGGAATCGCCGATGGTGAAGATGGACATCCTTGTTTCGGGCGAGCCCGTCGACGCGCTGTCGATCATCGTGCATCGCGACTTCGCCTACGACCGCGGCCGCGTGCTGGTTTCGAAGATGCGCGAGCTGATCCCTCGCCAGCAATTCGAAGTGGCAATCCAGGCCGCCATCGGAGCGAAGGTCATTGCGCGCGAAACCGTGTCGGCGCTGCGCAAAAACGTCATCGCCAAGTGCTACGGCGGCGACATCAGCCGCAAACGTAAGCTCCTCGAGAAGCAAAAGGAGGGCAAGAAGCGGATGAAGCGCATCGGCAAAGTGGACATCCCGCAGGAAGCCTTCTTAGCCGTGTTGAAGGTCGGCGAGGAGAGCAGCGGGCGCTGACACATTATCCTGAACGGGTTGCGCCGGCCCCTCACTAACTCAATCTCGCTAACTCAATCGCATAGTTAGGGGAGATGATTTGCGTAGCAGGCTCCGTTGGTGGCCTGGGCCGGAGGATTGGGCGGCGTCATCCAGGGCGGCGACGTGAAGTTAAAGAACTCCGTCATGTCCATCTGCGCGGCGTCGCGTTTGGTGAGGGCGGGCAGGTTGAAGCGCGTTTCGATGAGCTTGAGGATCGCGGTGTGATCGGCAACGGTGTGCGAGACGTAGTTCTTTTTAGTGTAGGGGGATACGACGATCAGCGGCACTCGGTAGCCGGTGTAAGTGAAGTCGCAGGTCGGGCCGGTGCTCGTTGTGCAGATATCGTTCGGCAGCAGGTCGACGGGTTTGATGCCATCGGGGCTGACGGCTGGCTGGGGCGAGACGTGGTCGTAGAAGCCTCCGTTCTCGTCGTAGGTGAGGATGAAGACGGAGCTTTTCCAGGAAGAGCTTTGCATGAGGCCATTAATGAGTGTGGAGACCCAGTTCGCGCCCGTTTGGATGTTGGTGGGAGACGCGTCGGAGTTCGTCGGATGTTCATCGAGGCCGGCGTCCGAGGGCGCCTCGATTTGCGCCACCTGAGGCAGCGTTCCATTTTGCAGATCGGTGAAGTACTGCGAGATAGGCGCTATGTTCTGCGGATATTGCGAGACGATGGTCTGCGCGAAGGTAAAGTTCTGCACATAACTCAGAGTTATCAGGCACGAAGCGGCATAAGGCGGCCCTGAGCAACCGCTTCCGGTCGGGTCAACGTAGATCTTCCAGCTAATACCGGCATTCTGGAGAGCCTGGAAGATGGTCGTTGCCTTGAGCAGGGCCTGGTCCTGGCTGTCGGTATCTTCCGGATAGACATAGCCTTGCGAGGTGGCGGCGATGAGGTACTCGCGGTTCGGGGGGGTGCGACTCATCACCGGATTAAACCAACGATCCGAGGCAGCGAAGTTAGAGGCCATGAAGTAGTAGTAGTTCAAATCAGTGCCATCGTAGTAGCCCATGGCGCGGAGGCCGTTGGTGTCAGTAAAGGGCGGCTGCATGGTGCGAGCGTCGTGTCCGGCGGCGTAGACGAAGCCGTTCAGAGTCGCGGCGCTTTGACCGGTGGGGTCGTTGTAGTCCCAGTCGACGTGGCCTTCGTTCCAGGAAGGGCTGGGATTTTCGGCGCATTGGGTGATGAGGTGGTACGAAGTCACCTGGTTGTTCGGGTCGAAGACGCAGTCGGCGGGCGGAGGCGAGCCGGGGTCGCATCCAGGAATCGACGGCGCTGGACCTACGAGCGGTGATGCTCCGGAGGCCGGGTTGAACTGCGGCAGGCCGTCGTAGGACTGGTCGGCGTAGCCGTTCTGCGACCAGTATCCGCGAAGGGCGCCGAAATAGTGATCGAAAGAGCGGTTCTCCTGAGCGAGGAAGATGATGTGGTTGATGGAGGAGAGGCTCGCAGTCGATCCGCTGCCGCCGCCGCCTCCTGAGCCTCCTGAGCCGCCAGAGGAACTGGTGCCATTCGATGAACCGCAACCGCAAAGGGCAAACGCCAGGAGTGCCAAACTGGCGACTCGGCAAGAAGACTTCAGGAGAAACATCATCTGCACCCGACTCCTTTGACTGCAACTCGACTCGCGCTTTAGATGCAGTGGTGTCGGCTGGATGTTGTTCTGTTGATCTGCTGGGTGCGCGAGTTGCTTCGCCCCGCCCCCCCCCTTTTCCATTTTTCCCGTAAGCGTTTGAGGTGGAAGGAGTTAACTGATTCTGCCTGCTCGTAACCGATTCATGGGACCAGGGTTTAGATCTCAAGTCACTCACTGGTGAGGAGTTAAGGGTGTTTTGGGCTGCCGGGCGAAGGATTCCGCTGGATACAGGCGGTTTAGGTCTCGCATCATTGCATCGAGGGAGCTTAGGTCGAGGTCTTCGGGTCTCGGCACGGCGGCGGTTGGCGCTTCGTCGAGGAGTTCTTCGAGGCGCTGGAAGGAGACCTGGAAGATGAGGTGGGCGCGGTTGGGGCTGACCCGGTGCTCGACGACGGCGTCGAGGGTGTCCAGCAGGCGAAGGATGAGGGTGCGGAGGTCGCTCGCGTTGATTTGGCCGACAAGGGCGCGGGTTTCACGGTTGGTTTGCTCGACGCGGGCGAGTTTGTCGTGGGCGCGGCAAAAGCGGCGGCCACGGAGGGCAAACTGAGCGCACTGCTGTTCGTTGGCGAGGATCCAGCTGCAAATAGGGGGAATCATGGGTTGGCTCCAAAGGAAAAGGACCGCCGTTGGGCGGTCCTTTTTTCATTTCTTAATCTATATATTCAGGATACCAAGTTTCGAGAATAAACCTGCCAAATTTGTTTGGGTTTGTTGGCTTGTAAGTGGTGGTTTGTCAGGGAGAACACTTTCGTACTGCGCGAGGAAAACTTGACAAGTTTTCCACATTTGGCAGTTATCAGTGATTAGGATGAGTTGTCCGGCTGAGCCGTGCCAAAATGGCACAAGAAAAGTACTTTCGGATGAACCGAGAATCGATTCATATGGGCTTTCAGGTGGGGAGGGGAGCAAGCTCCTTGCTGTGGGGTGAACCTGGCCTTCGCAGCGCTGGGGGTGAGGTTGTTTTCCGTACGCTGCGAGTTCGCGCCTGGCGAGGTCGGGGACTGAACTCTTGTTTTTTCCGCAAGCTGTGAAGCGGTGGCCTGGCGCAGGGCTTTTATCAGCCGGTATCGGTCATTGGTTATGGGAGACAGGAGACCGGAGGCGAGCTGTGCTGGATCGGGGGGCCTTTTGTTGCTTGCTCAGTACCTTGGTAACGAAGCGCGCGAGTCGCTGCGGCGCAAGCGCCTTCGCGACGGCCTGCGGCAGCAAGGAAGGCGCTTCGCGCCGTTTTTATGCGGATCACAAAGGTGTGTCCTCAGGTACCCCCGACCGGTCGCCAACTGGGTCTTGCGGGTTCGATCGCTGCAGCGTGCCAGAAGGGGCACACGGGCTGGGCGAACCCCGCGTGGGTGGGCCCGGGGGGACGGTCGATCTCAAGGCATTTCTCGGATTGCTCGGGGGATAGTGATATCTGAACCCCTTGATCGAAATATGTGCTCCCTGTGCCATCCGAGGTATTCGTCGCGCGGAGCAAAACGCTTCGGAGTCCGCAAAAGCTGGGTGTGAAAATCGGCAAGTGCCAACCGAACGAAACGCTGCTCTGACCGAAGGACTTTCGAGGCAACGATAATTTGACGGTCTTCGGAAACGGCAATCAACCCCCTGTCGAATGCGCGATCATGAATTGAGCACAAGCACAATCCGTTTTCCGGCTCGCTCCGCGTCGATCCATCAATGGACCACGGCTTGATATGGCTTGCGACCAAGAGTGAGCGAATGTCCAAGCCGCAAATGCAGCAAGTGGAGTCGTAACTGGCAAGGACAGCCCGCCGGAAGAATGATTGGAACAACCGCAAAGAAACTAAACCGCGGCGCTCGGATGGGCCAGTCGGTTTTGCGATGATCTCCTCATCTTCCGAGATGACGGCCGCCCGCCTATTTTCGGTACTCGAAACCGGGGCAGAGCGTGCCATCAGCAAGCGGTTGCTCTCTTCAACCAGAGCCTCCCAGCGGTTGTTAAACTCCTCCCAAACCAGCTTGTCGGCTCGACCAACGTGCACCAGACCGGTGATACCTTGCTTCGCAAGCAACGGGTCAAACGCCCCAAAATTTCCGAGTTTTCGTGCAACGGACGCTGGTGTACGGCCAATCAACCCCGCAAGCCTGATGACTTCCGGATTGTTCGCCTTCGTCTTGGAGAACGGGATCTGACAATACAAATAGAGCGCGAGGACCAGCTCGTCCCTCGACCAAAGATCGCCATACTTGTCTTCGCGCATCGTTAAGCACCATCCATCGGCCTGTGGGTTCCGGTCGGTCAATCGCCGCCGCTGTTCAGCGGGAGAGCTGGAGCCTTTGACCCACGGCATCACGAGTATGCCGCGTTGTTTGCCCCAAGTTGAAACAGTTTGCCTGCTGCGAATTCGAATGGTTACTCTGCGAGCGCATCGCAAGGGTAAAATCAGCATTTACGAGCCAGTCGAGGAGCAACGGCGGTATTCGACAAATGGGTAGACTAGCGAGACTGACGAGAGAAGAGCTCCTGCGAGGAGAATTGCTCCGGGCGGAGGCAGCCGACCTTCAACACAAGTTCTGGGATGCAGTGCTGAGACTGGAAGAGCTCATCGGCGTGGAGGTCGATTCGAGCTGCGACTTGGCGGACTACAGCGTGAAGAACCTTCAAAGCCTTGGTAATCCGCGATAAGGGTTTTGCTCGCGAGGACGTTTCGTACTAAAGGCCGATCCCTGTGAATAGCATCTGCCGCGTGACCTATTGATAGACCCGGGCGAAGGCGCATTGTTTTTGCGCCCTGATAGTTGGTTGTGTACCGCTGACGAGGTTCCGCGAAAAGATGCAGTATAGACGTATGGCGAGCGGTGAAACCCAGCTTCCGAGCCTTCCCGAGAGCCTGATGGCCGCGATCGAGAAGATTGCGCGCGAACAGGATCGCAGTGTCGGCGAGGTCCTGGCTGAGGCGGTGGATCGCTACGTCCGGGATCAGGAGTGGGAAGCCGTGAAGCGGTACGGGCGGGCGCAGTCGAGCGAACGCGGGCTGGCTGAGGGCGATGTTCCGGGGCTGATTTCAGAATTCCGCAACGAACTCGGCGGTTAAGTGCTCTCGGTCACGGCCTCTTCGGCAGGGCTGACCAGCGGACCAGGAGTGACACATTCGTTTCTATTTCAAAACCGAGTTCCTCAGTTTGTCATGGCGGCAGTTTGGGGTGGAGCTTTAGCATTCGGGATTCGTTGTTCCCGCGATGCTGAATATTCGTGTTTTCCAGGTTGCGACGTTACTGCGGTGGGTTGGATTTGGCGGAGGCATTTTGCGCCTTCGCCTGGCTGAGCGCGGTTTGGAAGGTGGGATCGGCGCGTAAGGACGCCAGTTCCGGACTGCGCTGAAACTCCGCCGCGTGATAGCCCTGGGCCAGTGCCCTGGCGATGAGAGGGATAGCTTTGGCGCGTTGCCTCAGAATCTCGTAGGTCTCGCCGGCGCGGTATTCGATGTCCGGATCATCGGGAGAGAGGGCCAGCGCTTTGCGAAGCAGCACCTCGCTCGGTCCCGCCTGTCCGGTGGAGGCATAGTAATCGCCGAGCTGCACGAGCAGGCTTGTATCGTCGGGAGACTTGGCGCGTTCAGCCTCCGCCAGCTCGATGGCCTTGCGGTAGGCCTGCATGGATTGGTCGTGCTGGCCACCCCACAGATACGCGCTGCCCAGGTTTCCCCAGACCTGATAATCGCCGGACCTGAGGGCGATCGCTTTCCGATCCATGTTGACGGCTTCGCCGTAATTGCCCTGCAGTTCGAACACCGTTCCAAGCGCCGTATAGGCATCGGGGTCTGGCTGGATCGCCAGAACCTTCTCGAAGTCCTTCCGCGCCTCATCGAACTGACCCAGCTGTATCCGGGTCACGCCGAGATCGTAGTAGGCGAAAGTATTCTCGGGATCGAGCTCCGCGCCCTTTTGGAACTCCGCAGCGGCCTCATCGAGCTTTACGCTGTGGAAGTAGATGTTTCCCAACCGGACCGGCCATCGCCAGTCATTCGGCGCAAGATCGAGCGCTCTCTCGACCGCGGTGATCGCGTCCGGCGTCCGCCCGTCCGCCAAGTCGATCTCCGCAAGTGCGCCATACGCCTCGGCACTATGCGGATCGATCACGATTGCCTTCTGCACCTGCTGCCGGGCCAGCGACGTTTGTCCCTGCATGGCGGCCATGCGCGCCAGCGTCACGTAGGGGGGCGCCAGGTTCGGATCCATCTGGAGCGCCTTCATTTCCTCCGCCCGCGCCTGGTCGAGCAGTTTCGGATCCTTGCTGTTGCGGTATTGCAGGAACCAGGCATTGCCCAGGCCCGCCGCAGCCAGCGCGAACGAGGGGTCCTGCTGCAGCACCTGCTGAAAACCCTGCGCGGCCGCGGTAATATTGCTGTCCTTATAAGCGCGCTGCATCAGGTCCTGCGCCTTGAGATAGTCGTCATAGGTGTTGGCGGGAGTTCCCGCCGGAACTCCGGCTGCTCCTGGGTGCATCCATCGATGGATGGTCCCCGTCCACACTGCAAATACGAGGGCGGCTGCCAGGACCGCGGCTGCGATGCCCGCTTCCCAAATCCATGTCCTGATGCGTTTTCGTTTGGGGGTTGGAGCGGACAGGTCCGCGGGCAGCGAAGTCCCCAGCGATTCGGCCAACGCGGCCGCCAATTGTCCCGCGCTCCCAAACCGCTTTGCCGGATCGATCTCTGTCGCCACATTCACGGTCCGCAAAAACGACTCCGGCAGATCCGGACGCAGATCGATGAGCGGCCTTCGTTCGCCGATCGCGGCCACCGCCTCTGCAAACGGCCGTTGGCTCACCTTCACCGGATGCTCTCCTGTCACCAGGTAGTAGAGCAGCACCCCCATGGCGTAGATATCCGCTGCCACCGTCGCGGCGCTGCCCTGGAACAGCTCCGGAGCCATATAGTTCGGCGAGCCGGAAAGATTCCCCTGCCGCTGCGGCAATGTGCTCAGGCCAAAATCCATCAGCAGAATGCGGCCGCCCTCTTCGCGCATCACGTTTTCGGGTTTGATATCCCGGTGCAGAATCCCGGTCCGATGGACCGCGCTGAGGGCTCGCGCGACATCGAGGCCGATGAGCGCGGCCTCGCGACCGCCAAACGGCCCTTGCCCGCGAATCAGCGCTGACAGCGTTTTGCCGCGCACGAAATCCGTCCAGAAGCCAACGCGGCCGTCGTGGCGGTCGATGCCGTAGACATGCACGATGTTGGGGTGTTGAAGGGAAGCCAGGGCGCGCGCCTCACGAAGAAGCGCCCGGTATTCGTCTTCCCCGGTTACCGAGGCGGGCAGCAACAGCTTCAGCGCCACCTCGCGTTCCAGACGTGGGTCCCACGCGCGATACACCTCGCCGAAGCCGCCCTGGCCGACTCGCTCCAGCAAACGAAACTCACCCCAAGAAGCGTGCGTGGGCGGAGTATCGGCGGGGCCACGCTGGCTGTCTTCGAACGAAAGTGTCGGCTCGTCGTCCATACAGGGCGCTGACGTGTTCTGTTATTGCACTTGAGGACTGCGGGGGAGAAAGGGAGTCCTCAGAAGCAGCAGGTGTCGGGAGGCATCGATGGCACCGGGGCCGCTCCAAACTGTCTGTTGCTGGAACCCGATTATATGTCCGCGTGCGTCCTCCAGCGCGGAATCGCGGGCGAGGCTTCGATGACTGGTTGGGTTATGACGGGAGTTTGGGGTGGAGTTTTTCGTAGCCGGTGGCTTGTTGGTAGGCGCGGGCAAAGGCGCAGAGCTTTGCGTCCTGATAATGGCCGGCGAGGAAGGTTAGGCTCACGGGGGTGCCGGGGCCTCCGATCTGGTCGTCATCGCCCGTGTCGGTGGCGGGCGGTGCGGGCGCGTCTTCGCCGCGGAGGCCGTTGGGGACGATGCAGGAGGGGTGGCCGGTGAGGTTCGTCGCGACTAACTGAGTGCTGTTGGTGGAGGCGACGATGACATCGGCCTTGTCGAAGAGCGCGGACATCTGGCGGATGGCCAGGGTGCGGGCGCGATTGGCCTGGATGTATTCGACGGCGGGGTAGAAGCGGGCGATGCGGAAGGAGTTGGGCCAGTCGTCAGGGGACTGCTCGGTGAGGAGCTTGTCGCGGCCGGAGGTGGTGAGGTCGTCGAAGGCGGCGGCGGCTTCGGCGGTGAGGAGCGGAACCATGGCGCCATAGGGGAGTTTGGGCAGGTCGAGGGGGATGAGGTCGATGCCCATGGCGTGGAGCTTGTCGAGGGCCGCGAGGTCGTATTTGCGGTCGTAGGTGCGGCGGGCGCGGCCTGCTGCGGCTTCGCGCTGGCGCTGCTCGCGGTGTTTCTTTTCTTCTGCGGTTTCAGAGGCGGGAATGGGTTTTTCGGGCGGCGGGGGCTGGTCCGCGTCGAAGCTGGCTTTAAGGTAGCCGATGCGCAGGGATTTCCAGTCGAGGTCGGCGTTCCAGTTGAAGGCGGCGTCGCGGACGGAGAGGTCCTGGCCGTCGGGGCCGTGGATGGCCTGAAGGACGGCGGCGCAGTCTTCGACGGCGCGGCAGATGGGGCCGAGTTTGTCCATGGTCCAGCTAAGGGCCATGGCGCCTGTGCGGGGAACGAAGCCGAAGGTGGGACGGAGGCCGGTGACACCGCAGCGGGTTGAGGGTGAGGAGATGGAGCCGAGGGTTTCCGAGCCTATGGAGAAGGCGACGCAGCCTGCCGATGTGGCCGATGCGGGGCCTGCGGAGGAGCCGCTGGAGCCTTGTTTGGTGTTCCAGGGATTGCGCGTGCGGCCTCCGTACCATTTGTCGCCCATGGCGAGGGCGCCGAGTGTGAGCTTGGCGATGAGGATTGCGCCGGCCGCGTCGAGGCGCTGGACGACGACGGCGTCTTCGTCGATGGTCTGGTGCTCGAATCCGCCTGCGCCCCAGGTGGTGGGGTAGCCCTTGACGGCGAGGAGATCTTTGGCGCCCCAGGGGAGTCCGTGGAGGGGACCGCGGTAGTGGCCGCGCGCGATGTCGGCGTCGGCTTCGCGGGCCTGGGCGCGGGCTCGGTCTTCGGTGACGGTGATGCCGAAGTGGAGGATGGGGTCGTAGCGCTTGAGGCGGGCGAGGTACATGTCGGTGAGGTTGGTGGCGGAGATCTTTTTGCGGCGGATTAGGTCGGCCAGGGTCATCGCGGATTCGAAGGCGAGGGCCTCCAGGTCACCGGGGAGGTTGGCGGGCGCGGTGAGGGTGGCGGGAGCATTTGAGTAGATGGGTTTTTCGCGCTGCGTGTTGATGGTGGCGCCTGGGGGCAGGGGATCGAAGACGAAGGCGGGCGCGACGGAGTTGGGGAGGTGGAGTTTGCGGATGGCGTCGTAGCCGGAGCGCTGCTGGTTGAGGTTGTCGAGCATGGCGGCTTTGTCCTCGTCGGGGATGGCGATGCCGGCGAGGGCTGCGGCCTGATCGATCATGGCGTTTGTGATTTTGGGGAGTTCGGGGGTGGCGGGTTCTGTGGCGGTTTGGGCGGCGGCTTTGGGGGCGGCCTGAGTGGCGAGTGTATAGAGGATGCCGGGGAAGAGGGTAGAGGCGAGGCCGAAGCGGCCGGTGACGTTGAGGAACTCGCGGCGATCGAGCATGAAAAACAGGATAGCGGAAGAGCGTTCCACGGCAGCTGGTGCGCTTGCTGCGAGACGGCGTTTCAGGATCGGGACCCTTGTGTTGTCGAGGCAGACGATCGGCTGCGGAGGCCGGTCAGATGTCCCATGGGTGAATCACGATGATGTCGTTGCTGATGTGGATGGCGTAGGCGCTGTTCTTATTCACAAATTGCTGCAGTTTTTTGATCGAGGGATATCCGAAGACACCGCAGAAGGTGCGGGCGTCGTCGATGAGGATGACGTGGTTTTTGAGGGGGTGGGCGAAGATCATCGCCAGTTCTTTCGCGATAGGAGTGTCTTCGGTGCCGCGAGCGGTCACGCCGCCGCTGTCGTGGGCGTCCAGCCAGAAGATGGCGGGCTCGTGGACCTGGGCGAGGATCGAAGGCAGCAGGGTTGCGCTGTCGCCGAGGAGAGCGGTTATGTTTTGTACGTCAGCAAATCTCTCGAGGGCGCGAGCGTGCAGGGCCGGGTCAAGCTCGATGGTGAAACACCGGGCGCATAAGTCAGCCATATGGCGAGTGGATCTTCCCTCACAGGTACCTGTTTCGACGAAGATCCGATAGCCAGTGCTTCTCTGCCAGTAGGCCAGGTAGTCTCTCTTTTCGCGTTCGGTGCGCAGGGTGAGGCTATAGGCCTCCACGTAGTGCTTCAGGGCTAACCATGACTTAGCTAAGTCAGACAGCCAGGAGAGGGGTGGCACTTGAGCCAGCCTGGTCATCGATCGGTATTGCATGAAAGCTCCTCGGCAGGGTGGGCTGTGAATGAATCGCGCGCATGACTGCAGGATCAGCGATTCAGGTCAGCTTAAACGTTTTGAGTGATCGACGGGCAGATATTCATTGACGGTCGCCGGGATCAGCACCCGGCAATAACTGGGGCTCAGACTGTGTTTATGGAAGCCGCGCGTGGCGGGCGCGCGGATGGGGAGGTTGTGCGACGGCTATGGTCGCGAGGGTCAGCAGAGCCAGGGGGGCGAACTCGCGCGGGTGGCTGAGCATGGTCTGCGGGAACGCGATGATTCTGCCAAAGCCGCGCGGAGACTGTCTTCAGGGCGTGGCATTTAGTCATTTGCGCGGCGGGCGTTGCGGCGCACTGCGACGATCGAGCCGATGCTGAAGGCTATGGAGAGGCCGAAGAACATTCCCTCGAAGAAGTCGCGGAGGGCGGGGCTGAGGTCGCGTGCCAGCGAGGTGTTTTGCCAGAGGATGGCGGCGACGAGGCACATCATGCTGACCGAGATGAAGGCACGGGAGCGGCGGCTGTGGGGCTCGGTGGCGAAGAGGCACATAGCGGGTTTCCTTTCTTTGGTGGTGAGGGGTTGAGTTAGTCGGTGAGGCGGAACCAGGCCAGGGCAGCGAGCTTGACGACGACCATGGAGGCGAGGACGGAGAAGAGTTCCCAGTCGATGCGGTGCTGGCGGAGGAGATGGTATTCGAATAGGCCGCCGGAGGCGAGCGCTCCAGCCATGACGGCGAAGGTGGAGGAGCGGCGGCGGTGTTCGAGGAAGCGCTCGTCGATGACGCGGTTAGGGATCGAGCCGAGGAAGGGCAGTTTCATGGGTTGGGCTCCGGTTGGTTGTCGGCTGGTTGGGCTTCGGGGTCGGGTTGCGAGTGGGCTTCGAGGGTGAAGATTTGTTCGACGGGGCAGGCGAAGACGCGGGCGAAGGTGAGGGCGAGGGGAAGGGAAGGGATGTAGCGGTCGCGCTCAATGGAATTAATACTTTGGCGGGAGACGCCGGTGCGGGCGGCGAGGTCTTCCTGGGTCCAGTTGCGGGCCTGGCGGAGTTCTCGGACGCGGTTGTGGAGGGTAGGGGCCATGGAAAGTATGCTTTCCATGAAAGTAGCAGGACGCGGACTGCGTGTCAAGCCGACTTTACGTTGGAACAGAGAGTAAGAAATAGGCAATAGGGAGTAACAGACACCGGCGCAGCAGGTACGTTTGACAGGGGGGAGTTTTATCCCAACGATGCGGTTGAACAGTAGCTTTCGCCGGAATCGCGGACTGAGGAGATGCGGTTGACTGCAGCGTTGTCGCGCGCTGTATGAGGCGTCGATTGGGACGGAGCTGTTGAAGCCTAAAGTCGCCGCGCCTCGTTTCGCTACGGAGAGGTTTCTGTGGGCGTGATCGTGGTTTCGTCCTGCCCGAAGCTATATTGCAGGGTCCACTGGCTGGGGACGGCGTGGCCGTCTCTCTGGGCAGGCGTGAACTTCCAGTTCCACGCTGCGGCGAGGGCCTTGTTTGCGAAGTACTGGCTCGGACCCGTCGAGTCAATGGCTGCGGCGGAAACATTGCCGCTGGCGTCGACCTCGAGAGCGATCCGCACGCGGATGTGGCCTTCGATTGCGTCCCGGATATCCTGGGGCACGTTGGGGATTGCGCGGAACGTGACTGCACCCTGTACGACGGAACCCTGAGGGGGCTGGGTGGCCGTAGCGGGGCTTTGCTGTATGGCGGGAGGCGATGGCCGTTGGTTAGAAGCGACGACCAGAGCAGCGATGATCGCACCCACAACGACGACCGCGCTCGCGACGATGAGTTTTGCCCAGGACGGTTGGGATTTGGAAAGCTGGGGTGTGGTTCTGGAGGGCGGGGTCGGGCGGATCTTGCGGGATGGTTGCGCAGCCGGCGCAGCGTCTAACAAAGCTCGGATACTGCTTAGGGTGCAGCGACGCGCCGGGTCCATTTGTAAACATTGCTGCGCAACGCCGTAGAAGCGTGGTGGAACGGATGCGGGCACGACGGGTTCTCTGTGGCTTGGGTCGCTCCAAAGCGGCGGCCTTTGGGTGAGGGCCTGGACTAGAACCACGCCCAGCGACCACACGTCTGCTGCCGGCGACCACTGCCCGAGGGCGGTTTCCGGCGCGTCCCATGGGCCAGGCGATGGGGAGATCGCGCCCGACTCACCTGCGACATGGAGGCGGTCGGTGGAGAGCTTGAGCTGGTTCTCGACAACCATGATGTTCGAGGGTTGGAGATGACCATGCACGAGACCCCGGTCGTGGAGCCAGGAAAGCGCGTCCAAAACCGGGTCGAGCATCTCCCTGGTTTCCGTGGGCGTGAGAGCGCGCTCGCAAAGAATCTCGGAGAGAATCTCGTCGGCGTATTCGGTGACGACATAGAGCAGGTCGACACCGTCCACCTCACAGCGTCCGGTACCAAAGAGACGCATCAGGTGGGGATGAGATAAGGTTCTGGCCGCCTCCCATTGAACGATGCGGGTTTCGCCATCCGGCGCATCTGCCGGACTCAGCTTGATGACGGCTTTCCGCGCCGGATGGCCCTGGAGTTCTGTTAAGAAAACGCTGTTCTGGTCGGTTCCACCCAACCACCGGAGAAGCGTGAATCTCTCGTCGATGGTGCGTCCGACACAATCGCTGGCGTGCAATGCTGAGATCACGGCCATATCTATATGTATTGACCCGGGCGGGACCGGAAGCAATGCAACCTGCGAGGAATGACCTCAGGGGAGGAATGACTTCAGTCAGTCACTGCGTTTCTTACAGGTTTGTGGGCTCAGGAGGCAGCAGGTCGCCTGCCGGCTCGTGCTGCGCTCACGCACGTCAGGAATTCGGGCGAGGTTCAATCAGCCTCCTTTGAGCGTCAGGACGGAAACGTATCACCAAACATGGGAGCCTTACTCTTCGACTGCTCCTCGGTGGCTTCGTCCTGGAGGATATCCCAGTGCTCGACCAGAAGGCCGTCGCGAATACGAAGGATATCGGCCGCGATCCAGTTCGCGGTTCCGCCAAATCCGGAGAAGCGCCCATGGACGATAACGAAGTCCTCGTCTGCGAGGATCAGACCGGGTTCATATCGCAGAGTGGCAGGAATTGACCTGATCAGGTTGAACAGGCCCTCACGACCCGGTTCGATGTGCGCACTATGCTGGATATAGCCTGGCGACCAGAACCGTTCTGCCGCCGCGTAATCGCGCTGGTTGAAGAGTGTGTCGAACGCTTCCAGGACGAGAGCTTTGTTTTGTTCCGGCGTAGCCTTTGGCATCTGAATTCCTTTCAGCCTCTGAGGAGCCTGGATTGCTTTCCGGGGTCGCGCTGGAGTTTGGATCCGCCGTCCTGGGGAATACTGGCTTCTGTGATGATTCGAGCGCGGGCCGGTCACGCATTGGTGCCGCCATCCACTGTAAGATTCGCGCCCGTGATGTACGAGGCTTCCGGGCCGGCGACAAAGGAGACCAGCGCGGCGACCTCGTCCACGCTGCCGTAGCGGTCGAGCGCGGTGTTGGCCTTCTGCGGGGCTGCCCAATCGCCCGTGGCCGGATTCAAATCCGTGTCGATCGGACCGGGCTGAATGTTATTGACCGTAATGCCTCGGCTTCCCACTTCTCTGGACAGGCCCTGGGTAAACATCTTCACCGCTCCTTTGGTGGCCGAGTAGGCTACCAGTCCGGGTGTCATTACGCGCTCGCCAACGCAGGAGCCGATCATGATGATGCGACCGCCGTTGTTCATGTGCTTGAGCGCGGCTTGGGTCGCAGCCAGTGTGCCGCGGAGGTTGATGTCGATCATGCGGTCCATTTCCTCCGGCGTGGTCTGCTCAAACGGCTTCGGAATGGCCGTGCCGGCGTTATTCACGAGAACATCAATCGAGCCGAGGGTCGCGACCGTCTTTTCGACCGCGCCCTGAACAGCTGCGGCGTTGGCCGAGTCGGCCTGAATCGCAATCGCCTTTCCCCCCTTGCTCTCAATCGCCTTGACCACCGCGGAAGCCGAGCTTGCGTCCTTCGCATAGGTGATGGCCACGCTCGCGCCATCGGCAGCCAGTCGCTTCGCAATTGCTGCGCCGATGCCCCGCGAACCGCCGGTAACGAGTGCTACCTTCTCAGCCAATTTGGACATAGGGATTTCCTTCGCTTTTCCGGGAACGGCTCACCGCTCCGCTGATTGAACTCACCGCGATGCTGTTGGGGCCTATCGGGTGGTTGTCAGATGTGCCATTTCATAAATCGATTCGGTACTTCGGTGAATATATGAGGCATTTTCTACGGGGAATGCTTTCGGTTGAAGCGAATAAGCCTCGGCAGTGGCATGGCCCGGAAAGAGATTCGTTCGCTGGGGTCAGGATGGCAGTTTGGGCGAACCCAGATCCTTCCCCATTCGACTCGCCCGCTACGCGGACTCGCTCAGGGTCAGGATTTCGCCTGCGGGCTCCCGCTGCGCTCACGCCCGCACGGGCTCAATTTTGACGGTGCGCGCAACTGTGCTATTCTCAAAAAGCTGTCTGTCAATGGCTTTTTCGTCTGTGTGAAGTGGGGCGGAGGAGCGGGGCAGTGCGGACGTGAGAGCCGGAAACGGCGGAAGGATTCACGGACGCTGGATCGCATTCGGAGCCTGCGACACTCGCCACCTTGGCGAGCTATGCGGGGCCGGAACTTCGAAACGGAATCGGCTGTATCCGGGGGCTCTGCAGCAATGCGGAGCTGATGGCACGCTCGGTCACCGTCGCAGGTTCTCGTCTGAAGCAGGGAAGTTGAAGCGGACGCGAGGCAGATCGGGCTTCGTGTGATCACCCCAACGAGCCAAAAGCTCGCCGGGAGACCCCGATGGGGCTGTGAGTCCCGGACGGGGTACGAGGTCACAGACGAAGCGAGCTGATTTGCGCGTTTGCGTGCTGTGCGGGAGTTGGAGCGGTAGCGGAAGTTTGAAGGAGATTGGTTTGCCGACATTCAATCAGCTGGTGAGAAAAGGACGGACGGCGCCACGGTACAAGACGGCGTCGCCGGCGCTGCAGGGATCGCCGCAGCGGCGCGGAGTTTGCACGCGCGTGTATACGCAGACGCCGAAGAAGCCGAACTCCGCACTGCGGAAGGTGGCTCGCGTGCGCCTGACGAACGGGATTGAGGTCACGACTTATATTCCTGGGATCGGACACAATCTGCAGGAGCACTCGATTGTGCTGATTCGCGGGGGCCGTGTGAAAGACCTTCCCGGAGTCCGGTATCACGTGGTGCGGGGGACGCTCGATTCGGTGGGTGTGGCGGGGCGGAACCAGAGCCGGTCGAAGTACGGGACGAAGCGCGCCAAGGGCGGAGCAGCGAAGAAATAGCGTTCAGCGTTCGGCGTTCAGTGTTCAGAAAAACGCGGGCGAGAACGGATGAGCGGCAGAGATTGAATCAGGGATCAGTGATCGGAGATCAGTGATCAGCAGGGCGAAGGATTAGAGAGCATGCCGAGAAAAGGACATATCGCGAAGCGGGAAGTGGCGGCGGATCCGGTTTATAACTCGTCGCTGGTGACGAAGTTCATCAACTCGATGATGTATGAGGGGAAGAAGTCGACGGCGCAGGGGATTTTCTATACCTCGATGACGAACCTCGAGGCGAAGGGCGGCGGGACGGATGCGCTGACGCTGTTCAAGAAGGCGGTGGAGAACTGCAAGCCGCTGCTTGAGGTGAAGACGCGGCGCGTGGGCGGCGCGAACTATCAGGTTCCGGTGGAAGTGAATGCGGAGCGGCGGACGTCGCTGGCGATAAGGTGGCTCGTAAGCTACGGCCGGGCGCGCGGCGAGAAGGGCATGATCGACAAGCTCTCGAACGAGCTGCTGGATGCGGCCAATGGGCGCGGCGCGGCGATGAAGAAGAAGGAAGACGTGCACCGCATGGCGGAAGCCAATAAGGCGTTTGCGCATTACAGGTGGTAGGGAAATCAGCGATCCAGGGGATCGCTGATCAGGGAGTAGGCAGTAGGGAGTAGGGAGTAGAACCCCGAACCCGCAACAAGGAACAGAAACAACCGCGGGCCATCGAGGTCCGCAAGAAGCAAAGAGAGAGTATTGTGCCGCGACAAGTACCGCTGAATCGTTGCCGGAACATCGGAATCATGGCGCACATCGACGCCGGGAAGACGACGACGACTGAGCGCATCCTCTATTACACGGGGATAACCCATCGTATCGGCGAAGTGCATGAAGGCACGGCGACGATGGATTACATGGAGCAGGAACAGGAGCGGGGGATCACGATCACGTCGGCGGCGACGACCTGCACCTGGAAAGATGTCAATATCAATATTATCGATACGCCTGGGCACGTGGACTTCACGGCCGAGGTGGAGCGGTCGCTGCGGGTGCTGGACGGCGCAGTGGCGCTGTTCGATTCTGTTTCCGGAGTCCAGCCGCAGACGGAGACCGTGTGGCGGCAGGGCGATAAGTACAAGGTTCCGCGGATTTGCTTTGTGAACAAGATGGACAAGGCGGGCGCGGACTTCGAGCACGTGATCGAAACGATCCGGAAGCGGCTGGGCGCGCGGCCGGTGGCGACACAGATTCCGATCGGCGCCGAAGCCAAGTTCAAGGGCGTCGTGGACCTGATCGAGATGAAGGCCATCCTCTGGCACGATGAGACGATGGGCGCCGAGTATTCGGAGGAAGAGGTTCCGGCCGATCTGAAGAAGAAGGCCGAAGCGTTCCGGATGCAACTGATCGAAACGGTAGCGGAAAACGACGATGAGATGCTGCACAAGTTCCTCGAGGGCGAGACGCCGACGGCTGAGGAGCTGAAGGCTGCGCTGCGGCGGGCGACTATCGAGATGAAGGTGTTCCCGGTGCTGTGCGGGTCGGCGTTCAAGAACAAGGGCGTGCAGACGCTGCTCGACGCGGTCGTCGATTTTCTGCCCAGCCCGGTGGATGTTCCGCCGATCGAGGGCATCGACCCGTATCATGCAGGCGTGGTGTTGAAGCGCGAGGCGAAGGACGAGGAGCCGTTTTCGGCGCTGGCGTTCAAGCTGATCAACGATCAATACGGCAAGCTGGGGTTCATCCGGCTGTACTCGGGGTGGCTGAAGACCGGCGACACGGTGCTGAATCCGCGGTCGGGGCGCACGGAGCGGGTGGGTCGTCTGGTGAGGATGCACGCCAACAAGCGTGAGGAGATCACCGAGATCTACGCCGGCGATATATGCGCCTGTGTGGGCCTGAAAGAAATCAAGACGGGCGATACGCTGTGCGATCCGCATCATGCGATTGCGCTGAGCGCGATTGATTTTCCGGAGCCGGTGATTTCGGTGGCGGTGGAACCGAAGACCAAGACCGATCAGGAAAAGATGGGTGTGGCGCTGGCGCGGCTGGCCGAGGAAGATCCCACGTTCAAGGTGCGGACGGACATCGACTCGGGACAGACGATCATCAGCGGCATGGGCGAGCTGCACCTCGAGATTCTCGTGGATCGCATGAAGCGCGAGCATAAGGTTGAGGCGAACGTGGGCGAGCCGAAGGTCGCGTTCAGGGAGACGATCCGCAAGCGCTCCGAGGCTGAAGGAAAGTACATTCGGCAGACGGGCGGCTCGGGCAACTACGGTCACGCGAAGATACGTCTGGAGCCGAACGAGACGGGCAAGGGCGTTGAATTCATCAACGAGATCAAGGGCGGCTCGATACCGAAGGAGTACATCAAGCCGATCGAGCACGGCATCCGCGAGGCGGCGCTGGGCGGCATTCTGGCGGGCTACGAACTGGTGGATTTCAAGGCGTTTCTGTACGACGGCAGCTACCACGACGTCGACTCGAACGAAATGGCCTTCAAGATTGCCGGGTCGCTGGCGTTTAAGGAAGCGGCGCGGAAGGCTTCCCCGGTGCTGCTGGAACCGGTGATGGCGGTGGAAGTGACGGTTCCGGAAGAGCACATGGGGACGATCATCGGCGACATCAACTCGCGGCGCGGCCGGATTGAAGGCATGGAGCACGTGGGCGGATCGCAGGTGATCAAAGCGATGGTGCCGCTGAAGGAGATGTTCGGATACGTGAACGATATCCGGTCGTCGACGCAGGGGCGGGCTTCGTACAGCATGCAGTTTTCGCGGTATGAAGAGGCGCCGCGGATGATTTCGGAAGAGATCATCGGGCGGAATCAGGGGAAGTAACGATTTGCGGAATGGATTTTTGGGGCTGGAGCCGGATCGCCGGCGCTCCGAGATGAAACAAGTAGTACAAGCTACGAAAGGGAATCAGGACTTTTATGGCGAAGGAAAAATTTGACCGGTCGAAGCCGCACGTGAACGTGGGGACGATC
>PMUI01000015.1 GCA_003166955.1 Acidobacterium sp.
GGGGCATGGAGAAGTGGAAACCGCTGCGCGCTTCCCACTTCTCCACACCCCCGACGGCGACGGACTTACTAACTCATCCGCTGCGCTACACTAACAATCTCACTGGTACAAAACATCGGGCAGGCCAACTGGACCCTTATGCGGTCGCGGCTGCAATCGGCATAGCGCTGCCAGGATTCGGATTGCTATATATCGCGTTCAGGCGCTATAGGGGAGGCGTGAAATAATCCTAGCAGCGAAGGACAGTATATGAGGCGATCAAAGCTCACAAAAAAAGAGAAGAAAAACGGCAAAAGAAAACTCCTGATTCCCTCGAAAGAGATTCAGGAGTTGATGCAGCCCGTCACGCGCGAAGACTTTGAGAGTGTTGTTACCCGTGCTATTCCGCCCGCGTCACAACCTGATCCAGAAGAGAAACAAACATCGGCTCATTAGCCGCTCTGCGGTTGTAGCGGAATGAGTACTCATTCAGGTAAGTCTGAAGATACTTCTTGCTGACGGCGTGATAGACGCCACCGATTCCACGCTTCACCAGACTCCAGAACCCTTCAATCGTTTGCGTGTGGACGTCGCCCATGACGTAGATTCCGGCGCTGTGATTGATGCGGCGGTGATTGTATCCCTTCGCCGCCAGCCCATGGTAGGCGTTGAAGTCATCCGTATAGACCGTGGACTCAGGCAGGATGCGTTCCTCTGCGATCCCGTGCAGTGTCTTCCGCGTCACGTCGTCCGCGACCATCGCGACCACGCGCCCTTTGCCCGTGCGCTCCACGATCCCGACGACAATGGCCTTGCCGCCCTTGCCACCAGTGGGACGGCCTTGCTTGCCACGGCGCTTCCCTCCCACATAAGTTTCGTCCATCTCTACTGTAGGCCCCTCCAATCTGATGTCTTCCGACATCAGGGTTCGGACCTGCCTGAAGATACGCCACGCGGTTTTGTACGTGACGCCAGTCTCGCGCTGAATCTGTTTCGCAGAGATGCCACAGCGCGTCGCGGACATCAGGTAGATGGCGTAGAACCATAGCCGCAGGGACGTGCTGGACTTCTCAAAGATCGTCCCCACCATCGGGGAGACGTAGGTTCCGCAGTGGTCGCAGGCGTAGGCCTTTTTGCTGACGATCCGATGGTGCAGCCGTTCCGCCCCGCAGTATGAGCACAGGGCGCGAGCGCCGGGATAGCGCTTTTCCATGAGCCAGTCCAGGCAAGCATCATTGTCGGGAAATAACTCGTTGAAGTCGTTGATTGTAAAGCGCCGCGTGGTCGGGATGGACTGTGGGACGTTCATAACAAGATCAGTGTCCCATATTCCTTACCTTACGTAAAGGGATATTTGCCATCCAAAGTAATGACCGCTGACTGACAACGACTTACAAGCCACCAAGCCCAAACAAATTCGGCAGTCTCTATTCTCTGAACTTGGTATTCTGACAATAGAGGGTAAGAAACAAAAAAGGCCGCTCCATGGAGCGGCCTTTTTTCTTCTCAACGAATTAGAATCCCTCGCGCAACCAAAAAATCCGAAGGCCCTACCGCTGCGGCTTGCTAGGCGGAGGCGTCGAAGCCGGCGGGGTCGAACTCGGCGGAGTTGAAGCTGGTGGCGTTGAACTCGGAGGCAGAGTCGTGCTGCTCGCCGGCGGAGTCGCCCCAGCCGGCGGAGTCGCCCCCGCCGGCGGAGTCGCCCCCGCCGGAGGAGCCGGCTTCGGTCCCGCTCCCGCCGGAGGCGGCTGCCGCTGCGGCGGCGGAGCTGGCTTGCTGCACTGCGCTCCCGGAGGCGCGCCCGCGCGCGGCTCGGTCTGGCTCACCGCTTCAACGTCGAAGATCAGCTCCGCCTTCGCCGGAATCGGACCCCGTCCGTTTTCCCCATAGGCCAGCTCGTAAGGAATGAACAGGCGCCGCTCGCCGCCCATCTTCATCCCTTCGAAACCGGTGTCCCAGCCCGGAATCACCTGGTGGCCGCCGTACAGAAACGCGATCGGCTGCGCGCCCGGCCGGTCCCGCGACGAGTCGAACTTCGTCCCGTCCGTCAGGTATCCGGTGTACTGGACGTTGATGCATTTGTGCTGCACCACCGGATCGCCGGTCCCGAGTTTGGTTTCGATGTAGTTCAGCGAAAACGTCGCCGGACCGCCGTTCAGTTCTTCGCGAACCGGCGCGCTCACCAGTGGAGAAGCGTAGTCCAGCTTCATCGCCGGCACGCGCGTCAACGTGTAAAGCGTCTTCGCGCAAGGCACCGACGGCGGAAGCGCCGGAATCTTTGGCGACAATTCCGGCAGCGTCACGCACCCCGGCGCCGCACGATGCGTCGCAGTGCCCGCCGCCGTGTGCGCAGGCGGGGTTGTCGTCTTCGGAGCCGTAGTCTGCGCCGCCAGCGGCAGCGCCGCCGCTGCCAGCAGTAAGGATGTGCAATACAGAGTTGTCCTGGTCATCGCTTCCCAGTGTAAGCGAAGCGACGGGGGGATGCGACATCTGCGCCGCCCTCCGTATAATTCCCGCCACGCCCCTGGGAGGGGCTTGCACGATGCGTATGATGCTTCACGTCGTTATGCCAATCGAAACAACGAATGCCGCGATTCGAGCCGGTGAGTTCGCTCCTTTTGTCCAGAAGGTCCTCGCGGACCTCAAACCCGAAGCTGCGTTTTTTACGGAAACCAATGGTTCCCGCAGCGCTTACATATTTTTCGATATGAAGGATTCCTCACAACTGCCCGCCATTGCAGAACCATGGTTCCTGGCCCTCAACGCGACTATCACCGTCAAGCCTGCCATGACCGCGCAGGATCTCGGTGGCCCCGCCGGCGCAGCCATCGAGGCAGCCGTCAAAGCTCACCCCAAGACCTTCGGCTCATGATGGTTCGGCGACTCCGCTGGCCGTTCCGGGCTCCAGAGCCTCCCCCAGGATTCTCCTCAGCTCACCGGCAAAGGAACCGCGGTCTTCCGAGGGATGTACAATTCCCCCCGGACCGCTGAGGAGAACCGCGCCGTTATGAAGATACGCACCTGTTTCCTGTTCCTCGCCGCGATCGCTGTCGCCGCCGGCCTGCCTTCCCGCGCCCTCGATAACGGCGTTGCCCGCACTCCTCCCATGGGCTGGAACAGCTGGAACAAGTTCGCCTGCAAAGGCCTCAACGAGCAGGTGGTGCGCGCCACCGCCGATGCCATCGCCACCAACGGGATGAAAGATGCCAGCTACATTTACGTGAACCTTGACGACTGCTGGCAGTCTGGCCGCGACGCCGACGGCAACATCGTCGTCGACCAGGAGAAGTTCCCTTCCGGCATCAAGGCCATCGCCGACTACGTCCACAGCAAGGGTCTCAAATTCGGCCTCTACTCCGACGTCGGAACCAAAACCTGCGCCGGTCGCCCGGGGAGCATCGGCCACGAATATCAGGACGCGAAGCAGTACGCCGCCTGGGGCGTCGACTACCTGAAGGAAGACTGGTGCAACACGCTGCCCGGCCAGAACGCCGAGTCCTCCTACACCCTGATGCGCGACGCGCTCGCCGCCACCGGCCGTCCCATCGTCTTCAGCCTCTGCGAGTGGGGATCGAACAAGCCGTGGCTCTGGGCTGGACCCGTCGGCAATCTCTGGCGCGCCACCGGCGACATTCAGGATTGCTGGGACTGCAAACGCCAGTGGGGCGGCAACGGAGTCGTGCAGATCATCGATCTGATGAATGGCATCGAGAGCTACTCCGGCCCCGGCCACTGGAACGATCCCGACATGCTCGAGGTCGGCAACGGCGGCATGACCACCGAGGAATATCGCGCGCACTTCAGCATGTGGGCCATCTTCGCCGCGCCGCTGCTGGTCGGCACTGACGTCGCCAACATGTCTGCCGACACCAAATCGATCCTGCTCAACCGCGCCGTGATCGCCGTCGATCAGGATTCGCTCGGCCAGGCAGGACGCCGCGTGAAGAAAGATGGCGACATCGAGGTCTGGTCCCGGCAGCTTGCCGACGGCGGCCGCGCCGTCGTTTTACTCAATCGCAGCGCGAATCCGCTCTCCATCGGCGTCGCGTGGACCGACATCGGCTATCCATCGGCGATCCACGCCACGATTCGCGACCTCTGGACCGATAAGGAAACCAGAGACCAGACAGACCACTACGCAGCACAGGTACCGTCGCATGGCGTCGTGATGGTCATCATCAAGCCTCACGAATAAGTCATCGGCAGTAACACTTTCGTCTCAGGTCGAGACGTATGCCGCTCGTATCTCCCGCAATTGCTTCGCGCTCTCGCTGTGGCCGTTCGTTCAACTGCCTTCCAATCTCCAAATCGCCTTGCGCCACCCCACAACAGTAATCCGGCGTGGCGGTGACCCTCGTGCGTATGCAGTAACAGCACAGCCCCTTTCTAAATGATGGGCCTTTCATTACTCAAATGGAATTGTTGCCAAAGCCGAAACCGGGCAGAATCACAACATCGAAGCAAACGCAGCGCGTTCCCCCAGGGTTCCATGGCCGTGCGGCACATACACAGGAGGAAATCGCACATGAACCGTACGAAGCAGCTTCTGAAGAGTTTCCTGAATGACGAATGCGGAGCGGATCTCATCGAGTACGCTCTGGTCGCCGCCATTCTTGCCCTTAGCGCCGTTGCCGCCGAGGCTTCGCTGACCAAAAAGATCGGGAACGAGTTCAACTACATCACCAATAATTTCTAGTTTCGCCGTCTCCTTGCTTTGCGCCACTGCTGTATTTGCCACGCTTCTGCCGCCGTTCTCCCGCATGCCCGATTGGTGACGTGATCTTCATTGTGACGACCGGAAAATGAAGAGCGCTTCACCATTCGGGGAAAACTCCAGGTCAAGTCGGAGTCGCGGGTGTCAATGAACTGCACCAACGGAACGACCACTCACTCGCTGTTGTGGTCACTCACTCGGGAGGGTCTCATTATGTTGATCATCGTAGCGCTTGCTGGTACCGGGCTCATTGTGGCGTTCATGGGTTTCGCACTTCCGCTCGCCGCCGCCATCAAAGGCAACTAAATTCCGCGGTGCCGGCGCGTGATCCGGCAGGTTGCAATGGGAGCCGTCATGTGGATGCGTGTCGGGTATCGCCCGCTGTCTAACGGACCGATTCGTCCATCGAATCGAAAATGTGACCCATCTTCTCCTGCTTCACGCGCAGGTACTGCTCAAAACTATCCTGCGCGGGCACTTCCGCTGAAACGCGCTCGGCCACGTGAACCCCGGCTGCTTCCAGCGCGCCCACTTTTCCGGGATTATTTGTGATCAGCCGCACCGACTTCACACCCATCTGCCGCAGAATCTCCGCGGGCAGCTCGAACTCCCGGCAATCGGCCGCGTATCCCAGCTGCAAATTCGCCTCCACCGTATCGAGGCCCTGATCCTGCAACTCGTACGCGCGCAGCTTCGCCATCAACCCAATGCCTCGTCCTTCCTGCTGCTCGTAGATCAGAATCCCCGCCCCGGCATCGGCAATCTTGCCCAGCGCCAGCTCCAGCTGCAACCGGCAATCGCAGCGCAGCGAATGAAACACGTCCCCGGTCAGGCATTGCGAGTGGATCCGCACCAGCGGCGGCGCGGCGTGCACATCGCCCATCGTCAGTGCTACGGCTTCTTCCTTCGCCGCCGTCTGCCCGCACCGCGCCGGATCGTCGTCCGCATACACCCCCTCAAAGCCCAGAATGCGGAAGTGTCCCCAACGCGTAGGGAAATCCGCATCCGCAACTTTGCGCACAGAAGCGATGGCCATACTTCGATTATAGAAGCCGCGCTTAAGCAAGCGTGAGGCGAGCAAGAGACGAGCGAACGACGAGCACAGCAGCGAGCGGAGGGCGCAAGGACCCGTTGGCACGGCGCTCGTTTCCGGCTCGTCGCTTTTTGCTCGTTTCCGCTCGCATCACGCTCGCCTTTTGCTCGCTTGTCGCTCGGCCCTGTACGCTGAATGGGTGCTCGACTCGCGCATCATCCTCATCACCCTGCTCATCAAGCTCGGTGTTGCCGCAGCCGTCTCCTCGGCACTCGGACGTTCGCGCGAATTCAAGAACCTCCTCTTCCGTGACGAACGCAGCCTCACGCAGACCCTCGGCCTTCTCGCGTTCATCTGCGTTCCTCTCGGCCTCGGCGTCCTCGTCCGCGTTGCTGTCTCTAACTTCTATGCCGCCGACATCTCCTTCGAGACCACCATCATCCTCGGCATCCTCATTGGCCCCGGTGCCGCGCTCATCGGCGCCACCGCGCTTTCGCTCCCCGCCGTCTTTCACGGCGAATTCCTGGCCCTCCCCTTCCTGCTGGCTGTCGCCATCACCGCCGGCATCTACGGCCGCTTCGTCGACAAGGAGGAAGTCTGGTCCTTCTCGCCCTTCGTCGACCTCAGCCTCTATCGCTGGGTGCGCCGCACTCTGCTTCGCCCCCGCATCGACCGCCAGATCCTGCTGCTCATCCTCATCGTTGCCATGGAAGTGCTGCGCGAGTGGACTGCGCGCATCTCGCACCGCCGTCTCTTCGCGCTCGTTTCTGACAGCTGGCTGATCCGCCTCGCCATCTGGACCTGCGCCGCCATGGTGGTCGGCATTCCTCTCAAAATCTGGAACGCTATCCGCATCGAGCAATCCCTCGAGGAACAGAAGCGCCTTCTGCTCGAAGCGCGCTTCGACGCTCTCCAGCGTCAGATCAACCCGCATTTTCTCTTCAACACGCTCAACTCCATCGCGTCGCTCGTCCGTTTCCGCCCTGAACAGGCCCGCGAACTCATCGTCAAACTCGCCAATATCCTCCGCAAGATGCTCAACGAGCACGACGCCTTCGTTCCGTTTCGCGACGAGCTCGCCACCACCGACGACTATCTCTCCATCGAAATCGCCCGGTTCGGCGCGGAAAAGCTCTCCGTTGCCAGGGAAATCGATCCCGCGACGCTGGAAATCGCCGTGCCCAGCATGCTCCTGCAGCCGCTGGTCGAAAACAGCATCAAGCATGGACTCGAGCCCCGCATCGCCGGCGGCGTCGTCACTCTCCGCAGCCGCCTCGAACGCGAAAGACTAATCATTGAAGTCGAAGATGACGGCGTCGGCATCGATCCGGGCCGCGCGCATTCCAGCGGCGTCCTCCAGGGAAACGGCATCGGCATGAGAAATGTTCGCGAGCGCCTCGAAGTCCTCTACGGTGATGCCGCACTCTTCGAAGTCATGAGCCGCCCCGGCCGCGGCACCAAAGTGACGCTCGCCTTCCCCGCGCAAATCCCCGACGCGGACCACCCCGCCTCCCGTGCCACCCTCACCGCCGAGCCAAGACGATAAACTCTAACCTCTAAATTCTCGTCTTCCACCCAGCCCCTTACTTTTCGAAAAGCTGTCACTCGGCTGCCCCTCCAATTCCCAGCTCATCCAGCTCTGCAAAGCTGGCCGGGCAGACGTTTACTCATTCGTTAACATGGAGAGGTCTACCCCTCCGTATCTCCCTGATTCCGCGTGCAGCCAAGGGGGGTCAACCCCCCATTCCTGGCCTACCCCCAAGCCCCCAGCAATCTCCGCAGCAGCACAATCTGCCCCAGGTGATAGCTCGTGTGCTGCCCGGCTACCAACACCTCCCGCAGCAGAGTCTGCCCGTCACCCCACGGAATCGTCGCATACAAATTGGACTCCGGATTCCCCACCAGCTTCTCGAAATCCGCGATATCCTTCTTCACCGCCTTTACCGACCGGTCCCACGCCGCACCATCCTTGGGCGCAGTGTCCTTCGGCCAATAATCCTTCGGCCATTCCGGCTGCACATAGTTAGGATTCGTCGAGAAGTCCATCAGGTCATGCAGCGCGATCCGGATATGCTCCAGCAGCTGCCACGCCGAATGCTCTGCCCCCTTCGGCACTACACCCCGCGCCTTCACCGGAAAATCATCCAGCACGGCCTTCAGCTCAGCATGCGCCTCGCCGCCCCTCAAAAACTTCACCAACTGCTCGCGCAACGCACGATCCTCAGTCTTCGCCATCGCATTTCTCCCCTCGGCCATAGGATGCGCAGCCCATCGACGACGCTTCACCCGTTAAGGAAACTCGGATTAAGCTGCGCTTTGAAGGGGCACGGCTTCAGCCGTGCCGAAAAGATCAGTGAAAAATGGGCTTTAGCCCCTGAGGGATGGTTCTCGAAGGTTCAATCAGACCTTCCTTAAGTACCTAACCGTGCTTTGTGCTCTGAACGCTACCGCTTTCTGCTCCCTGTTCCCTGTTCTGAAGCGTCGCCATCTCCGGCTCGCGCTTCTCCTGAAACACGTTCCCCATCCGCCGAATCTGCGCACCCACCCCGCGCAGCTTCTCCTCGATGTGTTCATAGCCGCGATCGATGTTGTACACGCGATCCAGAATCGACTCGCCATCCGCCACCAGCGCCGCCAGCACCAGCGACGCCGAAGCCCGCAGATCCGAGCACATCACCGCCGCCGCCGACAGCGGAGTCCGCCCGCGCACCGTCGCTGCTCCTCCATCGACGCGAATGTTCGCGCCCATCCGCACCAGCTCCTGCACATGCATAAACCGGTTCTCGAAAATGTTCTCCTTCACCGTCGACGTGCCTTCCGCCTGCGTGGCCAGCGCCATGTACTGCGCCTGCATGTCCGTCGGAAATCCCGGGTACTCCTCCGTCGAAATATCCGCCGCCTTCAGCGCGCCATCGCTGCGCACCCGAATCTGATCCTTCGCGATCACCTCAACCCGCACGCCACACTCCTGCAGCTTGCCCATCACCGCCGTCAGATGCCCAGGATTGCAGTGCGCCACGCACAAATCGCCGCTCGTAATCGCACCCGCCACCAGGAACGTCGCCGCCTCGATGCGGTCTGGATTGATCCGATGTTTCACACCGCGCAGCTTAGAAACGCCGTGCACCTGAATCGTCGATGTGCCCGCTCCTTGAATCTGCGCGCCCATCGCGGTCAGCATCGCCGCCAGGTCCGTCACCTCGGGCTCGCGCGCGCAGTTCTCCATCACCGTCTCGCCCTCAGCCAGCACCGCGGCCATCAGCAGGTCTTCGGTCCCCGTCACCGTAATCTTGTCGAAAACAATATGCGTGCCCTTCAGCCGCTCCGCGCGCGCCTCAATGTAACCGTGCTCGTAGCTGATCTTCGCGCCCAACATCTCGAGGCCCTTGGTGTGCAGATCGATCGGCCGCGCCCCAATCGCGCACCCTCCCGGCATCGACACCCGCGCCACGCCCATCCGCGCCACCAGCGGCCCCAGCACCAGCGACGACGCCCGCATCGTCTTCACAATCTCGTACGGCGCCGTCGGATCCTTGATCGTCCTGCAGCTAATCGTCGTCCGATGCTGCGCCCGCCCGTAACCCAGCTCCACTTCACCGCCCATCGACACCAGCAGCTTCCGCTCCGTCTCGATGTCCCGCACCTGCGGAATGTTTTCCAGAACCACGTCATCTTCGGTCAGAAGCGCCGCAGCCATGCACGGCAACGCGGAATTCTTCGCCCCGCTGACCCTGATCGTCCCAAGAAGCGGATTGCCCCCGCGAATAACAAACTTGTCCATAGATTCCTTCAGATTAATTGCGATCGATCAGGAAAAGATGTAGGTGGAGATTGAAACGAATCCGGGTGCCCCATCCTGGGCGCGCCCGATTTTGGCGCGAGCAGGGTGGGATCCCATCTACTTCTTTGGCTGCGCCGTCTGCTGCGACCCCTGCGGAGCGTCTTCCGTCCAGATCACTTCCCCAGGCCGCGCATAATGGAGCCGCTCCCGCGCCTCATGCTCAATCGCATCGGGATCGGTCTTCAACGCCTTCACCTGCTGCTCAAGCCGCGCATTCTCCTTTTGCAATTCGCCAATCCGCTTCCGGACCACCCGATCCTCGGCGCGCCGCTGCCCATACACGGTCAGTCCATTGCCGCCGAAGATCGCGTGATACCCAAACAGCAGCGCCCCCGCAATCACCGCGCCCGTCGCGATCCGGCGCCGCATCCGATAAAGCGCCTGCCCCACCCGCTCCACCAATCCAACCTGCGTCTGTTCTCCGCTCAACGTCACGCCCGCCGCCTCTACTAATCCCTGATCCCTAAAATCTAATCCCTGGCCGTCAGGCCATCACCCAATCCTTAGCAGCCTTGCTCAACGGCCCCTTGTCGCTCTCTTTCCGCGCCTCGGAGTAAACCCGCACCACCGGCTCGGTTCCGCTCAGTCGATAGCACACCCACGAGCCATCCGCCAAAATCAGCTTCAGACCGTCGGTCCGCACCACCTGCACAACTTTGCTGCCGCCCACTTCCTGCGGATCATTCTTTATCTTCTCAGTGAACTTTTCCTTTACCTCGGGCGTCAAGCGGAAATTCTCACGATTCGGGTAAAAGGAACCTACCCTGCCAAATATCTTCTTCAATTGTTCGCCCAGGCTCCTCCCGCGCACCGCCACCATCTCCGCCGCCAGCAGTCCCGCCAACACTCCGTCCTTCTCCGGAACATGCCCGCGAATCGTCAGCCCCGCGCTCTCCTCGCCGCCAATCGCAATCTTGTCCTCGTTGATCAGCTCCCCAATGTACTTGAACCCCACCGGCGTCTCATACAGCGGTACCCCAAATTCATCCGCCAGCGCGTTGATCAAATTCGTCGTCGCCACCGATTTCGCTACGCCGTTCTTCCACCCGCGCGACTCCACCAGATAATCGAACAGCAGCGCGATGACGTAGTTCGGCTGCATGAACGTCCCATCCCCATCCACAATCCCGAACCGGTCCGCATCTCCGTCCGTCGCTATCCCGATCGCCGCGCCCGTCTCCTTCATCTTCTCTTTGCACGCATCCAGCAACTCGCCATCCGGCTCTGGCGCGTGCCCACCAAACAGCACATCGCGATAATCGTGTACCGTCCAGGTCTCCACGCCATGCTCGCGCAGAATATGGCAGCTATACCCACGCGCCGCGCCCCAAAACGGATCGAACACAACCTTCAGCCCTGCTCGCTGGATCGCCTTCAAATCCACCAGCTCCGCAATCCGCTTCAGATAATCCGGCTTCACGTCGACCTGCTCATACTTCGCATCCCCGTTTTCGGATCCGGTCGGCGGCGACGGCACCTCCGCCAACGCCTTCACATTCGCCTCAATCTTGTGCGTCACCTCCGGCAGCGCCGGCGCGCCATCCGGTGTCGAATACTTGATCCCGTTGTATTCCGGCGGATTGTGCGACGCAGTAAAGTTGATCGACCCGCCCGTCTTCAGCCGCCGCACCGCATATGCAATGGCCGGTGTCGGAGCCGGCTCCGGAATCACCACTGGCGTCACGCCGTTGGCCGCGAGCACCTTCGCCGCCTCCGCCACAAACATCTCGCCCAAAAATCGCGGATCGCGCCCCACCAGCACCGTCTTCGGCCCCGGCTGCGACGCAACATACTGCGCAATCCCCGCTACCGCCCGCCGAATATTCCCCAGCGTGAAATCCTCGGCAACAACGGCGCGCCACCCCGACGTACCAAACTTAATTTCGGCCGCCATCTTCCTCGTTCTCCCCTGCGTTTTCCTTGGTAGGATGCTGCGAACCCGAAACCCACCATACACCCTAAACCGAAGCCGTTAATCCCGTTCCCTGTTCCAATCTCTGTCCACTCATCACTGCACTCGGACTACTGTTCCCTGCACCCTGTACCCTGTTCCCTGTATGACCGTACCCGCCAACGATGTACGCCTCATCCTCACCACCGCCAGCTCCCGCGACGAAGCCGAGCAGATCGCCCGCTCTCTCGTCGACGAGCGCCTCGCCGCCTGCGTCAACGTCATCCCTGGCCTCACCTCCATCTATCGCTGGAAGGGCGAAACCGAAACCGCAGACGAGTTACTTCTCCTGATCAAGACCACCGCCGCCAATCTCGACCGCCTCGAAGCCGCCCTGCGCCGCCTTCACTCCTACGAAGTTCCCGAGTTCCTCGTCCTCGCCCCCGAATCGGCCAGCGAACCCTACCTTAACTGGCTCCTGCAGTCCGCTCCCCCCATCTAGCTGCTCCGCGCAGCGCCCAAAAACACAAAAGGTGCAGGATCGTCACCCCGCACCTTCCTGAACGCCGAGCGCTGAACGCTATCCTTCTGTGGCTCCGTGGCACTTCTTAAACTTCTTTCCCGACCCGCAAGGACAAGGATCGTTCCGCCCTACCTTCTCGCCCGTCCTTCTCTGCACGGGAGCCGAATCACCACCGCCCGCCATCCGCGCGTGCTCCAGCTCCTTCTGCTTCTTCCGCTGGAACTCCTTCTCGATATCGTCGATCGTCGTCGTCGGCGCGCGGTGAGGAGCCAAAGGAATCGGCGGTGCGCCCAGCTCTCTGTGCCCGTTCCCATCCGCCGATGCCACATGCGGCGCCGCTGGAATCTCCGCCCGCGGCCGCGTCGGAATCTCTACCGGCTGCCCATCCGGCCCCACAATTCTCATCAGGAAGAGGAACCGCACCGTGTCTTCCTGGAACCGCGCCATCATCTCTTCGAACATCTCGAAGGATTCTTTCTTGTACGCCACCAGCGGATCCTGCTGCGCATACCCGCGCAGCCCAATCCCTTCCTTCAGGTGGTCCATGTTCAGCAGGTGATCCTTCCACAGCCCATCGATCACGCTCAGCATGATCATCCGCTCGTGGTAGCGCATCTGCACATCGCCGATCAGCTGCTGCTTCGCTTCGTACTTTGACTTCAGCCGCTCGAAAATCGCCTCGCCCAACTCGTGCCGCGTCATCTGCCGCGCGTCCACGCCCTCGGCGTCCAGATCGAATCCGAACTGCGCCATCAGCTTCCCGTTCAGCCCCTTCAGATCCCACTGATCCGGATGCACGCGCTCGCCCGCGAACTCGTCCAGCATGTCGCTCATCAGATTCGGAACGTAATCCTCGACGATCAGTTCCCTTTGATCCAGCCCCTCCAGCAACTGCCGCCGCAATCCATACACGGCCTCGCGCTGCTTGTTCATCACATCGTCGTACTCGAGCAGATGTTTGCGAGCCTCGAAGTTCTGCCCTTCCACCGCCTTCTGCGCCGCCTCGATCCGGTTCGAGATCATCCGCGATTCGATCGGCATTCCCTCTTCCATCCCCATCTTCTGCAGCAGCGTCCCGACCCACTCCCGCGCAAAAATCCGCATCAGGTCGTCTTCCAGCGACAAATAAAACCGCGAAGCTCCCGGATCGCCCTGGCGTCCCGCACGCCCGCGCAGCTGATTATCGATACGCCGCGACTCGTGCCGCTCCGTCCCCACAATGTGCAACCCGCCCGCGCCCACCACCGCCTCGTGGTCCTCCGCCGCGTTCGCCGCATGGCCCTTGTAGACCTGCTCCCAGTTCTCCTGCGAAGTCTCGTACTCCTGCCCCGCGTAATAAAAGCGCAGCATCCCCGCGGGCGCCGATGGATTGATCGCGCCCTCAGCCGGCGAAATGGCCCGCGCCATTGCCTTCTTCACCAGCTCCTGCCGCGCCACAAAGTCCGGATTGCCGCCCAGCAAAATATCCGTGCCGCGCCCGGCCATGTTGGTGGCGATCGTCACCGTCCCCAGCCGCCCCGCCTGCGCCACAATTTCCGCCTCGCGCTCGTGATACTTCGCGTTCAGTACCACGTGCCGCACGCCTTTGCGCGCCAGAATCTGCGACAACAGCTCACTCTTCTCAATCGACGTCGTCCCCACCAGCACCGGCTGCTTCTGCTCGTGCAGCTTCGCAATCTCATCCGCCACGGCGTAATACTTTTCTTTCGCCGTCCGGAACACCACATCGGCGTTCTCCTGCCTCCGCATCGGCATGTTCGTCGGAATCACCACGATTTCCAGCTTGTAAATCTTGTCGAACTCCGCCGCTTCCGTCTCCGCCGTGCCCGTCATCCCGGCCAGCTTCTTGTACAGGCGGAAATAATTTTGGAACGTGATCGTCGCCAGCGTCTGATCCTCGCGCCGGATGTTCACACCCTCCTTCGCCTCCACCGCCTGGTGCAACCCATCGGACCACCGCCGCCCCGGCATCAGCCGCCCCGTGAACTCGTCGACGATAATCACCTCGCCGTCCTTCTCCACGTACTGCACGTCCTTCTTGTACAGCGAGTGCGCCTTGATGGCCGTCTCTACGTGATGCTTCAGGTCCCAGTTCTCCGGATCGGCGATGTTTCCGATGCCCAGCAGCCCCTCGATCTTCTCCCACCCCTCGTCGGTCACGCTGATCGTCTTGTGCTTCTCATCGACGACGTAATCGCCCGTCAGATACTTCTCTTCCGGACTCTTGATGATTTCCTCGCCCTCTTCCAGCGACGGAATAATCCGGTTCACCCGCGCGTATTTGTCTGTCGTCTGATCGGTCGGCCCCGAAATAATCAGCGGCGTCCGCGCTTCGTCGATCAGGATCGAGTCCACCTCGTCCACGATCGAGTAATAGTGCCCGCGCTGCACGCAGTCCGCCAGCTCGAACTTCATGTTGTCGCGCAGATAGTCGAACCCAAACTCGTTATTCGTCCCGTAGGTGATGTCCGACGCGTACGCCTTCCGCCGCTGGTTGTCGTCCAGATCGTGGACGATCACGCCCACCGTCAGCCCGAGGAACTCGTAAATCTTCCCCATCCACTCGGCGTCGCGCTTGGCCAGATAGTCGTTCACCGTCACCACATGTACGCCATGCCCGGCCAGCGCGTTCAGATAACACGGCAACGTCGCCACCAGCGTCTTGCCTTCGCCGGTCTTCATCTCGGAAATCTTGCCCTGGTGCAGCACCATCCCACCTACCAGCTGCACGTCGAAATGCCGCATGTTCACGGCGCGCCATCCCGCCTCGCGCACAACGGCAAACGCCTCCGGCAGCAGATCGTCGAGCGCCTGCTTCTCTGCCGCCACCCGCGCCTCTTCGTCCGTGATCCCCTCCAGAGCCGCCGCAATCCGCGCCCTGAACTCCGTGGTCTTCGCGCGCAGCTGCTCGTCGCTCATCGCCTTTGTCTGCGGCTCGAGCGCGTTGATCTCCGCTACGCGCGGCAGCAGGCGCTTCACCACCCGCTCGTTGCTGGTCCCAAATACTTTTGTAAGAACGTTGCTTCCGATCAAGTCTGATTCCTTTGGCAGCCGCTTCGGCCCTGGCGCGCCCACTCTCAGCGCAGGCACCCGAAACCGCCTCTCCCGTGAGAAAACTCAGGGCTCCATCTTTATTTTAAAGTACCCGCGCGATTCCTGCGGCTTCATCCCGGCCCTCGCTTGCCTGCACCTGGCAGGTCACCAGTCGTCGAGGAATAGCCTCAGGCACTGCTACTGCTGTGCATCGCTCAACGCCCTCAGAACTTCCCGGCCGCCGTACAGAATCCGGAGAATTGTGACGGCCGAGGACGACACACGAAAGGCAATGGTCACTCGTCGCTCGAACCCCATCACCCGGAGACCGGACCGAATATCATCGCGACGAACACCGCGTCCGGAAATCTACTGAGGCTCTCGCACCAGCCCTCAATTCGTTCTATGTAGCGAAGCGCCTGAACACCGCCGCTTCTCCCCGCGATGTAATCGTACAGTCCCAGCAAATCCTCGTTGGCTTCGGGACTAAACACCACTCGGTGCGTCACGCCGATCTTTCACGGCGGTCCGCATGTCGCGCGCGCACAGCCGCAAACACCTCTTCCGCAGCTATGCCCCGGCCGGGATCGGCCTCCATGGCATCGCAGACCGCAGCCACATCCTCCCTCAGCCATCGCTCCACCGCTGCGTCGCGCTCTGCAAGAGCGCGCAAACCAGCACGAACGACCTCGCTTGCAGAAGCGTAGGCCCCGGACTTTACCAGCTTGTCGATGTAGCGCCCCTGCTTCGATGGCAGGCTGAAAGTACGTCTGGTGGGCGTCGGCATGCAACCTCCACAATGGCAGAATCAACACGGTATGAAAGTATCATACCGCCTCGCCGGCCCCACTGGCTGAACAAGAAGGCGCCGGAAGTACCTCCCAGCGCCCCGCCTCCGTTTCCTATTCCCTATTCCCTGTTCCCTGCTCTTACAAGTGCCACACCCGAGCCGCCCCATACACCAGCCCCAGTGTGATCGCCGCAATCGCCACCTCACCAATCGCCCCCACCAGAAATGGCCGTGCACCCTGCTTCGCCAGCTCCCGCAGATTCGTCCGCAGCCCGACACCCGCGAACGTCAGCAAAAAAGCCCAGCGTGAAAGATTCCCCAGCGCCGCCGTCTGCCCCTTCGTAAAGAACGCCACCGATGCCAGCAGCGAGATCAGCAAGAAACCCAGCACGAACTTCGGAAACTTCTTCCACAGAAACGCAGCCTTATTCGTCACCTTCTCCGCCTGCCCCTTGCGCGCCCAGTAAATCGCGTACCCGAGCACCACAAATCCGATCAGCGCATTCCGGCAGGTCTTCGCCAGCACCGCCACCTTCCCTGCCGCATCGGAATACAACGCGCCCGCAGCCGTCGCCTCCGCCGTGTTGTCCACGCCCAGCCCCGCCCACAACCCATACGCGCGGTCGCTCAGGTGCAGCCCATGCCCGATCAGCGGAAACACAAACAGCGACAGCGCTCCCAGCGCCAGAATCGCCCCAATTGCGTACGACGAATCCTCCTCATCGGCATCGATCGCGCCCTGCGTCGCAATAATCGCCGACACGCCGCAGATCGACGAGCCCACCGCCAGCAACGTCGTCAGTTTCGGCTTCAGCTTGAACCCGCGCCCCAGCAGTGTCATAAACACCAGCGAAAACGTGACCTCGATCAGCACCAGCCCCAGCGAAATCCCGCCCAGCCGCAACACATCGCCAATCAGGAACCGCGCCCCCAGCAACACGATCCCCGTCTTCAGCCAAAACTCATACGTCGCCACGCCTGCGCGAAAAATCTCCGGCACACCCACCGTGTTCGAAATCACCAGCCCCAGCAAAATCGCCCACAACACGTATTCGATATTCGGGAGCACCAGGTGATGCGCCTTCCCATAACGCGCAATCGACTGCTCGATAATCTTGCCCGCATACCCCACCGCCAGCAGCAGCAAAATCCCCGGCACGATCGCAAAAATTCTCCCAGGCACCGACACCGTCCGAGGCCGTGGCAACGCAACAGAACCCGCCATGATCCTCTCCTTACCAGGGAATCGTTTTCAGAATGCCAAACCGCACCAGCAGCGCCGCCAACAGCGCCAATCCCACTGCCCAGCTGTCGATAGAAATCCGTCGCGAAGACGAAGCCATAAAAACCGCTCCCGTTCTGCAGAGAAAAATCCCCGCACTTGAAGTTTTTGATTATCAGGAAATGCGCCGAATCACGGCGCGAGAAAGCAGAGCCCTAGCGACAACAACAACAGCAGCCGGAGAGGCTGCTCACAAACCGAATCGATGAAATGGACAAGGCGCCCATGTGTCCTTCGTTTGTAGCATGACCTACTTCTTCAAAGCAATGGTGCTTGGCGTGGGGGCAAGCCTTTACTCAGGCACAATTGAACGCTGCCCGCTTCATCGCTGACCGCTTTATTGCTAACCGGTTTTTAGCTGACCGCTTCTTCGCTGCCTTTCACAGCGTCTTCAAATACGCCTTAGCCCGCTCCAGCTCCGGAAACAACCTCTCCTCCGCCTGAAAAGCCGCCGAATGCACGCACCGGCGCCCATTCTTCTGCTTCACCGGATGCTTCAGATGCAGCATCTCGTGATACATCAAATACTCAATTGCGTACCGCGGCGTCCCCTTCCGGTCGAACACGCGGCTTACCATAATGGTGTTGTGCGCCGGATCGTAGTGCCCCAGCAGCCGGCGCGCCGTCACCTCGCTCCACGTCAGCAGCGGCCGGCCCATCAATCCAAAAAAAAACTGCCGGTTCAGCGTCTCGAAAACTTCCTCCAGATCGTAGTGCTCGCCCTGCGCCGACAGGATCTTCTTCCGCCCCCGCGTCTGCCGGATGCGCTCGCTCTGCCGCACCACAGATTCACTGCTCGTGAACCGCCGATACCGCCGAGCCTGCCCCGCATCAATTGGCCGGCGGTACAGCTTCGCCAGCAGGATATGCGCAATCGCTCGCAGCACCGGCTCCGGCGCGCCCTCCAGCAAATCGGAAAGGCTCACACGGATCTGCCCCTCGCGCAGCCGGATCGTCGTGTTCAGCGACGTGAACCGGTAAAAACGAACTTCCATCGGAGGAATCGGAGCCCGCGGCCGAATCGCGCGATACTCCTCAGAAAAAATGTCGGACAAATGCGAGCTCACTACGATTTGAGCCTCGCATAGCGAAAAGCGGAAATCAAGCGGCTGCGATCCGGGTGCCCCACAACCTGGCCTGAGCGAGCGAAGCGAGTCGAATGGCTCTCGATTTTGAGATGTGGGAAACGCGCGAAGCGCGCCGCATTTCCGCAAGGCGACCGCTGATCACTGACGATGGATCGCTAATCACTGACTCCTGTCTCGTTTCTCCTCGATTACGATAGAACCTGACCCCAGACCTCGGAGTACCGCTTGCACGCGACCGCCACCGAACGCCTCATCCACCCCGCCCGCAACATTCAGGGCAGCCTCCGCCTGCCCGGCGACAAAAGTATCAGCCACCGTTACGCATTGCTCGGCGGACTCGCCGAAGGCGCCACCCGCCTCACCAATTTCTCCACCGGAGCCGACTGCGCCTCCTCCCTCGCCTGTGTCAAAGCCCTCGGCGCACAAATCACGCGCGACGGAAACTCCGTAGAAATCACCGGCGCCGCCGGCCACTTCACCGCCCCAAAGCAACCCCTCGACTGCGGCAACTCCGGCTCGACGATGCGCATGCTCTCCGGTCTACTCGCCGGCCAGGCCACCGGCGCCTTCACCCTCACAGGCGACGCCTCCCTCAGCCGCCGCCCCATGGAGCGCATCCGCAAACCCCTCGCGCAAATGGACGCGAACATCGACCTCACCGACGGCCACGCCCCCATCGTCATCCATGGCGCGCCTCTCACCGCCATCGACTACACCACGCCCATCCCCAGCGCTCAGGTCAAAACCGCGCTCCTCTTCGCCGGACTCGAGGCGCAAGGCACCACTACCGTCCGCGAATCCGTCCGCACCCGCGACCACGGCGAGCTCGCCCTTCGCGCTTTCGGCGCCAATATTACACGTACCAAAAACTCCGTCTCCATTGCCGGCGGCCAGTCGCTCCACGCCATCGAAGCCGCTGTCCCCGGCGACCTCTCCTCCGCCGCCTTCTTCCTCTGCGCCGCCGCGCTCTTCCCCGGCTCCAACCTCATCTTCGACGACCTCGGCCTCAACCCCACCCGCGCCACGCTCCTCGACGTGCTCACCGCGCTCGGCGCGCACATCGGCGTCCTGAACCTCGAAACCAAAAACGACGAGCTCGTCGGAACTGTCCAGGTCAACGCGCCGCCCCAGGGCCTCACCGGCACCGCTATCTCCGGCGCACTCTCCGCGCAGCTCATCGACGAGCTCCCCGTCCTCGCCGCCATCGGCCCCTTCACGCAAAATGGAATCCGCATCCGCGACGCTCAGGAACTCCGCGTCAAAGAGTCCGACCGCATCGCCCTCGTCGCCGCCAACCTCCGCGCCATGGGTGCCGAAGTCGAAGAGTTCGACGACGGCCTCGACATCCCCGGCGGCCAGACTCTTCACGGAGCCACCATCGACGCCGGTGGCGATCACCGGATCGCTATGGCCTTCTCCATCGCCGCCCTCCGCGCCACCGGCGACACCCTCATCCGCGGCGCCGAATCCGCCGCCATCTCATTCCCGGAATTCTTCGATCTCCTCGACCGTGTAGCCGAACGCTAAACGGAGTTCGCGACCGGGTGGCCCGAATCCGGGTGCCCCATTCTGATCGCGCGTTTTTTGCGCGATCAGGGTGGGGTCGTTCCTCTGCAGCAACACAAAGGAAAGGAGCACGGGCCATTCAGCCCGTGCTCCTGGTTTTCTATACCCTAAACCCTACTCCACCGACTTCAATATCTCCCCCAACCGATCCGGCGTCCCCTCCACCCGCTCCAGATGCGGAATCCGCAGCCCACCGTGATAATCGAGCGCCACTGTCTTCACTTGATCGCGGTCCTTCACCAATACCGTAATCGGCTCGCTCCCCTTCTCTGCTTTCTTGATCGCGTCCCGCAGTTTGTCCGCCGAATAAACCTGCCCATCGACGGCCAGCAGCTGCATCCCCGGCGTCAGGCCAGCCTTGAACGCAACGCTGTCCCACCCCACGCCGCCCAGCGTTCCATCCCCCATCACGCTGAAGCCGAGCGACGTTGCAAAGCTGGTCCCAAACCGAGGACTCTCCCCGCCACGCTTGTCCCACGGCGGTGTCGTGTCGTTGTAAACCAGCCTGTACCCGCCCTGCGTGAACCCGTTCTCCGGCACCTCAGGATGCAGCTGGTACACGCGCGTCCGCAGGAACGTCGTCCAGTCATACGGCTGCACCTGATTCAGCGCCGCCACAATATCTTCGAACGTGTACGTATCCGTAATGTAGCTGCCGTTGTTCACGCCAAAAAATAACTTCGCAAAATCATCCAGCGATTTCTTCCCATCGCTCAGCTCGCGAATCTTCGTATCCGCGTCAAGCCAGATCAACTGCCCTTCGGTGTAATAGTCCTCAGGCCGCTGCCAGCTCACCCAGCTCACCGGCCTCCGCTGCGACACGATTGGCTGATTCGTCGTATCCACCAGCGGCCGCCACTCGCGTCCCGGGCTCGCCTCAAATCCCGCCGCCACGCTCGCCAACTCATCCCGCGCCTGTTCCGCCGTGATCATCCCCGACCGCGCCGTCAACACCAGCCCCCAGTACTGCGTCATCCCCTCATACACCCACAGCAAATCGTCACGCATCGGCACGTTAAAGTTCGGCGTCCACAAATTTGCCGGCCGCCGGAACTTCCCGTTCCACGAGTGCGTGTACTCGTGCCCCAGCAGATCGCGCCCGCGCACCCCTGCCGCCCAGTCCGTGAAATAGTTCGCCCCTGTGCCGTCCTCGCTCGACTGATGATGTTCGAGCCCATTCCCTCCCACCACATCGGTCAGCATGAATAGAAAATCGTAGTGATCGTAGTGATGCGACGCGTACAGCTTCTGCGCCTGGATCGCCAGGTTCTTGTGCGCATGCAACTCCTCCGGCGTGATTTCAAGATCCTTCGCCTCGTCGGCCACCACATCCAGAAAAACCTTGTTGTCCGGGCCCGTCGACAAATCCACGCGTTTGAAATTCGCCCCCGCAATCAGCGGCGAATCCTGCAGCTTGTTCAGCATCGTGTCCTGAAAATGAACTGTGTCACCGTCTTGCGAAGCCGTCTCGAGCGCCGTCGCATACTTCCACCCGCTCGGCAGCACGATGCTCGGCGCAAATTTGATCTGCCGCGAAAAATGCCCCGCCGGATACAGCAGCACCGTGTTCCACGCAAGATCCGCCAGCTGATTCGAAATTTCAATCCGCCCGTCCTGCGGCCGCACCGCCGACAGATAATCGAAGTCCACATCGAGCGTCGTCACGCCCTTCGGCACCTGGATGTGAAACGCGTAGACCTCTATCTGATCCCGCACCCACGGAATTTCCTTGCCGTTTGCTTTGACAAATAAGGCCGCCGCCTTCTCAATCGGCCCTCTCGGCGAATGGGCCCCAGGAACCCACTGCGGATACAGCAGGATCAGCTCGCCCGCCTTCACCGGAATCGTCTCGTGCACCTTGAACACGTGATCCACCGTGTTCGTCAGATTCACCGTCAGCGCAATCGTTCCCGGATACGGCGTGTCCACCGGCGCAGCAATCGGCGGCGGCATCGGCACCGGCTGCGGCCCCGGCGAACCTTGCGCGAATCCAGTTGTGGTGAGGGCAAGAACAGCGAAGGACAGGCAGCAACCACGCATCATCAGCAATCTCCGAGCAGTTCTCTCAACGTCTGCAGACATTGCGAAATTCTACCAGGACTCGCGACACTATTCCCTATTCCCTATTCCCAGTTTTTCTGTACCCTGTCTTGGTGCCTTCCCGCCGAGCCTTTCTCCAGTCCGGAGCCGCCGCCTCCATCGCCGCTGCCCTGCCGGCGTATCCTTCCCCCGTGCCGCAATCTCCGCGAAAAAACCGCATTCACCAGTCCGTCTGCCGCTGGTGCTACAAAGACACTCCCCTCGAACAGCTCTGCCAGTGGGCCGTCCAACTCGGCCTCAAAGGCGTCGACCTCCTCGAACTCCCCGAGTACGAAGTTCCGCGCCGCTACGGCCTCCTCTGCACGATGGGCTACGCTGGCGGAGGCACCATTCCCGACGCCCTCAATCGCCCCGAGAACCACGCCGCCATCGAAGCCGCCTTCCGCAAAAACATCCCCATCGCCGCGAAAGCCGGTGTCCCTAACGTCATCACGTTTTCAGGAAGCCGTCGCGGCATGTCCGACGAAGAAGGCGCGCGCAACACCATCCTCGGCCTCAACCGCCTCAAATCCATCGCCGAGGACAACGGCGTCACCATCTGTCTCGAATTGCTGAACAGCAAGGTCAACCATCCCGATTACATGGCCGACCACACCGCGTGGGGCGCGCGCGTCATGCACGAGGTCAACTCCCCGCGCGTCAAACTGCTCTACGACATCTACCACATGCAAATTATGGAAGGAGACCTCATCGACACCATCCGCCAGAACATCGGCGTCCTCGGCCACTTCCACACCGGCGGAGTTCCCGACCGCCACGAGCTCAACGCCACCCAGGAAATCCAATACGCCGCTGTCATGGAAGCCATCGCGGCTTCAGGATTCACCGGCTACGTCGCCCACGAATTCCTTCCCACCGCCGACCCGCTCACCAGCCTCCGCCAGGCCGTGGACCTCTGCGACGTCTAAATCCCCACCACTTCCACCGCTTTCCGCTGCTTCTCCCGCTCGAAAAACCGCTCCATGTATTTCGTATCGAACTCCCCGCGCTGGAACTCCTCATCCCGAAAAATTCTCTGGTGCAGCGGAATCGTGGTGTAAATCCCCTCGACAATAAACATCTCCAGCGCACGCCGCATCCGCGCCATGGCCTCCTCGCGATCGGCCCCGTGCGCAATTACCTTGGCAATCAGGGAGTCGTAATACGGCGGCACCACCCCCTCGGAATACTGCGCCGTGTCTACACGAATTCCATTGAACCCCGGCACATTGAACGCGGTAATCTTCCCCGCCGACGGCGTGAATTTCTCCGGATGCTCGGCGTTCACGCGGCATTCGATCGCGTGTCCGCGCATCGGCACCGGCTCCCGCACTATGCTCGAAAGCTTCTCGCCCATCGCGATCTGCAGCTGCGCCTTCACCAGATCGATCCCCGTAATCATCTCCGTCACCGGATGCTCCACCTGGATGCGCGTATTCATCTCGATGAAGTAGAGCTTCCCGTCTTCATCCATCAGGAATTCAATCGTCCCGGCGTTCTGATAGCCCACGCCTTCCATGCACCGCTTCAGCGTCTTCGCAATTTCCTCGCGCATCTTCGGCGTCACCTGCAGCGACGGAGCTTCCTCAATCAGCTTCTGATGCCGCCTCTGAATCGAGCACTCGCGCTCGCCCAGCGACATCGCCGTCCCATGCTCATCGGCCAGAACCTGAAACTCGATATGCCGCGGCCGCTCGATGAACTTCTCCATGTACAGGTCGCCGTTGCCGAACGCATTCGCCGCCTCGGTTTGCGCCGCCTGAAACAATCCCGGCAACTCCTCCGCCGACCGCACCACGCGCATGCCGCGCCCGCCGCCGCCTGCCGACGCCTTCAGGATCACCGGATACCCAACCGTCTGCGCCCACTCCAGCCCCTCGCCCTCGTTCTGGAGCACACCCTCGGACCCCGGCAGAATCGGCACCTTCGCGCGTTTCATCGCCTGCCGCGCTTTCTCCTTCTCGCCCATCAGCCGCGTCACTTCCGGCGGCGGCCCGATGAACTTGATATTCGACGCGCGGCACACTTCCGCGAAGTTCGCGTTCTCGCTCAGCAACCCATAACCAGGATGGATCGCGTCGACGTCCGCAATCTCGGCGGCGCTGATCACCGCCGGCACGTTCAGATAGCTCTCCGCCGAGCGCGGCGGCCCGATACAGATGGCCTCATCGGCGAACCGCGCATGCAGCGAGTGCTGGTCCGCTTCGCTGTAGACAGCGACCGTCCGCAGACCCATTTCCTTGCAGGCACAAATAACGCGCAGCGCTATTTCGCCGCGATTGGCGATCAGAACTTTACGCATCATTATCGGGGACGCACCGCAAACAGCGCCTGGCCGTATTCCACCGGCTGGCCGTTCTGCACAAGACGCTTCACAATTTCACCGGCAGCGTCGCTTTCAATCTCGTTCATCAGCTTCATCGCTTCCACAATGCACAACACCTGGCCGATCTCCACCCGATCGCCGATCTTCACAAACGCCCCCGATCCCGGCGACGGCGACTCATAGAACGTACCCACGATCGGCGATTTCACCACATGCAGCGAGGCATCCTCGCCATTCGGCGCCTCTGCGCTCTGCGTCGCATCCGCCGCCTGAGCCGCCGAAACCGCTCCCGGCGCCATCGCCGGAATCGCGATCACCGGCTGCGCCGCCGGCGATCCCAGCGCCTGCACCAGACTCGCCACGCCCTCCTGCGCAAACTTGATGCGAATCTTCAGCTCGCCGCGCTCAAGATCGAACTCGCCAATCTTGTTTTCCTTCAGGAACTCGATCAGTTCCTTCAGCTCTCGTAATTCGTCTGCTTTCATCCTCTGGCGCAGCCTCTCCCGCACTACAGCTCAATCCAGCCTTTGGTCGCAGGCGTCAGAATCCGATGCTCCGTCTCCGTGACCGCAACCATATCCTCGATCCGAATCCCAAACTTTCCCGGCAGATAAACGCCAGGCTCAATCGTCAACACCATTCCTGCTTCCAGCCGCATCTCCTGTCCCGCCGCCACGCGCGGCTGCTCGTGAATCTCCAGCCCAACCCCGTGTCCGGTCGAATGCGTGAAGTACTTCCCCAACCCAGCCTTTTCCAGAACATCCCGCGCGGCCTTGTCCACATCGCCGCACGTCGCTCCAGGCTTCACCGCACTCACTGCGGTTTCCTGCGCTTCAAGCACCGCATCCCAGGCTGCGCGCTCCTCGCGACTCGCGCCTCCAAGGTGCACGGTGCGCGTCATATCGGAGCAATAACCATTGAGGATAACACCGAAGTCTAACGTCACGAATCCCTTGCGCGGCAGCTTCGCACGCGTTGCGCGCCCGTGCGGAAGCGCCGACCGCGCCCCTGATGCCACGATCGTCTCGAACGACATTCCCTCCGCTCCGCGCTTTCTCGCCTCGAACTCCAGCTCCGCCGCCAGCACGACCTCCGTCATCCCCGCTTCGATGCGCGGCAGCATCGCTGCAAACAGCTCGCAGCCCAGCTTCGCCGCCTCGCGCATCAGCGCCAGCTCCGCCTCGTCCTTCACCATCCGCAGCGCCGAAACCAGCGGCTTCTGCAGAGGAACAAAGAATCCCCGGCTCTTCTTCGCGCTCACTCCAGACCGCATCAGCGCCAAATCCGCTACCGTCGTGTGCTGCGGATCGAACCACGCCCTCTTCACCGACTCCCCGAGCAGTGCGCAGCATTCCTTCAGCGCTGACTTCTCCGCAATCGTCACCCGCGCCCCGCGCGACTCCTCCCGCGCCTGCGTCGTGTACCGGCCATCCGTAAACAAAACAGCGCGACTCCCCGTCACCGCCAGCGCAGCATTCGATCCCGTGAATCCGCACAGCCACCGCACATCCGGCAGATGCGTCACTACCAGCGCGTCGATCTCCTGCGCCGCCATCGCGCGCCGCACCGCACGCCACCTTCGCGCCAATGGGTTCCCCGCACTTCGCACAGGTTTGATACTAAATTCTACTTACCCCTTCCCAAATATTCCGCGCACCTCAAATGCGGGGGAATCGCCGCAGTTACCATCACCCGCGCCGCCCAAACGCCAACTGTCCAGAATTGACCTCTGCGGCCATCCCCTCGAGCGTTATACTCACACCGCAACTCAGGAGACCCACCCAATGAAAGTTCTCCACAGTCTTCGTTCTTCTTCGTTCGTCCTCGCCGCCATCGTCGCAATGCCGTTTGCAGCGCTCGCCCAATCCGGCACCATCCTGCACGCCCCCGAGGCCCAGAAGCTTCTTCCTGACGCGGTCTACTACGCCGGCAAATCCGCCAACACGCAACTCCGCAATTCGGCCGGTATTCATTTCGCTGAAAACCATTACGTCCTGGCAGTCCTCGTAGATACCTCCGGCTACTCCAGCACCATCCAGGAGAAATACCAGGGCTATCTCCTCACTGAGGTCCCGCTTGCCATCGGCGACCACACTCTTGTCCCCGGCGCGTACGGCGTCGGCTTCGTCGGCGACCACTTTGGCGTCATGGACATCGGCAATCACGACATCCTGCAGGCCCATGCAACCCGCGACGACAAGATGCCTCACCCCATGCCGCTGCAGATTCTCGACGGCGCGTCGCCCGGCACGTATCGCCTTTGTTTCGGCCGTAACTGCGTCGATTTCCGGCGTCAATAATCGCTATCTGAGACCAATTCGCTCATAGACCATCTAACCAACAGGTGAACGAAGCTACCCGCCGGCTCCGCAAGGAGCCGCGCATTGCACGGGCAGCTTCGTTCCAGGAGAACTATGAGCAAAATCGTTCAACCCCTCACGCTTGTTATGGCGGGCCTTCTTGCCGCCTCCCCGCTGGCCTTCTCTCAAAATGAGAATCAGGGCCAGGGTCAGGCAGTCGTCACTATCCTGCCCAAAAAGTCCGACGCCGCCGCGCCCAGCGTCAACGAGCAAACCATCCACATTGAGGTCAACGGCAAGCAGAGCCAGCTCACCAACTGGCAGCCCCTGCGCGGCTCGCAGGCCAATGTAGAACTCGTCGTCCTCATCGATGACGGAGCCCGCGCCAGCCTCGGCAGCCAGTTCGAAGACATCCGGCAATTCGTCCATAGCCTTCCGCCTAACGTCAAAGTCTCGCTCGCTTACATGGAAAACGGCCGCGCCGTGCTCTCCGGCCCGCTGAGCGCCAATCATGCCGCCGCCGCGCAACAACTGCACCTGCCCCTCGGCGCGCCTGGCTCCAGCGCCAGCCCGTATTTCTGTCTATCTGACCTCGCAAAAAGCTGGCCCTCCAATGACCGCTCCGCGCGCCGCGAAGTCATCATGATCACTGACGGCGTTGACTACTACAATCTGCGGTACGATCCCGAGGATCCCTACGTCCAGACCGCCATCCAGGATGCGGCCCACGCCAATCTCGTCGTCTACTCCATCTACTGGCGCAATGCCGGACGCGTGGATCGCAGCGAGTACGAGAACAACGCCGGGCAGAATCTTCTCTCCCAGGTCACCGACGCCACCGGCGGCAACTCCTACTGGATCGGCCTCGGCAATCCCGTCTCGCTGCAGCCGTACTTTGAAGACTTCAGCCTCCGCCTCAACAACCAGTACGAGCTCGGCTTCACGGCTCCACTGCGCGGCAAAGCTGAACTCGAAACCCTCAAAGTGAAAGTCACTGCCGACGGCGTCAAGGTCACCGCGCCCAAACAAACCTGGGTCGCACCCGCCGGCATCGCCAGCACCGAGTAACGAACGCAGCGCTCGCCGTAAAAACAGAAGGCGCATCCTTGGATGCGCCTTCTCTATTGCCTATTGCCTGTTGCCTGTCTCACCCCACCAGCTGATTCGCCGGTAAACTCTCCACGTCATCCGACTCAGTACCGTCGCTCAACCCGCCGTACCGCCGCTCTCGCCGCTGATAATCCTCAATCGCCTCCAGCATGTGAATCCCGCGAAAGTCCGGCCACAACCGGTCCGTCACAAAAATCTCGGTGTACGCGATCTGCCACAGCAGAAAATTGGACACTCGCATCTCGCCCGACGTCCGCACCAGCAAATCCGGATCCGGCATGTGCGCCGTGTACAAATACCTGTGAATGTCGACTTCGCTGATTTGCTCCGCCCGCAGGCCCTTCCGCTGTACTTCCGCGGCCAGCTTCCGGAACGCATCCACCAGCTCCGACCGCGCTCCGTAATTCAGCGCCAGCGTCAGCGTCGTCCCGGTATTGTGCTTCGTCGCCTCCGCCGCCCACTGCATGCGTTCCCTCACCTCGTCCGGCAGCTCTTCGGTCCGCCCAACGTACCGGATGCGCACATTGTTGTCGTTCATCCGCTTCACGTTGTTCGTCAGGTAGCTCTTCAGCAGCCGCATCAGGAAATTCACTTCCGCCTTCGGCCGCTTCAGATTGTTCTCCAGCGAGAAGGCGTACAGCGTCAGCCACGGCAGCCCGATGCGCGACCCAGTCTCCACCACATACTGCACCGCCTCGGCTCCCTGCTGATGCCCGAAGAATCGCTTCAGGCTGCGCTTGCCTGCCCATCGGCCATTGCCGTCCATGATGATCGCCACATGCTGCGGCATGCGCTCCGCATCCAGACGGCGGTACACCATGGCCTCATCGGCGGGCAGTTCATGAACTCGGCTGGAATTGAGTAACAACGCGTCCTTTCGAGTGGCTCCCGCCGGGGGACGGACTTGCCTGGCACCGTCTTACCGCGACGTGCCGGCGCGTTGCGTTCGCGCCAGAGGCAGCGGAAGTTGGGAGCAGCTCCCTCTCTCTCCGCCAAATTATACAGACCGCAGCAGTCATGGGACGCAGAGAACCTGCGTCCCATGGAGGAAAAGTAATTTGCCTTCTGCGCTTACGCCGACCGTCGCCGGCCGCCGGCCATTTCGCGCACCTGGCTCAGGAACATCGAGCGCTGAAACGCATCCATCTGCGCCACCAGCGGCGCGATCTCCGCCAGAAACGGATCGGCCAGCACCGACTCGGCTTCCCTCGCGCGCCGGCTGTTGCCATCGTGCAGCAAATCGCAGATCCCCACTTCCAGCGCGCACGCCAGCCGTTGCAGCGACGACAACGTCGGCACCGCCTTGCCGTTCTCGATCTTCGAAATGTAGGTGCGCGGTACCTGCATGCGCCCTGCAAGTTGCCGCTGGCTCAGGCATCGGCCGTGCCGCACTTCCCGTACCGCGCGCGCCACGTTGATGCCCTCGGTTCCCTCCGCTCCCTGCCCATGGTTCGGCACCAGTTGCGGTGACAGCGGTTCCGGTTCATCGATCTCGAGGGGCTTGCGGCACCGCCTGCACAGCGAATTCGCTGTACGAAACTGCACCAGGCTACAGAAATCGCAACGAAGTACCTCGCGGGCCTCAACAGTTGCTAACGTAGTTGCCATAGGTTGTACGGAACGCCAGAGCGTGCGATCCGGGCTGATTCAACGTCCACGACGAATCAACCTTTGAGATACATTGCCTGGTAGGTATCCCCTTTGTCAAGTGAAAACTGTGAGTCTCACCCATAATCTCCAGGAAATGCCTGGAAAAACCGAAAAGGAAAATCGACCCCATGCCCCCGTCTTCTTACTCCCGCGAACGCGCGTGGTCGCTGCTGAACCAGCACACGCAGTCACCCAGCCTCATCAAACACGCGCTCGCTGTCGAAACCTGCGTCGGCTCTTACGCTGAACGTCACGCCGATACAACCGGCCTGGTTGGTGAAGATCGCGATGCACTTCTTGAAACCTGGTCCGCCACTGCGCTTCTCCACGACTTCGACTACGAGAAGCATCCTTCGCAGCAAGAGCATCCCTTCGTCGGCATCGCCATCCTCACCGAACAAGGATGGCCGGAAGAAATGCGCACTGCCATCCTCGGCCACGCCGAATATTCCGGCGTCCCCCGCACCACCCCGCTCGCCAAAGCGCTCTTCGCCTGTGATGAGCTCGCCGGCTTCCTCACCGCCTGCTCGCTCGTCAAGCCGACGAAGTCCATTCACGATGTCGACGCCGCCGGCGTGAAGAAAAAGATGAAGGACAAAGCCTTCGCCCGCGGCGTCAATCGCGACGACATCGTCAAGGGTGCAGCCGAACTCGAAATTTCCCTCGAGGACCACATCGCCAACTGCATCGCCGCCATGCAAGCCAACGCAGAAACCCTCGGCCTCCAGGGCGCCCCACCCCAGAGCTGATCGCATCTCGGGCCGCTGGCCGTCTGATGCGTCCTCCGTATCGTCCTTATCCCGGACGTCCCCTCTGTCGAAGTTTCGTTCTGAACGCCGAACGCCGATCACTGAACGCTGTTCCCTGTTCCCTGTACCCTGTTCCTTCATGCTCCTCTGGTTCCAGGGACTGATCTTCAGCGTCCTCGTCCCCGGCGTAGTCGCCTTCTACGTTCCCCAGGCACTGCGCAGCGGCCACGCCGCCGCCGGCAACTGGTGGTCCCTCGGCTGGATCCTCTTCGCCATCGGAGCCGCTATCTACACGATGTGTCTCGTCAGTTTCCTCGCAGCCGATGGAACTCCCGCCATCTTCTTCACCCGCCATATCCGCGCGGTCCTCGGCGAAGAGCCAAAAGAAGTGGTGAGCAAAGGCCTCTACCGCTACTCCCGCAACCCCATGTACGTCGGAGTTATCACCGCCATCGCCGGCCAGGCCATTGTCTATCGCTCGCGAGGCATCGCCCTCTACGCGCTCATCGCGGCCCTGACCTTCCATTGCGTCGTGGTTTTCCTCGAAGAGCCGCACCTCGCCCGCGCCCGCGGCCCCGCCTGGGACGACTACCGCCGCCGCGTTCCCCGCTGGCTCGGACTACCCCGCTCCTGACGCGACAACCAGCTAGTTGTACGGCGGTGGCGCAGCCGGCTGCCAGGAGAGCAGTTTCTCCGGACAAATGTGTTTCGCCTCCGTCTTCACCCGCTGCGCAACGCTCCGCATCGCGCCCAGGTTGCGAAAGCAATGGACACAAAAAGCATCAGGGCTAAGCTTCAACGCGCCGCCCCGTCTGCGGGAGCCTTTGAGGAGATGAGCATGAATAGGCATAGAAGACCCTCAAGGATCGGTTGACTGCAAAAGTGAGTGAGACAACTGACTATGTGCGTCGGTTTCCTGCCTGAATTTGGCAGTGAAACCCGCGAGGAAATTCCGTCGCAGATTGGGTTCAGTCCTCGTCCCCTGCAAATCCGCTCCAGCGCAGCACCGGCAGCCCGGGGGACAACAGGCCCATCAATAATTCAAGTATTAGTCCGAACCTCGCTGAATAGATGTGACGGCAGTCACATCCCCCGCGCCCCCGCTTCGATCCACCGATCCACGTCTCCCAGGTTTACTTGCGCCGCGACCCTTCCTTCGATACATTGGTCCGCGCGTGCTCCAGCTGCAAACCCTCAACGATATCTTCTTCGCCATCGCGGACAGCCGCCGCGACCGGGCCATGCTCTTCCAGGACCCGAGCGGCACCTGGCGGCCCCTCTCCTCCTCCCAGGTCTACCAGCGCGTCCGCGCCATCGCCGTCGCGCTCCATTCCTGGGGCATCGGCAAAGGTGATCGCGTCGCCATCCTCTCCGAAAATCGCTGGGAGTGGGCCGCTGCCGACTTCGCCTGCCTCGCCATCGGCGCCGTCGACGTCCCCATCTACCCCAATCTTCTCGCCGGCCAGATCGTCCCCCTCCTCGCCGACTCCGGCTCACGCGCCATCTTCGTCTCCACCCGCACCCAGTACGACAAGATCGCCCCGCACCGCGCCAGCACCGCACTCGAGCACGTCATCGTCATGGACGACGAACCCATCGCTGGCGCCCACACCTTCTCCTCCCTCATCGCCAACGCCGACGCTCACCTCGACCACCGCGACGCCGCCTTCGACCAGGCCGCGCGCCAAATCCACCCCGCAGACCTCGCCACCCTCATCTACACCTCCGGCACCACCGGCGAGCCCAAAGGCGTCCTCCTCACCCACGCCAACATCGCCTGCAACGTCAATTACTCCCTCGATGAGTTCGGCCTCAACATCACCGACTCCTGCATTTCCTTCCTCCCGCTCTCGCACATCACCGCGCGCCATCTCGACTACGCCCTCTACGCGAAAGACGTCGCCGTCGCCTACTGCAACAGCTTCGAAAAGTTGCCCCAAACCCTCCTCGCCATTCAGCCCACCATCCTCGTCGCCGTCCCCCGTGTCTTTGAAAAAGTCCGCCAGGTCGCCGAGCAAAAAGCCGCCGCATCCTCCATCAAGACGAAGCTCTTCGCCTGGGCGCTCCGCACCGGCCAAAAACATCGAGAAGAAATCGCCGCCGGCCGTACTCCCTCCTCTCTCTCCTGGAAACTCGCCGACACTCTCGTCTACAAAAAACTTCGCGCCGGATTCGGCGGCCACGTCCGCTACTCCATCGCCGGAGGCGCCCCCCTCGGCCTCGATACCGCCCACTGGTTCGCCAGCGCCGGCATTCGCATCCTCGAAGGCTACGGCCTCACCGAAACCTCACCCGTCATCGCCCTCAACACGCCGAACGCGAATCGCATGGGCTCCGTCGGCAAGCCGCTCCCCAACGTCGAGTGCCGCATTGCGGAAGACGGCGAGCTCCTCGTCCGCGGCCCCAGCATCTTTTCCGGCTACTGGAAGAACCACGGCGACGCCGGCGCCCTCGACACCAGCGGCGACACCCCCGGAGCCATTGATAGCGAAGGCTGGTTCGCTAGCGGCGACATCGGCCACATCGATCACGACGGCTTCCTCTACATCACCGACCGCAAGAAAGAACTCCTCAAAACCTCCGGCGGCAAACTCATCGCGCCCCAGCCCATCGAAAACAAGCTCAAGACCAGCTACCTCGTGGGCAACGTAGCCGTCGTCGGCGACCGCCACAAATTCGCCTCCGCCCTCATCATGCCCAACTTCGGCGCGCTCGAGCCATGGGCGAGCGAACGCGGAATTTCCCCGGCCGATCGCTCCGAACTCCTCAACCACGCCCAGGTCCGCGCCGAATTCCAGGCCATCGTCGACAGAGTCAACGCCACCCTCGCGAATTTCGAAACGATCAAACGCTTCCGCCTCGTCGCCGAAGAGTGGACCCTCGATTCCGGCGAGCTCACCCCCAGCATGAAACTCCGCCGCCGCGTCATCCACCAAAAATACGCCGTCGAAATCGCCGAATTCTACATCGACGAATCCACCTCAACCCGCTGAACAAGACGCGAATCCGGGTGCCCCATCCTGGTTGCGCGTTGTTTGCGCAAGCAGGGTGGGATCGCTTTCTGAAAGCTATCCGCTATCCGCCGTCCGCTGACTTCGGACCCCTCTCGTAAAATCAAAACAGCATGCCAGAAACCCCGCCATTCCCCCTCACCCTCGACGGCGCCAGCCTCCTCCATCAAATGTTCCGCTTCGACTGGTCCGCCTGGCGCCGCACCGACCCCAATGTCCGCCAGCGCACCATCGACGAAGCCTCGGCGCTCCTCGCGACCATCGAGCACCCAACCGCCGAACCCCGCCCCGCCCAGTCAGCCGTCTTCGCGCAGCTCGGTCACAAGGGCGACCTCATGTTCGTGCACTTCCGCGACTCCATCGAGCAGCTCGCGCTCATCCAGCGCGACCTTGCCCGCACCGAGCTCGGCAGCTTCCTTCAGCCCACGCATTCCTATCTCTCCATCGTCGAGCTCGGCCTCTACGAATCCTCCTCGAAGCTCTACGCCCAACTCGCCGCCGAAGGCATCGAGCCCTTCTCCGAACCGTGGAACGCCCGCGTCCGCGAGACCATCGACCGTCAGTCAGCCGCGATGTCCGCGCGCCTTTACCCGTCGATCCCTGACGCGAAATACCTCTGCTTCTACCCCATGGATAAAAAGCGCGGCGAGCAGGTCAACTGGTACTCCGCGCCCATGCCCGACCGCGCCCGCATGATGCAGGACCACGGCCTCATCGGCCGCCGCTTCGCCGGCCAGGTCAAGCAGATCATCTCCGGCTCCATCGGCCTCGATGACTGGGAGTGGGGCGTCGACCTCTACGCCGACAATCCCGGCGTCTTCAAACAACTCATCTACGAGATGCGTTTCGACGAAGCCTCCGCCCTCTACGGCCTCTTCGGAGCCTTCTATGTCGGCGTGCGTCTCCCTGTCGCCGAACTCGGCGCCTGGCTAAGCGTGGAGCAACGATGACCGTCGCGCTACCGGCTGCAGGCTACAGGCTACAGGCTTCCAGCTACTGGCTACTGGCTATTGGCTATTGGCTATGATGGTCTTCCTCACCGGCGCTACTGGATTCGTCGGCGGCCACGTCGCCCGCGAGCTCGCCTCTCGCGGCGCCAGCCTTCGACTCCTCACCCGCCCCACCAGCAACCTCGCCAACCTCGAAGGCCTGCCCGGCGAAACCGTCATCGGCGATCTCCTCCAACCCGACGCCCTCCGCAACGCCATCCGCGGCTGCGACGCCGTCATGCACGTCGCCGCCGACTACCGGCTCTGGGTCCGCGATCCCGACACCATGTACCGCTCCAATGTCGAAGGCACCCGCGCCCTCCTCCGCATCGCCCGCGAAGAAAACGTTCCGCGCTTCGTCTACACGTCCTCGGTCGCCACCATGGGCTTCAAAACCGACGGCACCATCGTCGACGAAAACACCCCCGTCACCCTCGACGACATGGTCGGCCACTACAAGCGCTCCAAATTCCTGGCCGAGCAGGTCGCTATCGAAGCCGCGCGCGCCGGCCAGTCCGTCATCATCCTCAACCCGACCACCCCCATCGGCTCCGGCGACCTCAAACCGACGCCCACAGGCCGCATCATCGTCGATTTCCTCAACAAGAAATTTCCGGCTTACATGGACACCGGCCTCAACCTCGTCGACGTCATCGAAGTCGCCCGCACCCACGCCGACGTCCTCCACCCCTCGACCGGCCGCCCCGGCGAGCGCTACATCCTCGGCGGCGAAAACCTTACCCTCAAACAAATCCTCGACAAGATGTCCGCCATCACCGGCCTGCCGTCGCCATCGATGAAGGTCCCGCACTCCGTCGCCATGATCTTCGCCTTCTTCGACGAAACCATCGTCGGAAAGATCCTCGGCAAAGAACCCCGAGCCACCGTCGAAGCCGTCCACATGGGCAAAAAGAAAATGTTTGCCTCATCGGCAAAGGCCGAACGCGAACTAGGCTTCCGCGTCGTCCCCGTCTATCAGGCCCTCCGCAACGCCATCGACTGGTTCCGCGCCAATAACTACGCACCCGCATCCTGAACTCCGCGCCGCCCCAACCAGGATAACTTCCGGGTTGCCGACCATCCGTGATGTGATGTCTTTTTCACCCCGGGATTAGAGTGAAAAGCAATGTTTGAGAGACACTAGCTCGCAAGTCTGGAGACGGGTCCGATGTATGTTATGACGGTGGTTCTCTTTCTCGTTCCTGCCTCGTTGATCGTGATTGCATGGAGGAGTGCAAACCGATACAGGCATAAGTCGCAGGTTCGGGATTGGCGAGATCATCTGATGATAGGTGCTCTCATTTTGGGGAGTTGCGCCATCCCGATGGGTTTGGTAGGAAATCTTGCTTGGCTGCACCTCGGCGGAAATCCCCACGGACTTGGGACACCACAGGGTATGTGGATACCTTTGCGCCGGGTTTTCTTTTCTGCCATCGCCATCAGCGCATGCATGGCAATCTTCGGGAAAGGGGGCGGCAGGGTGTTGACCTTGGTCGCACTTGCTGTCGCATTCGTCTCAGACACCATGGTCGTACTTTTGCAGATGGAATGAAGTTTTCAGCGATCGCGAGCGGGTGACCGGCAAACCGGAACAAACCCTTCCTCCAACCCATCCTGCCCCCGCATCCCGCCGCCCCCGCTCTAACCCTCGTCACACCCGAGCGAGAACCGCATTGCCTCGCAAATTTCCTGCATGCGCGGCGAACTCAACTGCGCCACAAGTCTTCCCAGTTCACTTCGACGAATGGTTATAACGTTGTGCAGATTCACAGCACACGGCACTTTCATTCCATCCTCTTCGCTGAGGATCACCTCTGAGGACACACCGCGAATGGTCGATGTGATCGGCGCCACAGTTACGGCGGCAAGATATTCGACAGCGCCGTCTCGCGTAAGGATAACCACCGGCCTGGTTTTGTCGGGAGGGGAGAACCGGCACAGCCGAATATCTCCGCGACTTACTCTTCCGGCCACGCCGCTTTGCCTTCCCACAACCTGATTTCGTCCAGGTTCTGTGGCTGCCTCCTGTAACCCTCGCGATCACGCTCCTCTTTCGCACGCAGATCCAGCCTCTGCAGATGTTCGCGCAGCGCGTCCCTCATTAGCGCAGAACGATTGCGCTTCGTCCTGCGTGCCGCCTGATCCGCGGCCTGCAACAGCTTCTTATCGAGGACAACCTGGATCGTTTCCATATGTGGACTCCACTCCACAGTTTACTCCACGTTTACTCCACGCGACCACCCCTCTCCGAAAGTATCCCGCGATGGTAGCCTGTTTCCATCCCGCATAAGCAGTCCCAATCAAAAAAGAGGACCATGCCGACTTTCCGATCCGTCACCACCGCCGCCGCCTGCCTCCTCCTCGCCGCCACCGCCGCGGCCCAACAGCAAAATCTCTCCGCCGACCAGCTCGCTCCCAACTTCAAAGCCCCCCAGCAGCCCAGTGACTTCGAGAAGCGCGTCGTCATGGTCCCCATGCGCGACGGCGTCAAGCTCTATACCGTCATCGTCGTCCCCAAAGGAGCGCACGGCGCCCCCGTCCTCCTCACGCGCACTCCGTACAACGCCGCCGGCCGCGCCGCGCGTTCGGCCAGTCCCCGCATGATCGAGGCCCTCCCGCTCAGCGACGAAGTCTTCGTCCAGGCTGGCTACATCCGCGTCTACCAGGATGTCCGCGGCAAGTACGGATCCGAAGGTCCCTACCTCATGACGCCGCCGCCCGTGAATTCCGGCTACAACCCCAGCGGCGCCGACGACACCACCGATGCCTGGGACACCATCGACTGGCTCGTCAAAAATGTCCCCGAGTCCAACGGCCGCGTCGGCATGATCGGCTCCAGCTACGAAGGCTTCACCGTCGTCATGGCGCTGCTCCATCCACACCCCGCCCTCAAAGTCGCCGCGCCCGAAAGCCCTATGGTCGACGGCTGGATGGGCGACGACTGGTTCCACTACGGCGCCTTCCGCCAGAACAACATCGACTACGTCCTCGGCCAAACGTCGCGTCGCGGCGAAGGCGTCCCCGTTCCGCATCAGGGCCGCGACGACTACACCAACTACCTGCGATTAGGATCGGCCGACGCCTTCGCGAAGTCCGAAGGCATGGACCAGCTCCCCCTCTGGCATGTCATGGTCGACCACCCTGCCTATGACGGATTCTGGCAAAGCCAGGCGCTCGACCACCTCATCGTCCAACGCCCCCTCACCGTTCCCACCATGTGGGAGCAGGGCCTCTGGGATCAGGAAGACATGTGGGGCGCCATCCACACCTATCGCGCGCTCAAAGCAAAAAACACGCCCGCCAACATGAACTACCTCGTCATGGGCCCGTGGTTCCACAGCCAGGTCAATCGTGAAGGCCGCGCCCTCGGGCCGCTCATCTGGGCCACCGATACCGCCGCGCAGTGGCGTCGCGAGGTTCTCTTCCCCTTCATGAATCAATACCTCAAGCCAAGCTCCCCCACCGCCCCAACACCCGCCGTCTTCATCTACGACACAGGCGTGGACCACTGGGATCGCCCGCCCGTCTTCCCCGCCAGCTGCGAGCAGGGCTGCCCCGCAATGTCAAAGCCTCTCTACCTCGCCGCCGACGGCAAGCTCTCCTTCGACCAACCCTCACCCTCAGCCGCGAAGTTCGATGAGTACATCTCCGACCCCGCCAAGCCCGTCCCCTACCGTCCGCGCCCCATCGATGACGCCGACGCGATGGGCTGGCGCACCTGGCTCGTCACCGACCAGCGCTTCGTCGACGGCCGCCCCGACGTCCTCACCTTTGAAACCGAGCCGCTGAAAGAACCCATGAAGCTCTCCGGCGAAGTCATGGTCCATCTCATCGCCTCCACCACCGGCACCGACTCCGACTGGGCCGTCAAGCTCATCGACGTCCAACCCGATCAGATTCCAACGACGGCCATGAGCGGATACGAACTCCCCATCGCCACCGACATCTTCCGCGGCCGCTACCGCACCAGCTTCGAGCACCCCGAAGCCGTCCAGCCCGACCAGCCGCTCCCCTACGTCTTCGCCCTGCCCATGGTCAACCACACCTTCAAGCCCGGACACCGCATCATGGTCCAGGTCCAGTCCACCCTCTTCCCCCTCTACGACCGCAACCCCCAAAAATTCGTGCCCAACATCTTCCTCGCCCAACCCGGCGATTATCAAAAAGCCACGCAACGCATCTGGCACACATCCGGCGAAGCCAGCTACATCAACCTGCCCGTCGTGCCCGTCACCGGACCCTGATACAGACCGAGCCGACTCGCGAAAATGTCTTTCTCTGCGTTCTCTGTTGTGAATTCTCCAGAAAACGGAACTAGACTCATCAACACGAGCCCTCATGAACCGCATCGCCCTCATCGCCGCTCTTCCCTCCGAACTCAAGCCGCTGACCCACCACTGGGCCCGCAACGGCCCCATCGCCACCGGCCACCTCGGCTCCATTGAGGCCGTCGCCGCCTGCGCCGGAATGGGCGCCGGCCCCGTCACACGCGCCTGCGAAATCGCCCTCCGCGTCGGCAACGTCGACACCCTCGTCTCCGTCGGCTACGCTGGCTCGCTCTCCTGCGGACTCAGCGCTCCCCAAGCCACCACCGTCCGCGAAGTCATCGACGCAGCCACCGGCGAGAGCTTCCCCACCGACCCCCTCCCCAATCCACCCAAAGATCAGCTCAAAGGCCAGCGCCTTGTCACCCTCGACCACGTCGCCAACCCCGACGAAAAGAGCCGCCTCGCCGAAACTCACCAGGCCACACTCGTCGACATGGAAGCCGCCACCGTAGCGCGCTTTGCCCGCTCAAAAAACCTTGGCTTCCTCTGCTTCAAAGCCGTCACCGATGGCCCCAACGACGAGCTCCCCGACTTCAACCGCTTCACCACCCCAGCCGGCCAGCTCCGCATCCCCGCCTTCGTCGCCTGGGTCCTCTGGCATCCTCAATATTGGCGCGTCCTCGGCGAACTCGAGAAGAACAGTAAGGCCGCCTCGCACCAGCTCGCCGCCCTGCTCCAAAAGAATTTTGTTTCCCCCTCCGCGCCCACTTCGGTAATCTGATTACTAGAGTCCGCATGGCTACAGCAACCACCAACGACCTGCAGGAACAAACCCCTGCGCCTGGCCCCACCATCATGCGCGCTGCTGTCTATCGCGGTATCAATGATGTCCGGGTCGAAACCGTCCCCGTCCCCGAAATCGGCGCCGGCGAAGTCCTCATCCGCGTCCACTCTTGCGGCGTCTGCGGCACCGACCTCAAAAAGATTCACACCGGCTCCCATTCCGCGCCCCGCATCTTCGGCCATGAGATCTCCGGCGTCATCGCGGCCACCGGCGAAGGCGTCCAGGGCTTCGCCATCGACGACCGCGTCATGGTCTTTCACCACACGCCCTGCGGCCGCTGCTACTACTGCCGCAAAAACACCCCCTCCCAGTGCAACGACTACAAGCGCGTCGGCGTCACCGCTGGCTTTGAGCCCGCCGGCGGCGGCTTCGCCGAATATGTCCGCGTCATGCCCTGGATCGTGAACCGCGGCCTCATCAAGATCCCCGACGGCGTCCCCTTCGAGCAGGCCGCCTTCGTCGAGCCTGTTAACACCGTCTACAAAGGTGTTCGCAACCTCGCCCTCGAGTCCGACGAAACCGTCCTCGTCATCGGCCAGGGGCCCATCGGCATCCTGCTCGCCGCCCTCGCCGCCCGCTCCGGCGCCAAAGTCCTTACCTCCGACCTCTATCCCGCCCGCCACGAAATCGCCGCAAACTACGGCCTCAACCACCCCATCGACGCCAGCAAAGAAGACGTCGTCGCCGTCGCCCACCGCGAGAGCGAAGGCCGCGGAGCCGATGCCGTCATCCTCGCCGTCGGCGGCAATGCCCTCATCCGCACCGCCATGGACGCCGCCCGCCCCGGCGGCCGCATCCTGCTCTTCGCTGCCACCCAGCACGGCGACGCCACCTTCGATCCTGCCGTCGTCTGCATGGACGAAAAGACCCTCATGGGCTCCTACAGCTCCTCCTTCGAGCTCCAGCCCGAGGTCGAAGAGATCGTCTTCGGCGGCTATCGCGACGGTTTCGACCTCACCCGCCTCATTTCCCACCGTTTTCCGCTTCAAGACGCCGTCGAGGCCATCCGTGTCGCTTCGAATCCCTCCGCCGCCTCCATGAAGGTCTTCATTCAACCGTAAGACCCTCATCTTTGAGACAATAGAAAGATGGCAGCGCAAATGACAGCGGCCGTGCTCCACGGCCGCGAGGACCTGCGCATTGAACAGGTTCCGATGCCGAAGGCCGGTGCAGGCGAAATTGTCGTGCGCGTCCACGCCGCCCTCACCTGCGGCACCGACCTCAAGGTCTATCGTCGCGGCTACCACGCGCGGATGCTCAAGCCACCCATCCCCTTCGGCCACGAGCTGGCAGGCACGGTCCACCAAGTCGGTCGCGGCGTCGCTGCCTTCCGGCCCGGCGATCGCGTCGTCGCCCTCAACTCCGCCCCCTGTGGCGAGTGCTACTACTGCCGCCACAACCAGGAAAACCTCTGCGACAGCCTCATCTTCAACAACGGCGCCTACGCGGAATTCCTCCTCGTCCCGGCGCGCATCGTCGCCAAAAACACCCTCCGCATCCCCGCCGGCATCTCGTTTGAACACGCCGCCCTCACTGAGGCTCTGGCCTGCGTCATGCGCGGCCTCGACGAGTGCCAGCCTCAGCCAGCCGATACCGTTGCCATCATCGGCGCCGGTCCCATCGGCCTCATGTTCATGCACGTCGCACAGCTCGCCGGCCTCAGCGTCATCGCCGTCGTCAAGCGCGACGAGCAGGTCGCCGCCGCAAAGCGCTTTGGCGCTTCCGAAGTCATCCAGCTCCGCCCCGACCTCGATCCCGTCGCCGCCGTTCGCGCCCTCACCCCCAAACGCCGTGGCGTCGACATCGCCATTGAGGCCGTCGCCACCCCTCTCGCCTGGCATTGGGCCGTCGACATGGTCCGCAAGGGCGGCACCGTCAACTTCTTCGGCGGATGCGCCGCGGGCACCAAAGTCGAGCTCGACACCAACCGCCTGCACTACAACAACATCACCCTCCGCGCCAGCTTCCATCACACCCCGGCCGCCGCGCGCAAGGCCTTCGACCTCATCGTCAGCGGCCAGTTCCGCTGCAGCGATACCATCACCAGCCGCGCCCCTCTCTCCGAGCTCAACCGTGTCTTCCGCCGCCTCATGAATCGCGCCGGCGACATCAAAACGGCGATCATTCCCTAAGAAAATCCGGGTCCCCGGAGGACTCCGTTAAGAAGAGCTCCGGGTAAGAAGAGCTCCGGGTAAGAAGAGCTCCAGGGAAGAAGAGATCCGGGTAAGAAGAGCTCCAGGGAAGAAGATCCGAGTGCCCTAAGAGTATCTGGGAGCCCCATCCTGGGCGCGCCCGGTTTTGGCGCGAGCAGGGTGGGGTAGTTCCCAAACCCGGACCGGTATCCCAACATCTAAACCACGACATCTAAACCCCAAAACGCAGCACAGCCAGGTTCACCCCATGGCAAGAAGCATGCTCTCCTGCCAGCCGATCGTCAATATAACTTGACCTTGCGTCTCAGTCCGAAAGTACCGTCCTGGACCATTTTGAAACAGCACCCCTTCAACGCCGCCGCATTGCTTTTTCCGCAAGCTCTTGAGCTCCCGAGTTTTGCCCCGCCGCTTCGAATCGCGGAAATCATCGGTTGAAAATAGAATGGAACTGAGCCCGAGAGCCTCTCCGAAATGCCGGTCCATGTCACACAACACGATGAACTCATAAAAAAGGGCTGGTCAGCCCTGCCCCCCGGCTACCGCATCCCCGACCATCCGCCCACCCTCGAAGAAGCCCGCGCCTGGTGCCGCCGCCTCGCCGAAACCCACTATGAAAATTTCCACGTAGCCTCCTGGTTTCTCCCCGAGCGCCTCCGTCCTCACTTCCACTCGATCTACGCCTACTGCCGCGTGTCTGATGATCTGGGAGACGAAGTCGGCGACCCCGAAGCCTCGCTCGCCCTCCTCGACCTCTGGGGCCAGGAACTCGACGCTTGCTACCAAGGCACCGCACGCCATCCCGTCTTCGTCGCCCTCGCAGAAACCATCCGCGCCTGCGACATTCCCAAAGAGCCCTTCGCCGATCTCCTCGTCGCCTTCCGTCAGGACCAGACCATCAACCGTTTCGCTACTATGGCCGACGTCCTCGGCTACTGCCGCTACTCCGCCAACCCCGTCGGCCGCATCGTCCTCTACGCCTGCGGCTATCGCGACCCCGAGCGTTTCGCCCTCTCCGACCAGACCTGCTCCGCCCTCCAGCTCGCCAATTTCTGGCAGGATGTCCGCGTCGACTACGCCAAAAACCGCATCTACTTCCCGCTCGACGACATGACCCGCTTCGGCGTGACCGAAGAAATGATCGCCGCCGCCCGCTTTGCGCCCCAGTTCCGCGATCTCATGCGCCACGAAGTCGACTTCGCCCGCGCCATGTTCCAGGACGGCCTTCCCCTCATCGGCATGGTCGACCGCCAGCTCGCCCTCGACCTCGACCTCTTCTCCCGTGGCGGCCTCGAAATCCTCCGCGCCATCCAGCGCCAGAACTACAACGTCCTCCGCGCCCGCCCCGCCATCTCCAAAACCCGCAAACTCACCCTGCTCCTCCGCGCGCTGGCACACAAGTTCGTCTACCCCAAAATAAAGAAATGGTCCGCCGCTTGACCCGGCCGGGCCAGGGGCCCGGTGTGCCGCGCCTTGCTGATCTCAAACTCGACGCGGCCTACGAAAAATGCGCTGCAATCGCCCGCCGCGAAGCGAAGAATTTCTACTACGCGTTCCTCGCCCTGCCCAAACACAAGCGCAACGCCATCTGCGCCGTCTACGCCTTCATGCGCCACGCCGACGACATCTCCGACGACGAATCCCGCACCCGCGAACAGCGCCGCGCCAACCTCGCCGCATGGCTCGATGCCTGGCACCGCACCGCTGCCGGAGAAGCCACCGACGACCCCGGGGCCCCCGGCGCGCCCGATGTTGGCGCGATGGGGTGGGAGCCCGTCTTCTTAGCCCTCGCCGACACGAAGCTCCGCTTCAACATCCCTCTCGATCTCCTCGACCAGCTCGTCCACGGCACCGCCATGGACCTCAATCCTGCAACCAGTGAGGCCCCGCCCACCCCCGAGAAGGCCGAATCCAACGGCGCCGCCCAGCTCCGCCCGCACAACAACTACGACACCTACGCCACCTTCGACGAACTCCGCCGCTACTGCTACTACGTCGCTTCCGTCGTCGGCCTCGTCTGCATCCGCATCTTCGGCTACTCCGATCCCCGCGCCGAATCCCTCGCCGAAGACACCGGCGTCGCCTTCCAGCTCACCAACATTCTCCGCGACGTCCGCGAAGATGCCGAGCGCGGCCGCATCTATCTCCCCCTCGAAGACCTCGACCGCTACGGCGTCCGACTCGAAGACCTCGCCACCCTCCGATCCGGCGCCCACATGACCCTCAACCAGCGCGAGCTCCTCGAAAATCTGACAAAACGTGCCGAGGACTATTACAAATCCGGCTTCGCGCTCCTNNGGTCCTCGTCACCATCTACCACGACCTCCTCCGCCGCATCGAAGCCCGCAATTACGATGTCTTCACTGAGCGCGTCACCGTCCCCGTGACCAGGCGCATCGCCATCCTTCTTCGCGGACTGGCCCAGGTTCTCCGCAACCGCATCACCAGCCCGAAAGACCCCGATGCCTGATCCCCAATCCAAAACCGTCACCGTCGTCGGTGGCGGCCTCGCCGGAATCGCCGCCGCCTGCGCCCTCGCCGACGCAGGCTACCGCGTTCATCTCCTCGAGCGCCGCCCCTACCTCGGCGGACGCGCCTCTTCCTACGAACATCCCGGCACCGGCGAAGTCATCGACAACTGCCAGCACGNNCGCTCGCCTTCCTCCGCGCCCCTGCCTTCTCCCTCGCCGACAAGCTAGCCATCGCCCGCGGCCTCACTGCCTTCATGCCCGGCCTCCCGCCCGACTCCAGCGAGAACTTCGCCCACTGGCTTCACCGCCATCACCAAACTGAGCGCGCCATCAACCGCTTCTGGAAACCCGTCCTCGTCTCCGCCCTCAACGAAGACCTCGACCGCATCTCCGTCCATTACGCCGCCAAAGTCTTTCGCGAATCCTTCCT
>PMUI01000129.1 GCA_003166955.1 Acidobacterium sp.
TGACGCGCGGCGCGCTCACCACTTTTTCTATCGCCAATGACGTGGCGAAATACTTCGCCATCATTCCAGCGATGTTCGCCGGCGTCTTCCCAGTGCTGAACGCGCTCAACGTCATGCGCCTCGGTACGCCGCACTCGGCGATTCTGTCCGCGGTCATTTTCAACGCGATCATCATCATCGCGCTCATCCCGCTGGCGCTGCGCGGCGTGCGCTACGAGCCCATGTCGGCGCAGGCGCTGCTGCGGCGCAACCTTATTCTCTACGGCATCGGCGGCATCATCGTGCCGTTCATCGGAATCAAGATCATTGACCTGGCCATTAACGGCCTGCACCTGGCCTGAGGCAAGGAGATTCATTATGGCAACCAGTTCCTACTCGCACGAAGAACGGCTCATCACCCCGATTGGCAACTCACACCGCAGCACGACCCTCCGCGGCACGCTGATGATTGCGATCCGGTTCATGATCGTGACCACGATTCTGCTCGGCATCGTCTATCCGCTCGTCGTCACCGGCATCGCGCAGCTCACCATGCGGGACAAGGCCAACGGCCAGCTCATCGTGCGCGACGGTCAGATCGTCGGCTCAGCGATTATCGGTCAAAGCTTCACGAGCCCGCGCTACTTCCGCGGTCGGCCCTCGGCGGCCGGTACTGGATACGACGCCACCAGCTCCGGCGGCTCCAACCTCGCGCAGTCCAACAAGGCGCTCGTCACGCGCATCGATACCGACGTGGCCAACTGGCAGAAGCAGCGGCCAGAGCAGCCTGTGCCCATCGGCCTCGTCACCACATCGGCGTCGGGCCTCGATCCGGACATCGCGCCGGCCGACGCGCTCTATCAGGTTCCGATGGTCGCCGCTGAGCGCCACCTGCCCGAAGCCACGGTCCGCGCGCTGGTCGAGTCGCACATCCAGGGCCGCCAGCTCGGATTCCTCGGCGAACCGCGGGTCAATGTGCTCGCACTGAACCTCGCTCTCGACGACGCTACTGCGAAGTAGCGGGCGTTGCCAGCGCCCTGTCAATCGCGGCCTGGGCCAGCGGCGCCATCACGGCAAATCCCGCGTCATTCGGATGCAGGCCGTCCGCGGTCAGCTCCGCCTTCAGCATCCGGCGCTCGTCCACCATCGCCGCAAAGTAATCCAGATATACCAGCCCATTGTCCGCGCAGTACTTCTTCAGCCAGTCATTCAGCACCAGAATCTTCTGCGCCGGCCGCTGCAGATAGAACCGCAGCGCCGTCGGATTGTAGTTATTGATGGGCATCACCGAAGCAAACACCATCCTGATCCCGTGCACCCGCGCCAGCTCCGCCATGGTCGCGTAGCCGCCCTCAATCTGCTCCAGCGTCTCTTCGCCGGTATTGCCGGCGATGTCGTTGGTCCCGGCCAGCACCACGACGACGGCCGGCTTCAGATCAATCACGTCCGCGCGGAACCGCACCAGCATCTGCGGAGTCGTCTGCCCGCCAATGCCGCGGTTGACGTACTTCTTCCCCGGGAACGACTCGTCGAGCTTCCAGATATCGGTGATCGAGTCGCCGAAAAATACCACCCGCTGTTCGCCTGGGCTCGCCGCGCCCAGCTGCACATCCGCATCGTGATAGCGCGAGAGCTGCCCGAAATCGTTCATCAGCATCGACGCGTGGCTCTCGCGGTACAACTCCAGGCTGCGCGCCGAAGCGTAGCCGTCCTGGGGCGTCGGCGACAACGAATGCCCACTTTGCGCGCGACCCGCCAGGCACGCGCCCACTGTCAACACTGCCAACATCGCCAGTTTTTTCATGCCAACACCCTACCACTTCCGCTACGGTCAGCCCCACCCGATCCCGAGGAGTGTGACAACTGACATGCTCCCATCCTGACAACCGGTACTGGAAGATTGCGCCCGCCTGAGCGATCCTGTTCCTGCACTCGAAGTTCAACGTGAGGCCCAGCATGTCGTCGAGCACCGCCGCCACTCCAGCCATCGCGCCCATCACGCGCTTCCAGCGCAGTATCTCTGCCGCCGTCGCGCTCATCTTCACCGCGCCTCTGGTCGCAGAATTCCTGCTCGGCAATCTTCCCATCAAGATGCTGGGAGCCCTCGTCGCGCTGGCGCCGGCGTATGGCGGCGCGGCGCTGCTCATCCGCGAAGTGGCTCGTCGAACGGGCCGCGGCTGGCCCAGCATCCTGATGCTCGGAGCGGCCTACACGCTCATCGGAGAAGGCTTCGTCACGCAGTCCCTCTTCAATCCCGACTACCTCAAAATGCACATGCATCTGCTCGATCACGCGTGGATCCCGGCGCTCCACATCGGCGCATGGTGGACGCTCTTCATGTTCAACCTCCATACCTTCTGGAGCATGTCTGTCTCCATCGCTCTCGTCGAGGCTCTCGTGCCCGCGCGTGCTGAGCAGCCCTGGCTTGGCCGCATCGGTGATTCTGTCGTTGCTCTGCTCTTCCTTGCGGGATGCGCCGCCTGCACCGCCATCACCCTCAAGGGCGACCGCTTCGTCGCCTCGCCGATGCAGTTCGTCTGCGCTGGACTCGGCTGCCTCGCGCTTATCGTCGTCGCATTCCTGCTCCCGCGCCGACAGCCGCGCATCGCCGCGGGCGCTACGCCATCCCCGTGGATCACAGGCGGCGTTGCTCTTTTGCTCGGCCTGGGCGTGCTCTTTACGCTCCCTGCCTGGAACTGGGGTGCCGTAGCGGCGATCCTCGGCATCGATCTGGCGTTCCTGCTTTTCGTCCGCGTGCTCTCGAAGCGCATCGCCTGGACTGCGCTGCACACTTTCTCGCTCGGCGCAGGGGGTGCGCTCGCCTATGGCCTGCACGCGTTCATCGGGCGGTCTGTCTTCGGAGCCGGCTTCGCCGCCCGCGTCGGCAACGCGATCTTCCTCGCTGCGGCCCTCGCGGTCATCGCCGCTGGCGCCCGCCGCACGGCTCGCTCCCTCGCGACGACAGCAGCCCAGCCCATCGTGCAATAAGTCGCCAGAGAAATCCAAAGGGGAGCAGCCCAAGCCGCTCCCCTTCGCCTTTCTGTTCCCTGTTCCCTACTGCCTATTCCCTGCCTCTAGGCCACCATCTCCAGAGCGCGAATCTGCTCCTCGCGCACGGTCAGCTTCTCCACCAGATCGGTCCGCACCTCGAAGCCCCGCCCCGGCAAATCCGGCACCGCAATCTCGCCTGTGCTAGAAACCACCACCTCCGGCTCGATGATGTCTTCCTTCCAGTAGCGCTTCGACGCCGAAACATCGCCCGGCAGTGTGAAGTTATCGAGCGACGACAGCGCGATGTTGTGCGCGCGGCCGATGCCCGTCTCCAGCATGCCGCCGCACCAGACCGGCACGCCACGCTCCTGCGCCGCGTTGTGTACCGCGATCGCCTCGCTGAAGCCGCCCACGCGCCCGCACTTGATATTGATAATCCGGCACGACTCCATCTCGATCGCCGCCAGCGCATCCCGCCGGTTGCGAATCGACTCATCCAGACAAATGGGCGTATTCAGCCGCTTCTGCAGCATGGAATGGAAGTAGAAATCATCCGCCCACAGCGGCTGTTCGATCATGAGCAAATTGAATTCGTCAAACGTCACGATGTGATCCGAATCGTTCAGCCGGTACGCAGAGTTCGCGTCCACGCTCAGCTGAATCTCCGGCCACCGGTTCCGCACCGCCTCCAGCACGTCCACATCCCAACCCGGTTTGCACTTCAGCTTGATCCGCTGATAGCCGGCCGCCACTTCCGTCTCCACCTCGGCCAGCAGCTCCGCCGGCGTCGGCTGGATTCCGATCGAAACCCCGCAGTCGATGGTCTCCCGCGTCCCTCCGAGCAGCTCCGCCAGAGGAATGCGCCGCATCTGCGCCTCGAGATCCCACACCGCGTTTTCCAGTGCGGCCTTCGCCATCCGGTGCCCGCGCACATGGCGGAAAATCCCTGGGCACTTGCCGCCGTGCTCCGGATCGGCGCTCGCCAGCAGCGGCGCCAGCTCCTGCTGCATCACCAGCCACGCCGTGTCGATGGTCTCATCGGAGAAAAACGGATGCTCCCCGGCGACACACTCCCCCCAGCCGCTCAGGCCTTCGCCACGCAGCTCCACGAGCAGGATGCGCCGATCCTTTGTGGTTCCAAAACTGGTTTGAAATGGTTTAACGAGGGGAAGGCGTAGTTCGCGCAGGAAGATGGCATCTATTCTCATAGAGCTCCAGAGTTTTCCAGTCTTGCGAGTTCGAAAGCGCCGTTACCTTCTGAATCTACCCGGAACCCCACGACCGCCAGCCCGCGAGCAAAGGCATCCAGAAAGCGGTGGCGATTCTCAGCCTGCACCGCCATCGCGCTGGAGACACCCGTAGCTGAAGCTTTCCATTCGCTCACAGCTTTCGGGACCAAGATTGTCTCCTGAATTTCCGGCGGTGTGTATGGGGACCCGTTGAGAATGGCCTTCACACGTTCCGTATCCATCCACCACTCCGCGTGGAGACGGTCGGTGGGAAGCCCACCCTGCAGACGAGATGAGGATACACCATAAAAATTTGGTGTATAGGATCGGATGATCGCCCCGAGCCTGTGGATATTGAGAAAAGCGTTTTTGATCTCCAGCGGATCGAAGGTCCACTCCATTAAAGTAATGCCTCGACTCAGAGCCTCATCTCGCTGATACAGCTTTAGCTTGCGGCCAATGCCGGCGTTGCGATACTCCGGCTTCACGGCCAGCATATGCGAGTGGAGATAGGGGGTCGGTGCCTGGCCTGGGGCCTTCGGGGCCTTCACGCCAGGTAGCGACATGGCGAAACCCACCATCTCCTGGCCCTCGAATGCCCCGATCACCTGGCCCCCGATCCGCTGCGCCACGATAAACATCCGCTGCGGGATCACATCGCCGTCGTTGTAGCCCCAGGTCTCGATCTGCAGCCGCACGCACGCTTCCAGTTCGTCGAAGCCCCGGCACTCCCGCAGAACTACCTGGGTTCCGGCCGGGGTCTGAACAGTCGTCGGGGTCATCGCCGCATCCCCGCTTCGGACTGTTTGCTGCGGACCCACAGCTCTTCCAACTCGACCGAGGAAAGGTCCTCCAGCGGCCGCTCCGTTGCCGCTTCCATCTGTGCAAATCTCCTTCGGAACTTGGCGTTTGCGTCGCGGAGGGCCAACTCTGGATCGGTCTTCAAGTGGCGCGCGAGGTTAGCCGCCGTAAACAGCAGATCGCCAAGCTCTTCGCTGGATGATTCTTGGTCGCCTCGAACCAGCTCGGATTCGAGTTCTCCACACTCTTCCCTCAGCTTTTCCACAACCCCCCGGATGTCGGGCCAGTCGAACCCAGCCTTCGCCGCCTTCGATCCGATCTCGCCCGCTTCGCTCAGCGCCGGCATCGCCCGCGAAACGGAATCGAGCCGCCCCGCGCCCTCGGTCCGCGGCTTCTTCTCGAGCTTCTTGATCTCCTCCCAGTTGCGCAGCACCTCCTGCGCGCCGATGCCACCCGTCTCAAGGCCCTCGGCTCGATTCCCCGCCGCCGCCGATGCCTCCTCGCCAAAGACGTGCGGATGCCGCCGGATCAGTTTGCGATTCAGCCCGGTGATTACGTCGGCAATGCCAAAGTGCCCAGCCTCCTCGGCCATCTCCGCGTAGAAAAGGACCTGCAGCAGCAGGTCGCCCAACTCGTCGGCCAGGTCCGCCCAGTGCTCCCGCTCGATCGCGTCCAGCACCTCGTAGGTTTCTTCCAGCGTGTATTTCCGGATCGACGCAAACGTCTGCTCCCGATCCCACGGACACCCGCCCGGCGCCCGCAGCCGCGCCATGATCGCCACCGCCTCGGCAAACAACTTGCCGGCTCGCGCGTCGGCCCGTGTGTCGGACCGGGAGTCGGGGCGCAAATCTTCCCCGCGCTCAGGAACGGCGCTGGCGGAAGCTGCGTCCTTTTCAGGGGGCATAACCTTACTTTACAACGATGACTCGATCGCAAACGGACTCAACCGATTCGGCCTGACAGGACGTCGGCCACGTCGCGACCAGCATGCAGAACCGAGATCACCTGGAGCGGCTTTGTCTCTGGACGATAGATGACCAGCCACGAATGTACGGCAAAGAACCTTACCGGCTCATCGGTAAGATCTCTGCGAAAATGCCCTAACCCAGGATTCTTTGCGAGCAATGCGATATTGCGATATTTTGTCGGATCAAAGCTTCCACGCGGTCAGCGACCTCGCTGCTGGCCTCGATTCTCAGGTACCGCCATATCTGAAAAAGATCGGACGCTGCTTCCGGCGCAAGGACATAGGCCTTCATTCAGCAGCGTCTTTTAGCTTTGCCAGATAAGCATCGAGTTGTTCTTCCGGAATCCCCTCGCCGCGGTCCAGTTGCTCAATTCCGCGTCGGATTTTAGCGTTGATGAAATTCCGTTGCTCCTGCAGCCAGCGATCCTGCCCCTCCTGGGTGTCCAGCAGGCGAGCCAGGACCTCCTCCGTACTTCCGGCTCCGGTTGCTTCTACCTGGCGACGAAGGCGTGCTTCAAGATTCGCGTCACGGATTTCGATATTCATCGGCGCTCTCCTGGGGTTCCTGGTCCGACGTTCATATTCTACAGTTGTAGCGGAGCCAACTCCTGACCCTGCTCGTCGCCATCTCCGCCGTCCTCTTCGGCCTTGCCTTCGGCAGCTTCCTCAACGTCTGCATCTCGCGCCTGCCGCGTCACGAATCGATCGTCCGCCCGCGCTCGCGTTGCCCCCGCTGCGGCGCAGCCATCGGCACCCTCGACAACATCCCGATCCTGAGCTGGATTCTTCTTCACGGCCGCTGCCGTCACTGCCATCAGCCCATCGCCTGGCGCTATCCGGCCGTTGAACTCGCCACCGCCGCGCTGTTCTTGCTCAGTTATCTGCGCTTCGGTTTGACTGTGACCGGTATTGGCACGGCGATTCTCTGCTTTCTGCTCCTCGGTCTCGCCGTGATGGATGCCGAAACCATGCGGCTGCCCGATGCCTTTACCCTCCTCGGCATCGTGCTGGGAATTCTCTACTCCGGAATTTCCTTAGCGTTCTTCGATGTATTTCCGGGCGCACTCATTCTGCCGTGGGGAATCGGAATCATCGGCGTTCACTCTCCTGGACACGCCGCGGACCCACTGTTCTGGCGGCTGTTGTTGGCTGGAATAATCGCTTCGGCCATCTGGGCCATCCTCGCCGCCCTGCTGCTGCTCCTGATCCGCTGGCTGTACTTCCTGGTCCGTCGCCAGGAAGGCCTTGGCATGGGCGACGTCAAACTCCTCGCCATGATCGCCGCCTGGCTTGGGCCCGCACCCACCATCCTTACTCTGCTCCTGGGGGCCCTCGCCACCGCGCTTTTCGGCATCCTCGCCGTCGTCCTCTCGCGCGGCAAGCGCCCCTTCCTGACCACCCGCCTTCCCCTGGGATCCTTCCTCTGCGCCGCCGCGATCTACACCATCTTTGCCGGCGATCCGATCCTCGCGTGGTACATGCACTTCTATGGCATCGGCAATTGAACACCGGAACCATGATTTTCTATGTGTACTCTGTGCTCTCCGCGGTGAAGGGTTCCTAAACGCGCGTCACTCCAACGATGCCCCGGCACTCCCCAAATCCAATGCGCGGATACCCTTCCCGCTCGCACCACCCACGTAGGATCACCTCGTCGCCGTCCTCGAGAAATTTGCGCGACTCGCCATTCGGCAGCATCAGCGGCTCTGCGCCGCGCTTCGTCCGCTCCAGCAAGCTGCCCACCGAATCCGGCGTCGCCCCCGACACGGTCCCCGTCGCCAGCAAATCCCCCGGCCGCAGATTGCACCCATTGCTCGCGTGGTGCGTCACCATTTGGGCCAGTGTCCAGTACAAATCCTTCATGTTCCCGCGGCTCACCCGCACCGGCGCCTCTCCCGCAGTGCGCATCTTCGCCGTCGCCAGCCACACTTCAAGGTTGATGTCGTACCCGCCCCGCTCCTGGTCTCGCTCCGAGTAGAGATACAGCAGAGGCTGCGGATCGCCCTCCGCCCGCTTCGCCGCCGGAACCCTGTACGGCTCCAGGGCTTCGAGCGTCACCACCCACGGCGAGATCGTCGTCGCAAAGCTCTTCCCTAAAAACGGCCCCAGCGGCTGATACTCCCACGCCTGAATATCGCGCGCCGACCAGTCATTCACCAGGCACAGCCCGAAGATGTGCTTCTCCGCCTGCTCCAGCGGAATCGTATCGCCCAGCGTACTGCCCTCGCCGATAAAGAATCCCACCTCCAGCTCGTAATCGAGCATCCGGCTCAAGCCAAACATCGGCGTCGACGCTTCGGGAGGCTTGGTCTGCCCGCACGGCCGCCGCACCTCCGTCCCGCTGATCACAATCGACGACGCCCGCCCGTGATACCCAATCGGCACCCACTTGTAGTTCGGCAGCAGCGGCGTATCCGGCCGAAACAGACGCCCCACATTCGTCGCATGATGAATCGAAGCGTAGAAATCCGTGTAGTCGCCGATGCCGCCCACGCCAAACGGAGGCAGCATCTTTACGTCTTGCTGTGGGATCAAATGCGGCTCCACGCGATCCCGAACCTCCGGATCGCTCAGCAACTCGGCCGCACGATGCCGAATCTCCCGCGCCCGCCACGGCTCCATGTGCCCCAGGCCGCGCGGCCCCAGGCCAACAATCTGCGTCACGTTCAGCAGCCCCGCGACATTGCACCCCTGAAGATCGAGCACCTGGTCCCCGATCGCCAGGCACGTGTGCCGCCGCTGCCGATCGTCCTCATAGAGCCCAAACGGCAAATTCTCCAGCGGAAAATCCCCCTCCGGATCGTTCGCCGACTCCACCCAGCAGCGCCTTCTCGCGGGCGGATCGCCCCCACCCCTCACAGCCATCCCATCGCCCTTAGGTCTTCCACCGGCTCCACAAACGAACACGACCCGAAGCCGATCGCAAACTCGCTCCTCGCCTTTTCGATCTGGTCGCTGATCATCGCGTTGTCGTGCCACCGAACCACATCGTCGTCGAGCCGGAACGCCGCCGCGTCTTCCTCGCTCAGCGTCTTCACCAGCGCCTTTTCATCCGCGCCGTAAAACGCCAGCGCTCCCGCTAAGAACACATTCACAAACCCGTGCATGGCCACCCGCGGACCATCCGGCGCCAATTCCCGCACGCCGCGCACTGCGTGATGCAACCCCGCAGTCGCCTTCCACGCCACCCCCTCCTTCGCGCACGCCAGCAGAAATCGCGCCAACACATCCACCGCCGGCACCGACTCGGCGGTCACACCACCCAGACGAATCTTCGCCCGCGCTCCGTACTCGCCCAGCACCGGCAGCACCTCACCGGCCTTCTCCGGAGGAAACTCCACATAGCGCGACCGTGCCGCCGGCAACCGCTCCAGCACCTCCTTCGCCGCGCGCGCATCGGCCGCTTTTGTTTCGAGGCTCCCGATAAACACCGCGCCCTGCTGGAACTCCTCAATCGCGCGCGCATCGTCTTCCGTCTCGCCCGCGCAAACCACCTTCAGCGTCCACGGCCGCTCCTGCTCGGTGCCCCACACCCGCTCGAACGCGCCCGCAAACTCCTCCAGCCGGTTGGCCGTCAGCACAAAACCGCCCAGCAGCCAGAACTCGTCGGTCTCCGTATAGCGCTGGTAGTTCCGCAGCGCGCTCTCCATATCGAGCGCCGCCGGCGGAAATAACCCGGCATACTCCAGAATTCGCCCCAGCAAAGCCTGCGCAGCACTCATTGCCTGTCCTTTTGCTAGCTTTTCGCTAGCCGCTTCTTAGCTGACCGCTCTTTAGCCGACCGCTTTTTAGCTGACCTTAAAGTGTTTCTTCAACCCCTGCCAGCATTCGAAATATTCGTGCTGCAGAATCTTCGTCTCCAGCGCAAACTTCGTCGGCCGCACCGGCAGCCCCGTCTCAAACATAAATGCCAGCGTGTTATCGAGCTTCACCGGCTTCAGCTCCGCCTTGCTCGCCTTCTCAAACGTCTCCGCATCCGGCCCGTGGCCCGACATGCAGTTGTGCAGGCTCGCGCCGCCCGGCAGAAATCCCTCCGCCTTCGCGTCGTACTCGCCGAACACCAGCCCCATAAACTCATTCATCATGTTCCGATGAAACCACGGCGGACGAAAAGTATGCTCCGCCACCAGCCATCGCGGCGGAAAAATTGCGAAGTCCACATTGGCCGTCCCCGCCATCGTCGACGGCGACGTCATCACCGTGTAAATCGACGGGTCGGGATGATCGAAGCTCACCGTGTTGATGCACTGGAACCGCGCCAGATCATATTTGTATGGCGCATAGTTGCCGTGCCACGCGACGACGTCGAGCGGCGAGTGGTCGATCTCCGCCTCCCACATCCGCCCCAAAAACTTCCCGATAATCCGGAAATCCCCCTCTTCATCCTCGTAGGCCGCGACCGGCGCCAGAAAATCCCTGGGATTCGCGAGCCCATTCGCGCCAATCGCCCCCAGCTCCGGCAGCCTAAACGGCAGGCCGTAGTTTTCGCAGATGTACCCGCGCGACGGCCCGTCCATCGTCACGCGCATCTTGATCCCGCGCGGAACAACAGCAATTTCGCCCGGCAACGTGTCCAGAATCCCCAACTCGGTGTGGATGCCCAGCTTTCCCTGCTGCGGCACGATCAGCATCTCGCCGTCGGCGTTGTAGAAATACCGCCCCTGCATCGGCGCATTCGCCGCGTACAAGTGAATCCCCACGCCAATCTGCATCGCCGGATCGCCGCTGCCGCCCATGGTCACGATCCCGTCGACGAAATCCGTCTTCACCTCCGGCATCGGGATCGGATTCCACCGCATCTGGTTCGGCGGCGTGGGCAGCTCGGTGAACGGCCCGCTGCGAAACAGCCCCAGGCCGAGAGCGGATCCGAGCCCAGACCCGATCTCCGTGAACGGCTTGTGCGTCACCGACGGCCGGATTCGATACGTCCACGTCCGCCGGTTCGTCGCCCGCGGTGCCGTGAACGCTGTCCCGCTCAGCTGTTCGGTGTAGAGACCCAGCGGCGCTTTCTGCGGCGAGTTCTGCCCCTCGGGCAGCGCGCCCTTCACCGCCTCGGTGGCAAATTCATTTCCAAATCCTGACTGATACTGCATTCCACTCTCCTCCGATGCTCCGGTTCGCGCACAAAACCTTATACGCTACCGAGAACAGCAGAGGATTGGCAACTATCGCAGAATCGCATTCGCAATCCGCGTCCACCACGGTGCCTGGCTGAGCAGCGTCCGCATCACGAACACCTGCGCCACCACCAGCACCGGCAGCGCATACCAATAGACCCGATGCACCTTCTTCATCACCAAAAGATCCCGCGACACGCCGAGCAGGATGAGCGCATCCACCCCGGAGTAAAACCACACAAAGGCAAATGTCTGGTTCGGCATCCGGCCCCACGCTGCCGCCGTCAGCACGCACGTCGCAATCAGCATCAGCCTGCGATGCATCTCCGGCTTCTTGCGCCAGTTCAACGCCAGCCAGAAAAACACAGCGAAGCAGGTGATATCAAAGAACGGAATAATCAGAAATGCCGGAGGCCCTGCCGCATCCGGAGTCTCGAACCGCATATCGAAGCGCCGCATCACGATGGCCGTGGCAAACCCCACCACTGTCATCGCGACCGCCAGTCCCACGCCAAACCATCCCGTCGTCCGGTGGATCCGCACGTTCCGCGTCCGCACCAGCGCCGACTGCAGGATGAAAAACGCAACCCACGCGCAGAACAACGACGCGTGCACCCACAGCAGCCACGGCCGCGGCGGCGCTGCATGCAGTAAATTCTGATTGACCGTATGGCTGAAGCCATAAATCACGACCGCTGCAATCAGCAGCGACATGAAGAAATAGAAGTACCGCCCCGCCACGTCTACTGCTCGGCTCTTTTTTGCAACGCGCGCGGAGGTCTGTGCTGACGTAGCCATAGAAACTCGAATCGGGGAAGGCTGGGGCCCCGGGGTTGAATGCGTTGCGCCATCTTAGCGCACAGCGACTCACAAATCGAAGCGAAAAATCTTCCGCGTCCCCAGCCGCGCGCCAGTCGTTCCCGCTAGTCCTCCGACTTCCACTGGAAACACAGCCCGTAGCCGTCGGGATCCTTCAGGTTGAGCTGCTTCATCCCGTAGCGCGCCACCTGGGGAGGCTTCACCGCCACGCCCTTTTCGCGTAGCTCTTCATAGGCTCCGTCGACATCAGGACACGGAAAAAACAACCCTGTATCGCCATGCGCCGCCACTCGCGCGCGATCCGCCGGCACCGGCCGCTCGTTGTCGAATTCGTACGCCGTGTTCAGCATGATCTCCGTCGATCCCAGCCGCAGCAGCGCCCAGTGGAACTGGTCCGGCCCCATCACCGGCGACGTGCTCACCACTTCAAATCCCAGCTTGTCGCGATAGAACCGCACCGCCGTCGGCATGTCATACACCTGCAGCAGCGGGCACACCCCGCGCACCTCGATCGCCATCGCTCACCTCACGATGGCAATAAGCATAGAATGCCTTCCTGCTTGCCGCTTCCAGCTTCATGCTGCTACTGGCTACCAGCTACCGGCTGCTTCCTGGGTTCCCGCGTCTCCTCCTCCATTAGCCACCGCCGCAGTTGCAGAATGTCATTCGCCCGCGCAATCCCCACCGGCTTGCTATCACCCGCCGCCACCACCGCCACATTCTCCGTTTCCTTCCGCATCATGTCGCGTTGCACCTGGTCCACCAGCTCGCCAGGCTGCGCCAGCACATAATCCTGCCGCGCCAGTTCGCGCATCTTCAGCGGCTGCTCCGCAGAATCCGTCCGCAGCAGATCGTGGGGCTCCACAATGCCCACCAGCGCTCCCGCCGCGTCCACCACCGGCATCATCATCGCCACATCTCCCGGCACGAAGGTCTCCACCACCGTGCGCAGCGCATCGTCGGCCTTGAACACTGTGAACTCCTTCCGCATCACCTGCTCGATACTCGCTCGCATCAGCACCGGCGCCGAGTAATCCTACAGCACGATCCGCCCTCGCCTCACCAGCTTGATCGTCATGATCGATTCGCGGCTGCACAACCGCACGAACCCGTCGGACACCATCACGCACACGATTAGCGGCAGCAGCGCGTTGGGATTGTGACTCAGCTCGAAGAGGAACACGATGCTGGTGAACGGCGCTCTCGCCATCCCTCCAAACACCGCGGCCATCGCCACCAGCGCGTAAAACGCAGGATCGCTCACCACCGACGGAAACAGATGCTGCGCGCCCATTGCAAACGCCGCGCCCAGCCCTCCGCCCACTACCAGAGACGGCGCAAACACGCCGCCCGTCGTTCCCGACCCCAGCGAAATCGTCAGCGCCCAGAACTTCGCCACCGAAATCCCCGCCAGATGCCCTGCGGTCAGCCGATCGTTCAGCATGTCGCGGATCGTGTAATAGCTCGTTCCCAGCACCTGCGGATAGAAATACCCAATCCCTCCCAGGATCGTCGCGCCGATCACCGGACACCAGATCAGCCTGTGCTTGATCGGCAGCTCGTCGAAGAAATCTTCCAGCCACACCAGCACCCGGATCATCGCCACCCCGACGACTCCCATCAGAAGCCCAAGCACCGCAAACAACCACAGCTCCTTCATGCTCGTCAGCCTGAAGGCCGGAGTTGGAAACAGCGGAGCCCACCCCGAAAAATGATTCCGCACCCCCGTCGCCACCACAGCCGCAAACGCCACCGGAATGAACGACCGCGCCCGCAGCTCGAAAAGCAGCAGCTCCACCGCAACCAGAATCCCCGCCAACGGCGCGGCAAACGTGGCCGCCATTCCCGCCGCAGCGCCCGCGGCCAGCAGCACGCGTCGGTAATAAGGCGAAAGCCCCACCGCCTGCCCAAATAGGGAGCCGATCGCCGCGCCTGTCTGGATAATCGGCCCCTCTGCGCCAAACGGCCCGCCCGTCCCGATCGCCAGCGCCGTCGCCAGCGGCTTCAAAATCGCGACGCGAAGCCGCATCCGGCTTTTGCCAAACAGCACCGACTCCATTGCCTCCGGAGTTCCGTGCCCCTTCAGCGTCGGCTCCCAGAAATGAATCATGATCCCCACCAGCAACCCGCCAATCGGCGGAATGAGGATCACCCACAGCCCCAGATGATTCCCCGCCGGATAGACATCAGCGAACGAGAATTTTCCGTAGAAAAATAGATTGGTGAAGAAGTGGATCAGCTCCAGCAGCCCCTGCGCCACCAACCCTGCGACCAAACCCACGCCCAGCGCAAAAATCGAGATCCGGATCACCTCCGGCTCCAGCGCCACTCCAAACTGCCCCTTCCGGTTCGACTGCGACTCGGGCGCCGCCGCTATCTCCGGTATCGGAAACTCCGCCATCCCGCAACTCCTCTCCGCGCCGCACCGGCGAGAGACGGCAGCCGATTCCACTTAGGTCGCATCACGATCTATTTTACATCGTATTACGATCTTTTGCAGGAGACACGGGCCCAGACCGCGCACCGCGGAATTCAACACGCGGCTCTCCAGCGAATGCGCTTCGCCGGCACGCTCCACCGAGTGACCCCAATCCCGGGCTCTTACCGTGCTCGCCTGCATTCCCGAAGGAGATTGAACCAGGAAAACGAACGACGACCGCAGCCCGATCGCCTTACCGCGGCATGCCGCCTGCTACCCATCGCGCGAAAATAGCCACGTTGGCCGGCGGCCAGGCTCCGTCGCAGGGCATGGTGCCGTCCTGCAATCGCTCCAGAATGGGCGCCGCATGCTTGCTGACGTCATCGTATGACCAGAGGTCAAAGGCCCCCAGCATCGCCTCCCGATCCGAACCTCGGAACAGATTCTTAATATCCCGATCAAAACTTGGCGTCTCTCCAGGGCCGGCTGTCATCTGCGTTCCTCCTCAGAATTCGACGTTCCTCTGGCCGCGCAAACTCGAAACGACCGCGACCGTTTCAGAATTACACCGCAGAAGCGAAATCCGGGTCAATCCGCCGGTGCGGATTCATCACGCTACAATCCAGGTTCGGGCCACGTTCGCGCTCGCTCGCCCCTCCCACCCATCCTCCACCCCACCCACATTCAAGGAGCACACTCCCCATGCAAACCAGCGGCAACACCATCCTCATCACCGGCGGCACCTCCGGCATCGGCCGCGGCCTCGCCGAAGCCTTCCACGAGCTCGGCAATCGCGTCATCGTCGCCGGCCGCCGCAAAGCGCTCCTCGACGAAGTCACCGCCGCCCATCCCGGCATGCAGTCCGCCCTTCTCGATGTGCAGGACATCGACGCTCTCCCGGATTTCGGAGCCCAAATGGCGAGTGAATACCCCGCCCTCAACGTCCTCATCAATAATGCCGGCATCATGAAGGCGGAAAACCTCAACGACTCCGAAGCCGATTTCGACGTGGTCGAGGACATCGTCGAGACCAACCTCATCGCCCCCCTGCGCCTCACCGCCGCCTTGCTGCCTCACTTCAAAAAACAGGCGCACGCCGCCGTCATCAACGTCACCTCCGGCCTCGCCTTTGTGCCCCTGGCCCTCACGCCCACCTATTGCGCTACCAAGGCCGCCATCCATTCCTGGACCCAGTCCCTCCGCTACCAGCTCCGCAACAGCTCCATCCAGGTCCTCGAGCTTCCCCCGCCTTACGTCCAAACGGAACTGATGGGCCCGCAACAAATGCAGGACCCGCGCGCCGTGCCTCTCGCCGACTTCATCGCCGAAGTCATGGAGATCCTCCGCACGCAGCCCGACGCGACAGAAATCCTCGTCCAGCGCGTCCTCCCCCTCCGCTACGCTGCCGAGCAGGGCCACGAGAAATACGACCAGTTCGTCCGGACCTTCAACGACTCCATGCACTGAGCCGCCGTGGCCATTCCGCCATCATCGGCGGGCCATGTTGCGCCGATATTCCCGTTTTTGTGACGCAGATCACAGCGTCCGCCCGGCTCCGCCGTGAGAATGACTCAAAGGGCCAGATAGCAGATCTGTTCGACGGCCCCACCCCAGGCTCATGGTTAAAGAATTCTCTGAGTTAGCGGCTGAGTTGGACCAGGCAGCATCGAGCGTCATGCTCCGCAAAGGGACGGCCCTTTTCCACTGCGGGGACCCGCTTTCCGGCGTCTTTGTGATCCGTAGAGGCGCAGTCGCCATGTCGGTCGACAGTCCCACAACCGTCTACCCCTCGCGCACCCTCGGTCCGGGCGACATCGTCGGCCTGCCCGCAACCCTCACCGGTCACTACAGCCTCACCGCCCGGGTCACCGAAGACTCCGAGCTTGGCTTTATCCCGGGCCGCAAAGTCACCGAGATGCTCGAGATCTCGCCGCGTCTCTGCATGATCGCCATGCGCCTGATGAGCGAGGAAATCGGCCGCGTCCGCGCCGCGCTCAAAGACACGCCGTCCCTCGAACACCCCGAAGCGCAAGCCGCCGAATAGGTGGGCTGTCGTTTCGAACGCTGAACGCCGAGCACAGAACGCTCTCTGTTCCCTGTTCCCTATTCCCTGTTCCCTGCTTCAAGCAGCCCCGGCAGCACAGCCCCCGCATCCCCCAGCACCAGCCGCGTGAAGGCCGCCGCGTTCATCGGCTCTTCCGGACCGATGTAGTATTTCCGCACGCGCGGCCCGGCCCACCGCACAAAATTCGCCGCCGGATATACCGCTCCCGACGTCCCCACCACCAGCATCACCGTCGCGCGATCGATCTCCTGCTGAATCCGCTCCATCTCCAGCGGAATCTCCCCGAACCACACGATATGCGGCCGGATCCGGCCGCCGCACCCGCATCGCGCAATCTCCGCCTCGCTCTCATACAGCTTATGATCCGCAAACGGCGCCCGTCCACAGGCGTTCTCGCAGCGCGACACAAACAGCTCTCCGTGCATGTGAATCAGACGCCGCGACCCCGCGCGCTCATGCAGATCATCCACATTCTGCGTGCACAGAAAAAACCGCTCCCCGAGCGCCTGCTCCAGCTCCGCCAGCGCCCGATGCGCAGGATTCGGCTCGGCGAGACCTGCCCGCTTCCGCCGCTCGCTGTAGAACCGCCAGACCCGCTCCGCATCTTCCTCCCACGCTTCCGGCGTCGCCACGTCTTCCACGCGATAGCCTTCCCACAGCCCGCCCTGATCGCGAAAAGTCTTCAGCCCACTCTCGGCGCTCACGCCCGCGCCGGTCAGCACAAAAACGCGATCCTCCTCCCCGATCCGAATCGGTTCCTCTGCGGCGCTCATCGGCCGTGCCCCGGCTTGCCCCAGTCAAAATAATGTCCGAGAATCCCCTTCACGATCAGGTGATCGGTCGATGCCGTCGCGCCCCAGCCCGCGCCCACGTTGATCTCCCACTTCGGCGACACAAACAGGTTCACCACCGGGAAAAATTGCTGCTGCTGGTTGTGCAGGTTCACGAAATGTCCCCACTCACCCCAGTATCCGTAGTACTCCACGCCGAAGTTGTAAAGCTTGTTCGGCTGATACGTCACCGTCGCCGCGGGACCGAACGTCACCCCATGCGGCGACACGTCGCGATAGTAGTAGTTCGCCTCCGTCTGCGATGTTCCAGGCGGCAGCGACGTCGGATGAATCCCCCAGTTCATCGTCGCATTCACCGACCAGTACCACTTCCCCACCGTCTGGTCGACGATCGGCATGATCTGCCATGACCAGGTCGGGTTCGAGTACGCCGCGCGCGCATACCCAATCTCATTCGACAGGCTCACCCCCACCGGCCAGTGCCAGCTCTCCGGAACCCGCACACGCGGACGAATATGATCCCCCACCCACTGCACGCCCGTGCCGTTGTGCTCCTCGGTGAATACGTAGAACCCCACCTCTGACCACTTCGACAGCCCCTGCGTGAACTCGACCGTCTCGTGTTCCTCCCCCTGGGTTGACTGCAGACCGTAACTCGGGCTCGTGCTTCCTTCAACGGTGTAATTGCTGTGCAGTTCGACGAGCAGCGTCCCCGGCGCCATCGTCTCTGAGGGATAAACCTGAATTTCGTAGTTCTCCTGCGCTCGCGCGCCCGCCGCCAGCAACAGTGCGAACGCTGTCACCACCAGCGCAACCGGCATCCTTCTCACAACTCCAGCTCGCAAACTCAGCATCCTCCTACCAGCTACCAGCTACCAGCTACCGGCTACCGGCTACCCAGCTACCGCAGAATATCGTCCCCAAGGCCCGCAGTTTCCGCCGCGCCCTGGCTCCATGCTCTGGTTCTATTCTGATGGCATGCTCCCCACCGGCGACTCACGCCTTGTGCAGATCGTCGATGCCGCCGTTGCCGACGCCGCCCGCCGCGCCGGTCCCTGGCTCCTCTGCGCTCCTGGATGCACGCAGTGCTGCATCGGCGTCTTCCCCATCTCGCAATTGGATGCCGCCCGTCTCCGCACCGGCTTGGCTGCCCTCGACGTCGCTGATCCGCAGCGCGCCGCCGCCCTCCGCTGGCGCGCCCAGCAATCCATCGCCCGTCTCGTTCCTGATTTTCCCGGCGACCCGCAAACCGGCGCTCTCGACGAATCGCAGGAAGCTCTTCTAGAAGACTTCGCCAACGACGAGCTCTGCCCCGCGCTCGATCCCGCCACTGGACTTTGCGACCTCTACGCCGCGCGTCCCATGACCTGCCGCGTCTTCGGCCCGCCTCTGCGCTCCACTGATCCCGACGGCAACAACGGCCTCGGCGTCTGCGAGCTCTGCTTCCACGGCGCGGGCCCCGAAGAAATCGCCGCCTGTGAAGTCCATCTCGGCACCGAGGAGTTAGAAGCCGCCCTCACCACCGAAGCCGAACAAGCCACCGGCCTCTCCGGCAACACCATCGTCGCCTTCGCGCTGGTGCGTTAGACGGTAATCTGCGACCTTGCCTTATTGCGATTCGAGAAACATCCGGGGCGAAACGATGCGTATTTGCTGGAATGGATCGAGAACGAGCAAGTCCCTGTCTCCCGTCACGATATAAGTGGCCTGACCCGCCACCGCAAGAGTGAGAAACTTATCGTCCTTCGGATCGCGGCACGCTACCACATCAACGTCCGGATCGACCCATTCCGCCTCCCTCACCAAAGCCGCAAGGAAGTCTTGTAAGTCTCCTTCGTCGATGTAGCGACGCAGTGCGTCCCGACTCAGAACGTCATGCACTTCTGCCAGCACCGCAGCTGATAAAAGCAGGTTCCCCATCCGTCGCGCACGATTGAAGGCTTCGCGCGCCGTCGAGCCCGGCGAGAGCAATGCGCTGACCAAAACGTTGGTGTCAAAGACGCATCGCAAGGACTAAGCGTCTTTCAGGATGGAGTCCAGAATCTCCGGCGTCAGCCCGCGAGCCAGTGCCTTACGCCCGACCTCTTCAAGAACGGTATCGAGCGATGGCCGTTTCTCCGAAACGACGTCCCACAGCAACAACCCCGCCAGCGCCTCCAGCTTCCGCCGTTTCTGGTCGTCGGCAGAATTCCAGGCCTGTGCCGTTTGCGTGTCGACCGGAATCGTGATGGTGCGGTTCGGCATAGAAGCCTCTCGTCTGATGATACGGCAACTACATCATGGTAGATTCGTTTTCATTCTTCCCACTCCGGAGCCTGCATGCCCTCATCCCGCCGCCACTTTTTCATCGCTCTCTCCGCCCTCATCGCCCTCAGCCTCACCTCCTGCAACACCGCCGCCCCAGCCCCAACCCCGCAGCCTCTGCGCGTCATCGGCTTCCTATCCGACTTCGACGTGAAGGACGACGCCATCGGCATCTGTAAAGCCGTCATGGACTCGGTAGCGCCAGGCGTACGCGTCATCGACATCACCCACCAGGTCACGCCCTACGACATCGCGCAGGGCGCGCGCTTCCTCGCCGGCTCCGCACCCTACTTCCCCAAAGACGCCGTCTTCGTCGGCGTCGTCGACCCCGGCGTCGGCTCCACGCGCAAACCCATCATCGCTAAATCCAAAACCGGCCAGTTCTTCGTCGTCCCCGACAACGGCCTGCTCACCCTTATCCAGGATCGCGACGGCATTGAAGCGGCCCGCGAAATCACCAACCCCGACTGGATGATCGGCTCGAAGCTCTCCTCCACCTTCCACGGCCGCGACATCTTCTCCCCCGCCGGCGCGCACCTGGCCCGCGGCGACAATTGGACCCGGGCCGGCCCCGCGCTCGATGTCGCCCAGCTGGTGCGCATCAACATTCCCACCGCCGCCCTCGACGACAAAGGCCTCCACGGCGACGTCATCGGCACCGACGGCCCCTACGGCAATCTCATCCTCGACATCCCGCAGCCGGTCTTCGCGCAACTCGGCTATCAACTCGGCGACGCCGTCCCCGTCACCCTCAACGGCAAGGCGTACTCGATCCCCTTCCACAAAAGCTTCAGTGACGTCCCCACTGGCAAGCCGCTCTTCTACATCGACTCGCGCGGCCGCCTCTCGCTCGCCATCAACCTGGGCAACTTCGCCGAAACCTACCGCATCAATCCGCCCGCGCAGCTTTTTATTCCCCGCAAACCATAAGCTTTCCGGTTCGTGAGAAGATTTTCTGCGCAATCCGTCGATCCTCGCCGGGTTCCCTGGGTTGTACACCACCGGTTGAGGTCACAGCCTCCATCGGTGCTCAGCTTCACTGAAAGGACAAACCCACTCATGAAGAAACTACTCCTCGTTGCCACAGCTGCACTCCTCAGCATCCCCCCAGCCTTCGCGCAACACGTCTATGTTCAGGTCGAACCTCCACACGTCATCATCGAGCATCGCGGTCCCCGTCCCCATGACGGTTGGTACTGGCGTGCCGGCTACCACCGCTGGGATGGCGGCCGCTACGTTTGGGTTCCCGGCGAGTGGATCGGTCCACCCCGCCCCCATGCTGTCTGGGTCGATGGCCACTGGCACCATGAACACGGCGGCTGGTACTGGGTCGAAGGCCACTGGCGCTAACCTCCGCGCCCCATCGTGCAGCCGGCCCGTTCTCCAGCTCCACTCAGGTCGGCTGCATGATGTCGCCGTAAACTTCCCGATCGTTCGGCAGTGTTCTAATTTGGCGGCCGGCAGGTAAATGGCACAAGCATTGCGGTCTTGCGTGCATACGCATCATAGGTGTCTTCGCCGAGTTCTAACCGCAGGAAGCGTTCCTCCCGTCGTGCTTTTGTGTAGAAGGCGAAGGCTAAGACAGCGGCCCCAAACAGCGCGAAAGAAGTTCCTTTCTCGATGGCGGTTGCGAATGCGGCAAAGATGACGCCCAAATAGATGGGATGGCGCACGAGGCGATAAGGACCTGTATCGACGACATGGTGACCAGCCTTTTTAGTCAGCCAGTCCGACCAAAGACGCCCCAGATGAATACGCGCCCACCAGGCGAACCAAAATCCGGCGGCTGTCAGCGCCGCTAATGTCCATTTCAGTGTGGCGTTCAGTTGCCAGATCTGCACTTGCGCGAACCAGGGGCGGTCTGAGAATGGCGCAAGCAAGAGAGTCGCGCTGACGTAAAAGAGAATGCGAAATGCAATATCGGCGCCGATCCCGCCCCTTTTTTTCAGTGCGGTTAGACCAAAACGCCGCGGCGACCCACGACACCAGCCAGGCAATCCACAGCGCTATTATTGCCCACTCCGGCGTCATACGAATCCCACCGCGAAGTCTGCTCCGCCCTTTCGTGAAGCGACCTCAGCCTATCAGAGCGCCCGCTGCCATTTCAGGGGTAACGCGAAGGCTCCTGGCAGCAAGGCTGGCAAATTAGGACACCACTGTGATCGTTCTCCTCATCTTCTCTGTGTCACTCCGTGGCAAAATGCTCTAAGATTCAGAGTCCCGCGGGAGCGCGCCATGCCTCACTATTCCACCCTTCATACGCATACTGACGCCGGCATCCACACCATCCTCCTCAACCGCCCCGAGAAGCGGAACGCGCTCAACCATCAGCTCATGGAGGACCTGACCCACGCGCTCGAGTCCTTCGCCGCCAGCGAAACCTGCCGCGTCGTCATCATCAGCGGTGCCGGGTCCTCCTTCTGCGCCGGCCTCGACATCGAGCACCTCCACACCATGGCGCTCGCGCCGGGCCAGCCCACGCCTACCGAGGACTACCACGCCGATGCGCAGCGCATCGCCACCCTCATGCGCACCCTCTACTCCCTGCCCAAGCCGAGCATCGCCGCCGTCAACGGTCCCGCCATCGCCGGCGGCATGGGCATCGCCACGCTCTGCGACTTCACCCTCGCCGTCCCTGAAGCGAAATTCGGCTACACCGAGGTCCGCATCGGCTTCGTGCCCGCCGTGGTCGCCGCCTTCCTCCGCACCCAGCTCGGCGAAAAATCCAGCCGCGACCTTCTTCTCACCGGCCGTCTCATCTCGGCCATCGAAGCGCAGTCGCTCGGCCTCGTCACCCGCATCTATCCCGAACCCGACCTGATGCGCGAAGCGAAGAGTCTCGCAGGCCGCCTGCTCCGCAACAGCCCCGCCGCCATGGAAGCCACCAAGCGCCTCCTCTGCCATTTCTCCGACCACTATCTCCCCAACGACATCGAGACCGCCATCCGCGCCAGCGTCGATGCCCGTTCCAACGCCGATTTCCACGAAGGCATCAGCGCCTTCCTCGAAAAACGCGAGCCCCACTGGCCCTCCGCTCACAACGTGGCGAAGGAACCCGTCGGCGCAAAGTAACGCGACCCGGAATCCCCGCCTCTAAACCCGGCACTGGCGAGACCCACGCTCGCCAGCCAGCTCCAGGCTCATGGCGTGTCGTAGAGCGGTTGCAGCCCCGTCTTCTGGATCAGCGCGCGGTAGCGTGGCTCTTTGTGGAGAAAATCGTAGGCGGGGTCGTACTGGATCCAGAGGACGTCGGTGGAATGCTGGTTGAAACCTTCCTCGAGCAGCGCGAGCGTACGGTCCTTGTCGCCGAGCTGCGCAAAGTAAGAGGCAAGTTCGACCGGCGAAACATATTGCGTCTTTGACTGTATGAGGCGGCGTCCAAGCTGCCAGCGAACGAAACCATGCGCCCCACCCTGGTCGTAAGCGCGCCGCAGATTGACGGCCGACTGCGGATCGCCGGTCGCGGTATGCCACTTCGCCCAGGCTTCCATCGCCTCTTTGTAGTTGCCCTTGCGGCGCCAGATGTCCATCTCCGTTCCGAGGAGATCGGGATCGTTCGGAGCCACTTCAAGCCGCAGCCGGAGATCGGCGAGCGCAGCATCATATTGCCGCGCGGATTCATACGCCCCTGCCAGGCCATAGGGACGCGCAAACGGATCGAGTTCCATCGATTTCTTCGCGGCCTCGATGGATTCAGGAATCCGGTTCATGGCTGCCAGCACATCGGATCGGAAGTAATAGAGTTCGGCGTTATCCGGATTGAGGGCAATGGCGCGCAGCGTCTCGCGGTCGGCGTTGGCCCAATCCCAGCGATCGATGAGATAGACGGCAGCGATGGCCACGTGGGCTTCCGACGAATCGGGATCGAGCTGGATGGCACGTTGAGCGGCTTCTTCCTGCGGGCCCATAGCAGTGCGCGGATCGAGGACGTCACCGGCAATTCCCTCGGCGTAGTAGTTGGCCAGGCCCGCCCAGGCGGCTGCGTAATCCGGCTGGATCTCCGTTGCCTTGCGGAAATACGCGGCCGATTCCATCATCCGGTCGGTGAACCACAGATATCTCCCGCGAAGGTAGGCATCATGCGCCGCGGGATTCACGTAGTGCGCCAGCGGTGTGGAGGTCGCCGCGCTGCGCAGATGCTTCGCGATCGCCTGCGCCGCTTCTTCAGGGAGCGCGACATCGTTGGTGTCGCGGTCGTAGCTCTCGGCCCAGATGTGCGAATCGGTGTCGGCGCGGATGAGCTGCAGCGTCATGTGAACCTGATTGCCGGTGCGCTCGACCGAGCCCTCGACAATGCCATCCACATCGAGCGCGCGCGCAATCTCCCCCAACGGGCGGCGCGCCTTCTTATACTGCATCACGGATGTGCGAGAGACGATGCGCAGCGTCGAGTCTTTCGCCAGCATCGTGGTCAGCTCATCGGTCATGCCGTCGGCGAAATATTCCTGGCTGGGATCGCCGGAGAGATTGTCCAGCGGCAGCACGGCCAGCGAGTGGATGTTGGCAGCGGCTCGGCGATGGATGAGGTAGCGGGCTCCAATGATGATCGCGGCGGCCGCGAGGAGAATCGAAGCAGCCATCCAGCGATAGCGGTTGCCGCGCTGAGCGCGGGCCGGTGGGACGCTGGGAGACTCGGGCTGCGAAAGCGGAGGAACGATCGCGGCAGCCGCGCCATTGCTGGTGGCGATCTCGTCGTGCGCCGGCGCTGCCTGGCGAGTCAGAGGCGCGATGAAGCGATAGCCCTTGCCGGTGACGGTCTGAATATAGCGAGGCTCTTCGGAGTCATCGCGCAGCGCCTGCCGGATCTTGCGAATCGCCGTGTTGATCCCGTGTTCGGTATCGACGAAGACTTCGCGTTCCCAGAGCCGCTCGACGATTTCGTTGCGGGTGACGAGCCGCCCCTCGCGCTCGACCAGCAGGATCAGGAGTTCAAGCGGCTTGCGTTCCAGCGCGATCCCCCGCCCGTTGCGGCATAATTCGAAGCGGCCGCGATCAAGCGTGAACTCCCCAAACTCCAGAATCGTGGCGATCATGGGCCAGCAGTATACCCCGACTTCCCTGCCGAAAGCAGCAATCTTCTGTCATTTCAGTGGCTTGCCGCTTCACCCAATCTTCACCTCAGGCTTCACCTCCTCTCCATTGCCTCGCCCGCGCGGTCCGCGATTAGCTCGTGACCCAGCCGGTTCCCCGGCGAAAGAGGAGATCAACCAATGAAGACAAATTTCAGGAAGTTCGCGCCCGCCTTCGGTGCACTCGTTGTCGGGCTCCTGCTCACCCCCATCTCTCAGGCGGAATGCGGCGGGATCAAACTGCCGCTGCTGCCGCACACCGCCATGCAACCGCAGGCCGCCGCGCCTGCTTCGCAGCTATCCCGCTACGGCTACCCGGGCGAAGGCGATCGTGACTACAGCGATCCCGGCATCGTCGGGTTCTGGCACGTCAAATTCGTTTCCGAGGGCTCAACAGGCATTCCCGACGGCGCCGAAATCGACGCTGGCTATTCCCAGTGGCACAGCGACGGCACGGAGATCATGAACTCCGGCGGCCGCGCGCCCGTCACCACCAACTTCTGCCTCGGCGTCTGGAAGGCCGTTGGCTACCACTCCTATAAGCTGAACCACTACGCCGCTTCGTGGGATCCCACTCCCGCGGCGACCGCCCCCAACGGCACGATCCTCGGACCCGCCAGAATCCAGGAACAGGTCACGCTGTCGCCCGGCGAGAACAAGTTCACCGGAAACTTCACCATCGATCAGTACGACGAGAGTGGCAACCTGCTGGCGCACCTGCAGGGCACGATCAGCGGCACGCGCATCGACGTCGACACACCCGAGGAAAGCATCTTCTAGCACTTCGCTGTGACGCTCTGATCCCGGTCGCAAGTCGGGTTCCGGGATCAGAGCACTTCCCCCCGCGTCATTCCCACCGTCACAAATTCCCCGAATCCCCGGCCTCCTCCCGCCAAATTGTGGCATTATCTTGTCTCAAGCGGCCTCATTCGCGGGAGGTTTCACCGTGAGTACCCACAGGCTCGTCGCCGGATGGCTTTCGCTCGCCCTCGCTGCTCTGCTCCTCGCTCAAAGCCACTCGACCAGCGCCCAAACACTCCAGGCTTCCTCATTCGCCGCTCAACCGGCCCTCACTCCCGAGGCGGCCGGCGACGTTTACTTCGCGCGTGGCCGCTATGTCGAAGCCATCGACGTCTGGAGCCGCGCGCCCTATGAAGCTGCCACTCTGAACAAGATCGGCGTCGCCTGGCATCATCTCTACGCCATCGGCCAGGCCCGCAAAAGCTACGAAGAGGCTCTGGCCCTGCGCCCCGCATTCCCCGAAGCCCTCAACAATCTCGGCGCCTCCTGGTTCGCGCAGAAAGACTATCGCCAGGCCATCCGTCTCTACCGCCGCGCCCTCAAGCTTGATCCCACCTCTGCCCCTTTCGTCGCCAACCTCGGCACCGCGTACTTCGCCGTTCGCCGGCCCACTCAGGGGCTCGAAGCCTACCGCAGCGCCTACGCTCTCGATCCCACGGTCTTCGACGTCGACTCGCCCCGGGTCGTCAGCGGGCCGATCACCGACTCCGACCGCGCCCAGAAGGACTACTCCCTGGCTGAACTCTTCGCGCAGATGCAGAACCCGGACCGCGCCCTCGACTACCTCCGCAAGGCCTTCTCCGCCGGCTTTGCAGACAGGAAGCGCCTCTGGCATGATCCCGCCTTCGCCGCACTTCGCCTGACTCCCGAATTCGCCGCGCTCATGGGCGAACTCAACCTGAAATAAACGCGGAGCCACACCCCGGGGAACCGAATCAGATGGAGTGCGGTTATGCCGCCTTTGGTTCGGCTATGCACCAGGATCGTCTGAGCCTCGGCTCGCACCGCAACGCATCGATTTTCTTTCTCAGACGGGGTAATGCCCTTAAGCCGTCCTGGAGGCCGCAATGAGACTGCATCCCGCGATATCAGTGTGAAGAGAGTGAGCGTCGTCTCCCAGCTTCCCTTCGAAGTAATCGTGGCCACGTTCGATTCTCTGATCGGTCACCCCGACATGCGGGCGTTCGGCGAAAAACTACGCGGCGCAACCTCAGCCGAAGAACTGACTCAGGTCGTTCAGCAGGCTGTCAGCGAAGCCGGCCTCATGGAGTTCACGCGCTTCGATCTCGGCGCTGTCCTGAAAAGGAGATTCGGCCCCCAGGCAGGCAGGAGCCTGCGCATCGTGATGGGCAATCCCGTGACGATGAGTTCGATGACCAACCACGTCCCCGATGCGGGTTCCTATGCGCCGGTGACCGTCCTGATTGACGAACGGTCCGATGGCGTTCATCTCACCTACGACACGATGGAGAGCCACCTGATGAGTTATCGCAATCAGTCTGCTCTCCAGGTAGCCCGCGAGCTGGACCAGCAAGTATTGAAAGTTCTGGAGCAAGCGGCAGGCTGATCGCCGGCCTCGCCGCGCTGGGGAGCTCCCGGCTACCGGCTTCCTGCTACCCGCTCCCATGACCACTTTTCCCAGAAAAGTGGTATGCGGACATGACAACTTGCCACCAAAACCACATAGCCACTACTATCCCTGCACATGCTCGAAGTTTCCCCAGGAATCGTCCCCGTTATCCCCGTCGACCGCGAGGCCGCCACCCCTCTGCATCGCCAGGTCTACGCCGGATTCCGCGACGCCATCCTGCGCGGCGACCTCGCCGCCGGCCAGCAGGTCCCCTCCAGCCGCGCGCTCGCCGCCGAACTCGACATTTCCCGCTTCCCCGTTCTCGACGCCTACGCGCAGCTCCTCGCCGAGGGCTACTTCAAGAGCCGCGTCGGCGCCGGCACCTTCGTCGCCACCTCCCTGCCGCACCAGCCCGCCCACCCCAAACGTCCCACCGAAGAGTCGGCCGCCTCGCGCCGCACCTCGCGCCGCTCCATGTTGTTCCCGCCCTACGATCCCGTCCCGTGGCGTCATGGCTGGGGCGCCTTCGGCGTCCACCAGCCCGCTCTCGACCACTTCCCTTTCGATCTGTGGTCGAAATTGCTTGCCCGCCACAGCCGCTCGCTGCGGATTCACACCAACAACAACCTGCATCCCCTGGGCCTGCTGCCCTTTCGGGAAGCCATCTGCTCCTACCTGCGCACCGCGCGCGCCGTCCGCTGCGATCCCGGCCAGATCATGGTGGTCTCCGGCTCCCAGCAGGCCCTCGACATCGTCACCCGCGTTCTGCTCGACCCCGGCGACTCCGCTTGGATCGAGGAGCCCTGCTACCCGCTGGTCCGCTCGCTGCTGCTCGGCTCCGGCTCAAAACCGGTGCCCGTCCCCGTCGATGACGACGGCCTCGATGTCGATGCCGGCGCGCGCCTCGCCCCCAACGCCCGCGTTGCCTTCGTTACCCCCTCGCATCACTACGCCCTCGGCGTCACCATGAGCGCCTCACGCCGCTTCCAGCTTCTCGAGTGGTCCCGCCGCTCCGAATCCTGGATCGTCGAAGACGACTACGACAGCGAATACCGCTTCGATTCGATGCCCATCCCCTCGCTCCAGGGCCTCGACTCCTGCGACCGCGTCCTCTACATCGGAACCTTCAGCAAAGTCCTGCGCCCCTCGCTGCGCCTCGGCTACATCGTCATCCCCGCCGACCTCGTCGACCGCTTCGCCGCCGTCCGCTTCTCCATGGACATCTTCCCGTCGTATCTCTTTCAGGAAGCCCTCACCGACTTTATGCACGACGGCCACTTCGCGCGCCACATCCGCCGCATGCGCTCCCTCTACAAAGCGCGCCGCGCCGCGCTGGTCGAAAGCCTAAGCGCCGAATGCGGCGACCTCCTCACCATCCAGGGCTCCGAAGCCGGCATGCACCTCACCGTCACGCTGCCGGAAAGCATCACGACACAGCGCGAAAGCCTCAGGACGCTGCCCGAAAGCTTCAAAGGCGCAATCTGCGACGTCCAGATCGCCACCCGCGCCGCCAAAGACAAGCTGTGGCTCTGGCCGCTCTCCCCCTGCTACTCCGCCGAACCCCGCCGCCACGGCTTCCTGTTAGGCTTCGGCAACACCCCCGAAGACCAGATGCCCGCCGCAGTCCGCCGCCTCCGCCAGGCCATCGCGCACTGATCCGCGCTGTTGACGCTCTAATACGAGTAGACGTATTCTTGCATAAGTGCCTACGTTGGAACGTCCGCTGATATGGCTCGGTTCCACCCGGAGGGACGTGCGTTTATTTCCGCGTGATGTCCGTCGTGACATCGGTCAGGCGTTGTACACCGCCCAGCAAGGTGAAACCGATCCCGCAGCCAAACCATTGAAGGGATTTGGAGGAGCTTCGGTGATCGAAATTGTCTCTGATAGCCGCGGAGACACGTGGCGCGCCGTGTATACCGTTCGGTATCTGGAAGCGATTTATGTCCTGCACGCTTTTCAGAAGAAGTCGAAACGCGGTATCGCCACACCCGCAAGAGATCTCGAGTTGATCGGTCGAAGGCTCGCGGAAGCCGAACATCTGCACAGGGAGAGGCAAAACTGACGTGAACAAAAAGAAAGCGTCCATCAGAATCCAAAAGAGCACCGGCAACGTCTTCGCAGACCTCGGCTTCCCTCACCCCGAGAAAGAACTCCTCAAGGCAAAGCTCACCCTCGAGATCTACCGCCTCATCCGCAAGCGAGACCTAACCCAAACCGAAGCCGGCAAAATCCTCGGCATCCAGCAGCCCCACGTCTCCGCGCTCATGCGCAACCGCGCCGGATCCTTCTCCGTGGAGCGCCTCATGGACTTCCTCACCGCCCTCGGCCAGGACGTTAAAATTACCGTGAAGCCCGCGCGCCGCCGCCACGGCGAAGTCTCCGTCGTCGCCTGATTCCCCAGGTTCAACTCCCTGCCCAAAGCCGTGTCCAAAATCGCGACAGATTTCCACTCCGACCCCTCCCAACGGGCCATTGCCCTGCCACAAAGGCCATGCTAGTCTGCACCCTTGGCGAGGTCCTTTCGCGCCCAGGCTCGCTGTTAACCACTAAGTAATCATGTAGTTATCCCCCAATTCTCGGAGTCCAAAAAACCATGCGTCTTGCCTGGAGCCTTCTGGCCAGCACTGCCATCCTCACCACCGGCTGCTCGGTATCCAAAATTGCCACGCAACCGCCCACCAACCCCGTTAATCCCGGCAAGCCGGCGATCAGCGTTCCTCTTCAGGGGTTGGTCCACGGCGGTCAGCAGCCCATCCAGTCGGCCCACGTCTATCTGTTCGCCGTTACGGTTGGATCCTACGGCGCGAACTCGACTTCGCTGATCACGAACGCGACCAACCATGACAGCGTGGGAAACTATGTGCTCACCAACGCCCAGGGTGGTTTCTCCATCCCCGCGGGCTCCTACGCCTGCAACTCTGGCGAACAGGTTTATCTCTACTCGCTGGGTGGCAACGCTGGCTTCGGCACCAATTCCGCGGCCGGACTCCTGGCGGTGCTCGGCCAGTGCGGCACAGGGAACAGCTTCACCGGTCTTCCGGCCACAATCCAGATGAATGAGTTGACGACAGTAGCCGCCGCCTATGCGCTGGCCGGCTACGCCACCAGCGCCACGCAAATGTCGGGGAACAAAAACAACCCCGCCTTCCAGTCGGGGATATCCGGCCTGGCCAACGCGGCCAAAAGCGCAGCCAATCTCGTCGGCATCGGCGGGGGCGGGGCCTACGCGACGACTCCGGCCGGCAACGGGACAGTACCGCAGACTGAAATCAATACCCTCGCCGATATCCTGGCGGCCTGCATTAACACCGCGGCACCCTCCTCGGGGGGCTGCACTACGTTGTTTAACAATGCCAAAAGCGGAGGCTCCACCGGAACCGCTGCCACAGACACAGCCACAGCAGCGATCAACATCGCCCACAACCCGGGCGCGAATGTCGCGAACCTCTTTGCGCTGGCCACTCCGACCTCACCCTTCCAGCCGACCCTCACACCCGCGCCCGCAGACTGGACCCTCGCCGTCAACTACACCGACGCCAGCCTGAATGGCGTCACCTTTATCGCCATCGACGCCACCGGCAATGTCTGGGTCACCAACAATGATGGCAACTCCATCACCGAGTTCAGCCCGAATGGCGGGCTCCTCCACACAACAGCCCTTGGCGGTCTCAATGGCCCGAATGGCGTCGCCGTCGATGCGAACGGCTGCGTCTGGGTCGCGAATGGCGGCCAGGGCAACGGCAACTCGATCAGCGAATTCGATGCGAACGCGAATGTCAACCCGGCTTCACCGTTCATCGGCGGCGGCGTCGACGATCCGTGGGGCATCGCCATCGATTCCAGCGGCAGCGTCTGGGTTGCGAACTTCGACGGCAACTCCATCAGCCAATACAATCCCGGCGCCAGCTGCACCACCGCCGGCAGCTACGGCAACGGCAACGCAGCATTTACCGATCCAAACGGAAGCCTCGACAGTCCCCTCTTCATCGCTGCCGACCCTTACGGCAATCTGTGGGTCACGAACACGGCGGGCGGCGGCAGCCCCGGCAGCAGCCTCGACGAATATGTGCCAGGCACCGGCTTCACCAGTTTCACGGACGCCTCGATCTACGATCCGGTTGGGGTGGCCATCGACAATACCAACACCATCTGGATTGCCAATGAGCTCAATAACGCAGTGACTTCTGTGAATTATTTCAACAGTGACCAGATCAACGTTTACACCGGAGGCGGGCTCAGCATCTCCGACGGTATCGCCATTGACGGCGCCAGCAACATCTGGATCTCGAACTACGGCGTCAGCACGGGCAATCCCACGGGCGGCAACACGGTCAGCGAGTTCAACAACGGCGTTGCTGTCTCCGGCGCGAACGGTTATCAGTACCGGTCGGGGAATCTGAGCCAACCCCAGGGCATCGCGACCGACAGCGCCGGCAACGTCTGGATTGGCGACAACGGAAGCAACACCATCACCGAGCTCGTGGGTGCGGCAACACCGGTCATCACGCCCCTCGCTGCAGCGCTGCAGAACTATTTGCTGGCAACTGCGCCTTGATCGGTTGCGTGTCTGGAATTCCTCTACCAGGCCAAAACTACAACGTGCGTGATCTCTCGCCTGCGCGAGCGTAACCACCGCACTTCGAACGCCAGTTACCTGCGGAAATCTCCACCCAAATCTGCCTGAAATTAACCGTTTTATCCCCGATTTTCCATTGATCCGCCGCGAACAGCCGTGCTACGCTTCACGTCTGGCGATGCCTCCCGGCCCAGGCTCGCACACACAAAACAGAAGAAACGTTTCGATCCATTCCCCCACTACTGGAGTACAACCATATGCGTTCTGCCTGGTGCCTGGCGGCAAGCACTATCACTATCGCTGTACTCACCGGATGCTCGGTGACTGCCATCGTCTCCCGCGATCCCGTTTCTCCGCCCACTAGCCCGGAAGTCATCACGCCGATCAGCGGCACCGTCCACGGCGGCCAGCAGCCCGTGCAGCAGGCTCAGGTCTATCTCCTTCAGGTCAACACCTCCGGCTACGGGAGCGCAAACTTATCCAAGTCCCTGCTCAAGCTCACCGCTGACACTCACTCCGGCGGCATTAATGGCGATGATTACGTCCTCACCAATTCCACCGGCGGCTTCAACATCGGCAGCGGCGACTACACCTGCACCTCCGGAACCCAGGTCTATCTTTACTCCGTGGGCGGCACCTCAGGCTTTGGGACTAACTCTGCCGCGGGCCTCATGTCCGTGCTCGGCCAGTGCGGCTCGAACAACAGCTTCACCGGCCTGCCGTCCACCATCGAGATGAATGAAATCACCACCGTGGCCGCGGCCTATGCCCTCGCCGGCTTTGCCACCGACGCCATCCACATCTCCGGATCGAACACCACTGCGGCGGCCACCGCCATGCAAATCGCCGCCGCCACCGCCGCCAGCATCGGCAATCTCGGCAACGGCCGGGCCGTCTCCACTACAGCAGGCGGCAACGGAACCGTCCCCGAATCCGAGATCAATACCCTCGCCGACATCCTCGCCTCCTGCATCAACTCCAGCGGTCCCACCTCCGGGGGCTGCAGCACCCTGTTCAGCAACGCGAAGAGCAGCGGCTCCACAGGCACCGCCCCCACCGACACGGCAACAGCCGCCATCAACATCGCGCACAACCCCTCGGCGAACGTCTCCAACCTGTTTGCACTCGCCACCGCCACTTCGCCCTTCCAGAGCATCCTCACCAGCGCGCCCAACGACTGGACCATCTCCATCAGCTACACCGCAACGAGTCTCAATGGTCCCTCGATGGTCGCCATCGACGCCTCCGGCAATGTCTGGGTGACCAACAGCGACAACAAGACCATCAACGAGTTCAGCCCCTTCGGAGCCGTCAAGTTCACCTCGCCCACTGGCTCAGGCGGGCTCAACCAGCCCTTCGGCATTGCCGTCGACGCCTCCGGCAATATTTGGGTTTCCAATGTCGGCGGCACTGGCAACGGCAGCATCAGCGAGTTCTCTTCCACCGGCACCGCCAAATCCCCCAGCGGCGGCTACACCGGCGGCGGACTCTTTAACCCCTGGGGCCTGGCCATCGATGGCTCAGGCCATGTCTGGGTGGCGAACCTCGGCGGCAGCAGCTTTAGCGAGTTCAGCTCTACGGGCTCGGCCATGTCGGGGTCCTCCGGTTTTACCGGCGGCGGCCTGAATGATCCCCTCGGCATCGCCGTCGACCATAACGGAAATATCTGGGCTGTAAACACCGGCAATGGCACCGCCACCAGCATGAGCGAGTACACGCCCGGCACTGGATTTCAGTCCCCCGATCCCGCAGGCTTCAGCGGCGGCGGCCTCAAGGGGCCCGTGGCCATCGGCATCGACAAAAGCGGCAACGTCTGGGGCGGCAACGAATTCAACAACGCCCTCACTGGCTACAACTCGGGATCGGGCTTCCTCTCCACGACCGGCTTTACCGGCGGGGGCCTCAACCGTTCCGATGGCCTCGCCGTCGATGGCGCGAGCCACATCTGGATCGCCAACTTCAACGGCAACAGCATCAGCGAGTTCTCTTCCAGCGGTTCAGCGCTCTCCGGTTCGAACGGCTTTCAGGGAAACCTGAGCGGCCCGCAGGGCGTCGCCGTCGACGGCGCCGGCAATGTCTGGGTCGTCAGCGATGGAGGGGACACCCTCAACCAGTTCGTCGGCGCTGCCACGCCCGTCGTCTTCCCGCTGGTCCAGGGAGTCATCAACAACACCCTGGGCACGCCGCCATAATCCTGTTCCTGCACGCGAAATACAGCGGCGAACAACGGCCTGTACCGGGATTGGGCCTTCCGCCGTACATCAGAAAACGCCGCCCAGGCAGGTGCGCAGCGCCGGGGCGCTACCCCAAACAGAATTCAGTAACGATCCTGGAGGATCGACTTGAAAAAGATCGGCACCCTTCTCCCCCTCGCCGTGCTTCTGCTCGCTTCTGGCCTTAGCCTGCACGCCCAGATCACCGGCTGCGACGACTCGCCGGAAAATCCCACCCTGGTCCTCGGCCTCATCGTCGGTGCTGCAGGCCTCGGCTACTCTCGCGTTCGCCATCACCTCCGCGCCCGCCGCAATACAAAGAACAGATAATCCCCAATCGCGGCCCTGCCCCCTCCCCTCCTGTCGCATTCGACGCACTCCTCCCAAAGTGGCTATGCAAATTTTTTCAGGATTGGCTATTGCCACCTGCCACCCAACCGAGGCACACTTTTCCTCATCCCACGCTTCACCGCGTGTCCCAGGAAGGTGTGACCCGTGAAAACCCCAGCCCCGTTCCCCAGCTTCCTTCTCGCCGTCGCGACATTCCTGTTGCTCCCGCCCCGCTTCGCGCACGCTGATTCCCTTCCCCAAAACCAAAACGCCGCGCCCGCCACCGCCACCGTATCGATGTCCGCCGAGGAGCACGGCGACATTCTCATGGCGCGCCAGGAATATCTCGCCGCCATCGACTCCTACCGCCAGGCGCCCGTCACCGCCGTCACCCTCAACAAGCTCGGCATCGCCTACCATCACCTCTTCGCCCTCGACACAGCCCGCAAGGACTACCAGAAAGCCCTCCTCATCCGCCCCAACTACCCCGAAGCCATCAATAACCTCGGCGCCGCGGACTTCGCCCAGGGCCGCTACAAGCAGGCCATCAAGCTCTACCGCAAGGCGCTTACGCTGATGCCCGACTCCGCCGTCATCGCCGCCAATCTCGGCACCGCCTACTTTGCCGCAGGCAAATTCCAGTCCGGCCTCGAGTCCTACCAGAGCGCCTTCCGTCTCGACCCCAGCGTCTTTGACGGCGAATCCTTGCAAGTCATCCAGGGCCCCGCTTCCCAACGCGAACGCGTCCGCCAGGATTACTGCATCGCCGAGCTCTTCGCCGAGGTCGGCAATCAGGACCGCGCCCTCGAATACCTCCGCAAGGCCCTCAACGACGGCTTCCACGACCGCAATCGCCTCATGCAGGACACCGATTTCACGCAGCTGCGCAAGACCCCTGAGTTCGCCCAGCTCATGGCCGAAGAGAACATCCACTAGATGATGTATCGTCGCACCACAACTGCGGCCGGCGATGAACTCCGCCTCGGCCGGAGCAGCGAAATCCCTGATGGCTCCTCGCACTCCGGCCTCTTTTTGGCCGATGTCCCGCCACACGCTCCCTCACCGCAGCCCGACCCCACTGCGGCCGCGTTCGTCTGGCTCGGCCGACTCTTCATCGGCGTCTCGCTCCTTGCTTTCGGCGTCCAGCATTTCCTCTACTCCGGATTCATCGGCGATCTCGGCCTCGTCCCCGACTGGGCCCCCGCGCATCTTTTCTGGGCATGGCTCGCCGGCGCCATCCTGCTTCTCGCCGGCCTCTCCGTCCTCACCGGAATATACGCGCGCCTCGCCACCACCCTCCTCGGCTGCGTGTTTCTTCTCTCCGCGTTTCTCCGCTTCACCACGCACATCCCCGGCATGCTCCACAACATCGGCGATCGCGGCGTCTTCTTCGAACTCCTCGCCTGCTGCGCCGGCTCGTGGATGCTCGCCCGCTCCTTCTCCCCTCCAGGCTCCGGCTCCGGCCCTGGCTTTCTGCCTGTTTCTGACGCCCTCACCGCCAGACTCGCCACCCCGGCCCGCTGGCTCTTCGGCATCGCCCTCGTCGTCTTCGGCAGCCTGCACCTCCAGGCCCCTGGCTGGATTGCCGGCCTCATCCCGCACTGGATTCCCTTCCACCTCTTCTTCGCCTTGTTCACCGGCAGCGCCCTGGTCGCCGCAGGCCTCGCCATCGCCGCCCAGGTCTGGACGCGCCTCTCCGCCGCGCTGCTCGCCCTCATGCTTTTCTCCTGGGTCCTCATCGTGCACGCTCCCCGTATCGCCCACGCCCTCCACAACGGCGACGAATGGAACTCCGGCTACGTCTGCCTCACCATGGCCGGATTCGCCCTCATCACCGCTGCGCTCGCAGATCGAAAGCCTTCAGACGTTCATTGACGATGCTTTGGTTCGTTCCGTCAGATGTTCCAGTTCTCGAGCGTCAGCGGCTGCGCTCAGAGTGGTCACTGTTCTCGGCTCATTCTGATTCCATCTCTCCTAAACTATAGCACTCGGTGCTATAGTTTAGGTGCGGGCAATTGATGAGCTTTGCCGTCTACAAAAACAAGCCGTTCGCGCGGTTTCGCACGAAAGGCCGCAATCAGCGATGCGGTTCTCTTCGAATCGGCTCGGCTTGCGAACGAAGGCCTGGTCGACGCCGACCTCGGAGGAGGGGTGATCAAGCAGCGCATCGCCCGTCTCGGCCAAGGCAAATCCGGAGGATCACGCGCGATCATGACGTGCCCCCGAAAAACT
>PMUI01000078.1 GCA_003166955.1 Acidobacterium sp.
GCCTTCGCGGGTACGCTCGCCGACGCCGGCTAAATCGGAGTAGCCGCCGTGCTGGGAGGCGACGTTGTTGATGAGCTCCTGAATGATTACGGTCTTGCCGACGCCGGCGCCGCCGAAGAGGCCGGTTTTGCCGCCCTTGAGGAAGGGCTGGATGAGGTCGATGACCTTGATGCCTGTCTCGAACATCTCCTCGTGCGTGGACTGCTCGTCGAAGGCCGGAGCCGGATGATGGATGGGATTGCGCTGCTTGGCGTTCACCGGGCCCAGAGCGTCGACGGGCTCGCCGATGACGTTGAGCACGCGGCCGAGAGTGGCACGACCGACGGGCACGGTGATGGGGCCGCCCTGATCGATGGCCTTCATCCCACGCACCATGCCTTCGGTCGCTTCCATGGCGACGCAGCGGACGCGACCTTCGCCGAGGTGCTGCTCGACCTCGAGAATGACGTTGATGGGAAACGGGACGGTGAATCCTTCGTCCACGACACGCAATGCCTGATAGATGGGAGGCATGGTGGCTTCTTCGAACTGCACGTCGACCGCGGGACCCGAAATCTGTACGACTCTTCCGATGTTTTCTGCCATGTTCTTCTGTTCTCGCCTTAAATCGCGGCTGCGCCGCTGACAATTTCGATAATTTCTTTGGTGATCGCTGCCTGACGAACGCGGTTCATGGTCAGGGTCAGCGAGTCAATCATGTCGGATGCGTTGTTGGTCGCCGAGTCCATCGCGGTCATGCGCGCGGCGTGTTCGGCGGCAATGGATTCGAGCGTCGCGTGATAGAGCTGCGAGGTGACGTAGCGCGGCAGGACGTCGGCAAAGATCTCCGCCGGCGGCTGCTCGTAGATGTAGTCGACCTCGGCGGTGCCGAAGTTCTTCGTTTCTTCTTCCAGCTGCTTCTGCGCGGCCTCGGCTTCGTGCGGATACAGGCTGACGCCGGCGGACAATGCGGCCTCGGCGGCCCGCTCGCGCTCTTCCAGGGTTGGCTCTTCGGCTCGTTCCACCTCGTGGATGGTCAACGAGAGGATGGGCAGCACGCGCTCCACGACGACGCGCTGCTGGATCACCGATTTGAATTCGTTGTAGACCAGGTACGCGGCGTCGATCTCCTCGTGCGTGTAGAGCGAGATGATTTCCTCGGCCACTTCGCGGATGGCATCGTAGTTGATCTTTTCCAGCGCAGCAGTCGGGCCGCTGAGCACTTCGATCTGGCTGCTCCGCGTGCGATCGGGCCGCTGGTTTTCCTCGGTCTTCTCGGCAAACTGCGCTGCGGGATAGCGCCGGCGGAAGAGGTCGCGCCCCTTGCGGCCGATGGCCTCGATGTCGATCTGCTTCTCGCCGTTTTCGACCATGAAGTTGGCCGCGGCTTTGAAAATGTTCGTGTTGAAAGCGCCCGCGAAGCCTTTGTCTCCGGAGACGACGACGAGCAGTATCTTCTTCTCCGGGCGCGTGAGCAGCAGCGGGTGCCGGACCTCGCCGGTTTCCGGATCGTAAATATCCGCGCGGCGCTTGAGGGACTCGAGCACGCTGGCCAGCATTGCGGCGTAGGGACGCGCCGCGATTGCACGCTCCTGCGCGCGACGCAGCTTGGCGGCCGACACCATCTTCATGGCTTTGGTGATCTGCCGGGTGTTCCGCACGCTGCGGATGCGGCGCCGTAAATCGAGAACGTTGGCCATGGCTTAGTGCGCGGCCGCTACCGGCTGCTCGGCTTTCTGTTCCTGTTCTTTCTTCTTGTCCTGGTCGCTGAGCGGCTGCACGGCGGGCTGCTTCAGCTTCGCTTCTGCATGCTCGGCGACGAAGTTGGCTTTGTATTCCTTGAGCGCGGCGTGGATGCGGCTCTTCAGATCATCGTCGAGGGTCTTCTTCGTGGCGATGTCGTTCAGCAGCTGCGACTGCGCCGAGTCGAGGTACGGATAGAGTCCCACTTCAAAGGCGTGAATCTGCTCGACCTTCAGGTCGTCGAGGTAGCCCTGGGTCCCGGAGAAGAGGATGATGACCTGCTTTTCGGCGGTGAGGGGATGGAACTGCGGCTGCTTCAGGAGTTCACTCAATCGCTTGCCGCGGTTGAGCTGGTTCTGGGTGATTTTGTCGAGGTCACTGCCGAACTGGGAAAAGGCGGCCAGTTCGCGGTACTGCGCCAGGTCGAGCTTGAGTGTCGAGCCGACCTGCTTGATGGCCTTGATCGCGGCCGAGAATCCTACACGCGAGACGGAGAGGCCGACGTTGACCGCAGGCCGCTGGCCGGAGTTGAAGAGGTCAGTCTCGAGGAAGATTTGTCCGTCGGTGATGGAGATGACGTTGGTCGGGATGTAGGCCGAGACGTCGCCCGCCTGGGTTTCAATGATGGGCAATGCGGTCAGCGATCCGCCGCCCATCTTGTCGCTGAGCTTCGAGGCGCGCTCGAGCAGGCGCGAGTGGAGATAGAAGACGTCGCCGGGATAAGCTTCGCGGCCCGGCGGACGGCGCAGGAGCAGCGAGATTTCGCGATACGCGATGGCGTGCTTGGAGAGATCGTCGTAGATCACCAGCGCGTGACGGCCCTTGTCGCGGAAATACTCGCCGATGGCGCAGGCGGCATAGGGCGCGAGGTAGAGCATCGGAGCCGGCTCGGAGGCCGACGCCGCGACCACGATGGTGTGGCCCATCGCGTCGTACTCTTCCAGCGTCTGCACGACCTGGGCAATTGAGGAGCGCTTCTGCCCGACGGCGCAGTAGATGCAGATGAGGTCGTTGGTTTTGTTGTTGATGATCGCGTCGAGCGCGACGGCGGTCTTGCCGGTTTGGCGGTCGCCGATGATCAGCTCGCGCTGGCCACGGCCGATCGGGATCATGGAGTCGATGGCCTTGAGGCCGGTCATCATCGGCTCGCGCACGGGCTGGCGATCGATGACGCCAGGGGCGAGACGCTCGACCGGCAGCACGTCGCGGGTCTGGACCGGGCCCTTATCGTCGATGGGCTGGCCGAGCGCGTTGACCACGCGGCCGATCATGGCGTCGCCGACGGGGACGCTGAGAATTTTGCCGGTGCGCTTGACCTGATCGCCTTCGCGAATCTCCGTGTAGTCGCCGAGCAGCACGGAGCCGACCTGATCCTCTTCAAGGCTCATGGCGAGGCCGGCGATTCCGTGGGGAAATTCCAGCAATTCGCCGGACATGACCTTATCGAGCCCATGCAGGCGCGCGATGCCGTCGCCCAGGGTGATCACCGTCCCAACCTCGTCGACGCGCATTTTCGCGTCGTAATTGGCAATCTGCTCCTTCAGGAGCGCTGTTATTTCGTCTGCTTTGATTTGCGCCATGCTTTTCTGTCCCTGGTCTTCGGTTGAATCTCGTTGTGCTGTTGTGCCGTTTCGATGCCGGATCACCCGGCGGTTAGTTCTTCTCTCAGCCGGTCCAGACGCCCGCGCACCGAGCCGTCATACACCGTGCTGCCTACCTGTACGACTGCGCCCCCCAGCAAGGCGCTGTCCTCTTCAAACTGGGCTTCGACCGTGCCTCCGGTGAGTTCTGCGATCTGGCTCTCCAGCTCCTTGCGTTCCTGGTCGTCCAGCTTGCGCGCGGAGATGACCTTCGCTTCGGAAATCCCCAGGCGCCGGTTGATCTCGCGCCGAAACTCCGCCAGGACGTCGTCCAGTCCCACGATGCGGTCATTGCGGATCAGCACTGCGATGAAGTTCCGCGTCTGCTGCGCCATTTTGAGCTTCGCGTTCAGCTTGTCCAGCAGCGCAACCTTTTGGTCCACCGGAAACGATGGATCGAGGAAAAACTCGCGCAGCTCGCGGCTCTCATGCCAGGCCCCGGCGAAATCGGCAAGCTGCCGCTGGACGCTCTTCGCATCCAGCTTCGCCTCGAAAATCACGTCAGCGAACGCGCGCGCATATCGGGAAACAAAGCTCGCCATTTATGCTTCCCCTCCGGAATTTTTGAGCGATTTGCCGAATTCGCGAACCAGCAGACGGTCGGTGTCGTTGGAGAGCTGAATCTTGCGCATGGCATGATCGATGGCCAGATCGGCGGCAAATTTCTTCAGATCGCGCTGCGCGGCAGCCTGGGTTGCCCCAATCTCCTGCTCTGCAGACGCGATGATGCGCTCCCGCTCGGCTTCAAGGGCGGCATGAATCCGCTTTTCGTCCTCGGCTGATTCCTTCTCGACCTGCAGGCGGATGGTGGCAATCTCTGAGTCCAGCCGCAACAAGCGAGCTTCGACCTCCGCCAGACGGCGGTTGGCATCTTCCGTGGCGAGTCTGGCAGAAACTAGTTCATTCTGCAGCGTTTCGGAGCGATTCCGTAACAACTTTGGCAAAAACTTCCAGAGAAAAAACCCAATGACGGCCAGCAGGACCCCGGAGTTGATGTCTTCAAAAATCTGCGCAGCGGTCTCCGTCTTCACATGGGCAAAGCGTGCGATGGCGTTCACGACGGACGAGTGCCGATACTGGTCCGTTTCAGAGTTCGTCTCCGGCTCGTCCATGTGTTCGGCGCCCGCGGTCACGGCTGCCGGTTTCGCCGCATCGGACTGCGCGTGCATGCGTGCAGCCGGCATCGCCAGCAATGCCAACAAGACCAGGGCACTGAGGATGCGGCCGATGGTTTTCAATGGGAACCCTCCGCAGCGGCCGCCGGCAGAACCGCAGCCAGCACCTGGGCGGCCAGCTGGTTCGCGGAGGCTTCAATTTGCTTTCGCACGTCGATACTCTGTGCCTCCAGCGCGGACTGCGCCGCCTGGACACGTTGTTGCGCCGCCAAACGGGCCGAAGCCAGGGCGCTTTCGCGCTCGGCGTTCAGGCGCAGCAACCGTTGTTCACGGACCCGGAAAATCTCGGCTCTTGCAGCTCGCATCCTGGCTTCGTATTCCTGGGTGCGGACGTCAGCCTGCGCGATGGCCAGCCGGGATTTTTCCATCGCTCCCTCCGTCCGCTCCCGCCGCTCAGCACGGGTTTTCATCAGCGGACGGTAAAGGACGTAGCGATAGGCCAAAATCAACAGAATGAAAAGGATCAGGGTCGGTATGGCACCGAGCGCAAGATCACCAAGTTGATGCAGCAATTCATCCATGGATTGGCCGGCGGTGGCAGTCGGATCGACTGAGAGGCTTCGGTGGAACTCTTGGTTCTAACAGAGGCAAAAATTCAGTGTCAAATGACGAAAGGCACTTACTCTTGCATCCGCTGCTTCGGGCTTCAGCCCCTTGCGGAGCTGTATGCAGGACACCCACAAAAATCGCAGTTGCGAGCTTGACCTGGCCGGAATCCGGCGTAAACTGAGAATACCACCTCGACCCGGATCAGGGTCGGCGAACCGGGTGATCGGAGTTACCCACCACTCTCCATCACCCGGTTTGCTTCGTCTGGGCAGAAGGTTCTCGTCCCGTGACCCGGAAGCGCCGGTAGCGACCCAGCAGAGACGCGGGTCCAGCTACAATGACGCGCACCAGGTTTCCGTCATACTCGCGACTCTGAATCAGCGCCCCGGCCTCCAGCGCCGCGAGCACGTCGCCTTCGGACTGCGGAATTTGAAACCGCTGTTCAAGGACCGGATCCTCCACCAGTTCCTCGTCCAGGCGTTCCAGCAGAGTTTCCAGCCCGGTGTGTTCCTTCGCCGATGCCGCAATCGCCCGGCCGTTCGCGCTCGCCAGCGAGGCACGCTCCTCATCGCTGAGCAGATCCACTTTGTTCATCACTTCGAGCCTGGGTTTCGCGAGAACATCCAGCTCGCCCAGCACCTTCTCCACTTCTGCTTTGTGTTCCTCGCACATGGGACTGGAAGCATCGCGCACATGAATCAACACCTCGGCCTTCCGCACTTCTTCCAGAGTTGCGCGAAACGACGTGACCAGCGTGTGGGGCAGATCGCGGATAAAGCCGACCGTGTCCGACAACAACACTTTCCTGCGACTCGGAAGCTGAACGGCGCTGAGCTTCGGATCGAGCGTAGCGAACATGCGGGAGGACTCAAGCACCCCGGCATTGGTGATGGCGTTGAAGAGCGTGCTTTTTCCCGCGTTGGTGTAACCCACCAGGGCCACCGTCGGCACAGGCACCGACTGTCGCCGCTGGCGCTGCTGGGTGCGAATCCGCCGCACCCCTTCCAGTTCTTTCCGCAGCTGCAGCACGCGCCGCTGAATGCGCCGCCGATCCGTTTCCAGCTGCGTCTCGCCCGGTCCGCGGGTGCCGATGCCGCCGCCCAGCTGCGACATGGCTTTTCCGTGCCCCGTTAATCGCGGCAGCATGTACTCCAGCTGCGCCAGCTCGACCTGCAACTGGCCTTCGCGCGTCCGCGCGTGGCGGGCAAAAATATCGAGAATCAGCTGGGTTCGATCGATGACCCGGCAGGGTAACGCATCTTCGAGGTTGCGCAGTTGGGTTGGGCTCAGGTCGTGGTCGACGATCGCCACGTCCGCCCGCGAGGACGCCGCCATCGCGGAGAGCTCTTCCACTTTGCCGCTGCCCAGCAGTGTTGCCGGATCGGCTTTCGGACGGTGCTGCACCATCTCGCCGGAGACAATGGCCCCGGCGCTGATGACCAGCTCGCGGAATTCCTCATGACGCGAGTCTTCGTCAAGGACGGCGAGGCTCTTCGAAGTGGAAGCCGCCGCATCGCGCGCCTGAGCAGCGCCGCGAGTCAGGGATCGCCGTGGCGGTCCAATAACGACCGTAACCAGCAATGCCCGTTCCGCGGTCGAATCGGTCGCGTTCAGCGGCATCGATACTCTTCGCGCGTGCGACTTCCGGGCGTCCTCAGGAGCCGGAAGCCTCCTGCACTGCCTGGGGCGGCGCAATCGACACCGGCCCGGCCGCAGCGGTATGCGGCGGACGATGCTCTCCGTGCAGAACCGAGCGCGTGCTGACCACCGTGGAGATTGCGTGTTTGAAAATCAGCTGCTCCTGGCTGTTGTTCTCCAGCAGCACAGAGTATTTGTCGAAAGAACGAATTTTCCCGGTGAGTTTCACGCCGCTCACCAGATAAATCGTAATCGGGGTCTTGTCTTTGCGAACCGTGTTCAGGAAGGTATCCTGAATGTTCTGCGCCGGCTTGTTTTCCATGAGCCGATCTCCTTTGCCCTTTATTTTTTTGCTCGACGGTGAAACTGAAACCACAGGAAAAACTGCAGCGAAGCCGAAATTTGGTGGCGCCGCACCCACCGTCAAGGTGTGTTACCAAGATACGGGGTTGAGAAGCATTTACGCAACCGTTCGGCCGATTACCAGAGCCCCATTGCTATGTTGTTCATTTGGGCAATTTTTTTGGCGCGAAGCTCGCGCACCCCACATTCACTACGACGGAAAAATCTCCCTCATCCCTTTCTTTTCCTGTGTGATTTTTCATGATGGCGCGGAGTGCGGGCGGCGACTGCCGGCCGCGGCGGCTGATCCCCTTCCCGGTGGACAACCACCCCATCCATGCGAAAGCTCTCCGTCGCCGTTTGGCCCGGCTTCACCGTACCGGTCTGCGGATCGAGCGCAACCTGGTCCCCGATCCCAACCCGGAAGGAAAACGCCGGCGCCTGATTCGTGCGATCCGCCGCGGTTACGGACACCGGCAGGTATCCGGCCAGATTGCGTTCCCGAAAGGCCGTCTCGTAACGGTGCTTCTTCACGTTCCATGTATAGACCCTGACCTGATCGAAATCGTAGGGCAGGCCATCCTTCCAGGGCGACAGCACAGCAATATACTCCGGCACCTGGCCATCCGGCATATTGGCGTCGGGATCGTTGACCTTCCTCAGAACGTACGCGCCGACGATCTTCTGGCCTTCGGCCAGGCCCGCAATGGCATCCGGCACATCCTCGTCCAGCGTGCGAGCCCGAATCCAGCCCACATGCCCCGCGCTGTCGCGAATGAGCCAGTAATCTTCGAGGTTGGGCGGCGGCGGCGCAGGATCCGCATGATTCGCACGGCTCACGGGCTTGGCCGACGGAAGCGGGACATTCTGCGGGGTCGCCGGCTTCGGCACAGAGGCTCGCGTCAGCAACTGCAGCTTGTCATTTTCCGGCAACAGGTAAAAACGGTCCGAGGTCCGCCCAGGCGCGTCGCGAAGCCAGTAGTCATCGCGTAAAACCGCGGTCCCGATCACCGGATCGCTCGCGTTGTCCTTTTCCAGCCGCGAGAACTTGTCGTAGACCTGCTGGTCGATGACCCCATGATCCTCAATCCAGCCCACCTCACCCTTGTCAGTCTTCACTTTCAGGAAGCGCCGGCCGTGTTCGACCACCTGCAGCCGCTGTCCGTTGACGACTTCGGCGACGCGGTTGCTGACCGCGGCCACCCGGTCCCGCAAATAGGTGCCGCGGGCCCAGACATAGACGTATTCGTGAGAATGGTGGGGGATAAACCGCCCGCAGCCCTGGAGCAGCAGGAGTCCGAGCAATAGCCCCGAAAAATGGCGGCGCGAGAAGGGAGAGGCGTGCAACATTGGTGCGGGTTCCAGGCCCGTCTTTGGATGGTGCGGATTATCGAAAGGATACATCCAATTCGATGACCCGCAGACCCCCTCAAAAGTTGTGGCACGTTACCTTTTGGTGTTCACTACGCCTGCGGTTTCGGCGTCAGACGCACAAACCGCGGCGCCAGTTCTTCCCATTTCGACATCAGCCAGTAAGCGCGGGTGCTCGCCGTTTTCTCCCCGTGCAGCTGGACGAGCCCCAAAATGCTCTCCTTCGCCTCGGCATCGAGCGTCTCGTAGGGTTCCGGGTTCAGGAAGCCACTGTGGTAACGCTGCCGGGACAGGAACAGCCCCTCCTCGTCAAAAACCCAGGCCTCGCCGCCGGTCATCCCGGCGCCGAAGTTCGTGCCTGTAGCGCCCAGAACGGCCACCAGACCGCCGGTCATGTACTCGCAACCGTGGTCGCCGACGCCTTCGACTACCGCGAGGGCGCCGGAGTTTCGGACCGCAAAGCGCTCGCCGGCGCATCCGGCCGCAAACAGGGCCCCGCCGGTCGCACCGTAAAGGGCGACATTCCCGAGGATCGTATGCAATTCCGGCTGCAGCGCCGCGCGACCCTGGCCGCGCAGGATAATTTCGCCGCCGGAAAGACTTTTGCCGACGAAATCATTCGCCAGACCTTTGAGGATCAGTTCCATTCCAGGAACGGCGAAGGCCCCGAACGACTGACCCGCCTCCCCGGTGAGTCGAAACGTGAGCGGCGCCTTCGGCGTCATCCCCGCCGACTGCAGCATCGCCAGTTCCCCGGCCAGCCTCGCCCCAAAGGTCCGGTCCTCGTTGGCGATCAGCGAGTCGACCAGGAACGGCTCCCCGGCCTTATAGGCCGCAACCGCCGGCTCGACCCACGCGTCATCGATCGGCGCGTGATCCTCCGGCCGCAAATTGCGCCGTCCCTGCCAGTGCCTTGCGCCCGCCTTGCCGCCATCCGGCGGCGCGCCCAGCATCGGTCCCAGATCGAGGCAGCCGTCGAACCGCGTCTGCTCCAGCAGATCGGTGCGGCCGATCGCCGCTTCGAGCGACGGCAGGCCGAGTTCGGCGAGGTAGGCGCGGATTTCACCGGCAAGACCTTCGAAGAAGCGGATCAGATGCTCCGGCTTGCCGCGAAACTTCGCCCGCAGGTCCGGCCGCTGCGTCGCGATCCCCGTCGGACAAGTATTCAGGTGACACTGGCGCGCCATATCGCAGCCAAGCGCGACCAGGACAGCCGTGCCGAAAGCAAATTCGTCAGCGCCCAGCATAGCCGCCACGACGATGTCGCGCGCTGTGCGCAGCCCGCCGTCAGTGCGAAGACGCACGCGCCCGCGCAGACCGTTACGGATCAGAACCTGCTGCGCCTCAGCCAGTCCCAGCTCCCAGGGATTGCCGGCATACTTGATGCTCGAGAGCGGCGACGCGCCCGTGCCGCCATTGTGCCCCGCGATGACGATGTAGTCCGCATAAGCCTTGGCGACGCCAGCAGCCACCGTGCCCACGCCGCATTCGGAGACGAGCTTCACGCCGATCGCCGCCTTCGGATTAATCCGCCGCAGATCGTGAATGAGCTGCGCCAGGTCTTCGATCGAATAAATATCGTGGTGCGGCGGCGGACTGATCAGCTGCACGCCGGGTTGCGCGTGGCGCAGGCGCGCAATCAGCTCCGTGACCTTGTGCGCGGGAAGCTGCCCGCCCTCGCCCGGCTTCGAACCCTGGGCGATCTTGATTTCCAGCTCCTCGGCATGCATCAGATACTGCGCCGTCACACCGAACCGCGCCGATGCCACCTGCTTCACCTTGTTGTTCAACAGCTCCGCCGGAAACGATGCCGCACCGATCGGCAGCATCGCCCCAGGCTCGTAGACCGCCGGATCTTCCCCGCCTTCGCCCGTATTCGACCGCCCGCCCAGCATGTTCATCGCGGCGGTGATGGTCTGGTGCGCCTCGGGGCTCAGCGACCCCAGCGACATCGCGCTGGCAATGAATCGCCGATACAGATTCTGCGCCGGCTCGACATCGCCCACCGGCAACGCCTCCGCGGCGGCACGGACTTCCAGCAAATCCCGCAACACAGCCGGCTCCTTCTCCTGAGCCTGGCTTGTGAACGCTCCCCACGCCTGTGCCTGATCGGCGACTGCCGTCGCCGCTTTCGTCGCCCCCGTGATCGTCTGGAGCAGGCGCACGGTCTGCGGCTGCCATCCGTGCGGCTCGGACTTGTCGGCTTTCCGGAACCGAATCCACCCAGGGTCGGGCAGATCCCTGGTCGCCGCCACCGTCACCAGCGGTCCGCCGTTGTCACCGGTATCGGGCGATTCGGTGGCCGCTTCGCCGCCGCCATGCGCGCCCAACCAAAGCTCGCGCAGGCTCGTTTCGAGTTCCGGAAATCCAATCCCGCCCAGCGGAGCCGGCGTGCCCTCGAAGCAGCGCTCCACCACATCTTTGCTGAGCCCGAGGCAGTCGAACAGATGCGCGCCGCGGTAGCTGTCCACCACTGAAATCCCCATCTTCGACATGATCTTCGCCAGCCCCAGGTCGAATGCGTGCAGCAGATTCTCCTCGCCCTTCTCAGGATTCAGTTGCCGCGCCGTCTCCAGCGCGAGCCACGGGCACACAGCGCCCGCACCCATACCCATCAGCACCGCAGCGTGGTGCAGGTCGCGACAATCGGCGGCCTCGACAGCCAGCCCAACCTTGATGCGCTCGCCCGCGCGGATCAGCGCATGATGCACCGCGCCCGTCGCCAGCGCCATCGGAATGGGAATCGCCTGCTCGCCACACCCGCGGTCGGTCAGCAGCAGGATCGCTGCGCCGCCTCGCACCAGCTCGATGGCCTTGGTGCTCAGATCCTCGAGCGCAGTCAGCAGATTGCAACCCGGGTTAAAGACGCACTCCAGCACCGCCAGCGGCAGATTCCCGGCAAGGTCATGCTTGCGCTGGTGGAGGCAATCCATCTGCGAGAGCGACAGGAACGGAGAGCTCAGCGACAATCCCGGCAGCCGTTCCCTCGCGCCCAGAACATGCGGCCACGGGCCGAGACGCGTATGCAGCTGGATCACGCAGGCCTCGCGCAGCGAATCGATGGGCGGATTCGTCACCTGCGCGAATCGCTGGCGGAAGAAGGCGTAGACCGGCCGAGGCGTCCGCGCCAGCGGCGCAATCGGCGTATCGTCGCCCATCGACCACACGGCATCCTTACCGTCGGTCGCCATGGGCTTCAGGATCATGTTCACGTCTTCTTTGGTGTAGCCAAAGCCCAGCTGCAGCCGGTTCAGGTCGGCGGCTTCCAGCGCGGGCACGGGCAGCGTCGAGTCCAGCGTCGCGCTCTCCAGCAGCGCCTCGTACTCCGGCGCGGAGCGGTCGAACAGCGCCTGCAGCTCCTCGTCCTCATAGAAGACGTGGTTTTCGAGATCGGCCAGCAGCATCTGCCCCGGACCGAGCCGTCCGCTGTGCACAATCTTTTCGGGGTCGAGATCCACCAGCCCGGCTTCCGATCCGGCCACGACCAGGTGATCCTCGGTCACGAAGAATCGGCAGGGACGCAGGCCATTTCGATCGAGCGCCGCGCCGATCAGATGTCCATCGGTGAACGACACCGCTGCCGGACCATCCCACGGCTCGATGCAGTCACCGTGATACGCAAGGAAAGGCGAGTGGCGGCCGGTGTCGCCCGGCGGCATCACCATGCGCACCGATTCGGCCACCGTGCGGCCATTGCGCGCGAGCAGCTCGATCACCTCGTCGAGGCTCGTCGAGTCCGACCCGCTCGGCGTGAAAATCGGCCGCAGGTTATCGTCCAGCGTCACAGCCCGCGCTGTCATGCGCGCGCGATTACCCCAGATCGTGTTGATTTCGCCGTTGTGTCCGAGAATCCGGAAGGGCTGCGCGCGATCCCACGATGGCGCGACGTTCGTGGCGTAACGCTGGTGGAAGAGTGCAAACGGCGTGACGTATTTTGGGTCCGCAAGGTCGGGATAAAACTCCGGCAGCAGCCGCGCATCGCACATCGCTTTGTAGATCACCGACGACGACGACAGCGAGCAGATGTACCCCTGCATGCCGCTGCGCTCGAAGCGCTTGCGCGCGAGGTACAGCCGGCGATCGCGTTCCTGATAGGTGACGGGGCCCGGCGTCGGATCGGTGGCGAGCAGTTGACGGATCACCGGCAGCGTTGAGGCCGCGATCTCGCCCAGAATCTCCGATCGGGTGGGAACATCGCGCCAGCCGAGAATCGAAAAGCCCCGTTCGACGACCGCCTCTTCCAGCTCGCGCTGGGAGATCGTTGCGGCGGCCGGTTCCGATGACAGAAATACCATGCCAACCGCCAGCGGCTGCGAGGCGTCCAGAATGATGCTGGTGGAAGCGAGCAGCACCTCACGCGGAATCGCCGTATGAATGCCGATGCCGTCGCTCGACTTGCCATCGGCGGCCACAGCTCCGCGATGCGCCAGACGCGAAAGCGCGGTCAGCGCCTTCTCGAGGATGTCATGCGAGGGCTGATTGTCGAGCGTGGCGACAAATCCGACGCCGCAGGATTCATGATCGAAGCGTTCGTCGATCAGACTTGCACCCGAGTGAGCACGCTCACCGGGGACCCCGCGAATGGGTCGGGAGCCGCCGGTCGACAGGGCCGGAGCAGCACAGGTTCTCGTTCCCATATCCAACTATAACGGCCTTCCATTTCGTACGAAGACGAAATCGAAAAATAATTGCGAGAATTTGTGACCGGCGTCCGGGTTACAGAGAAGCAGCCCACCTTCAGCCTTTCAGCTTCAGGCTTCTACCTTCCTGCCTCCTGCCTCCTGCTTCAGGCTTTACGCCGCCTTGACAAACATCGTCTTGCATATTTATACATCATTACTGTATTTTTATACACAGTAAGGCGCGGCTGCCGCCGAAGGGCGGCTGGCCGCCATTTTTTGTGCGTGAGTCTCGTGTGAGTAAGCAGGAACGGCACAACGCGATCCGGCAACTGGTGGCGGGGGAATCCATCGCCAGCCAGGACGAGTTGCGCCGCCGTCTGGCGCGGCGCGGCTGCGAAGTGACCCAGGCTACGCTCTCCCGCGATATTCACGAGCTCCGGCTCTACAAGGGCCCCAACGGCTACGCGGCCCCCAACGGCAACGGCCACATGGAGGAAGAAGAGGAGCAGCCGGCAGTCGGCGAAATGCTTTCCAGTTTCGGTGTCGCGGTGAAACAGGCGCAGAACCAGCTCGTGCTCCGTACCACCAGTGGCGCTGCTCAGCCTGTAGCCCTGGCCATCGATCACGAGGCGTGGAGCGACGTCGTGGGAACCCTGGCCGGTGACGACACCGTATTGATCATCTGCCCCGATCCGCGGCGCGCGTCCTCGATACGCGAGAGGCTAGAGCGAATGATCGGATGAAAAACACAGTGACCAGAGCTCAGAGCACAGAGTTCAGAAAAAACGCAACGAAAGTGAATCGCTGAACGAAGAATTGGGTCAAAAGTAATTTGCCGCAAATGTCGAACACGAATCAAAACCCGACACCGAAGACCCTGAGCTCTGAGCCCTGTGCTCTGAGCTCTGTCCGGAGCTCTGTTGCGGTGATGGGAGTCAGCGGTTACGCCGGCATGGAGCTGGCGCGGCTGCTTCTGCGCCATCCCTCGCTCAACGGCTCACCGCCGCTCTTCCTGGGACGAGCCGAGGGCGCTCCCGAACCTCTCGCCGCCGTTCATCCGCAGCTCATGGACAACAACGGAACCGGCCTGGGCGCCGGCGGCCTCCGCATCGAGCCATTCTCCTGGGATCTGGTGCAGTCTCGCGGAGTCGAAGTCCTGTTCCTGGCCACGCCACACGAGCAGTCCCGCGAGTTGGCCCCTCAGGCTCTGGACCACGGTCTCCGCATCATCGATCTCAGCGGCGCCTGGCGTCTCAGCGCGGCCCAGAATCGCGCCGTCTACAAATTCAGCGACGAAGGCTCCGCCACCGCGACCGCAGTCCAGACGAAGGCCGTCTATGGCATGCCCGAGCTGCATCGCGACGAAATCCGCGACGCCAGCCTGGTCGCCAACCCCGGCTGCTACGCCACGTCGATCATCCTGGGGCTCAAGCCGCTGGTCTCTGCGGGATGGATCGATCTCGACCGCGGCATCGTTGCCGACGCCAAGTCCGGCGTCTCCGGCGCGGGCAAGGCTCCGACGGCGAAGACCCACTTCATGCACGCCGCCGACAATCTTTCCGCCTACGGGCTCTTCTCGCACCGGCACACCGGCGAGTTGCTCGAGCAGCTGGACCTCGCCCCTGCGCAGATCGTCTTCACCCCGCATCTGCTGCCGATCCCGCGGGGAATTCTCTCAACCTTATATGTATGGTTTACGGACGCCCGGCAGCCGAGCGACGTGGAGGCTCTTTATCGCAGTTTCTTCGCGGAGAGTCCGCTGGTGCGGGTCTTCCCTGCCGGCCAGCTGCCGCAGATTCAATATTCGGTCAACACCAATTACTGCGACATCGGGTTTCATCTGGCCGACGACGGCCGGCGATGCGTGATTGTTTCGTGCCTCGACAACCTGCTCAAAGGCGCTGCCGGACAGGCGGTCCAAAATCTGAATCTGATGTATGGCTTTAAAGAAACAGACGGTTTGATATGAAGGCCGAAGCGGAAGGGTTATGAGAAGTGAGGCAGATCGATCTTCGGTGATAGGTAAGCAGAAGGGTTCTGACACATGAGATACGTAGTCAAACTCGGAGGCGTGACGCTGGAGAATCCCGAGCTCCTGCACGAATGCGCCAAAGCCATCGCCGAACTCGTCAAGGACGGCAATCAGGTGGCGGTCGTTCATGGCGGCGGATTGCAGTTGACGCGGACGCTAAAACAGCTCGGCAAGCAGAGCGAGTTTATCGCCGGTCTGCGCATCACCGACGCTGAAACGCGCGACACGGCGCTGATGGTGCTCGGCGGCGGCGTCAACAAGGCGCTGGTCGCGTCTCTCGGCTCGCACGGCCAGCCCGCGGTCGGACTCTCCGGCGGCGACGGCCTGGTTTTTCGCGCACGCAAGAAGCGGACTGCTCCCGACCTCGGTTTCGTCGGCGAAATTGCCGCTGCCGATCCACGCTGGCTCGAAGCCATCTGGCAGATGGGCGCAGTCCCCGTCATTTCCTCCATCGCCCTCGGCTTTGACGGCGAGTACTACAACATCAACGCCGACGAAATGGCGGCTGCGTGCGCCGGCGCCTGCAAAGCCGACGCGCTCGTCTTCCTGACCGACGTTCCCGGCGTCCTGGGCGCCGACGGCAGCGTGATGCGCTGGCTCTCCATCGACCAGATCGCCGACCTAACCCGCGACGAAATCATCAGCGGCGGCATGCTGCCCAAACTCAGCGCTTGCCGCGAAGCCCTGCTTAACGGCGTCAAGCGCGTGCGCATCTTGCCCGCTGCCGCCGCGGAGTTGCTCCCCGACCTGTGCAGCAGCCGGGTCAACGATGGCACGGAGGTGATGGTCGCATGAGCAACGCAATCGCCCCCTCGGCGCACCCAACTGAGAAGACCTCCATGAATCTCGAAGAGCTGAAGGCAGCCGAGTCGAAGCTCCTGCTCGGCACCTACGATCGCTATCCGCTGCTCTTCGAGCGCGGCGAAGGCGTGCACCTGATCGACGAAAACGGCAATCGCTACCTCGACCTGCTCAGCGGCATCGGCGTCAACGCGTTCGGCTACGCGCACCCGGCCATCGAAAAGGCCATCGCCGAGCAGAGCCGCAAGCTCATCCACCTCTCCAACCTCTACTACCACCACGGACAGGCGGCGCTCGCGCTGCGCCTCGCCGAAGCCACCGGCATGGACCGCGCCTTCTTCTCCAACAGCGGGACCGAAGCCAACGAAGCCGCGCTCAAACTCGCCCGCGCCTGGGCCAAACTCAAACGCGAGCAGGGTACGCATCTCGGCACCAAATTCCTCGCGCTCGAAAACAGCTTTCACGGCCGCACGATGGGCTCGGTCGCCGCCACCTGGAAGGACAAGTACCGCGAGCCCTTCGACCCCGTCATGCCCGGCGTCGAGTTCGTCCGCTTCAACGATGTCGACGACCTGAAGGCGAAGTTCTCCACCGATGTTTGCGCCATCCTCGTCGAAGCGATCCAGGGCGAAGGCGGCATTCGTCCCGTCTCGCGCGAATTCCTGCAAGCCGCGCGCGACCTCACCCGCTCCACCGGCGCTCTGCTCATCGCTGATGAAATCCAATCCGGCATGGGCCGCACCGGCAAGTTCTGCGCCTACCAGCATTACGGCATCCAGCCCGACGTCACCACCCTCGCCAAGCCCCTCGCCGGCGGAATCCCGCTTGGCGCGCTGCTCTGCACCGAAGAAGCCGCCCAGGCCATCCACGCCGGCATGCATGGAACCACCTTCGGCGGCGGACCGCTGGCCTGCGCGGTGGCTCTCGCCGTCCTTTCCACCATCGAGCGCGAGCATCTTCTCGAACACGTAACAACCGTCGGCACCTATTTCCGCGAGAAGCTTTCGCAGCTCGCAAGAAATCACTCAGCCATCATCGACGTGCGCGGCCTCGGCCTCATGCTCGCCATCGAGCTCGACTCCGCCGACCTTGCAAAATCCGTCCTCGGCGAAATGATGAAGCGCCACATCCTCATCAACCGCACCAGCGAGACCGTACTGCGCTTCCTGCCGCCTTACATCCTGCAGAAAGAGCACGTCGATGAGGCCATCGCCGCGCTCGACGCAATCCTGGCCGAACAGACGGCCCAGGCCGCCGCCACCCCAATCCCCGGAGGAAAGAGAATTGGCAACTAAGACCGTTGCAATCCAGGAACTCGATTCGGCCAGCCCCGAAGTTTCGCTCGCCGGCCGCGACCTTTGTTCCGTCGCCGATCTCACTACCGTTGAACTCGCGGGCATTCTCTCGCTAGCGCACGACGTGAAGACCAACCCCGCCGCATATCGCTGGGCGCTCGACGCGAAGCAGATGGTGATGTTCTTCGAAAAGGCCTCGCTGCGCACGCGCCTCACCTTCGAGACCGCGATGAACACCCTCGGCGGCTCCGCAATGTTCTTCGACCAGACGCAATCGCCCCTGGGCGAGCGCGAATCCCTCGCCGACATCGCGCGCAACGTCGAGCGCTGGGTTCAGATCATTGTGCTGCGCACCTACGCGCACGAGACCATCACCGAAATGGCGCAGTACTCGAGCGTGCCCGTCATCAACGCGCTGAGCGATCTCGAGCATCCCTGCCAGGCCATCGCCGACTTCATGACCCTCGAAGAGCGCTTCGGCAATCTCAAGGGCTTCAACTTTACCTACGTCGGCGACGGCAACAACGTCTGCCATTCGCTCATGCTCACTGCGGCCCTCCTCGGCGCGCACTGCACCGTCGGCACGCCGAAGAACTACGCGCCCAAAGCTGACATCGTTGCGCAGGCGCGGGCCATCGCCAACGTCACTGGCTCCAACATCGCGCTCGTCAACGATCCCATCGCCGCCGTCACTGGCGCCGACGCCATTTACACCGACATCTGCACCAGCATGGGCTTCGAGCACGAGGCCACCAAGCGAGCGCCCATCTTCAAACCGTACCAGGTCAATGAAGCGCTGATGTCCAACGCGTCGCCTGCAGCGGTCTTCATGCACTGTTTGCCGGCGCATCGCAACGCTGAAGTCACCGACGCCGTGCTCGACGGCCCGCAGTCCGTTGTCTTCGATCAGGCCGAGAACCGCATGCACGCGCAAAAGGCGCTGCTGCTCATGCTGCTCGGCAAGGGCAGCAACCGCGGCGAGACCGGCAAATGTCTGTAATTCTTGAAAGTTTACCGGTCGGCCAAAAAGTCGGCATTGCTTTTTCCGGGGGCCTCGATACCAGCGCCGCGCTGCACTGGATGAAGCAGAAGGGAGCCCTGCCCTGGGCCTACACAGCCAACCTCGGGCAGCCGGACGAAACCGACTACGAAGCCATCCCTCGCAAAGCGCTCGAATACGGGGCGGAAAATGCCCGTCTGATCGATTGCCGTGGACCGTTGGTTCGCGAAGGCATCGCGGCTCTGCAGTCCGGCGCCTTTCACATCTCGACCGCAGGCATCACCTATTTCAACACCACGCCCATCGGGCGCGCCGTGACTGGCACCATGCTGGTCACAGCAATGAAGGAAGACGACGTCAACATCTGGGGCGACGGCTCTACCTTCAAGGGCAATGACATCGAGCGCTTCTATCGGTACGGTTTGCTCGTCAATCCGCGCTTGCAGGTCTACAAACCCTGGCTCGACCCGGTTTTTATCGACGAACTCGGCGGCCGCGCCGAAATGTCGGCCTTCATGCAGCGATCCGGCTTCGGCTATAAGATGTCCGCCGAGAAGGCCTACTCCACCGACTCCAACCTCCTTGGCGCTACCCACGAAGCCAAGGACCTTGAACAGCTCTCGAGCAGCATCAGGATCGTCGATCCCATCATGGGCACCGCGTTCTGGCGCGATGACGTCGATGTCCGGCGCGAAGAGGTGACCGTCAGCTTCGAAGAAGGCTTTCCCGTAGCCCTCAACAGCAAGGAGTTTCCTGATCCCGTAGAGCTGCTGCTCGAAGCCAACCGCATCGGCGGCCGCCACGGCCTCGGCATGAGCGACCAGATCGAGAACCGCATCATCGAAGCCAAGAGCCGCGGCATTTACGAGGCGCCGGGCATGGCCCTGCTGTTCATCGCGTATGAGCGCCTCATCACCGGCATTCACAACGAGGACACCATCGAGCAGTACCGCGAGAACGGCCGAAAACTGGGCCGCCTCCTCTACCAGGGCCGCTGGTTCGATTCCCAGGCCATCATGCTGCGCGAATCCGCGCAGCGCTGGGTCGCGAGCCCCATCACCGGCGAGGTCACGCTGGAGCTGCGCCGCGGCAACGACTACTCCATTTTGAATACCGAGTCGCCCAATCTGACGTTCCAGCCCGAGCGCCTCAGCATGGAGAAGACCGAGTCCGCCTTCTCCCCGCGCGACCGCATCGGCCAGCTCACTATGCGCAATCTCGACATTACCGATACCCGCGCCAAGCTGATGACCTATGCCCAGAGCGGCCTCATCACATTGAGCAAGGGCTCAGAGATGCCGCGACTCAACAACGGGACTGCGAAAGGCGAGTGAAGTTCATGACCGAACCTCCCGCCAAAATGTGGGCTGGCCGCTTTCGCGAGCCGCTCAGCGAGCAATTCGAATCCTGGCAGCGGTCTTTCCCATTCGACTGGCGGCTGCTGCCGCAGGAACTGGACGCCAGCCGTGCGCATGCGCTTGCTCTCGAGACGGCGGGAATTCTAACGGCCGATGAATGCTCGCAGATTGTCAGCGGGCTCGAACGCATTCACAACGATTACGTCGGCGCTCCTGAACTCATGAGCCGCCATGGTTCAGATGCCGAAGACGTTCACCACTTCGTGGAGATGCGTCTCGTCAAGACCATCGGCGACCTCGGCCTCAAACTCCACACCGGCCGCAGCCGCAACGAGCAGATCGCCACCGACCTGCGCCTGTACATCCGCTACAGTGCAAACCGAGTGCTCCGCCATTTAGCTGCCTGGGCGCAGGCGCTGGTGCAGAAGGCACAGAAGGCCGGCGACGCCGTTATGCCCGCCTACACACATCTGCAGCGAGCCGAACCCATCCTCGTCGCGCACTGGCTGCTCGCTTACGTCGAAATGCTCCTCCGCGACGCCTCCCGCCTCGAAGACTGCATCAAGCGCCTCAGTTATTGCCCGCTCGGCTCCGGAGCCGTCGCCGGAGCCACGCTCCCCCTCGACCGCACCATCGCCGCGCGCGAGCTCAACTTCACCGCGCCCACCGCCAACAGCATGGATGCGACCAGCGACCGCGATTTCGTTCTCGAATACCTCCAGGTTTTGACGCAGCTGGCGCTGCATGCCAGCCGATTCGCCGAGGAGATCACGCTCTTTGCGACGGCGGAGTTCGGGTTTGTCGATCTGCCCGAGGCCTTCTCCACCGGATCGAGCGCGATGCCGCAGAAGAAGAATCCCGACCTTACCGAGCTGGTGCGCGGCAAGGTGGGGCGCATTCACGGCGCGGCTGAATCGGTGACGATGCTGCTGAAAGGCCTGCCGCTGGCTTACAACAAGGACATGCAGGAGACGCAGGAGCCGGTCTTCGAGGCTTCGGGCGAGATACGCAGGATGCTGCGCGTGCTGGCGCCTTTCACGGCGGCGCTGGTCTTTCGGACCGATCGGATGAAGGCCGCCTGCCAGTCCGGCTTCCTCAATGCCATGGCGGCGGCGACGTATCTCGTCCACAAGGGCGTTCCTTTTCGCAAGGCGCACGAGAAGATCGGCAACGCGGTTCGATACTGCCTCGACAAAGGCTGCGAGCTGGGCAATCTTTCGCTCGACGAACTCCATCAGTTCGGTCCCGAGTTCGAAAGCGACTTCTTCGCGGCCATCACGCTCGAGGCCACCCTCGACTGCCACAACGTCATCGGCGGCACCGCCCGTCCTCGTGTGCGCGAAGCGCTCAAAGACACCGAACAGCGCGTCCAGGCCCTCATCGACCGCTACGGAACCGTCAGTCTCGGAGAACCGGAGGCAGCCCATGCTCGTGCGTAAAGCCCGTCTCCAGGACGCCACCAACATCTACGAGCTGGTCAACAGCCTCTCCGGCGACGGAACCCTCCTGCGCCGCCCTTTCGCGGAGATTTGCGAAAACGTTCGCGACTTCACCGTGGCCGAATCCGAGGGCGGCATCTTCCTCGGCTGCGGCGCGCTGCATCTTTACGGACCGCATCTGGCGGAGGTGCGCTCGATCGTCGTTCGGCCCGAGGCCAAGAGCCACGGCGTGGGCGGCGACCTGCTGCACTCGCTCCTCGCCGAAGCCGAAGACCACGGCGTCGGCTGCGTTTGTCTCTTCACGCGCATTCCGGATTTCTTCTTCCGCTACGGCTTTCGCGAGGTCGAGGACCGGACCGCGCTGCCCGACAAGATCTTCAAGGACTGCCAGAACTGCCCGCGGCTCTACAAGTGCGACGAGGTGGCGATGGCGCGCGGCCAGGTGCCGAAGGTCTCGATTCTTGGGCCGCGGCTTGAGGCCGAACAACTGGTTCGGCTGACGGTCTGAAGCTGTCTTTTCCGCGAGGACCCCTTTTCGCGAGGACCCCGAAAAAGGGCTGGCGGCGCTCAGGATGACAATTGGTCGGGTTTCCAGACGTAGGCGCCGGGTTGGGGCAGGCCGATGTGGGCGAGGACGCGGAAGACAAACTGGCGGGCCATCTCAGTGGAGTCGGCGGGCTGGTTGTAGAAGGCGGGGATGATGGGGAAGATGGTGGCGCCGGCGTCGGCGGCGAGGCCCATATTGCGGATGTGGATCTTGTTGAAGGGGGTCTCGCGGAGACAGAGGATGAGGGGACGGCGCTCCTTGAGGCAGACGTCGGCGGCGCGCTCGATGAGGTTCCCGGCGATGCCATTTGCAATTCCGGCAAGGGTGCCCATGCTGCAGGGGAGGACGATCATGCCACTGGAGGGGTAGCTGCCGCTGGCGATGGCGGCTCCGACGTCGTTCTCGCTGTGCTGGACGATCTTCGCGGAGGGTTGGCCGAGGAGTTTTTCCGCAAGGTTAGTGCGGCCGGAGATGCCGAGCTCTTCGGCGAGGACGCGGAGGGAGTTTTCCGAGGGGACAAAATGGATGCGGGCGACGCGAGGGTCGGCGTCGAGGGCGCGAAGGAGCATTTGACCGAAGAGGATGCCGCTGGCTCCGGTGAGGGCTACGGTTAGGTTTTCTGTGTGGCCTGGTTGGGCGATGGGAGGCACGAGGAGATTGTACGGGGATGGCGGAGGGATGTTGCCTCCGGGTAGGCGGTTACGCGAGCTGAGCCGAATGACGGAGCGTCGCGTATCGTCCATGTTACCGAGCCTGACTTCGAGGACAATTCCGGATTTAGGCAGCTATTTCCTTGCCGTCCTTCTTTGACTCGGAAATATAGCTGGCCATCTGCTGCGCGAGTTGCGAATCCACTTCATCCGCTATCGCCATCACATCCCCCAGCAGGCGATTGAAATCGACACTGGTCAGATTATGCTCCAGGGTCTGGAAGATGGAGACCTGCAGCATCCGCGACTCTTCCACCATCATCGCCGGTGTATAGCCCTGATCGCGCCGCTTGATACCATGCGCCGCCGCAGAGTGCGAGACAAGCGCCCGTGTGCCCAAAGGAAGTGGTTTTTGCAGACGAGATACCAGGTCCAGAAACAACTGCGGAAGATAAGCCGAACGCTCCGCGTGTTCCATTGCAATAGACAATATATCTCCCTCCTGATCGACACGAGCAAGCCACGCATCAATGGTCGCTTGCGTCTCCCGAGCCAGGATATTGGCGACGCTCTCGATAGGCCGCGCCTCATGAATTTCGAGCTTCAACCGGCCCCGGATCGTTTCTACCAGGACTTCTGGCGACATGGGTTTGGTCAGGACCTCATCGGTCTGTAACAGGATCGCCGCCGCCGCCGCCTTCATTTCGGGGTAGCCGCTCAGGATGAGCGTGACCGCTTTCGGATTGGAGTGGTGCATGGCGCTGACCACCGTCAATCCATCGCCGGCGTTGGGCATTTGCAGATCGCTCAGCAGTACATCGAAAGTCTCGGCCCCGATGAGTTTCAGGGCATCGTTCACATTCGCGGCCGTCACGACTTCAAAGCCATTATGTTCAAGGACCAGGCAGAGAGATTTTCGAAGGATGTCGTTGTCGTCCACCAGAAGAATCCTCGACTTAGTAATAAGTGAAGTTTCTGAATCAGACGGCAATTCCTGTACCTGGAGCACGGTGTACCTCGATGAGCTGTTATATAAGCCTGAGGTGAGTATCTTCCCAACCTGCATCCAATTCTGGTCACTCTAGCTCTTCGTCGAATGCTAGCGGCTCGGAAACCATGGCTTAGCGGGCCTGGGGGAGTTACTGTTGGTATCCATCTCGACCTGGGAATCGGCCCTGGTGGAATGCGCCCGGGAAAGCGGAGGCACTGCATCCTGTGGAGGTCCAGGATCCAGGCGCGAAGAAAGACGGCCGCCAGGATCGTGACAGCGAGCGGGCGCAAGTCGCGGCGGGCGCGGTTTCAGGCCTGAGGCCCGCGGATGCTGAGCACCGGACACTGGGCCTGGCGGACAATTTCGTAAGCGTGGGACCACAGCGGTCCGTTGTAGAGCGCGCGGTGCGGCTTGAGCCCCAGAACAATAAGGTCCTCGTGATGGCGGCCGGCGAAGTCGAGGACACAGGGCGCGGGTTTGCCGGCGAGCACATCGCCGTGGGGAGTTGTCGCCTCGTGATGGTCGGCTGAGTCGTCGGCAGGGTTGTTGGAGGAGTCGGCGTCGAGTTCAGCCTGGAGCTGGTCGACGGTTGCATTCATGGTTGCGCGGTGAGCGGGGTTTCCTGACTTGCAGACATGGAGCACGTCGAGCTCGGTGTGCCACTGCTCGACCGCGGTGAGCACCCAGGGAATCGCAGCCAGCGAATCGGGGGAGAGGTCGGTGGAGAACAGGACGCGGCGCAGCTGCAGGTGCGGGCCTGCTCCGGGGGAGCGCGGGCCGACGGTGAGGACGGGGCAGTTGACGCAGTGGAACATTTGCTGCGCGACCGAGCCGAGCAGGAGGCGAGGCAGGCCGCCGCGGCCGTGCGTGCCGAGGATGAGCAAGTCGATGTGGCGATCGCGGACAAAGTCGCCGGCGATTTCGGAGACTTCGCCCTGCTCGACGCAGCGACGGTAGTCGATGCCGTCGAGGCGGTGGTCGCGGCTGAGGCGGTCGATGAGCTGATCGCAGTCGTGGTCGGCGGCGTCGGCGAGGGCGGGCATCATTTCCGGGACGAAGGCGAACTTCGAGGGGCGGAGCACATGGAGAAAATGCAGCGTGGCTCCGAAGTGGCGGGCGACGGCAAGGCTGTGCTCGACGGCGTGCTCGGAGCAGGAAGTGAAGTCGGTGGCGACAGCGACGTTGCGAATGGCGACGCTCGAATTGGATGGCAGCGGCATCTCAGGCCTCCCTGGCAGATGCGGATTGCAGGCTGATGGCGCGTGGTTCGGCTGCGGCCGGATGGGCCACGCGCCCGCGATGATCGGCACTCCCTAACGGCGCGGTGTAGTCTTCTGTGGCTTCACGCGCGGGGCCTGGTTGGGGTGCTCGCGGTGATAGCGGGCGACGGCTTTCGCGATGTCCTGGGTGGTGAGACGGCTGTGATTTTCGTTATGCAGCACGTCGCCCGGGACGGGAGTGGGTGTTGTCGTTGGAGTGTTCGATGTTGCAGGAGTAGTCATAAATCCTCCGCGAGACAGATCAGCGGATCGCCGCGGAGGCGCTGGTCGAGGAGGTTGCCGGGGCACGGCGGAGGCTTGAAATGCGGGCCGTCGTGCGGCCGGTAGCGCTACGGCCGGCCAATCGGGAAACCGGCTCGGTTGGCCATAGCGGATACGCGCGCGCAATGCTGCGCTGACTGACTTAAGTATAGCCCCTCAGACACAGGTTCGGAGAGGAAACACTGCGGAGTCGACGGAGGGGATCGGCTGGATTGCGTACCTGGCGATTGTGTTCATCGTTACGGCGGCGATCCTGCGCCTGACGCTGAAACGCGGTGGAGCATCTTTGAGCAGAGTCAGGGCCGCAGGTGACTCTCGTACTTCCTTCCGGCAACTACTTTTACAACACATTGGGGTGGGATTCGCTCTTAGCTGGTTAGTGCGAGCGCGTTTGGCGCCTGGATCCTGTTCGCCCGAACGAATGCAGCACGAGACCAGAGGAGCAAGGGCGCGCGGAGATGTGCATTTTGTCTGCCGGGACTACACTGTTGAGCGGACGTTGTGCGGCCTGCATTATGCTGCTTCTCGCATCGCCTCCCGGACGGGCGACTTCGGATCACGGAAGCCGGCACTCAGAAGAGTATCCCGCCTGGATGACATGAACGCTTCGAATGCGGAGAACAAAATATGAAAGCACCTGCCTGGAAATTGGGTTGTTTGATTCTGGCGTCAGCCGGTTTGGCATTTCTGTCGACAGGCTGTAAGAAGGTTGAGCCTCTGAAACTGGCGTGCAACGCGAGCGCGCCTTCGATTTATCCTGGGGATGCGGAGACGGTGACCGCAACGGCCTCGGCGGTAAGCACGAAGAAGAAATGGGATGTGATTTATAACTGGAGCGGTCCCAGCGTAACGGGCAATGGGACGACAGCGACGGTGGCCACGGGTTCGCTCGATCCCGGCAACTACACGGTGAAGGCCGAGGCGAAGGAAGGCAAGAAGGGCAAGGAGGGCCTGAAACCGGAAACGAACGCGGCGTGCCAGTCCGACTTTACGGTGAAGCCCTTCGATCCGCCGACGCTGAGCTGCTCGGCGAGCCCGACAGTGCTGAAGCCGGGCGACAGCGCAACGATCACGGCGACCGGGCTGAGCCCGCAGAATCGTCCGCTGACGTACAGCTTCTCGAGTTCCGGCGGATCGGTCAGCGGGAGCGGCAGCACGGCAACGCTTTCGACCACGAACGCGCCGGCGGGCGGCATCACGGTGACGTGCAGCGTGTCGGATGACAAGTCGCACGGCGCATCGGCGACGACGTCGGTTCAGGTGCAGGCTCCGCCTCCGCCACCGCCTCCGAAGACGCAGGCGCTGTGCACGGTTTCGTTCGACCGCGATGCGAAGCGTCCGACGCGCGTGGACAACGAGGCCAAGGCCTGCCTGGATGACGTGGCGCTGAACGCTCAGCAGAAGGCGGATGCCACGATTGTGGTGGTGGGCAACTCGGCTCCGCCGCCGGAGAAGAAGCACAAGAACCGTCATGCACACGAGCTGACCGCGGCGGATCTTGCGGCGAATCTTGCGGCGCAGCGCGCGGTGAACACGAAGGACTACCTGGTGACGGACAAGGGCATCGACGCCAGCCGCATCCTGGTGAAGTCGGGCACGAGCGGACAGAACGAGGTGGGCGACTACCTGGTTCCGGCGGGCGCGAACTTCGACGGAGATGTTCCGGGCACTACGGGAGTGGACGAGACTGCGGTGAAGGCGCAGCCGCGGAATCCTGTGGTGAAGCACCATCACCATAAGGCTGCTGCTTCGGCGCAGTAGCGACTGAACCTGAAGCGGGGGCCGGCCGGATCGCGGTTGGCCCTCGCTCGCTCCTTCTTATTGATCTGAATTTTGGAGAGGGACGGCGCGCGGCGCCTGGGTTGGGCGCGCCCACGGCTCTACGTGCGCTTACTTGCGGTCAGCTGTGGTCAGGGGCCGTACTCGTGGCCTTCGCCGTTGCCGAGGACGCGGGCGTAAATGGCGTCGACGTTGGCTAGCTGGCGCTGAAGATCGAAGGTTTGGCCTAGTTTTTTCGGGGTGAGCAGCTTCGAAATTTCGGGGTCGGCGGCGGCGAGGTCGCGGAATACCAGATCATTCTGCCAGGCATTCATGGCGTGCTTCTGTACGAGGCGGTAGGCGTCTTCGCGGAGCATGCCGGCTTCGGCGAGGTCGAGGAGGAGCTGACCGCTGAAGATGAGGCCGCCTGTGGAGTCGAGATTCTTCTTCATGCGCGCGGGGTAGACGACGAGCTTCTCGATGAGGTCGGCGGTCTTGGCGAGCAGATAGTCGGCGAGGATGGTGGAGTCGGGGAGGATGACGCGCTCGACCGAGGAGTGGGAGATGTCGCGCTCGTGCCAGAGGGCGACGTTTTCAAGCGCGGCCTGGGAGTTGGCACGGACGACGCGCGACAGACCTGAAATCTGCTCAGCGGTGATCGGGTTGCGCTTGTGCGGCATCGCCGAGGAGCCCTTCTGCTTCTCGGAAAAATATTCTTCGGCTTCGCGGACTTCGGTGCGCTGCAAGTGGCGAACTTCGGTGGCGATTTTGTCCAGCGTCGCGGTGATGACGGCGAGCGTGGCGATGTAGTAGGCGTGGCGGTCGCGTTGAATGACTTGAGTCGCGACGGGTGCGGCGGCGAGTCCGAGGCGCGCGCAAATGCGCTCTTCCTGTTCCGGCTTGATGTGGCCGAAGGCACCGACTGCGCCGGAAAGTTTGCCGACGCGCATCTGCTCGGCAGCGGCTTCGAAGCGCTGCTGGTTGCGGAGCATCTCCGCGTACCAGTTGAGGAGCTTGAGGCCGAAGGTGGTGGGCTCGGCATGCATGCCGTGGGTGCGGCCGACGGTGGGCGTGTCTTTGAATTCGAGGGCGCGGGTTTTGAGGACGGCGAGCAGGTGCGAAAGGTCGTCGCGAAGGATTGTGGAGGCGGCTTTGACCTGGAGGGCCTGGGCGGTGTCGACGACATCGTTGGAGGTGAGGCCGTAGTGGAGCCAACGGGATTCGGGGCCGATTTTTTCGGCGACCGCGGTGGTAAAAGCGATGACGTCGTGCCTGACTTCGGCCTCGATGGCCTGGATGCGGTCGAGGTCGAAGGCGCCGCGCTCGCGGATGGCCTCCGCGGCGTGGTGTGGGACGATGCCATCCTCGGCAAGGATTTCGCTGGCGACGGTTTCAACTTCAAGCCAGGCGCGGAATTTAGCTTCGTCGCTCCAGATGCGGCCCATGGCCGGGCGGGTATAGCGCGGGATCAAGGCGGAACTCCCTTACCAGAACTCATCATTCTATCTTGGCGAGCCGCGGTTGCCGGTTGGCGCGGGGCCGTGAGCGAGGCGAGCAGGAGGATGGGGAGGCATCTCACTGGGGGAGGCTCCGGGTGGCGGTGCTTCTCTGTAAGATGAGAAATTGGCGGTTGAGGACGGAGCAGGGAGTGAATTTATGGCGAATGTGGTGACAATTGCGAACTTTACGGAGTCGATGGAAGCGGAGATGGCGAAGCTGCGGCTGGAGTCGGCGGGGATCGAGGTGTTTTTGTCGGGTGAGAATGCGCGGATCATGGAGCCGGGGCTGGGGCCGCTGCAGTTGCAGGTGAGCTCAGAGGATGAACAGGATGCGCGGGCGATCCTGGCCGATCCGGGAGAGCCGGCGAGCAAGAGCGCGCAGACATCGTAGCAAGACTATCGGGGTACGATATATCGTGTTACGATGATTCTATGAATCTTGGGGAAGTTCATGGAGCCCTCGCCCGCCACGGAGAAAAATCGCAGCATGGGAAGGAACCGCCTCCGCTGACACGCGCGCAGATGCGGCGCCTGGCGGAGTTTCGTTTTCAGCTGAGGAAGTTTCTGCATTTTTCGAGCCTGGCCGCGGACGCGGCGGGGATTCGGGCGCAGCAGTATCAGCTGTTGCAGTGCGTGTGGGGGATGCCGGAGGAGCTGGATCCGACGATTGCCAACGTGGCGGCGCGGATGCTGCTCAAGCACAACAGCGCTGTGGAGCTGGTGGATCGGACCATTGAGCAGGGGCTGCTGCGACGGTCTCCTGACCCGACGGATCACAGGCGGATTTTGCTGCGGATGACGACCCAGGGGGAGCGGCTGCTGGGGTCGCTGGCGGCGTGGCATCTGCGCGAGCTGGAAGAGACGGGGCCGGAGCTGATTCGGTCTCTGCGGCGGGTGCTGCTGACTCCGCAACAGCCTGCGGAAGCCGTGAAGGCTGAGAAGCGGCGCTGAACCAGATCAGGCGGCGCCGGTCGCGCGCTTATCGTCGGTGTCTTCGGCTTCGCCGAAGGCTTCCTGTGTGATCTCAAGGATGCCGCGGAAGACGACGGCCGAGAGCAGCGCCAGGGCCAGGGTCATGGAGGCGGAGGAGAAGGCGCGCAGGCTGGGGAAGGGCGCTTCGTGGAGCAGTTGATTGCCGATGAAGGCGACGGAGAACTGCGCGATTCCGGCGACCAGGGGAAAACGGAAGGCGAGCACAGCTAAAGGCAGCACGGAGCCGGCAACAAGGAGAAGCACCTGCTGTTCCAGGCTCGGCGGCCAGACGCGGGTGTGGAGCAGCACGGGTCCGTAGAGGTCCGCCAGCAGCAGGCCGAGGGCGAAATTGACGCCGGCGAGGATATTTTGTAACAGACGAACGCTCATTTTCGGTTCCGTGCCACGGAAACGAGTGGACCAGCAGTAACCAGGGCCTTTTGACTGCGCCGCGTGAGGGATTTCCAGCAGAGACGGCGGGGAGCCGCTGCAACCCGGGGGTCATGATGCGCCGCAGGCGGCGTGCATTTCTACACTTCGGGAGCCTGGTGGACTCCAACCAAAGTTGTAGACACAAGGGTGGAGAAAAAAAGCAGTCTTTCACCCGAAGACGCGCGGGGCGGGATTTCCTATTCTGTACATGCAAATCGTAATTACCTCCTGTGAATCCCCGGCGCCCCCGATGCGACCGGGGATTTTTTTTTGCCTGCTTGCAAACTCTCGCCACAGAGGACACAGAGGGCACGGAGTGGCGCATTTTTTGGCGGAAGGCGGGGTGGTGCGACCGGGACTACGGTTGCAGCCGCGCTTAGCCGCCTGCACTTCACCTTTTTCGCGCTGGATCCGCCTGGCCCCGCACTCTGTGCTCTCTGTGGTGGGTTCGTTTAGTTGGCGGCTTGTTCCTGGACCGGCTGCGGAACGGGCGCGATGATGCCGAGCTGCTCGTAGACGGGGCGCATCTCGCGGCGAATGGCGGGGAGCCTCGACCAGAACCACAGGCCGCCTGCGATGCAGCAGGATCCGGTGAACATGACGGTGCGGGGCGCGCCGATCCAGTGCGCAAGCGATCCGGCGAGAAGGCTGCCGAACGGCGCCATGCCCATGAAAGCGGCGGTGTAGTAGCTCATGACGCGCCCGCGTTTGTCTTCGGGGGAGAGGGTTTGGATGATGGTGTTGCTGGCGGTCATGCCCTGGAGCATGCCGAATCCGACCAGCAGCATGAGGATGAGCGAGAGCCAGACCCAGTGCGAGAGGCCGAAGAGGAAAAGGCCGATACCGAAGGCGACCGCGGCGATGGGGATCATTTTGGTGAGGCCGCGGACGGAGCGGCGCATCACGAGGGAGAAGGCGGAGACGAGCGCGCCCGCGCCTGCCGCGCCCATGAGGAAGCCGAGGGTGTGCGGGCCGCCGTGGAGGACGCGCGCGGCGAAGACCGGCATGAGCACCATGTAGGGCATGCCCATGAGGCTGATAAGCGCGAAGAGGATGAGGATGTCGCGGATGGGGGTGAAGCTCGCGACATAGTCCCAGCCTTCGCGCATCTGCTGGAACATGGAGGTCGTGGCGCGGCGCAGGACGGTGGCGGGCACGCGCATCATGAACAGCGACGCGATGACGGCGATGTAGCTGATGCCATCGATGAGGAAGCACCAGCCTTCGCTCGAGACGGCGATGACCATGCCGGCGAGCGAAGGGCCGACCAGGCGAGCGACGTTGACCATCGAGGAATTGATCGCGATGGCGTTGGAGAGGTCGGCGCGGTCCTCCACCATCTCCATCATGAAGGCCTGGCGACCGGGCATGTCGAAGGCGTTAATGAGGCCCTGGAACGAGCTGAGGATGAGGATTTCGGCGATGTTGATGCGATGCGTGAGGGTGAGGACGGCGAGGAGCAAAGACTGGATCATGGCCAGGGTTTGCGTCCAGATGAGGACGCGGCGGCGGTCGGAACGGTCGACGATGACGCCGGCGAGCGGGGCGAGAAGGAAGGTGGGGATCTGTCCGGCGAAGCTGACGGTGCCGAGGAGCAGCGAGGAACCGGTGAGGCGGTAGACGAGCCAGGCCGTGGCGATGCGCGTCATCCAGGTGCCGACCAGCGAGATGGTCTGGCCGCCGAAGAAGAGGCGGAAATTGCGATGACGCAGTGCGCGCCAGGCGTGGGAGAAGTCGCGCGCGGCGGCTCGGGAGTCATCGGCGGGATGCGGGTTTGGATCAGCCATGCTTTTCTGGTTTGAGTACGACGGAACGAAGAGCAGGTCCCTCCGCTGCGCAGGCTCGCCTTGGCGAGCCCGCTCCGGTACGGATGACAAGGATCATCATGCGGCGAGGTGCTGCTTCAGGAATTCGAGGGAGCGCTCGCGGGCGAGCTTCGCGGCTGCAGGGTTGTAGCTGGCGCGGTCGCTGGTGTTGAAGCCGTGGCCTGCGCCTTCGTACCAGAAGATGGGAACGTCGGGATGAGTGGCAGCGACTTTGGCGTCGATTTGATCTTTGGGGATGTGATGATCGTCGAGGCCGAAGTGGAGCATGACGGGGGCCTTCGGTTTTTCGGCCGCGAAGGTGGGGATTTGCGAGCCGTAGTAGCCGACGGCGACGTCGGGGTTGAGGCGGGTGGCGGCGAGCCAGGCCATGGAGCCGCCGAGGCAGTAGCCGATGATGCCGACTTTCTTGCCGGTTTCGTGGCGGGCGTAGTCGAGGGCGGCGGCGGTGTCTTTGAGGCGGTCCGCGGTATCGCCCTGGCGGATGAGCGCCATTCCCTTCTGCATGCCTTCGGGGGTGTAGGCGAGTTCGACGCTGCGCTCGACGCGGTCAAAGAGCGCGGGAGCGACGGCGAGGAAGCCGTCTTTCGCGAAGTCGTCGGCGACGGAGCGGATGTGACTATTGACGCCGAAGGCTTCCTGGAGGACGACGAGTCCGGCGATGGGTTCGCCTGCGGGACGTGCGACGTACGCGTCCAGTTCGTGGCCATCGGAGGCGCGGAGGTTTACGTGTTCGCCCATGGGGTTCTCCTGTTCAGATGCTGGTGCGGTTGCGGCTATTGATTGGGATGCGCGGAGGACGGGAGAGATTCGGGGCCGGGGTGTGCGTCATCGCGGAGGATAGCCCAGTAGCTGTTGCGCGCGACGACGTGCGCGCCGTAATCCTGGGTGAGCTTGACCTGGATGGTGTGGAGGCCAGGGGTGAGGTCGGAGGGATGAAAGCTGAGGATGTAGCGATTGCGCGCGTGGCTGGCGACTTCGACGACGCGGGTCTCGAAGCCCTTCTCGCGGGTGAAGGCGTCGTACTCGCCACCGCTGAGCGCGGCCAGGGTCTTGGGCGTGTTGCGGCGCATCGCGTTCACGGTCATGACGAGCGGCGCGAGGACGTTGAGCTCGGTGCCGCCGCCGTCGGTGTTGCCCTTGCCCCAGTCGATGATTTCCGCTTTGCCCGGTGAGAAGACGAGGCTCAGCACCAGCGTATTACTGGTGCCAATGCGCTCGACAAGCTGCGGGATGTTGAAGTGGCGGCTGCCGTGGTCGCGCGATTCGCTGATGAGGAGCAGGACGCGGCGATGGTCGGGGGACTGCTGCTCGAGGAGATTGACGGAGTAGCCGACGGCGTCGAGGATGGCGGCGCCGCCGTCGCCCGCGGGCATTTGTTTCAGGTCGCGGTTGATGTTGTCGGTGTCCTGGCTGAAGGGCTCGACCCAGGTGGCGCGGGAATCGAAGGCAACGAGCGCGATGTCGCCGCGGCCGTTGCGGGTGAAGAGTTCGAGGAGCGGGCCGAGCTTTCCGATTTTGTCGAACTCGAGCGGCGCGTCGCGACCGCGCTCGATGCAGACGACGAGTGAGACGGGCTGGGTGTCGAGGTCGTCGTCGACATGGACTTTTTGTTCGACGCCGTTGTCAAAGATGGAGAAGTCCTGGGGCTTGAGGCCGTAGAGGACTTCGCCATTGGATTTTTCGACGAGCGTGGGAACGATGACGACGCTGGTGCTGACGCGGAAGGTCGGCATGTTGGCGTTGGGGTCGGGAGGAAAATCCTTCGGCTGGAAGGGTCGGGACTGCGGCGTGGTTGGCGCGGGCTGATTTTTGGGTTGGGTGGTGGGCTCGCCGGGGAAGGGTTCGGCTTGTTGCTGGGGCTGCTGGTTTTGTGGCGGCTGGGTTGCGGGCTCGCCGGGAAAAGGCTGCTGCGCAGCGCAGAGGGGCGCGGCGATCGAGAGGAGCAGCAGCGGGCGCAGCGCGGCGATCCGGCGGGGGGGCATTCTTTTCATTACATCAGACAGAGACGGACGAGGGGAGGTTACGGACGACGGCGTGGGCTTCTGATTTCACCGGGGGCAGGAGCGGCGAGGCACGTCCCTTGTCGATTTCTTCCTGCGTATAGTTTTTTCTTCCGAGCATTCCTCTGTCTCCGCTTTCGTCCGTGCTCGCTTCTCTCATGTTGATATATAAAAATATGGCAGAGAAAGCAGCCAGGAACGCCGGGCAGAGAGGCTCAGGAGGAAAGGAAGCACTCATCATGAAAAAGAGTGGTTCTCCGAGTGTCGAATCTGCCTCTCGACTGATCGACGAGCGAATCCAGGACCTTGGCGACTGGCGCGGAGAGATGCTTTCCCGCCTTCGCGGTTTAATCAAGCAAGCCGACCCTGCAGTCGTCGAGGAGTGGAAGTGGGAGATACCTGTGTGGTCCCACGACGGGTTGATCTGCACCGGCGAAACCTATAAGAATGTCGTCAAGTTGACATTCGCCAAAGGCGCCTCGCTGGATGATCCCTCATGTCTCTTCAATTCCAGCCTCGAGGGCAGAGTGAGGCGTGCCATCGACTTCCGCGAAGGCGCCAAGGTGAATGAGGAGGCTCTCAAAACTCTGATTCGCGCCGCCGTCGCCCTGAACACGTCCCTGGCCCTGTCCTGATCGCCGACGTACACGCTGGTCCGTTTGATTTTCATTTCGCTTCTCCCTTGTTTGCGGATTCGTTCGCAGGAAAGAGGATGCCGATTTTGCGGCTGTCCGGCCGAAGGGCCCACGATGCCACAGCAAGAACACAAATGAGGAGAGGGGCGAGGATGTGAAAGGCGTAGGCGCCGTAACCGCCGACCGCAGCGCAGGACGCGGCCGCGCCGGTCAAGTCGAAGAAGATGCCGGCGTACGCCCATTCCTTGAGCCGCGGAAAACGCGGCACGAGGATGGCAATGGCTCCGGCCACCTTCCAAAACCCCAGGATGGTGACAAAGTATGCCGGGTAGTGGAGGATGCGCACAAAGCCATCGACCGAGGCCTGCGCATGCGCCAGCTGAAAGACGCCACCGCTCCCGATGGGGAACGCTACGAGTATGGTCGTAATCCAATAGGCAATGATTTTTGTTTTCATGGTCAGTCCATTCCTCCAAGGACGCGCTCCAGGCCGCCGATGAACTTCTGCCAGCCGTACTTTGCACCCTGATAAGCTGCCTGCTGATCGGGACGAAAGCCGGACTGCTCCATGCGAAGGTGGGTGCCCCCCTCGACTGGAGTCAGGGTTAAGAGCACCACCCACTGAAGGCCGGACTCGTTGCCGCCAACACCCCAGTTATAGGAGAGGCGCTTCAGGGGATCGACGACGAGGACCTCGCAGTCGACGATACCGTTCCAGTTGGGCATGGGATCGGCGCGGAACTGGAACTTCCGCCCAACCACCGGCTCGAAGTCGTTGTTCATCATCCACTGCGCGAGGAGCGGGCTCTCGGTGAGCGCTCGCCACAGCTTTTCCGGCGGGTGCGGGAAGACCCTCTCGACCACCAGGGTACGGGGACTCTCTGCTGGATTGCTCATCAATCCATCCTCTCCAAAAGGTCTTCTAGGCGGTCAAATCGGTCGCGCCAGAATGCGCCGTAGCGATCGAGCCAGTCCACCATGGGTGTGAGCGCGTCGGGCTGTGCGCGATAGTGGGTTTCGCGCCCTTCGCGGCGATGCCGAACCAGCTTTGCCCGCTTGAGCACGGTCAGGTGCTTCGAGACGGCGGGCTGCGACACGCGCGCGTAGCGAGTCAATGCGTGGACGGTCTGTTCGCCCTGCCGGGTCAGCTCCTCGAAAATGGCTCTGCGGGTCGGGTCGGCGAGGGCGCGGAAGACGTGATTGGCATTGGCTGACTTCACAGACATAACCATAACCATTCGGTTATGGTTATGTCAAGGGGGACGGATTACGGGCGATCCGGAAATCGATCGCCGCCGACTGCCAGCATTCAACGGAAATACGGCTGACTAAGCCTGACTCTTATTACTGTCGTGGAGGCGCGGTGGGGCTGAAGGGGGCGTAGGGGTCGCCGCCGGAGCGGGGGTGAGTGCGGCGGGTGTCGATGGCGTCGCGTTCGGCGAAGAAGGCGGGCTTGGGGGCGTAGTCGTAGTCGAAGGGGAGGGGGCGCTCGGGTTTGCCGTCGGCGCGCGAGGCGTGGGGCAGGCCGTTGAGCCAGGTGTAGCGGTCGGTAATGCCCCAGGTGAGCGCGACGTTGACGTTGGGCTCGGCGAGGAGCGGGGTGAGGTAGTCGCGGTAGGTGCTGGCTACGCCGGTGTCGCGTTCGGGGACGGAGTCGGGGAGCTTGCGGTCGTTGACGTCCATCTCGGTGATGAAGACCTGGAGACGCATGGCGGCGAGCTCGCGGACGAAATGGATGAGGCCGGGGCCGGGCGTGTCGCCGGCGGCGAGATGGCTCTGGACGCCGACCGCGTCGATGGGGACGCCGCGCGCGAGGAGGCGGCGGACGAGCATCATGACCTGGCCGCGCTTATCGATTTGTTCCGTCGTGTCGAGCTCGATGCCGTAGTCGTTGTAGGTGAGCAGGGCGGTGCGGTCGGCCTGGCGCGCAGTGCGGAAGGCGATCTCAAGGTAGGAGGGGCCGAGGAGCTCGAGCCACGGAGAGTCGCGGAGACCGTCGGGGCGGCCGCTCTTGAGGTCGATGGCTTCGTTGACGACGTCCCAGGAGTGGAGCTTGCCGGCGTAGCGGCCGGCGACGGTCTGGATGTGCTGGGTGAGGATTTGCGCGGCGTTGTCTTTGGTGACGGTCGAGGCGAACCAGGCTGGAATGGACTCATGCCAGCAGAGGTTGTGGCCGCGAACTCTCTGCTCGTGGGAAAGCGCGAAGACGACGATGTCGTCGGCTTTGCGGAAGTCGAACTGATCGGGAGTTGGGCGGAGAGCGGCCCACTTCATCGCGTTTTCCGGGACCAGGATGTTGGCCTGATCGGCGACGGTGCGGGCGTAGTCGGGCTCGGCGTCGAGCTTGTCGGGATTGACGGCGCAGCCGACCAGCAGACCGCGCGCGGCGGCGTGGGCGCGGAGAGAACGCGGGCCGGCGACATCGTTGAGAGTGGGAGCGGTTGCGCGGGCGCCTGGACCGCCTTTGGGGCCGGCTTTGGGCTGGCCGCACCCGAGAGGCAGGAGGGAGGAGAGGCCGGTGGCGGTGGCCGCTGCGGCGGCGCTGGTGAGGAACTCGCGTCTGGTTTTTTGGTTGGGCTGGTTCGGATCCCTTTCTGACATTAGTCTCCCGTTCCCTGCCCTCGGCTGGCGCCGGATTTTTTCCAGGACTCCATGCGATCGGTCCAGCGGAGAAAGCGGAGGAGGTTGCCCCTCTCGCGCCAGACGAAGGCGAAGATTTGGCGCGCGGTGAGTTCTTCGGCCTTCAGTCCGGAATAGGTTTCGATCCGCCATTTGAGATATTCGCTGCGCCAGGGGCGGAAGCGATGGCCGCTGGTGGCGTTCCAGATGAATCGCAGAGAGGCGAACAATGCGGCGGGTCCTTTGGTCTTGAGTATAGTCAGTGCGAGCCTGGAGCTGGGAGCCAGGAACTCGAAGGCAGGAGCCGGGAGCAAGGAGCCCGGCGCTATTGGCCGGATTTCAGCGCGGTCTGTGGGGCTTCCTGGAGCTGGCGGGCTCGGGCGAGGAGTTTTTTGATTTTGCCCTGGAAGTCGGAGCCGGTGCCGACGTGCTCTTCCTGGAGAACACCGTCGGCGTCGATGGTGAAGGTATGCGGAATGGCCTCGACGCCGAACAGCTTCGAGATTTGACCGTCGAAGCCGCCGTCGCGATATTGCATCCACGTCATGTTGTTCTTCGCCACGAAGTCCTTCCACTTGGCCTCGTCCTTGTCGAGGCTGATGCTCATGACGACGAGGGGTTCGCCTGAGAATTTCTGCGCAATCTCGCGGATGCGCGGGAGGGACTCGCGGCAGGGACCGCACCAGGTGGCCCAGAAATCGATGAGGACGACTTTGCCGGCGAGGGAGTCGAGGGAGACCTGGCGGCCGTCGAGGGTGGTGATGGAAAACGCCGGGGCCATGCGGGCGCGCGCGAGATCGGGGTTGTCGAGGAAGCGGCGGGCGCGCTCGCGATCTTCGTTGTCTTTGGGCGCCATCTCGAGGAATTTTGAAAACTGCGCTTTGGCCGCGTCATCGCGGTTCAGGTGCGCGAGGCAAATCCCGTCGTAATAGCAGGCATCGGGCACATTGGAATACGCGGCGAGCGTGGCCTGGAATTCGCGGTCGGCTTCGGCGAAGCAGTCGGCCTTGTTTTTTTGGACGGCCTCACGGTACTGGACGCTGCCGCGGTTGAGATGCGCGACGGCTCTCTGCTGCGGGGTTTTGGCGTCCGCAATCAATTGTTGGGCTGCGGCATCGGCGGCTTTGAAGTCACCGGTTTTGAGGCCGTATTCGATGATCTTCTTCGCGCACTCCTCGCAGTGACCACCGTCCTGCTTGTCGGCTTTCCTGAAGGAGTCGATGGCGGCGGCAGGCATGCCTTTGTGCAGCCAGTCGAGGCCTTCCTGATATGTTTTTTGTGCTTTGGGGTCGGTAGGCCCTTTGGAGTCCTGCGCCTTGATGGTGGTGATTCCCAGCAGAAAGACAGACAAGAAAACAATGGCGCGGCGCATGGTCGATTCCCCTCGCGACAGCAAAGTATCACGGAAGCCGGGAGACGGGAATGGCCTATCTGTTACGGTTGACCGGGGGATTTGAGGGAGGGTTTGTGGTACTTCAGATGTCCATGGTGGAGTCTTCGATGGCGCGGCGGACATTGCCTTCGGCGCGGGCGAGGCGGCGGACGGCTTCCGGCTTGTCGACGCCGGCTTTGAGCATGACGAGAGCGACGGGGACGCTGCGGCCGGCGGACTTGATGACCTCGACGGCCTTCTCGCGGCTGACAGCGCAGGCGTGCATGAGGATGCCGATGCCCCGCTCGATGAGCTTGGAGTTGTGCATGTGCACGTTGACCATGAGGTTTTCGTACACATAGCCGAGCCGCGTCATGGCGCCGGTGGTGATCATGTTGGTGATCATCTTCTGGGCGGTAGCGGCTTTGAGGCGGGTAGAGCCGGAGATGACTTCGGGGCCGACTTCAGCGACGATGCAGATTTCCGCAGCGTGCGCGAGCGGTGTGTTGGGGTTGCAGGTGATGCAGGCGGTCTTTGCGCCTAGAGTGCGCGCATAGGCGACGGCGGAGACGACATAGGGCGTGCGCCCGCTGGCGGAGAGGCCGATAACGACATCTTTGCGGCTGGGGCGGCGGCGCGCGATGTCGCGCTTGCCGAGTTCTTCGGAATCTTCGTTGACTTCGACGGGCGAGGCGAGGGCCTTGGGTCCGCCCGCCATGATGTACTGCACGGTCTGCGGGCTGGTGGAGAAGTAGGCGGGAATCTCGCAGGCATCCAGAGCGGCGAGGCGGCCGCTGGAACCGGCGCCGATATAGATGAGGCGCCCGCCCTGGCGGAGGCTGTGGGCGACGAGGTCGATGACCTGCGCGATTTCGGGGATGGCTTTCCTGACCGCCGCCGCGACTTTCTGATCTTCCTGATTAATGATGCGGGCGATCTCAACGGCTGAGCGCGTGTCGAGGCCGCGCGTGCCCTCGTTGGCCTTCTCCGTCAGGAGGTCCTGAATGTTGGCCGGCGAACCATTCGATCCATTGGAACCGTTGGAACCACTGGACCCGTTCTTTGCGCCTTCGCCGGCCTCGGCGTGTGGATTGAGTGTAGTTCCCATTTTCCCTGGGTTTTGACCGTACGAGCCCTTAATAAGTCTAACTCGTTATGCCGTGCACGTCCCGTCAATAATTATCCGACAAACGTTGTAGCCAATTGTCACCGAGAGGCGATGGCAGGGCGATGGGACCGCTTTAACACAGTGGTCCTACCAGTTGTGCTGGCCGATCGATCCCCGCCCTGCTTCGATGCCGCGAATTTTTCCATCGCGCATATGAACGATGCGATCGGCGATGTTGGCTGCCTCGGGGTTATGCGTGATCATGAGAACGGTCTGCTTGAATTCCCGGTTGGAGCGCCGCAGCATTTCGAGCACGGCGTCGGAATTTTCCGTATCGAGATTGCCGGTGGGTTCGTCGGCGAGCACGATGGCGGGACGAGTGATGAGCGCGCGGGCGATGGCGACGCGCTGCTGTTCTCCGCCGGATAGCTCCGATGGACGGTGATGAAGACGGCCGCCGATGTTCAGCAGGCCGGTGAGGTGGGAGAGGAACTGCTCGTCGAGCGGCTCGGAGCGGGCGGCGATCTCGTAAGCGATTTCGATATTGCCGCGCGCGGTGAGGGTGGGGAGCAGATTGAATTTCTGAAAGATGAAACCGATGCGGGCGCGGCGCATGCGCGTGCGCTCGGAGTCGCCGAGGGTCGAGAAGTCGACGCCGCCGATGAAGACCTTGCCCGAGGTGGCGCGGGTGAGACCGCCAAGAAGGTAGAAGAGGGTCGACTTGCCGCTGCCCGAGGGTCCGACGATGGAGACGAACTCGCCCGCCTCGACGGAGAAGGTCGCGTCTCGCAGCGCCGGAACTTCAAGCCTGCCTGATCGGTAGACTTTGCCGAGGTGCTCGGCGCGAATCATCGCATCCACGTGAGCGATTGTAAATGGACCGGGTTGACGCGCCGCTCCCTGGAGAGAGAGCTGCAGAGTCTGGTGCGCCCCCTGGGCCGCGTGGAATCAAACCAACAGCGTCATAATGCGTCAGGAGGCCACGGCATGCTCGAGGGGATTAAAGGCCGGGGCAGCGGTGGATTCAAATAAGGGGCGCAGATGCTTTTTGGGTCCGCGCTTGCGGGCGATCATGATGCGGATGCGCTCCAGCATTTCGCTGGGAGTGGAGGTTCCCTTGGGGAGGAAGGCGTCGGCGCGGTTGCCATGGTCGAAGGCTTTCACGCTGCCGCTGATGAGGATCATGGGCACTTCCGGCGCAATCTCCTTCATGCGGCGCACCATCTCGTTGCCGTCCATGTGGGGCATGACCAGGTCGCTCAGGACCAGGTCGATGCCGCCGGCCCGGAATCGCTCCATGGCATCTTTTCCATTGCAGGCGGAGACAACGCGGTACCCGCCACGGGTTTCGAGAAGGAATTTGCGCACGGCAAGAGCCTGATCGTTGTCGTCGACGCAGAGGATTGTCTTTTTCGGTCTCATGTTTCTTTCCTGGCTCTGCCCGCCCGAGGGGCGGGGATGACGGTGGCGGGCGCGGAGCGTGGAAAGAAAGAGTGCGCTCGCCAGCGGTTTGCGTGGTCCGCATCCCGCCGCCGGGGGTGGGTGCGCCCGCGCTCGGCTTGCTCAAAAAGCGCGCGACGACGCCTACCCGCCACGCGGCAGGATGCGGGGGAACAGAACGACCGGTTGTGGCGTCTGATTCGCTGCTCGCGCTGGTTCCGTTCTGTTCCCGGAATAATGGCGAGCGGGGCGGGGCGCCCTGGCGGCTGCGTTACCGTTCCAATTCAGTTCTCAGCAAGGACAATAAAGACGTTCCTTTCGAAACGCACCCCAGAGTACGAACCGCGGTCGAGGAGTGCAATAGGGTACAAAAGGCGAAGACGAGGGCGGGATTCGCGGCGGCTTTGCACCGCTTCTGTTAGGGGCCGATGAATATTGGCTGCAACGCATCGTGGATTGTTGAAAGAGTGTGGATCGCGCAGGGAAAATCGGGACTTTTGCAGCGATTGCGGTGCGGGTGTTTTGGGCGGTTTCGCCCAATTGGGACGAGGGCGATTTTTCGGGGCGCTTTCCTAGTGCCGGAAGATCTGCGTGATCATGTCCGACTGCACCTGATTCAACTGCGAAATAGTGGCTTCCAGGGTGGGCCGATCGTCGAGCGAGGCGCCGGTCATCAGTTCCTTCAGCCGGAAAGCCGTGTGGCGGATGAGGATTTCCGCGCTCTTGAGCTTCTTGGCGTCGCGCAGCAGGCTCATCTGGATTTTCTGGGCGTAGTTCTGTGCGGCTTTGAGGGAAGCGGAGCCGTGCTCCTGATCGCCGGCCTGGAACTGCGCCGTGGCGATCTCGGTCATCGAGTGCACGAGTTCCGCGTAGATGTACGGCTGTTCGTTTGGGGAAGCGGCGGCAGCTTTCGCCTGAAGGTCGGCCAGTTCGCGCGCGTCGGGCACGCGATCATCCATGCCATGCCCCCAGGCGAGGGAAGCGGGGAGAACAACGGCGGCAAGGACTGCAACCAACCTCATCGCGAACCTCCGAGGTAAGTGCGTTCCGAAAACAATAGCGCAGTTTGGGTATTTTGCGCCAGCCACCTCTGTGTTATCTGCGGACACCGATATTCCGAAGTAACGAGGCGGATGGTGGTTCGATTACCAGCAGCTGCGGAACTGTGCAAACCCAAGCTGTGAGCACCGGCTATTTGCCAAGAGCGGCCAGCCGGTGCTTTGCCTGCCACTCCTGGTCGGGGAATTTTCCCTCGGCGGCGGCGAGGAAGCGATGGTAGTAATCCGCCGCTGCCTTGCTTTGATGGAGATTATCGTACGCCGTTGCCCAGAGAAATAAACTAGCTGGATTTTCTGCGGCGTACTTTGATCGCATGGAAAGTGCCGCGAGCTCGTCCTGGTACTGGTGCGCCTCCGAGGCAGCGAAGGCGATGCCGGACCATGCGTCGACGTCGTCAGGGCGGGCGGCGACGGCTCTGCGGAAAGCGGCGATGGCGTCGGGATAGCGTTGCTGGCGGATCAGAACCTGAGCGTGGGCATCCAGCAGATCGGGATCGCTGGGCGACTGGGCGAGGAGCTGCTGGTAGAGCGTGTCAGCGTCGTCCAGCTTGCCGGCCTGGAAGTCGGCGTCTGCCAGGAGCCTGGTGACGGTGTGGCTGTCCGGCTGGGCGCTGTGGAGTTTTTCGAGCACGGCGAGGGCGTCCGTCTGCTTGCCCTGGGCGTTGAGGAGGGTGGCCAGCTGGGCGTTGAGCGCTGGGTCGGCGGGATCGCGACGGAGGGCGGCTTCGACCAGCGGCTGGGCGTCCGCGTAGCGCTTCTCGGCAATCAGCAGGTGTGCCAAACCGGCGCTGGCGTCGGACATTTCGGAATTGCTGCGGAGCGCCTGGCGGTATTCCTGTTCCGCGATGTCGAGGTCGCCGGCGGACTCGGCAATTTCGGCGGCGAGCAGCGTGTCGGACGGGGTTTCCGGGGTGAGCTTCAGGGCGTCGACGAGGGCGTCGCGCGCGCTACTGGGATCGGACGAACGCAGCAGGCGGGCGAGGGCGCGGTCGGCCTGAGCCTTGGCAGCAGGGCTGGGGGGATTCGGCTCGAGGGTCACGGCGACCTGGAGCTGGTCGCGCGCGGCCTGATCGAAGCTGGGGCCTTTAGCGGTCAGCAGGAGGCCCAGCGCCAGCCGCCCCTCAAACTGCTTCGGGTCCGCGGCAACGGCCTTGCGGTACCAGCCTTCGGCAGCGTCGGTGTGGCCCTGCGCGTCCTCGACGTAGCCCCGGTCGAAGAGGGCTCGCGCGTCGCCGGGATGCGCGGAGAGGAAGATGTCGAGACTGCCAGTGGCGAGGGTGTAGTTTTTGGCTTCGATGGCAGACTCGACGACTTCGAGGGCGTCGGAGATTTGGCCCGGTTTTGTCTGGGCCGACCTGGTTTGTTCCTGGGGCTCGTCGATGGTGGTGCCGGGAGGCGGGGGCACGGGCTGTGCCAAAGCGGCGCCGGCGAGGCCGAGCAGCAGGACTAGCCAGCAGGCGTGTCGGACATAGCGACGGGGCGCGTCAGACATTTGGCACCGGGTGGCGCGACGGGCGGGTTCGGTCCTCGGGAGCTGCATCACTGGTAGACTTCGCTTTCTGGCGCATGGACCGGCGCGGCAGACGCGTGTCCGACAAGGACGCGGGCCAGCCACTGGCCGGTGTACGACAGCTCGTTATTCGCGATGGTTTCCGGGGTTCCGGTGGCGACGACCTGGCCGCCCGCCGCGCCGCCCTCCGGGCCGAGGTCGATGACCCAGTCGGCGGATTTAACGACGTCGAGGTTGTGCTCGATGACCACCAGAGAGCCGCCGCTGTCGATGAGCTTGCGGAAGGACATCAGCAGCTTGCCCACGTCGTCGAAGTGAAGGCCGGTGGTGGGCTCGTCGAGAATATAGAGGACGCGGCTGCCGCCTTTCTTGCCGTCGCCCCCACGCCCTTCGGAGCGGGTTGAGGCCAGATGCGCCGCCAGCTTAACCCGCTGCGCTTCCCCGCCCGAGAGCGTGGTGGCGGACTGGCCGAGCCGCACGTACCCGAGGCCGATCTCTTCAAGCACCGCGAGCTTGTCGACGATCTTCGGGTGACCGGCGAAGAAACGCAGGGCTTCGCGGACGGTCATCTGCAGAACATCGTGGATGCTGCGGCTCTTGTAGTGGATCTCCAGGGTGCTGGGCTTGAAGCGCGCGCCGCCACACTCTTCACAGGGAAGTTCGACGTCGGCAAGGAACTGCATCTCGACCGTGACGGTGCCATCGCCCTCGCAGACGTCGCAGCGTCCGCCGGGGACGTTGAAGGAGAAGTGGCCTGGGGCATAGCCGCGGCGCTTCGCCTCCGGCTGCGAGGCGAACAGCTCACGGATAGCGTCGAAGGCCTTGATATAGGTGACGGGGTTCGAGCGCGGGGTGCGGCCGATGGGCGTTTGGTCCACGAGGACGATGTCGTTGAGGCGCTCGACGCCTTTGATGTCCCTGTAGACGCCCGTGGGGTCGCCTCCCTCGATCCGGCCGAGGCGATGCGCGATGGCCTTGTAGAGGACTTCGTGGACCAGGGTCGACTTGCCCGATCCGGAGACCCCGGTGATGGCGACGAGCAGGTTGAGCGGGATGTCGACGTCGATGCCTTTGAGGTTGTTGGCGCGCGCACCTTTGATGCGCAGCCATTCTTTGGACGAGCCGGGCGTGTGGCGGCGCGCGGGAATGGGGATGGTGAGATGGCCGCTGAGATAGCGGCCGGTGATGGAGGCAGGGTTGGCGGCGACTTCATCGACGGTGCCGGCGGCCAGGACTTTGCCTCCGAACTCACCGGCGCCGGGGCCGAGGTCGAGGAGGTAGTCGGCGGAGCGCAGGACGTCGGGGTCGTGCTCGACGACCAGGATGGTGTTGCCGAGGTCGCGCAGGTCGTTGAGGATGCGGATGAGCCGCGCGGTGTCGCGTGGGTGCAGGCCGATAGAGGGCTCGTCGAGGACATAGAGCGCGCCGACCAGGCGCGAGCCCAGTGACGTCGCCAACTGGATGCGCTGCGACTCACCGCCGGAGAGGGTGGACGCAAGGCGATCGAGGGTGAGGTAGTCGAGTCCGACGGCGTCGAGGAATGTCAGACGCTGGCGAATTTCTTCGAGGATGCTGCCGGCGATCTCCTCCTGCATGGGGGTCAGGGTGAGTTTGGAGAAGAAGCGGAACGCTGCGCCGATGGTGAGCGCGGCGGCTTCGCAGATGTTTTTCTCTCCGACAGAGACCGCGCGGGCTTCGGCGCGCAGGCGCTGGCCTTTGCATTCCGGGCAGAGCGCGTAGCCGCGATATTTGCTGAGCATGACCCGGACGTGCAGCTTGTACTTCTTGCGCTCGAGCAGATTGAAGAAGCCGTGGACGCCGGGGAATCCCCCGCGACCGTCGAGGACGAAGGCTTGCTGCGCGGGGGTCAGGTCCCACCAGGGGACGTCGAGGGGGATGCTGTTCTGCTTCGCGGCGCGGCGAAGGTCGGTGAGGTACGAGCGATATTTCGGGCGGTTCCAGGGGTCGATGGCGCCCTCGTCGAGGGTCTTCGATTTGTCGGGGATGATGAGGTCGAGGTCGAAGTCGATGGTGTTGCCGAATCCCTGGCAACGCGGGCAGGCGCCGTAGGGGTTGTTGAAGGAGAAGAGGCTGGGCTCGGGCTCGCGGTAGACGCGATGGCACTTCTTGCACTCGAAGGCGGCGGAAAAACGGAGGCGCCGACGGCCGGTCTCCAACTCGAGGTCGCGCGGGACAATTTCGAAAAGGATCTCGCCGGATTCGCGGTAGCCGATTTCGGCGGCGTCGACGATCCGTGCGCGATTGTCGGACGCGACAGCGATGCGGTCGACGAGAACGTAGACGGGCCGGGCGAAGTCGATCTCGAGGAGCGACTCTGGGGTCGAGAACTCGTAAATATTGCCGTTCTGGTAGAGGCGGTTGAAGCCGCGTTTGCGCAGGTCGGCGAGGCGTTCGCGCAGCGCGTCAGACAAACCGGCGGAGGGTTTCTCGGAGGATTTTGTGACGGGCTTGCGTGTCTGACGCGGGGGTTTCGGCGCGTCGGACGCGGGCTGCTCGGGAGTCGTCGCCTGCGGCTGGACGGGGAAGAGCGCGTGCAGGCGAGTTCCCTCCCCCAAAGCCAAAACGACCGAGGCAATTTCGTCCACGGTGTCGCGTCGGACAATGCCGCCGCAGACCGTGCAGTGGACCACGCCGCAGCGCGCCCACAGCAGGCGCATGTAGTCGTAAATTTCCGTGGCTGTAGCCACGGTGGAGCGCGGATTCCGCGTCGAGTTTTTCTGCCGGATGGCGATGGCCGGGGCGAGGCCGTCGATCAGGTCGACGTCGGGCTTCTCGATGCGCTCGAGAAATTGTCGCGCATAGGCGGAGAGCGACTCGACGTAGCGGCGCTGGCCCTCCGCATAGATCGTGTCGAAGGCGAGGGACGACTTGCCGGAGCCGGAAACGCCCGAGACGACGGTGAGCTTGCCGTGGGGAATGGCGCAGTCGATGTTTTTCAGGTTGTGGGTCCGCGCGCCGCGGATGATGATCTCGTCGCTCAATGGAGTGGTTCCGGAGGTCCAGGGAAAAGAGTCCCAGTCTGATTATAGGGGCGGCGCATCCGCCGCGCCGGGGTGAGAATGGAGGCCTATGCACCTAACCGGAGCCCTGACTCTGCTGCTGTTTATGGCGTTGTCCGCCGCCGTCATGCTGCTTTTGCTGCACCTGACGCGCGCCGGACGGATTCTGCACGAGCGCATTCCGGATCGGCCGCGGCGGCGGCTGTTTCTGGCGGCGGTCAGCTTCTTCATCACGTTTGTGGGCGTGCGCCTGCTGGTTTATGCCATCGTGCACCACGCGGGGCCGTTTGGGTGGGTAACGATGGGCGGGCGGCACATCCACCATTTAGTGTGGGGCATTTTGCTGCTGCTGGTGGTGGGATACGCCGATATGGCCGAGATTGGGACCGGCTCTTCGCCGGCGTCGCTTTTCGCGAGCCGGCTTATCTCTATTCTGTTCGGCATGGGCGCGGCGCTGACGCTGGATGAGTTTGCGCTGTGGCTGAATCTGAGCGCGGATGCGTACTGGACGCGCGAAGGGCGGGAAAGCATCGACGCGGTGGTGCTGTTTGGGGCGCTGCTGGCGATCGGGGCCTGGGGCGCGCCGTTGTGGACGAATCGGAAGAAGGCTCTGGGGACGAAGCTGGACTGAGGGCTAGTTCGGCGCTGGGCGGGGCTGGGCGCCGGGGCCCCGGCGTTGGGGTCTTCCATACCCCTGTCGTGGTATGCGACAAGGTATTGTTTCATTCCAAAACAGCCGATGGGGCAGGCAGGAGTGTGAAGCTTGGCTCCCGCAGTCCGATTGATGGCTAGTCCGCTGGTGCGCAGCGCTGTCAGAATGGTGGTAATGCACTGGACAGCAGCGTGGATTCTCCTGGCATTTATGGCGGCGTGCACCTCGGTAGTGCTGGTGCTGCTGCATATGACGCGGGCGGGGCGGGTACTGCACGAGAGGATCCCGGACCGGCCGCGAAGACGGTTGTTTCTGGCTGCGGTCGGCTTTGTCTTCACCTTTCTCGGCGTGCGGCTGCTGGTGCTGCTGATCCTGTTTCACATCGCGCCGTTCGGGTGGGTTGTGCTGGGCGGGATGCATGTGCACCATCTCGTGTGGGGAATCCTTCTGCTGCTGATTTCCGGCTACGCGCTGGTGGCGGAAGTGGGCATCGACTCGACGCCGCGGTCGCTGTTTTTGGGACGGCTGATCTCGATTCTCTACGGGATGGGCGCGGCGCTGACGCTGGATGAATTCACGATGTGGTTGAACATCAAGGAATCGACCTGGACGTTTCAGGGGCGGGAGAGCCTTGACGTGGTGGTGTTGTTCGGAGCTCTGCTGGCTGTGGGAGCGTGGGGAGCGCCGCTGTGGACGAAGCGCCCGCGCAAGCGCTCGAAGCGGAATCACAGGCCCGGCGCAACGCACGCACACAACGGACAGAATGGCGCGCGGCACAGTTCGACGGGAAAATAGAAGGCTGTGCCGTTGGTTCCTGCACAGCCTTTTTCCTAAGTCACTTTTCAGCTCGCTGTTACTCCGCGCGTTTCGGGAAGATACCCATCCGGAACTGGACAGTGAAGCTACGGTCTGTGGTAAGGCTCAGAGTATCCAGAGGCGAGGTAGAGGTGGTCGCTAAGTATGCGGAGCCGTTGACAGGGGTGGTGGTGCCCGCGGGTCCTACATCGAGAATACTCCTGTCGTTCATGAGGTTATTGACGCTGAAGCCGATCTTGGACTCGTTGAAGAGCGAGTTGGTCTTGCGCAGCGTGTAATTCAGATAGAGGTTCACGTTGTTGGTCGGCGTATCCCATACCTGATTGTGGTAAGCTCCGGCATCGTTGTAGTGATCGCCGACCCGCTTCTCGATAACCCCAAGATCCAGGCCGTGCGCCTGATAGGTCAGCGCCAGCGCTTGTGTATAGAGGGGAGCATCGGCAACATAGAGATCGGAAGGAATGCCCGTCCCGGTATAAGTCGCCTTGCCCGCGGTTCCGTTCGCATACAGGTTGATGCCTGCACCCAGGGCGGCGTTGATCTCGCCTTCAAATCCCTGTGTGACGGAATCGGGACCGAGATAGTAGGCTTCGAGGTTGTAAAGAGGATTGTTCGGATCCTGCGTCGCGTACGGAACGTAGCTACCCTGATATTTGATGTGGTAGTAATCGGCGTCCACGGTGAGCCGGTTCAATTTGAGCACCGATCCGCCCTGGTACGTGGTGGTTTGGGTGGGCTTGGGAAGAACATTTACTTCCTTTCCACCGCCTTTGACATCGAAGGTGCCGCTCGGCGGAATCACGTCTCCCTTGCTGAACTGCCCGTAGACCGACCACCGGTTTGTCACGTGATAGTTTGCTTCGGCCGAGGGCAGGTTGCTGGGGAAGCTGCCCGATGACTTAGCGTTGGGCTGCCCATTGAGGCCGCCAACGATCTTGCCGTCATCGGCATACTGCGTCAGCGCCATGTTGTACCAGGCAAATTTATAACCGCCGACGAGGGTAAGCCGTCCGGTGGGATGCCATTCATACTCGGCAAACGGGTTGAGGGAGTTGGTGAAGTAGCGCTCGTGGAAATTCCCAAGAAGCTGGTCGGTGTGGGTCAACGGATTGGACGGAATCTGGTACCGATTCGTGGTCGCCCACTCATACCATCCACCGACGCGGAAGATGCCAAACTTCGAAGTCTGGCTGATGGTCGCGGTCTCGCCGTACTTGCGATAGCTGTTGAGCTTGTCGACCGCGCAAGGCAGCGCCGTAACTCCTTTCTTGGTTACAGGAGTCGAGCAGTTCGCCTGGGTAATCCCGCCGGTGGAGCCGGTCGCGGTACCGGTTGTATTTTTGGGGTTATCGTTCGCGTAGTACTGCGCGTTGTAGTAGCTGTAGGTATATGGCTTGAAATCGAGAATCCAGCCATGGTCGAGCGTGGAGCGAACACCGACGTACTCGAAGTCGGTGGGAATGACGTAAGTGTTGTAGCCCTGGTAGAAGGCGCTGGTGGGATCGTTGTTCTGCAGCAGGTAATTCCAGCCGTAATTCTGGACCTGAGCACGGTACGGCGGATTGTTGGGGGTGTTGGAGTTGAAGCGGATGACACCGCTATACCCGGTGATCGTCGTGCTGTCGGATTCCTTATAGAGCACTTTGATATCGCCGCCGTGGCGGTTCTGATCGTTGAGGGTCTGGAAGCCATCCGAAGTCATGCGGTGGACGTCGACACTGAGACCAATGTTCTTTTTGTCGCCCAGCATCCCGGTGTTGTACTGGCCGTCGATCAGCAAGGTGTTGAACGACCCATAGGAGACGTTGGGCAGGATGGACTGTTCGGCCGGTATGTCACGAGACTGCAGGTTGATGGAGCCGCCGAAGGTGCTCGGGCCAATAGTGGAGGCGGTGCCGGGGCTGCGGTCGAAGTCCACGCTGCCGATCCAGAGGCCCGGGAAGAACACCCAGGAGTGATGGGTGGGCGTGTTGGTGTCTTCGAAGGGAATTCCATCCCAGGTAATGTCGTAATCGCCGTCGGGGAAGCCGCGGAAGTAAATAGCCCCCTGCCCGAGGCCGACGCCGTTGGTGTTATAGCTGAAGGTGCCGGGAACAATCTGAATAATGTTGGAATAGTCGGCTGTCGGCGCGGTGAACTCGCGGATGAATTCGCTGCTGACTTCCGACTTGGGCGCGATGGTATCGAGCGATTCCTGGGAGAGCGCGTGCTGGCCGGCAATCGAGTCCCCAGCAATGGCGCGGACTTCAATATTTTGCTCGACGCTGCCGATGCCGAGGGCGACCGAGACTTCCTGAGCATTGGTGGAGGCAACAGCATCCTCGGTGGTGGTGGCGAAGCCTTCGGCAGTAATGGTCAGGGTGTAACGGCCGGCGGGAATGGACTTGAACGCGAAATGACCGGCCTCATCGGCGGTGGCGTGTTCGACTGCGCCGGCGGCCTGGTTCTTCGCCTCGACGCTGGCGCGCGACACGGCTGCTCCGCGGGCATCGACCACAGTCCCCGCGATGGAAGCGGCCGGCGTCTGTTGCGCGAGCAGCATGCGGGTCGATCCAAATGCCAGGAACAGGATGCAAACGACAAAGACACGTCGCCACAAGCTGAATTTTTGTGTCACAGCAATGCCTCCAGAAATGTTTTGAACAGACAGAAGGGGAGGGGGGCCCCTGTGTTTTTGTGCCGGGGAAACTCGCCCCAACGATATGAAGTTCGCGTGAAGGGCGTGTTACGCCGTTGTTGCGCGTTTGTTAATTGCATCTGCGGCTATTGCCCGCGGAATTACGGAATCGTCCCTGCGTGAGGAGACCGCAGGAGGACGGGCGCGGGAGTTTTGGCTCCGTCGGGCGACTTTCCCTGCTCAGGGCTGAATTCAGTCTCCGCCGGGGATGTGTTAACTGTTCCCTCACTTGATTCCTGGAGCATTTCCCCACCGATCCACAGGTCCCGTCACGCTATAGTCAAAGCGGCGATTCTCACGACCTTGCTCAGGCGTGGCTAAAAACAACGCAGACAGCGGCGGCGCGACGCTTCTGGAGGAACCGGCGGACTATTATCGTCCGCCGACCAACCGGGAGACCGAGACGCGCGCGCCGCGACCGGCTCGGGCCCAGGCCGAACCGGAGGACGACGCAGACGAGCCGTTTCTGCGCGCTCGGCGGCGTGTTCCCGTGCGGCGCGGTTTGCTGCCCGGGTGGGCCAGGAGCGGATGGGGCAAGCTGGCGCTCGCGGTTGCGGTTTTGACCGCTCTGGGCGCGGTTGCCGCCGTGATTCTGGGCGTGCGCGACTTCCTCGATCGCGATCCGCGCTTCCGCATCGAGTCCTCCGCGTCGATCCAGACCCTGGGCAACAGCCAGCTGAGCCGCGCCGAGCTGCTGTCGGTCTTCGGCTCGGACATCGGACGCAATCTGTTCTTCGTGCCGCTCGCGAAACGGCGCGCCGAGCTGGAGCAGATTCCCTGGGTGCAGCGCGCGACGGTAATGCGGATGCTGCCGAATCAGCTGCGCGTCGCCATCACGGAGCGCTTGCCGATTGCGTTTGTCCAGGTCCGAGGCCGCGTAGAGCTGGCGGATATCGATGGGGTGATCCTGAGCATGACGCCGCAGCAGATGGCCGCCCGGCATTACTCCTTTGTTGTTGTCAGCGGAATTAACCCTGCCGATCCGGTTTCGGTCCGGAGCGCGAGGATGCACCTGTATCAGCGGTTCATCGGCGAGCTGGATGCGACCGGTGAGCACATCTCCGCCCAGCTCAGCGAGGTGGACTTGTCGGATCCCGAAGATGTGCGGGCGACGGTTCCGGCCAACGGATCGGACCTGCTGCTGCATTTTGGCAATGATGATTTTCTGGCGCGCTGGCGCAACTATCAGGCGCACATCGCGCAGTGGGAACAGCAGTATCCGCATCTGGCGTCGATTGATTTGCGTTACGAGCGCGAGGTGGTTCTGAAGATGGCGGGCGATCCGGGAGCGAACCCGCATCCGAACGCCGACCCGAAACCGGCATCTGCGTCGAAGCCGGTGAAGGCGCCGGCGGGCACGCCAGCCCAGCCCACCCACAGCGCTCCAGCCGGTCGGAGCACACCGGTTCCGCACGGCACTCCAGCAATCGCGACGCACAAGCCGCAGCCGGCAAAACACAGTCCGCCGAGCAAGCCGCACGGAGCCGCAGAGAAACCGCACGCGAGCCGGAGACCCGCATGAGCCAGCAGGAAAATATCATCGCCGTGCTGGATGCGGGCAGCTCGAAAATCCGCGTGCTGATCGCCGAGGTGGTCGAAGGAGCGCTGCGCTATCGCGGGCACGGCTTCGCCGATGCAGCGGGCATGCGCAAGGGTCTCATCTCCGATCTGGCGCCCGCGGCGGCGGCGATCGATCGCGCGGCGGTGGCCGCGGAGACTTCAGCGCAGGCGGTGATCGAGAGGTGCGTGGTGGCCGTGGGCGGACCGCATATTCGCGGCGTGAACAGCCGTGGCGGCATCAGCCTGGGCACGCGGCTGCGCGAGATCAATAAAGAGGATGTACGGGCGGCGGTGGATCGCGCGCGCTCCATTGCGCTGCCGTCCGATCGCGAGGTTCTGCATTTGCTGCCGCAGCAATTCATCCTCGACGAGCAGCCGGGAATTCACGATCCCGTAGGGATGATCGGCAATCGGCTGGAGGTGAACCTGCATATCTCCACCAGTTCGGCGAGCGCGCAGCAGAGCATCGTGACCTGCGTGAACAAGGCCGGGCTGGAGGTGACGGAGGCGGTTCTCGAGGCGCTGGCGGCTGCTGAAGCTACGCTTTCCGCCGACGAGCGCGAGCTGGGGGTTTGCCTGCTCGACATAGGCGCGTCCACCTCGGAGCTGGTGGTGTACTTCGAGGGCTCGGTGGCGCACACCTCGGTGGTGCCCATCGGCGGCGATCACTTCACCAACGACCTGGCGGTGGGATTGCACGCAACCGCGCCCGAAGCCGAGTGGCTGAAGTGCAACTATGGGCACTCCATCGTGACCGCCGTGCCCGAGCTCAGCGAAGTGGAGGTTTCCGGCCTGCAGGGGTACGAGCCGCGCCTGGTGCGGCAGAGGTTCATCGCCGAGATTCTCGAGCCCCGCGCGCGCGAGCTGTTTCAGTTGCTGCGGGACAATCTGCGCCAGGGCGGCGTGCTGGAAGCAATGGGCGCAGGCTGCGTGCTCACCGGCGGCGGAGCGCGTCTGCCGGGGCTGCTGGAAACCGCGGAGAGCCTGCTGCGGGTTCCGGCGCGTTTGGCCTCTCCCGTGCCGCTGTCGCGCATGCCTGCGGAGCTGGCCGCTCCCGAGTTTTCGGTTCTGACAGGAACCATGCTGTACGCCCACCGCACCAGCGCCAACCGTGCGGCGGAAAACCAGGGTCTGCGCGCCAAGCTGCGCGCCATTCTAGCCGGAAGTGTTTAGTCAGAAGGAGTCAACGCCATGAGGAGCAAACCGATGAACCAGCCTGAAGAAATTCGCATTCAGTATCACGACGAGAACCTGCGCGGCGCGAAGATCAAGGTCATCGGCGTGGGCGGGGGCGGCGGCAACGCCGTCAATCGCATGATCGCCGCCAGCATGGAGGGCGTGGAGTTCATCGCCGCCAACACCGACCGCCAGGCGCTGCAGCTCTCGCACGCCTCGGTAAAGCTGCAACTGGGCGCCAAGTTGACCAGCGGCCTCGGCGCGGGCGCGAACCCGGACGTCGGTCGTAAGGCGGCGCTGGAAGATTCCGAGAAGATTCTCGAATCGCTCGACGGGGCGGACATGGTCTTCGTCACCGCGGGACTGGGTGGCGGCACGGGCACCGGAGCGGCGCCGGTCATTGCGTCCCTGGCCAGCGAAATGGGCGCGCTTACCGTCGCCGTGGTAACGCGGCCCTTCGCCTTCGAAGGCAAGCGGCGCATGGCGCAGGCCGAGCGCGGCATGCAGGAGCTGCTGGAAAGCGTCGACACCATGATCGTCATCCCCAACGAGAAACTGCTCGCCGTCGCCAAAGACACGGGGTTCTTCGAGTCGTTCCGCATCGCCGACGACGTGCTGCGGCAGGGGGTGCAGGGAATTTCGGACATCATCACCATTCCCGGGATCATCAACCGCGACTTCGCCGACGTAAAGACCACCATGGCGGGCATGGGCTACGCGGTGATGGGTACGGCGGTGCGGAGCGGGTCGCGGCGCGCGATGGAAGCGGCGCAGGCGGCGATGGCTTCGCCGCTGCTGGAGGATGGGGCGATCGACGGAGCGCGCGGGATCCTGATCAACATCACCGGTTCGGCGTCGCTGAAGCTGAGCGAGGTGAATGAGGCGTCGACCCTGATCCAGAACGCGGCGCATGAAGACGCCAACATTATCTTTGGCGCCGTGCTGGACGAGAACATGGGCGACGAGGTGAAGATCACGGTGATCGCAACGGGGTTCCGGCAGGGATCGGCGGGGGGGCGGCGCGAGCAGATGCTGAGTGCCGCGCTGCGTGAAGCCCAGGCGCCCCGCATTGAAGCCCGGCCCGCAACGCCGCGCTTCGCCAGCGAAGAGGAGGATGAGGTGGTGGCGCCGGCAGCGGTTCAGCCCTGGCAGACGCCGATCCTGGTCCCGGTTTCGGCCCGGGAATTTGTCTCCGCGTTTCGGGTCCACGAAGCCGAGCCGGTCAGCGGCGAAGCCGGCGCGGCGCCGGAACTCACCTTCGCGGAAGAAGAAACGGACTTGGTTGGGGTGGCGGTGGCGGCGCCGGACCAAAGCCCTGCCACTCATCCAGCCTTTATAGATGAGCCTGGGGAGAACCTCGACATCCCGGCGTTTATGCGCAAGGGCACCCTCTAAGGCGCGTCCGGAGGCCCGAAGGTACCGCGGGTTGACCGGAAAGAGGGATGCCTGCATACGAAAATGTACTGGACAGGTATTAGTTTCCGGTTATAGTTAATGAATAGTCCCTGCCATTCATGCATTGCGGATACTCCCTTTGGAAGCAACTTTGGGGGTGTCTTCAGGGTTTGGAAAGACATGGCGGGACCTCTTTCCCGAGTACCAGCGCTCAAGTTTCACTTCGGGAAGGCCGATGAAATCGGTAATGGAGCGACGTACGAAGTAAGGTTTCGCCAGACGAGTTTCTGCGGCAGCATCAGTCAGAGAATCTGGATTCTTCGAACGAGAGTTGATTGATGAAGCGCTTTGTTTTGTCTCTCTTGCTGACTACGGCCCTGGCCGCCCCATCGCTCCTCCTTGCGGCGTCCACCACCACTGCGCATCGCACCGTTCGGCATCACGCGCGGGTTCATGAATCCGCGGCGGCAAGCCGGCATATGGCTACCCTGCAGCATAGCCAGCGGGTAACGGGCGCGCATCTGGCCTCAGCCACTCTCACCACGAGCCGCTACGTACGCCACACGCGCCATCATTATTATGAGCGCTTCACCGCCAGCTCCTTCGCCAACTCCGATCTGACGGCTGGCGACATCACCGCGGGCGAGGATCCGGTGGTCCGCCAGGCTGCGCTCGACGCGCTGGGCGACATGAACGGAACCGTGGTCGCGATCGATCCTTCCAACGGCCGCATTCTGGCGATGGTGAACCAGAAGCTGGCGCTCTCCAGCGGCGCTGAGCCCTGCTCGACCATTAAGCTCTCGGTGGCCCTGTCCGCGCTGCAGGAAGGGATCATCACGAAGGAAACACCGGTGAATCTGGGCGGAAGCTATCATCTGAACCTCACCGAGGCGCTGGCCCATTCCAACAATCTTTATTTCGAGACCCTGGGCCGCAGGCTTGGCTTCGAACGCGTCCGCCACTACGCAACGGAATTTGGGCTGGGCGAGCTGGCCGGCTACAACATTGCTGGGGAGCAGCCGGGTGTGTACCCCGAGGAGCCGCTGGCCGAGAACCTCGGCGGTGTGGGCCGCATGTGCTCCTTCGGCGAAGGCATTTCGATGACCCCGCTGCAGCTGGGCGCGATGGTAGCCGCAATCGCCAATGGCGGGACGCTCTATTATCTGCAGCATCCGACCACACCGTCCGAAGCGCTGAGCATGGAGCCGCGAATCAAGCGCACGCTGGATATCGCCAATATTCTGCCGGAAATTCAGGACGGCATGCACGCCGCGGTGCAGTACGGCACGGCGCGGTCGCTGCGCGCCAACTTCAATGAGTTCCCGGTGCTGGGCAAGACCGGCACCTGCTCCAACGACGGCACCCGCTTCGGCTGGTTTGCCTCCTACGCGGATACGCAGTATGGACGCATCGTTGCTGTGTTCTTCCTCGAAGGCGGGCGGCCGACCTTCGGCCCCAAAGCTGCCGAGCTGACCGGCGTCTTCTATCGCGACCTCTGGACCAGCAGCTACTTCGCCGCGAAGCAGTCGACGGACACACCGGGCGCAACCACCGCTCCTGCGGTGGGGGCTCCTCAGTAGTCTGTAATTCGGAACGGTTTCAAGGGAAACGCCCCGCGGCCTAAGCCGCGGGGCGTTTCTGTATTGGGACTGTTTGGGGGGCAGCTGCGTTGGGATTTTGCACCGGAGTAAGCCGGAGTTGCTGGCGCTCGGCGGCCTTCAGATGCCCGCGGAACAGTGAATCCATCCGCTTGGCGATTTCCGCGTTCACTTCGGCTCCGATGAGGATAGCCAGCGCGGTTAGGTACAACCAGAACATCAGGCCGATCACAGCGCCCATACCCCCGTACAGGCGCGAATAGTTCGCAAGGTGGGTGAGGTAGAAGGCCAGACCCGCCGACCCCGCGAACCATAGCGCGATGGCGACGACCGCGCCCGGCAGCGTGGAGGTGAAACGCTGCCGGCGATTCGGCGCGAGGAAGTAAACCAACTCCATAGCGACGACGAAGGTCAGAAACACGGTGGCGATACGGAGCACCGGCCACATTCGCTCGAGCGGACCGGGAATGGGGAAAATCTGGCCGAGAAAATGGCCGAAATGCGGACCTGCGATCAGGGCGAGCAGCGAGACGGTCAGCAGGCCACCGCTGGTTGAGGTCAAAAACACGGCCTGGAGGCGGTCGCGCAACCAGGACCGCGGTGTGTTCACGTCGTAGGCCGCGTTCAGCGCGGTGATCAGCGCGGTGAATCCGCCGGTGGTGGACCAGATGTAGCTGAGGATGCCGAACGAGAGCATGCCGCGGTGCGGTTCAAGCAGTCCGCCGATCATCCTTTCGACCATGGCGAGCGAATCCGCGGGAACCAGAATCGCCATGACGCTGAGCAGCTCGGGCAGCAGACCCGGCAAACGCAGAAGCGAGAGCAGCGCCGCCACGGTGATGAGCAGGGGGACCATGGACATCATGGACCAGAAGGCCAGGCCTGCGGCGACGTCGAAAACGTTGGTCCGGATCAGTTCCCTTCCCACGATGGCGGCCAGGCAGCGCGTTTCTCGCCAACGGCGGCGAACCCTATGACGCCAGCGCTGGAAGGTCTGTCGACGGCGGGCCCTGCATCCAGGGCGGGTGCTTCCCTGCCGGCGCATGCCGGGATCGGCCTGCGCCACCTGACCTGGGCCCGAAAACAGAGTGTCACGCGGCACGAGGCGGCTCCCCTTGTTGCGATGCCAGAATCACGGCCGCGGGATGCGCGCCGGGATGGGAGTTTCCCCTGGTGCCCGGGCTTGCCCTTGCCTCCGCAGCGGCTTTTCTGCGATACCGGAGTGGTTTGTCCAAAGGAGCCGTTATGAAACCCTATCGCGACCTGTGGACCAGCAGCTACTTCGCCGCGAAGCAGTCGACGGACACACCGGGCGCAACCACCGCGCCTGCGGTCGGCACTCCTCAGTAGCCTGACATTTGGAGCGGTTGAATCTACCTGCAACAACCCAGGAAATTCACCCATCGTTGCTTGTGCAGCGCGGCCTATTGCTGCGGTTGCCCCTGCGCCTGCTTCGGTTGCCCCGGCCCCGCCTGCGCCGAGTAAACTCCCGGCAATGACGGCTTGCCCGTCACCGGCGAGGCATTCGGATCCCCGCCCGCCGTCTCCGGCGACCCCGCCGCGGTCCGCTTCGAATAAATCCTGAAGTTCACCGCCACGTCGATCACCGACGCCACCGGCTTCCCATCCTTCACCGCCGGCGCAAACGTCGACTTCTCCAGCGCCGCCACCGCACTTTCATCCAGCCCAAACCCGATCGGCCGATACACCGCCACCGCCAGAATCTTCCCCGCCGGATCCAGAATCACCTTGTAGCTCGCTACCCCCGCCACTTCCCCGTGCTGCGCGAAGTCATTCGACGCCGGCACCACATTTTTCAGCAGCTTCGGCCCATCCACGCCCGGCCCTGGATGCACCAGCGTCTGATCCGTCGGCTCCAGCCACTTGTGCGACTGCTGCGCCTGGTAGAAGAACTGCCAATAGTCCGGCATCTCGGAGATCATCTTCCCGTCCAGCTCCGGCGCAAAAATCTTGTTCAGCGCCACCCGCAAATGCTCCGCCGACTCGGCCGGCGACGTGGTCGCTCCCGGCGGCAGCTCCTTCCCGTTCGCCATCGCAACCGCAGTCCCCCTCGCACCCGGTTTTTGGGTCTGCGGAGCGGAATCCGAAGCACTCCCCTCCGCCGCAACCGCCGTCTCATCCGAACTTCCCGGAGCCGGACTCGCCACCTGCGTCGTCGCAGCACCCGAACCAGAAGCCGGCCTCGCCGACGCGGGCCCCTTCGCCGTCTTCTCGTCCTTCTTCTTCTTCGGAACCACCACCAGCTGCCGGTCGATCACGATCACCTGATGCTTCTTCTTCGGCGTGATCTGGATCCGGTCGAACGACGTCGACTGCTGGTCCCATGGCGCCTCACCCTCAAAGTGCACGCCGAACCGAACTCCCTCCAGCTCCACCGTCTTCTTCGTCACCCGCACGTGGTCGATGAACACCCCGCACAGGGTGAACGACCCCTTCGGCGACTGCCCCACCAGATCCCCGCTCATATTGAAGTGCAGCGTCTCATCCAGCCACAGCCCGCGCAGGAACAGCGGGTGACCGGTCAGCCTCTGCTTCAGCTCCGCTTCGCCGATCTCCTCCACCTTCCCCGGCGTCTTCGGCGCAATCTCGACCGCCTCCTTACTCAGCGGCGCCGCAGGCGTCTCTGCCGCAGTCACCGCTTTCGTGGAGGGGGAGTTGTCAGTTGCGGGAGGGTTAGGCGGATTGGCTTGCGGGTAAGTGAGGGAAGTGCACAGTAATGGCAGTGCGAAAGCGGCGAACCACGCAGGCTTCATGAGACGTTTCCCATCCTCGGATAGATGCTTGACCAGGCGCGCGATTGCCGCGCCACAATGCGCCGCGCAACCACGTCCCTCCGAGCATTGCACCCTGGGATTTCCCGCCACAATAGCACTTAAGGTGGGAATCAAACTGTGAATATCCCCTTACCCTCCACTGAAGTACCGCCCAACCAAAAACCGGCTGCGCGCACTCGCCAGCCGGCTCCTCAAACCCCTCGACCCGTGTTTTACAAATGAATATTAACTCCCCTGATCCCTTCAACTCACACTTGAAGTATGTTCAGGAAGTTCCTCCTCTGCAACCCCGACTGCGGAAACACTACTTCCATATTCCGCGCTCCCAGCGTCTTGTACGCCGCCTCCCCCAGCACCTGCCGGAAATCCGTCGTGATCGCCAGATCCCGGCCCTCATACAGCTGCTCCGGCGACAACCCCGGCCATCGCCCGTACACCTTCCCACCCTGCACCGGTCCACCCAGCACAAACATCACGTTGGCGTGTCCGTGATCCGTTCCCCCCGTCCCGTTCTGCCGGCACGTCCGCCCAAATTCCGACATGCTCACCAGCACGATGTCTCCCGCCTGGTCCCCCATGTCCGTCCAGAACGCCGCCAGCCCCTCGCTGAATTCCCGCAGCCGGCCCGCCAGCTGTCCATCCACATTGCCCTGGTTTTGGTGCGTATCCCATCCGCCGATATCCGCGAACGCCGCCTCCACTCCCAGGTTCGCCTTCAGCAACTGCGCAATCTGTTTCAGGCTGTTCCCAAACGGCCCGCCTGGATAATTCGCCCCCGCCGCCGGCGCGTACTTCGTCGGATCGGCCGCCTTCAGCATTTTCACCGCCGCAAACGTCTCCTGCCCCGTCCCGTGCAAAATCGAATCCGTCGACTCGTCATACATCGCCGCAAACCCCGAAGCGGCCGGCGTCGACTGCACCCCAAAATCCCGAATATTATTCAGCGCCACCGCCTGAATCCGCCCCTCCAGCGTCCGTGGCACCTCCGACCCCAGCGCCACCGCCCGAAACGGCGTGTGCGCGCAGTCAGGACACGCCAAATCCTCGGCCTGGAGCGCCCGATTCAGCCACCCATCCACCGTGGCCTTCATCCCCGGCGTCCCGCTCTCCATAAAATCCTGCGCGTCGAAATGCGACCGCGAAGGATCAGGCGACCCCGAAGCATGCACGATAGCCAAATGCTTCTGGTCCCACAACGGCTTCAGCGGCCCCATCGCCGGATGCAGCCCAAAGAACCCATCCAGATCGATCACCGCATTCTGCGGAATCCCAATATTCGGCCGGTACTGGTAGTAAGAAGGCTCGCGATACGGCACCACCACGTTCAACCCATCCGCCGCGCCCCGCTGGAAGATCACCACCAGCTTCTTCCCCCGCGCCTGCGCAGCAGTCGCCTGAGCCATGACGCTTCTGGTCAGAAAAGTTGGAATGGCCGCCGTCCCAACGACAGCCATCGCCCCACCCCTCATAAACGCCCGCCGCGTAACAGGCGTTCTGCCCGGCTCATGCGCCGCCGACGCAACGACAGGCCCATGCACCGACTCATCCCATGCGATGTTGTTCATTGGGGCTCCCTCACTTTGCGGTTGTCATCCCGACACGACCCGGAACTCGCGCCAGCGAGTGAACGGGGAGCGGAGGGATCTGCGGTTTCCTCTAGCCCGGGCAGCCAGGAGTTCAGACAAACAGAGGAACCCCACCGCCCAGGCGTTTCCTCTACTAACCCTCGCCCCAAACCCAAAGTTGCGTCAAGAAGGCCGAATAGACCCTGTCCTGCTCCGTTCAATTCACCGTTACCGTCACCGCCACGCTCGACGTGAACTTCCCTGTAGCGGCATCGGTTCCGGTGATCATCAAACCGTACAGACCCGCGGTGGTTCCAGAATTCTTCGTGCCTCCACCACCTCCGGCAATTGTGCTCTCTGCAGCGCGATGGAGCGCGCCAGATAAAGTTACTGCACCACCACGGTGACCACTGCCGTGGTTGAATAAGAGCTCGCGCCTGAACCGCTCGTCGCAGTCACAGTGAAATCATAAGTTCCGGCGGGCGTTCCTGGATCGGTCTTGCCGCCGCCGCCCGTACCGGTGCTGCCACCACCTCCGCCACAGCCAATCTGGCAGACGATGACTCCGATAGCCAATACAATGAGGCCGAGCCTGCGGTTCCAGCGCCGCATTGGTGCAATAACTACGAACAAAGCGGCAAACAGAATACCGTTCGATCGCCAGCCTGACAATGCCGCGGATTGATGCTGGGCCGTCGTCGTAACGCTGAAATTAGCAGTAGCAGCGGGTCCAGTGATCGTGACTTGAGTCGTGGAGGTGATGTTCGAACCGGATCCAAATCCACATGTCGCCTCCAGCGCTGTGGAAGGGGTTGCGCAGGATAGGGTGACTGTGCCCGTGAATCCGGCAAGTGGTGCGACGCTCAATAAAACAGACCCGGATTGTCCCGGAGCAGAGATGGTCATCGCTCCGGCGGCCGTTACGCTAAGCGGGCCAGCAACGTTCAGGGATTGCGTTCCGGGGCTGGTTGCGGACGTGTAATTTGTATCGCCCGAATAGCTGACACTGATAAAGTGCGTCCCTGTTGTAGTGAAGACGTGCTGCGTAGTTGCGTGGAGTGCTGAAACGAATCCAGAACCACCCGGCGTGCTCGTATAGGTAACCGGGTCCGTCAGCGCGGTGCTGCCGTCGTAGAACGTGATGGTTCCAGTGGGAGGGACGCCATACTGGGACCCAAAAACACTCGCTGTGCCGGTCACACTCTGACCCACAACTGCAGGATTTTGCTGACTGTTGTCAAATCCCCATTCCAACACCCCGGATGTGGCCTGAACCACCGTCGCGCTTGTCGTCGTGCTCGTGCTCCCGGCATAATTCACATCGCCCGAGTAAGCGGCCGACAGGGTGTGCTGTCCAAGCGACAGGAATGCGTAACTGGTCGAAGCGTCAGCCCAGGCCCAGTTGTTATTCCCATTTGCATTGTTGTAAGGGCCGCTCTCGTAGATGGCTTGCGGACCCAAAACGGGCTGCCCGTCCACGTAGAACTGGAAAGTGCCGGTCGGCGCAACGCCGTAACTGGTTGTCAGCGCGTCGGCGGCGATCTGCACCGAGTTCCCGTACTCGATGGTCGTTTGAGCGTAGCCCGCACTAGTCGTGGTAGAAGCCTTAACGACTGTGAAATTTGCCGTCCCGCTCGAAGCCGAGTAGCTGGCGTCGCCCGAATATTGCGCGGTCAGGTTGTAACTGCCAGCCGGAAATGCCCCGAGCGAACTGTTCGTCGGCGGCCATGAGGCCTGATTTCCGCTGCTGACCGGGCTTGACCCAAGAGCCGTCCCGCCATTCAGGAACTGGACCGTTCCCGTCGCAACTCCCTGGGTCTTCGATCCCTCAGCAGTGCCGGTAATGGCCGCGTCGGCAAAGACGTGATAGCCGTATGGAATATTGACGTTTGAGATCGCCTTCCCCGTTACAGGGTTATACGCATTCACCGTCAGCGCCGTAGTGCTCGCCTCCGGCGCAATCGTCGCGCTGATCGGCGTCGAAGTGCTCGACGCATCCGCAGTATCGCCCCCATACCGCGCCGATACCGTATAAGTCCCGCCCGGCAACCCGTTGTAGCTCGCCGTTCCCGCTCCGCTCGTCAGCGGAATCGAAAACTGCCCGTTGTTCTGCGGCCCGCTGCTCGTCCCTCCCGCTGTCTCATTCGCCGTGTCAATCACCGCTACCGCGCCCGTCGCCGCCGTCGGCGTGACCCCCACATTGAGCGTCAACGCCGCGCCATGCACCCCGCTGTAGGCCGCCGTGGAACCATTCAGCGTCAGCGTCGTCGACGTCGAAGTCAGCGCGACGCTGCTCCAGTTCGAGATCATCTGCGCGACGTCCACGCTGCCCAGTCCCGTCGCCAGGTCGTAGCCCGGCCCCGCATTGTAGCCCGTCAGGAAACCATTGGCCGCGCAGTTCGGCGACCCGCTCGCGCACGGCACCGAGTTATCCCCCACCGTCACGTCGTGAAACACCGTCGTGTATTTCGACTTGGCCAGCTGATACAGCACCGCATTTGCCTGCCCCAGCCGCGCGCCACCCTGCGCCTGCGCCACCAGCGCCAGCATCCCGGCGAACGCCGGCGCCGAAGCCGACGTTCCGCCAACTCCGCTGATGGTCGTGCCATTCTGCAGCTGCCCACTGGAGGTCTGGCAGTCCGTGAACGTCTCACTTGTAACCCCATCGGTGACATTATCCGAACAGAGCGCCCAAACCGCATCCTCGAATCCATTCGACGCGAACAATGAAACATCCGGCAGATCCCGCGCGCCATCGGCCGGTGTCAGCGAACTCTGGAACGAAGGCTTGCTGTAAACCGCACTCGCGCCGCCACTGCCGGCAATAATGTTGCCCTGTCCCTGGCTGTTCCCATACCGAACATTGTTCGCCACCGCCGTATTCACCGTCGTCGAGTCGTTCCACGGATTCTCCGGAATGTACTTCAGCGCCGTCCGGTAATACGGAGCTGTCCCATTCGACGCCGCGTTCGCATACATCGAGAAAGACTGCGGCAGCACGTCGAAATCCGTCCCGCCCACCGCAATCGTCCACGGCGTCGAAGCCATGCCGCTCACTGCCAGTCCGTATTGCGCCTGCGTCGCCGTGTCGAAGTCGTCGCATCCCGCCGGCCCGCCATCTCCCGCCGAAACCACGAAGCTAATCCCCTGCGCCGCGGCCTGTTGCGCCGCCTCCAGGAAGAAGCTGTTGCCGCTCGTCCCCAGACCCGCCTCGCACTCGCCGAAGCTCATGCTCAGAATGCTCACCGCATTGTCGTCAATAGCACGCAGAACCGCGTTGTCGAGCCCCGACGTCAGATCGCTGTCCGCCGAGGTGTAGAAATACACCTTCGCCTTCGGCGCGATCCCTCCCGAAACCTCGTTGTCCAGCAGCGCTTCCACCCCCCCCCATTCAGGCCCGGATCATCGCCGTCAATAATCATCGTCGGCAGATTGACTGTGCCGCTGGTTTCGCCCAGAAATGCCAGCCGGTAATTCTGCACATCCGCAACCGTCAGATCCGAGACCCCAACAATGCCGATATTCACCCCGGTTCCGTCGTACATCGTTCCGCTGGTGAAGTTCGCATTCAGGTTCGTGTTGGGCGTGTCATAAATCGTCGCCGCGTCTGCCGGATCCACAAACAGTAGAGGCGTGTTCCCGTTGAAGAGCGTCAGATCCGGTTGCAAAGTGTGGGTCGCGGCATCGTAACGAGCACTGTCGCCCATGACGACGTGGGGCTTCGGACGAAAGTCGTTCAGCGGCGTCACCCCCGCCACCACCGGTGCCAGCGCCGCCGGAATCTGCGGATCGCTCACGTTGGCATAATGCGTCTCACCCAAAACCGAGAATGCGTGAATCGAGGTATGAAAGGCACTCTCGATCTGCCCCGCGGTGCCGGAGAACTGAATAACATTCCGCGCCGCCGGCACTTTTTCTACTTTGAATCCCTGCGCCTGCAGCCAGCCTTCGACCGTGGCGAGGTCCGAATCGGAAATGCCATACGCCGCGCCGAACTGTGTCGGCGTCAGCCATTTGTGAAACGACGGCGACCCGGGGTTCTGCACATCCGCCAGAAACTGCGTCAGCGCCTGTTGCTGCGCCTCACTTCGCTGCAGCAGCAGCGCGATCCGCCCCGTCGCCATCGACCCCGGCGCCGCACCCCGATCGAACCTCGCCTGCGCCAGCGGATGCACATTCCCCCGCAGCGCGACCAGATTAGCCCCATCAATCGGCTCCGTGATGCGGTTCACCGGCAAAGACGCCTGCAGGCTCTGCGCTTCCAGCGGCACGCTAACCCACACCGCCACAAACAAAGAAAGGACAATGAAAGAAGAAAGACGGTGACCCGAACTCATGACGACCCCGGCAGTACAAATACTGAGCATCCAGAAAAGCGGGTGGGTACTCAGCAACAAAAGTAATTAAATTGATTGCGCCCGCATGTTAGTCCCGGATCCGAGGTAGTGCAATACCCTAAATAGCATTCGCACGACCGACTACGTTACGTTAGGTCCTCTTTCTCGTTATTTTCCTCTTCGCCGACGCCTTCTTCCTATTCCCAGCCTTCCCTCCAGCCCCAATCTCATATTCGCTCTGCACCAACCCACCCTTATAAGTCCGCGTCTCCACATGCCGCAGCACAATATCCCGCGGCACGCGCCCAAACAGCGCAATCCCCTCCCCAATCAGCACCGGCACACGCGTCACCACCAGCTGGTCAATCAGCCCCGCCGCCAAAAACCGCTGAATCGTGACGCCCCCATCGATATACGCATGTTTGAAGCCCCGCGCCGCAAGCTTCTTCGCGATCGCGCCCGGCTCTACCGCCATCTGCTCCACCATGCCGTCTTTGATCGACGAGAAGTCCAGCGCCCGGCTGCTCAGCACCACCACCGGCTTTTTCCCGTAGTACCAGCCCCCGAATCCCAGCACGACCTCGAACGTCCTGCGCCCGATCACCACCACATCCACGCTCGCGAAGAACTCCTCGTAGCCGTGCGGCTCCTGCCCACCCGCGTCCAGAAAATCCAGCCCGTCATCCGGCCGCGCCAGAAACCCATCGACGCTCACCCCGCAGAAAACCGATAGCTTCATCGCACATCCACCCCTGCCAGGCTAACACCTCCCACACTCTCCCGACCGTCGACCGACCACCTATAATGGCCCTTCGGCCAACCCCTTCCGCGATGCGCCCGTTCGCCCTTCTCTCGCTGCTCCTGCTCGGAATCCTTCCGCCCGCCTTCGCCCTCAAACCGGTCACCGTCGCCCAGCTCGAACAGCTGGTCTCCCAGAACCAGGGCAAGTCCGACCAGGGCAAGTCCGACGCGAAGGTCGCTGCCCAGCTCGCCGACCTCCAGCTCACTGAACGAGCCAGTGCCGCCCATCTTGCCCGCTGGGAAGTTGAATTCCCCGGCCCACGCACCCGCGAGGCCCTAATCGAACTCGCCGACGCCTCCTCCTTCCTCGGCTTGCCCGCGTCCGATATCCCTGCCGGCCCACCGCCTGACCGCGAGGCCCACCGGCAAATGCTCTCGCGCACTGTCGACTACGCCGCCAGGACCCTCCGCAGCCTGCCCAACTTCATGGCCACTCGCGAAACCACGCACTTCGAAGACACGCCCCCGCAACAGCGGACCGAAAACGCCGGCAGCATCGCCTCCGGCGCCACCAGCAGCACCTTGAATTCCGTGAATCTTGCCACCAAAACCACCGAATACCAACCCCTCCACAGCACCGGCAAGTCCAGCGTCGCAGTCGCCTACCGCGACGGCCAGGAAGTGGAGGACATACCAGGAAAGACCCGCAAGCGCGAAGCAGCCGCCATCGGCCTCACCACCAGCGGCGAGTTCGGCCCCATCCTCGCCGTCGTCCTCGCCGACGCCTTCCGCAGCCATATGGAATGGGGTTATTGGGAGCAGGGCGCCAACGGCCCAATCGCCGTTTACCGCTACCTGGTGCCTCAATCGCAATCGCACTATCTGGTGGAATTCCCGCACGGCCCCGACCTCATCCGCACCTACCCCACCTACCGCGGTGAGATCGCCATCGATTCCACAACCGGAAGTGTTCTCCGTCTCACCGCGGTCGCTGATCTGGCGCCGCCCTTTCAGAACATCGACGTCGCCATCCTCGTGGAGTTCGCCCCCGTCGTCATCGGCGAGAGAACCTACATCTGCCCGGTCAAAGGGGTCGCCCTCTCCAAAATGCCGGTGGCCGGAAACAATTCCGCCGCGATGCAGACACGCCTGAACGACGTCGCCTTCACGCGGTACCATCTCTTCCGCGCCGACGCCCGCATCGTCACAGCCAACTAAGCACCGCAACCCGCTCCAACGTGCCGGCAGAACAATCAGCGCCTGATGCTCAATCTCGACCATACCCCTCCACCCTGATTCCAAATTTCTTGACCATTAGATGATTGGGCCTGTAGACTCTGCGGATTCCTTCAGCAGCGTATAAAGGTGTAACATTCACCGCTAACAACCGGGAATAACAGCGCACCGCTATTCTGACAAAACTCTGCAAGAGGAAGCGGCAAATGACAATCGCTGACAAGGCAACCTTCGCCGTCCTGTTCTCGGTCGACCTCGGGAATACGCGCGAATCTGACCGGCTTGTCCTCATGAATCGCTTCCTGCAGGGCGGGCTGGGACCCGGCATCACGATCCTCCACCAAGCCGTTTTCCCGTTCTACAGCCGATGCGGGTTCCTCCTCGTCGCCGAGGCTCCAAGCCAGGATCTGGTCGATAAGGCCATTTCTTCATGCGCCGGCGTGTTTCACACGACTGTGCTGCCGGTTGTGATCAATAAGTCGGATCCCGCAGTTTTGGACGCCGTGTATGGCCTTTTCGCCATCGACACGCAATATAAGGGGCTAACCCCAGGGTACACGGCCATTCAGCCCGATTGGGTCAGAGTCGGCCTGCAGCTGACCTTGCCGGCCGGGTTTTGGTGCACCGCGATCTGGCTGGTGGCCGCACCCTCCTTTCGCGCAGCCGCTTCCTTCCCGGCTCACACCGGGGTTAACGGGATGATTGAGTCCGCGATCGCAACACCCCTCAAGGACTTCTTCGACAGCAAAATGGGAAGGCGCCCGCAGCCCACTCTGCCGCCTGATCCAGCACCAACCGCCGCCCCTGCCGCACAGCCATGGACCATCTACGATGAAGGCCCTGTGGCGGCCTACGTCGACTCGGACCTTTCCATGCCGTTCACACGCGACAGGTCTCTTCAAAACATCGCCACACAGCAGCAGGCGACCGTGGCAAATTCCTTCGCTTACCTTTGGAAGAGTCTTCAGGCGGATTTCCCCTATCTCATTATTTGGGCGGTTTACGGCGGCTCAACCTTAAGACACGCCAGCGCTTCCCTGCCAGCAGCGTCGTGGACCTACCCCGACATGGTCCTTACCCGGGCCCCGGGCGCTCCCGTTGGCTTCGACCTGGGAACTCTCGAGGCCCATCCCAGAACAACGCTCTATCTCTGGCTAAAAGACCTCATGAGCCCGGGCTCATTCCACAAGCCCTGGCCGGACGAATCCTATGATCCCGGCCACACCGCGGCTTACAACTACATTCTGTCCCAGATCCCTGGGAAGACGCCGCCCAAAGATGGAACCATCAAGGAACCCACCGTCATCAGCAAGATTCCATACCCGAGCAATGCAACGTTCACACTGCAGCAATTCAACGACGTTCAAAAAGATCTCCTGATTGAAATCGACCACTTTACGACAGTGGACCGCTGGTTTGGCCCCAGCGGAATCGTCAATGCGACCACGCAGAAAATCGCCCTCGTATCCACTAACGACCTCACTGAAGCTGTTCAACTCATGACGCTTCCTTCTGATCTGACCGGGATCACGTTGTTCCTCGATAACATCTTCAACATCCTGTCGCGCATTATCGGGATCATTCCGGTAGTGGGAAGCGCGTTTTCGGCGCTGATCGCCATCGGTTGGAGCATCGCCAAACTCGCCATGACGGGGGGCCCCGGAATCCCCGTCAACGTGCCCATCGCCGGCATGGCCGACAAGCTGAACCAGTATCTGGAGGCCATGGCCGACTCAGCCCAGATGCAACTGAAAATTCTGTATAAGGATTTCGGGAAGCTTGAGGAGTTTTCGAAGGGTGTAATTCTGAAGACGATATCGCCCGATCAGTTCTACCCGGGTGGCGCCACGCCTGCCGATGCAGCTGACGACCAGGGCCCGGCGCAGCTTCCTCAGGAGTTCCTGCAAGCCGCGGCCAATGCGTGGCTTCTGATCATCTACCAATACTTGTTCGCGTACATCCACACCGTTAAGATCAGTCTCGAAGTGGTTCCGGACGTCCCGAACAACCCCTGGAATCCCGATCAGGGACAATACCAATTTGTCTGGTCGGTTCCCTGCCGAAGCAAAGACCCGAAAAACAACGTGGCTGACGGATATCTGACTTTCGGTAGTGGAACTGATGCGTCGACCCTGGTTCTGCAGCAGCTCTTTGGATCGAACTCCCGGCTCAACGTGAATCCCATCGAGTTCTTCGCTGGACTCAACGGATGGCCCCGTGCCCTGCCGGAATATTATGGCCCTGACGGCTCGCCGTTGCCGGTTGTGTCCCTGGGGCTTTGGCAAGCTCCCTAAGGACAAGGGCACTGATGAGAAGGGCGGCGTCCCCCAATGCTGCAACGGCTAGGTTCACCCCTAACAACTCACGTTACCGTAGACACCTTCGCAATTCTCCTGGACACCGATATCCTAATGACGTGCCCCCGAATTCTCATCCATTCATAACTGGAGCTTCTCGGTTAAGGTTTAGCTCCGAGATATTCTCGTCGCCGCCGAGGCTGTGCGGATGTGGGAAGCGCGAAGCGGTTTCCACATCTGCATAGCCTGTTGTTGCCCGCCGGAGCTCATCCGGCGTGCGATAACACAGCGAACTGTGCGGTCGCGCGCAGTTATACTCTCGCCGCCAGCCTGCCAGTGTAACCCGCACGTCGTTCAGCGTGCGGAACCAGTGCACGTTC
>PMUI01000022.1 GCA_003166955.1 Acidobacterium sp.
AACCCTATAACGGTTTAGCAAATCTCGAACGGTACGCAATAGGATGCAACCTCAAGCGTTTACAGTCGCGTTTCCTTGCGGACAGAGCACGCCAAGCAATCTGAATAGTCAATTAAGGGACACCAGATGGGACACCACAGAGAGGTCAAAATGTCTCGCCCGACAGAAGCGGAGTGTTGGTGGAGGGGGCTTGCCAGAATCGAACGCGTCGCCATTTTTTCCGATTCAGAGCTGCCCGAAATTCAGCTCGCGGCGATGCATTTGTCAGTGGCAAAATTCGGTTCGTTAACCCCGGTTGCTCGGAATGTCGCTGAAAAGGCTTACGCGCGCAACCACACCCCTTGAGAATCAGAACTACCCGTGACACCGCTATGACCCGGTTCGAGTTCCGTCAGTTGCCCGAACGACTGTTTTTCGCCGGTTCGTGTTTTGGACGTAGCTCCACACTGCACGCAGCTTGCCCTGACGTTTTACAGTGGTATTGCTCAACTACAGCGAAGGACGGCCATGGTCACGGGAGAACTACGCAATCAGGTGGATCGTATCTGGGATGCGTTTTGGTCGGGCGGCATTTCGAACCCGCTCGAAGTCATTGAGCAGATCACGTATCTCCTCTTCCTTCGGAGGCTCGATGACCTTCAACTGCTGGAAGAGCAGAAGGCTTCCACCTCAAACAGCCGATAGAGCGCCACATCTTTCCCGAAGGCAAGGATACGAAGGCCCGCGATTACGCCGATTTTCGCTGGTCGCGATTCAAGGATTTCGAGGCTCGCGAGATGTACGAAGTGGTCGGCGAGCACGTTTTTCCATGGCTGAGGACGCTGGGCGGGGACGGCACGGCGTATGCCAACCACATGAAAGATGCCCGGTTCACCAATCCCACTGCGGCGTTGCTGGTGAAGGTGGTCGACCTCATTGCCGTACTGCCAATGGAGGGCCGCGACACCAAGGGCGACCTTTATGAGTACATGCTCTCGAAGATCGCCACGGCCGGGCAGAACGGGCAATTCCGCACACCGCGGCACATCATCCAGCTCATGGTGGAGCTAACCCAGCCCACGCCCACTGATCTGGTCTGTGATCCGGCCTGCGGTACGGCGGGGTTTCTGGTGGCCGTCGGCGAATCACTGCGGCGTCATCACCCCAACCTCTTCCACAATCGCCAGCAGCGGGAGCATTTTCATTCCGGTCTCTTCAACGGATTCGATTTCGATTCCACCATGCTGCGCATCGGCAGCATGAACATGCTCCTGCACGGCATCGAGCAGCCAAACATCGTGTATCGCGATTCGCTCGCGCAGGACCACGCTGGCGAGACGGAGAAATACACCTTGGTGTTGGCCAATCCGCCCTTTGCAGGGTCGCTCGACTACGAAAACACCGCCAAGGACCTGCTGCAGGTAGTAAAGACAAAAAAGACGGAGCTGCTGTTTCTGGCGCTCTTTCTCCGGCTGCTCAAGCCGGGTGGCCGCGCGGCCGTTATCGTGCCCGACGGTGTGCTCTTTGGATCGAGCAAGGCCCATCGCGAACTGCGGCGCATTCTAGTGGAAGAGCAGCAATTGCAGGCGGTCATCTCCCTTCCCGCTGGCACATTCCGCCCCTATGCCGGGGTGTCGACGGCGGTCTTGCTTTTTACCCGGACAGATTCCGGCGGCACGGACCAAGTTTGGTTCTACGATGTCGAGGCCGATGGCTGGTCCCTGGACGACAAGCGCCAGCCACTTCTGCCCGACGAGAAGCTGGGGCCGCTGCCAGAGCAGCCGCTCAACGAAGAAGAACACGCAAGAAACAACCTGCCCGACGTGCTAGCACGATGGAGCGACCGCGCGACAACCGAGTGCGAGCGCCCACGCTCAGCACAGAGCTTCTGCGTGCCCAAAGCCGAAATCGCCGAGAAGAACTACGACCTGAGCCTGAACCGATATAAGGAAGTTGTTTACGAAGAGGTCAACCACGATCCTCCCCAGAAGATCCTGGCCGACTTGAAAGCGCTCGAGAACGAAATCATCCAGGGGATCGAAGAACTGGAGGGGTTGCTGAAGTGAGCTTTGCCCGTCTCAAATTGAAGGAAGTCGTCAATTTAGTCACGAAGGGCACGACCCCAACCAGCATTGACCTCGCATTCGCAACGTCCGGAGTCCCCTTCATCAGAGTGCAGAATCTGCGAAATGGGCGTGTCAATCTCAACGTAGACCCACTTTATGTATCGCCAGAAACACACCGCGCCCTCGGACGATCAATGATTCTTCCCGGTGACGTCCTCATTTCAATCGCCGGAACAATTGGGCGCATAGCTGTCGTCGATCGCTGCGCACCCGAGATGAACTGCAATCAGGCTGTCGCAATCATCCGGCCGGGTGCTCGCCTGGATTCACTGTTCCTCAAGTACTGGCTTCAGAGTGTCTCGGCTCAAAAGCAGATGTTGGATGGACAGGTAACCGGAACGATCACGAATTTGAGTCTGACAGCGAAGGAGAGAACAGCCTGCGGTTTATTTGCTTCCAGGACTTCGAAATCCCTGGGCTTGAGACCAGACACCTCATGGTGATGAGAATCCGTGACCACCACATCGAGCACCACGCGGCGCACCGTCCGCTGGATCGTGTAAGGCTGACTTGCCTTTGGCTGCTGAGCCCAGGCGCCCGAAGCTCCGACAGAAAGCAGTACTGCGGAGAACAGACAGGCGACACTTCTGCAACTACAGATCAACGTCATACGGTCGCACCTAACCGCCTCACGTCGGTATTGCGGCGCGCAAATTCGTTGCGCGCCAAAACATACGCATGGCCCGGCTAGAGTATATAGGTTTTCGATTTGTTGGCCGCGTGGGATTCTCGCCTGCCTGGGAACTCATGCCCCAGAGGTTTAGGATCAGGACGAGAATGATGGCCGGAACATGATCGACGCCGCGAGCCCGCCTTCTGATGAATCCGACGAGGAATCCGCAACTTAAAGGTCCCCGCGGAGATTGTTGCTCACAGCAGCAGCGAGGGACGACTACGTTGGCACCCGCACCAAATCAGTCGCGCATTTGAATTACACTTCGCCGCCACGGAGAAAGCCAAATGAAAGCGATAACTCGAACCGTCCTGTGGACCGCGGGTCTTTTGATTCTTGCGGCGAACCCCAGCTTATTCGTAGCCGCGCAGGATTCGCATTACTCTCCCAAAGGACAGCAGATTCCTCCGCCCACGTGCCTGACGATTCGCGGAGCGTGGGAGGGTGGGTACGTTCCGTGTACTCCGTTCAGTTATCGGGAGTGGCTGGCCGATATCACTCATTGGCGCGCCGAACGCCGGATTCGCATCGGCTACGATCCGGCCCGCTACGAGATGCCCGCGCTCAAGTGGACGCAGTCGAGCTTCATGCAGCCGCAGATGATGGCGCATGACCGCTATTTTTACGATCCAGTTGCGGGTAAGTACACGGTCGATCGGTATCTTGACGATCTCGACAAGCGATACGGCGGAATCGATGCAGTTCTGATCTGGTCGACTTACCCCAACATGGGCATCGACGATCGCGACCAGCTCGATATGGTGCGCTCCATGCCCGGCGGGATCGAGGGCCTGCGGCAGATGGTTGCGGACTTTCATCGCCACGGGGTGCGCGTTCTTTGCCCCATGATGATGTGGGACCAGGGCACGAGAGACCCCGGCACGGACTGGCCCGATGCGATCGCCGAACTGATGAAGCAGATCGATGCCGACGGCGTGAACGGCGATACGCAAGACGGAGTGCCGTTTGCGTTCTCTCTCGCCGCGGACAAGGTGAATCATCCGCTTGCCTTCGAGCCCGAGGGCGGGCCGCACGACGAGGGCCTCGCGTGGAACGTGATGACCTGGGGCCAGTATCAATTTCAGTTTGTTCCCACCGTGGATCGATATCGCTGGCTCGAGCCGCGCCATATGGTCAATATTCAGGGGCGCTGGCTTCGCGACAAGACCGACGATCTGCAGTTCGCATTCTTTAATGGCGAAGGTTGGGAGAG
>PMUI01000135.1 GCA_003166955.1 Acidobacterium sp.
CTGGCTGGAGCCGCATGTTGAGCTGGCCAATGTTTACTATCGCCTTCACCGTCCGGCGGACGGTGCGAAAGAGCGGGAGATTGTCGCCAGGTTGAACGCACAGCAACAAAGCCAGGGGCCGCCGAAGATACAGCAACCCTGACTGGCGTTGATATAGCCGGTAAAGTCACCCTGCGTGAGCCCATGGACGGGATTGCCGTGGGCATCGGTCACCATTACATCCACAAGCACTCGGTTGACCGTGGTTTTGAGCGTCAGCTCGGGAGGGTTAGGGGACTGGCTGACTTGTCCGGATTCGGCGCGCTGCTGTCCCGAATGGGTGACCAAGCGGGGACACCGGAAGCGCCCTTCATCGGGTTCGCTCCTCCCGAGGCGGATTCTACTCGCAGATGCAGGGACGAACAACCGTGCCGGATTTTCGGTTCAGAGGCTCATTGACCGTAGCTAATACGGGTAGGGCTCGTTGGGTTTTACGATTCGGATATCGTGATCGGTAAACACAAAATGTCCACCGGGGAACGGCACCTTCGGCATGTGGCAGGAAGCGCAGTTGACTTTCGCCACGGAGCAGACCTTTGCATGGGGTGCTGCTGCGGACATGGCCGGAGAGTGGCAGGCAAGACACTTGCTGTCGTAGAAAGAGGCGCCGCGCACGACTTTCTGGTGCGGATCGTGGCAGGCGATGCAGCTGATCCGCGGATCAGCCCCGTCGAAGCACTTGCTGATTGCTAATCTGTATGGCTGAAAGCGGACATTGGAGGTACCGCGCCAGCCGGCTCTCACGACTAATTCCCAGGTGCGATGGCATTGGCCGCAGAAATTCGATATATCTTCGGAAGAAAGATCCTTCAGTTCCGGCGGAAAGACAGTCCAGTCTCCCTGCGCGATCGAGGCAAGATGAGCGCCCGCGTCGACATGGCAATGCTCGCAGGTGAGTCCAGGCTTCAAAGAAGTCAGATTCAGCTTGTGGCCGATAACCGCGTTACTGGCATGGCAACCGAAGCACGTCGTGACACCTTCCTCGAGCAGCGGCCGGCCAATCGCCTCCTCCAGGGTCTTTGGCTCCAGTCGATCATCCCCCACGGTGAGAGCAAGCCCCTCTATCGATGGATAGTAACTGACCAGGCTCTCATACATCCGGCCATTATGGTCCAGAAGCCAGGTCTGCGCCTGTGCGCCCATTGACCACACAACGGGGATGGAGATTGAGTGCGTGCCATCGCTCACAATGTACTGGGTCTGTCCATTCTGAGTTTTGACAGTGTAGGTATATTGCTCTCTCCGGAAGGTGAGCTCCGGATGCGCACGGAGCGTGTCATTATCTCCCGGTACCTGCATCGCGTGTCCCATCTGAGTACCGGGCTGGGTGGAGGCTTGCTTTTGGTGGCATCTTGCGCAGGTCACTGTCTCCTGCCCGCGCTCAGCGGACATGCAGATGCAGCTAAGCAGCGACACCAGCAGAACTCTACATATTCGCATCAGCAGCTGTCCCGTGACCTGAAAGCGCCAGGCACAGAAGACGCTCCCGCCCGGCATCATCCCTTCGACCGAGTTCGGAATATGCCTTTGCCAGCGCAATATGCGCTTCGAGATTCTGTGGCTCTGTCGTGACCACCGCCTCCAGATGGGGCAATGCGCCCCTGATATCCCCTGTTTCCATCAAATCCCGGCCCAGCACAAGCTGGGCCATCGAGAGGGAAGGATCTTCTGCGAATGCCTTTTGAGCGTCGGAAAGCGCAATCCGGTAATCTCCCTGCATTCCGAACGCCCATGCCAGCATGGCATGCACGAGGGCGCTCGCCGGGGAAATGGTCAGCTCCTTTTGGAACTGTCCGATTGCCTGGTCCGGATCCGCTGGAAACAACAGATAAGCGTAAAGGTAGTGGACGTTGGGCGTGGTCGGGAAGCGGGCGAAAATTTCCTCAAAAGCCTGATGCGCCCCGGTGAGATCCCCACTCATAAAGGTGGCTGCGGCCCGGCCAACCATAGCGATCAGTTGCGCCTGCGAGGGATCGATGTCCTTCGGAAGAATGGGCATCCGCAAACCCGACAACCCAATGCCGTTTGTCACGTCCTCGTTGATGGTGCCGTGCCGAACCATTACCGCATATTTTCCGAGCGCCTCTTCGAATCTCCCCAGTCTGGTCAACAGCAGCGCCTCGTGGTAAAGAACAATCCCGGCATTCCGTGGCTGATTTGCCGCGCCAAGGGCGATGCCCTGCTGAAGATCCTGGAGCGATTGCGGGTACTGGCCGACTTCAAACTCGCAGAGACCGCGCAGCGCACGGGCGGGCCCTGCGTCAGGCGTCAGTTCGATGTAGTGCGTCAGAGCCTCAATGGCAGGCGCATAAGCGTTGACACCATATTGCAGCGAACCCAGATACCACCAGCCGTCCGGCCATTTGGGATTGAGCTGGGTTGCCTGCTGGTACAACTCGATCGCGCGGGGAATGTCGCCCTGCTCGCGTGCGGACGAGGCGCCAGCTGTTAATTCATCGAAGCTTTCCGGGTGATCCTGGGCCACCGTCGACGCCGGCGCTTGCAACAGCAGGGTCAGCGTAAGGCCCAATAAAGTGTCTGCTATCAATCGGCTACGAAGGTGCATTTCCGCCTGCGCGCGCACGGATTGCGGTCCGGCCAATTCGAGGAAGAGCCCTTCCTGCCATGAAATCCATGCTTTTCGAGTGCAACCATATCACAGCCAGACGGTACTTTCGTTTCCGGCGTACGCGTTAACTGTAACGGTTTGCATTTTGCGCTTGACAGTTGCAAATCAACGGGAGTAGTGCTCGTTGGTCCGAAGGTAATAATACTGGGAAGGGGTCTGGTAAATCGCATTAGGAGATTTCTTCAGTTCTCAAAGATTTCCACAGCTTGATTCAGAGACCAGCCCGGTGCGATCCGGAGCTGGCGAGACGGTAGAAGTTCAGCAGGTATTCAGGAGGCATTCATGGGGGTCCAGTATCCGTCTGGCACAGTATGGTATCGATATCACGATCACGCAATCGGCTCCGCGATTAGCCGCGTCGGTTCTGTCTCGATTCACCGGTCAGAAAGCCCCCGTCCTGTTTCCGTTCGCGACGTCCTCAAAATACATTTCCTAAAGAACCTCAGCAGCCTACTCCTCAAAGGGAGTCACCGCTTGAGGCAGAATCCGCTTTTCGCAGATACCGTCGTGGCAGTAATCTCAACCGCCGCTGCGAGAATTGGAGCGGATTACAAGAACGGGCTTCATCGAAGCGAACCATTCAACGCCGCGAGCGATTCGTATTCTCGCGGGTCGTATTAGCACTTGCACAGGAGGCATCATGGTTAGCACAAGAAATTTAGCGCATTCCGGAAACGGGGCAATGCTCAGCCTGGTTCCAGCGTTGCTAGTGGCGCTCGTTGCGCTCATCATCCCAGCATGTCACGCCCAACAATTGACAGGCACGCTGAGCGGGACTGTCTATGACTCGTCCGGCGGAGTTGTTCCCGGCGCTCAGGTAACCCTTACGAACCTGGCCAGTGGTGACGTGCGCACTGCGACCGGCGATTCCGAGGGCCGCTGGGTCATCACCGCCGTTCAGCCGGCCACCTATTCCCTTAAGGTTGAAGCGAAGGGCTACGCGGCATGGCGGGAAGACGGCATTGCCATGAGCACGGGCGATACGCGCGACATTCCGAACATCAATCTCAAGGTAGGCACAGCAACGGCCACGGTGGAAGTAGTTGGCGGAGGGTCGGCGGTGGTACCGACGGACACCTCTGAAATCAGCACCACGATCAACGAAAACATGATTGACAGTTTCCCCCTCGCAGGACGCGACGCCGGCGAACTGATGAAGGTGATGCCGGGCATGGCGCTCAATAACAACGCGGGAGGTCCTTCGAAGACCTTCGCTAACGGTGACGTGGAGGTCGGCTCCAACAACGGCCCGGTGGGCGACTACTCTGCGAACGGCACGCAGCCCAACGGAACCGTGTCATACATGCTGGATGGCGCCGATCTGGTCGATCCCGGCAATTTCGGTACGCAGATCGCCAACATCAATCAGGATATGGTTGGCAACATCAAATTCCTGTCTGCGGATTACAGCGCGGAGTACGCCAAAGGGCCGACTATCTTTGAGGCATTCAGCAGGAGCGGCGGGCGGCAGTTTCATGGCGAAGCCTACCTCTACACCCACAATGCCGCTCTGGATACTGTGGACGCCTACACCAAGAGCCAGGGCGGCACGAATGCCGGCCAGAGCTATTACTACATGGGCGGCAATATAGGCGGCCCAGTGCGGCTTCCGTTTTTGAGTTTCAACAGCAACCGCGACAAACTCTTCTTCTGGGCCGGCTATGAGTACATGAAGCAGCAGCCGGCGGGATCGATTATCAACTACAACGTTCCCAACGCGGCGCAGCTTTCCGGCGACTTCAGCAACCCCGGTATCGCGGCGGCGGCTATCAGCACCTGGCCCAATTTTTATAATCAGTTGACAAAAAACGCGCCGGCCGGTGGTACGGCGACGTCGTTTCCGATAGCAGACGAGGATCCGAACATGCCGGGGATCCTGGCTCTTTATCCCAAGACGAATCAAACTCCTTCGGCTGCTAATGGTTACTCCAATTACCACTACGCCAACACTTCCCCACAAAACCGCTGGGAAGCCTCCGGCAAGGTCGACTACGCCATCAGCGACAACACAAAGCTGACTGGCTCATACACCTACCAGCATGAGAGCGATCTGGCTCCCATTTCCATCTGGTGGGCAATCCCAAGTACCCTTCCCTATCCGTCGGCTGGGGCATCGAATACGGTCACGTACGTGATCAACACCAACCTGACGCACGTATTCAATCCCACGACCACCAACGAAACGGTCTTCAGCTGGTCGCACTTTGTCAATCCCTATACACTGTCCAGTCTGAGCGCGGTCACGCGTTCCACCAACAAATTCAGCGCAACAGGACTTTTCGGAAACACAGCGCCTCAAATCCCGAATTTCGAACCGGATTATTGCTGCAGTGAGCAGCTCGCGAGCATTAACTACTACCCGATGACCTCAAAGACGGGCCCGCTCGGATCCGGCTTCTTCGGCGGCATCAAGCAGGTGCCGGCTTTTTATGACAACTTCACCAAGGTATTTGGTCCTCACACCGTCAAGGTCGGGTTTTACTGGGACCAAAGCTCGAACCAGCAGAACAGCAATGGACCGGACAACGGAACGTATAATTTCATCAGCGGCGGTCAAAACTCAACTACGAACGACGTAGCTGACATGATGCTGGGCTATGTCAACTCGTATCAGCAGCAAAACCAGGATGTCGCAGCGGACAACGCCTACCACCAGGTATCGTTCTATGCGCAGGATTCGTGGAGAGCAAGCAGGAGGCTGACGATTAACTATGGCCTCCGGTTCGACCACATTGGGCAGTGGTACGGATTTAACGACTTTTCGGCCGGCAACCAGGTCTGGGTGGGAGCAAACTATAACAACGGCACCAACGCGCCCAATAACACCGGTCTGGAGTGGCATGCCATCGACAGCAGCATTCCGCTCTCCGGATTCGTATCGCCAACGTTCTACTACGTGCCGCGCGGCGGCATCGCCTACGACATCTTCGGCAACGGCAAAACCGTGTTCCGCGGAGGGTTCGGCGTATTCCGTTACCAGGCAACCAGCGAAACGGCGGAGGCTGGCAACGGACCCGCCGGATCGTTTGAATACCAAACGCCAACGACATTTGACGGCATCGCCAACAACACCACCTTCACGCCCCCTTCCAGCGTTGCTCAGAACGGATCGAGTATCGATGCAATGCAGCAGGGAGACAGCCGCGCGCCGTTCACCAATGACTGGAACGTGACCATCTCTCAGGCCCTTCCGTGGCGGTCGGTGCTGGACGTGTCGTATGTGGGCAATCGCAGCGCAGACGAATATATGGATGGATCGAACAGCAATCTCTTCAACCTGAACAACGTTCCGATCGGCGGGATCTTCAAACCGGATCCGATTACGGGCAGCTATGTCTCGCCGGCGGCCCCGCCCTGTTCCACGACGAATCCGGCCGATGAGAGCCTGTACTGCCAGGCAAATCCGGCCGTTTACTCGCAGAACTACAACCAGAATGATTTCCGGCCTCTGAGAAATTACCAGAACGTCTATCTGATCACTCACGCCCCGTGGTCCAAGTACAACGCGCTGCAGATCAGCTATACGAAGCAGACGGGACCCGTCACCTTCCTGACCAATTACACCTTCTCAAAGGTGTTGGGCATTCGCGACGGAGGATCCAATAACGGCTCCGGAAACGGCAATGGGCTGGACCCCTTCGTGATTGGAAACGACTTCGGTCCGCTCGCGTATGACCATACACAAATCCTCAATCTCGTCTATAACTGGCAGATGGGAACCCACATTCACAGCAGCAGCCTCGGCACAAAGATTCTGGGCGGCGCGGTGAATGGATGGCAGTTCTCGGGCTATACAGCGTTCCAGAGCGGCTATAACCTTCAGATGCTGACTGGGGGCACCTTCAATGCGCAATATCCGGGCGGGTTGACCGTGCCAACTGTAGCCAACCCGAACCTGCCCGACAATAGCATCACGTTGCCGAACGGGTTGAAGGCGGTAGGCAGCAGTCCATCGACCTACTTCGGAACGTTTGCCTATAACGCTTTGGTGCCGGCTCTTACCTGTAATCCGACGCAAAACCTGCATCAGAACCAGAGATTCAATCCCAACTGCTTCGCGCCGCCTGCCTACGGGCAGCAGGGGCAGTACAACATGCCCTATATGCGGGCGCCTAATTACTGGGATAACGATGCCGGTGTTTACAAGAACTTCCATTTCACCGAGACCCGATACATACAATTCCGAGTCTCCGCCACGAACTGGCTAAACCATCCGCTGGCGCAGTTTGGCCTTGCCAACAATAGCGATGAGCAAATCAGCTTTATTCAGACACAAAATGCCACGTGTGCCGGCTGCGTCACCTCAAGCGGCGCACCAATCCGGGTGCAATCCCTGTCGCCCACCAATACCAACACAACTACGACCGGAGTGCCTGGCTTCAAGACGGGCGCCAGGTTCGTGACTCTGGCGACGAAGTTCTACTTCTAAGCCAGGTATTCCAATAGAATGACCGAGGGGCGGCTTACGCCGCCCCTCGTTTTTTGAGATTATTATGCTTTCTTCAAAATTGCTCCGTTGCACATTATGGGTTATTTTTACGCAATTCATCGCATCCGGCCTTCTTCTGCTTTGTGCCGCCCAAACGCAAGGCAGGAAGGCGAACAGTCCGATCTATTTCGAGCTGCAGAAGATTCCGTTCCGCCTGGAGAACGATGAGACTCCAGCGAAGAATGCACCGGAGGCGATGGCAGGAGGCGTCGCCATCTTCGACTACAACGGTGACGGGCGTCCGGACATCTTCTTCACCAACGGCGCGAATATCGCGACCCTCAGGAAAGATTCTCCCAAGTATCGAAACCGGCTCTTTCGCAATGATGGAAACGGCCACTATACCGATGTGACGGAGCA
>PMUI01000057.1 GCA_003166955.1 Acidobacterium sp.
CTGCCCTTAACCGAAATGGGTGCAGCAATGCGGCAGAATTGACTTAGTTGGATCGAGGAAAAGGGGAGCCTGATATGACGTCGACTTTGCGGCCTCGCAGCATTCAGGGTGACCAGATCACCGTACAGGAAGTCGAGACGGAAACGCTCCTTTACGATGAGCGCACTCACAAGGCGTGGTGCCTGAACCGGAGCTCGGCGTGTGTCTGGCGTCAGTGCAACGGGCAGAACACCGTGGAGCAGATTGCGGCGTTGGTGGCCACGGAGCTGGGGTCACCAGTGACGGAGGATCTGGTTCTGCTGACGCTCGATGAGCTGCGCGAAAAGGGGCTCCTTGAAGCAGACACGGTGGAGGTTTTGCCGCAGGGGATTTCGCGCAGAGAGATGATGGGCAAGATCGGATTGACGGCAGCGGCGCTGCTGCCCGTCGTAGCGGCGCTGACCGCTCCGCCAGCCATGGCGCAAAGTGGTTCGGTGGGTACGGGCGTGGTCGGCGGCGAAGAACCATAGCGACTGTCGGCCAGGAGCCAGGGCAGAAGACCGCGCTGGGCGAGACAGGGAGCTTTGGCCCGGGTGGGCCATCAGCGGAGTGCATCGAGCAGCGCACTTCCGATACGGTTGAGGGGCAGGACCTGATCGACGGCGCCCAGGCTAATGGCCTCCTTTGGCATGCCAAACACTACGGAGCTTGCTTCATCCTGGGCAACGGTGAAGCTCTGCGCCTGCTTCATGCGCACCATGCCCTGCGCGCCGTCGTTCCCCATCCCGGTGAGCAAAACGCCCAGAGCATTTTTCCCGAGTTGCTGAGCGCATGAGTTGAAGAGCACGTCGACCGAGGGCAGGTGACGGTTGACGCGCTCGCCGCGATAGACCCGAACGTTGTACTCGGCGCCGCGGCGGACCACGGCCATCTGATGACCGCCGGGAGCGAGAAGGGCGTGTCCTGGAAGGATGCGGTCGCCGTCTCCCGCCTCCTGCACATGGATCCGGCACATGGAATCGAGACGTCTGGCGAAAGCTCCCGTAAAGGCTTCGGGCATGTGCTGCAACATGACGATACCGGGAAAATCGGCGGGCAGCGGAGAGAGCAGTTCCCTGAGGGCCTCAGTACCGCCCGTGGAGGCGCCGATGGCGACGACTTTGTGGGTTGCGGTGAACTGATACGGGCGTGAGGCGATTTCGAGCGCCGGCGCGGCGGCCTGCGCGGCGCGGCGAACTTTGGCGCGAGCCGCCTCTTTGACTTTCGCGATGATCTCATCGCCTTGCTCGATGGTCCCGTCGTGTACATCGAGCTTCGGTTTCGAGACATAGTCCACTGCACCCAGGCTCAGCGCGCGGAGCGTGGTGTCCGCGCCTTTTTCGGTGAGCGAAGAGATCATGACGACGGGCATGGGGTGGGCGCGCATGAGCTTCTCGAGAAACGTGAGGCCGTCCATGCGGGGCAGCTCGATGTCGAGGGTCAGCACGTCGGGCGCGAGGGCCTTGATTTTGTCGCGGGCAACGAAGGGGTCGGCGGCAACTCCCACCACCTCGATTTCCTCGTCGGAGCTGAGGATGGTGGACAGCAACTGCCGCATCAGCGCCGAATCGTCAACAACGAGGACCTTGACTCTGGGCATTCAATGACTCCTGGTGGTGCAGCTGGAAAATCGTGGGCTCCTCGACCGGGAATCGCCGCGCCGGATCGGTTTCGTACCAGGCTGTTTCTTCGCGGATGAGCCTGGTCAGGCGTGAGCCGTCCACGGTGCGCACCAGGGCCTTGCCAGTGTGCGTGTGGAAGACTGCGCGCACCGCCTGATCGCCTCCCAGACGCTCGGCGACCAGGGGAATCTTTTCCGCCTTCAGGAATTCGCGCACGAACCTTGTATTCAGCTCGCCGACGGTGGGTGCGCGAAAGACCGGCAGAACATTGCCGCCGCCGAAGGCTTTGGCGGTGAACCGCCGCCGGTCAGCGCCCAGCCTCATCAGCGCGTTGATGAGTAACTCCATGGCATGAACGCCGCAGCGGGAACCGCAAGCGCAGTTCGAAGATGAACTGGGGACCAGGATATGGTTCATCCCGCCCACGCGTGCCACCGGGTCATAGAGACACACCGCGACGCAGGAGCCCAGCAAAGTGTGCAGGCGAAGAGGATGGCGGCTGGCCTCCACTTCGCCAATGTCGACCCGCTGCGAGGGCTCATGGTCGAGATGCAGCGGAGACCGATGATGCGCAACGAAGAGCCGGGAGCCAGGGATTCCCGGGTCGTGCCGTGGCGCAGCATGCGCGTGCGGGGTCATGCCCTGCTCCGCAGACGGTAGACCGTCTTCTGCAAAGGCTCGAGAACATCGTGCAGCCAGGGAATGTGTTCCGAGTGGCCGAGGAACAGGTACCCCTGGGGCTTCAGGTGGCGGATCATGCGGCGGAGAAAGAGGTCCTGCGTCTCCTGCCGAAAGTAGATCAGCGCATTGCGAAAGAAGATCGCGTCGAACGACTCGCTCAGCGGCCAGCTGTGGTCCATCAGATTAATGCGACGGAATTCGACCAGCGCGGCGACCTGCTTCTTCACCTTCACGCTGCCCGCCAAGTCGTCTTTGCCGCGGAGAAAATACTTCTTCCACAGGGCCGGGTCCATCTCTTCGAGCTCTTCTACCGGATAGATGCCGCGTGTCGCTGTGCCGAGAACGGCAGTGTCAATGTCGGAAGCGACGATGCGAAGATCCCACCCTCGGAACAGCGAATTGCGGAGCTGGCTTTCGAGCAGGGTGATGGCGATGGAGTAAGGCTCTTCGCCGGTGGAGGAGGCGGCGCTCCAGATGCGCAGAGCCGGGCGGTCTGGCGCTCGGGAACTGCGCGCTAATGCCCCGGGAACGACGACGTCGCCGAGGAACTGAAAATGATGCTGCTCGCGAAAGAACGCGGTCTTGTTGGTCGTAACGCAGTTGATCATCTCGCCCAGTTCGCGCCCGCCGTCCTGGCAGTGCTGGACGTAGTGGTAGTAGTCGGCGAAGTTGGAGATGCGGTGGCACCGGAGGCGCCGCGAGAGCCGCGACGCCAGCATCACCTGCTTGCCGTCTCGCAGCCAGATCCCGGTCTGCCGGTGGATGAGGTCGCGGAACAGTTGAAACTCCTGCGGCTCCAGCGTGAGCAGCAACGGATCCATTACGGAATCGGACATTGTGCTGGCTCCTCTCTCCGATTCCGCTCAGGCAACGGCCGCATCGGGCGCCGTCAATTCCTCCTCGGTCAGGAGCTCTTCGAGATTGAGCGCCACCGCCAGATGATCGCGCGTCTGGAACACTCCGCCGATGAACCTGGTGTCCACCGCCGCTCCGAAATCCGGCGCGGCGCGGAGATCGTCCTCCGTGACCTGGAGCACATCGGAGACCGCATCGACCAGCAGCCCGACGGTCTTGTCCTCGATTTTGGCGATCACGGTCACGGTGAACTTGGTGTACCCGACAACCGGCAGCCGGAACTTCATCCGCAGGTCGACGACCGGCAGCACCGTACCGCGCAGATTCATGACCCCGCGCACGTGCGGCGGCAGGTTGGGAATCGGCGTGATCGGCGCGTAGCCGCAGATCTCCTGAATCCTGAACAGTTCCAGTCCATATTCCTGCTCCGCCAGCAGAAACGTCAGGAACTGGTGGGAGGGTTGCGTGTGCTGTGCAGCCTGAGTGGTCATAGCCCTTCCTTTCCTCGGTCCTCACTCGTTCTGCTTCAGAACTCTTCGAAGCTGGCATCGTCGTGGCCGCCGGCGTGGGCCAAGGCCATGGCTGGTTCAGGACTCGCCGCCGGCCTGAGGTCCGGCGCGGCTTTCTTTTCCGGCGCAGCTTTCTTCGCTATGGCATGCGCCAGGGCGCGGGTGGGCTTGCGGACCGAAGCGGGCACCGGGGCTGCGCGGTGGCGCACGGCCGCTACCGCGTGCGCGGATTTGCCGCCTTTGCTCAGCGTGAAGATCTTGACCAGCTCCATGAGGTTGTTGGCCTGGTCGGAAAGGGATTCCGCCGTCGAGGACAGCTCCTCGGTCTGCGCCGAGTCGACTGCGTGACCTGGTCCATCTGGGTCATGGCGGTGTTCACCTGCTCGATGCCGGTGCTCTGCTCGCCGGCCGCTGCGGCAATCTCGCCCACGATGTCGGTGACGCGCTTCACGGAGCTGACGATTCCATGCAGAGTTTCACCGGATTTGTTGACGAGGTCGGTGCCGCGCTCGACCTTGCGGAGAGAGTCCTGGATGAGGGCCTTGATTTGCTTGGCAGCTTCGGCGCTGCGCTGCGCGAGGCTGCGCACCTCCGCAGCGACCACCGCGAATCCGCGGCCTTCCTCGCCGGCGCGCGCGGCTTCGACGGCCGCGTTCACTGCGAGGAGGTTAGTCTGGAAGGCGATTTCGTCGATGGTGCCGATGATGTCGGCGATCTTCGCGGACGCGGCGTTGATCTCGGCCATGGCCGTGACGGCGTTCGAGACGACACCCTGGCCCTGTTCAGCCGCGTCGCGCGATCCGGAGGCAAGCTGGCTGGCCTGGCGGGCGTTGTCGGCGCTCTGGCGGACGGTGGCCGTGATCTCTTCCAGACTCGCAGAGGTTTCTTCGAGGCTGGCTGCCTGCTCCTGCGCGCCGGAGGCGATGGCCTGCGAGGCTGCCGCCAGCTCCTGCGACGCGGCGCTGGCGTGCATGGCGCCCTGGGTGACTTCTTCCAGCGTGGAGCGCAGCTTTTCGAGGGCGTTGTTGAGCGCCCCGGCCATGCGGCCGACTTCGTCTTTGGTGTCGATGTCGAGGGTGGCGGTGAGATCGCCGGCGGCAACCTGCTGGAGGGCGATCACTGCCTGGCCGAGAGGCACCGAGAAGCTGCGTGCGATGACGAGGCTCAGAATGATGGCCAGAACCAGGGAGACAACCGCGGCACCGATCATCAGCGTGCGCGCGGTCTGATAGGCCTGGGCGTTTTCCTCGAATTGCTGTTGCGCGACGTCCTGCTTGGTCTGCCTGGCGGCGTCGCCTGCCTCCAGAATGGTCTTGCGAATCAAACCCAGGGCCTCGATCCTCTCCCGCGCCGCCGCGAGGTCCTTGTTCCGGAGCGCCTCAAACACGGATGCTTCCGTTTGTTCGAAGCCGGGAACCGCCGCGCGAATGGCCGCGAGCTCCTGCTTGCCTTTCGCGGTGACAAAGAGCTTGTCGGCTTCGTCAAGATTGGCGCGCAACTGCGTCAGGTTGTCCATTCCCTGCTTCTCATCGGAGGCAACCGTCGCCGGTTCGGCTTCATGCACGACCGCGTGCAGGGCAAAGCGCGCGGCGTTGAGAATGTTGATGGTGATGTCGTCGGCGCGAATCGCGCCCTTCATGTGCATCTGGTAGAGGGATTCGACGCGGTCGTTGGCCTTGCTGAGATTGCTGACTGCGATGTAGCTGACGGACAGGATCAGCACCATCATGACTCCGAAGCTGGCCATAAGCCGGGCTGTCGCGTTGAGATTCTTAAACCATTGCATGGGCGGATTCCCCTCTTTCCCCCGATGGGGTGAAATTTGATTCGGTTGAAGGACTGCAGTTGCTGCGCCGGACAGCCCGCGAGCAGCACTGTCGAGCGCATACAGGTTCATGCCGGCAAGGCAGGCGACGTCGATGATCGGCGCTACGCAGCCGTCGCCGAGAATGGTGGCCCCCATCAGGCCATCGACCTTGCGCAGATGCCTTTCGAGGCTTTTGACCGCCACCTGCTGCTGGCCGAGCAACTCGTCGACGAGGAGGCCGATCTTTTTATGGTTCGCTTCGACCACGACCACCAGACTGCGGGAGGCGGCCTCCGCCGGCGCCCCAGCCAGGCCGAGATAGCGCCGGAGCCGAAGGAGCGGGATCGATTCGTCGCGGATCAGGATCACTTCGCCCTGCTCGGCGACGCGCTGGACCTGTCCGGCGCGCGGCGAGACGGTTTCGACGACCGATAAGAGGGGCAGAACCAGGGTGCGGTCCGCGACGCGCACCAGCAGCCCTTCGAGAATGGCCAGGGTCAGCGGCAGCTCGATGGTGACGGTCGCTCCGCGGCCTGTCTCGCTCGAGACAGACACGGTGCCGTTCAGCTGGCGCACATTCTGCAGGACCACGTCGAGGCCCACACCGCGGCCCGAAAATTCGCTGACCTCGGTCCGCGTTGAAAAACCGGGCTCAAAGATGAGCATGCGGATCTGGTCATCGTTCAACTGCGCATCGGGGGCGACGAGACCGCTTTCGATGGCCCGAGCGCGCACACGCGCCGGATCGATCCCGCCTCCGTCCTCGGAAACCTCGATCACAACCCGTCCTGAGCGGTGAAAGGCGCGCAGCCAGATAGTCCCCTCTGCAGGTTTGCCGGCAGCGATCCGCGTCTCCGGCGTCTCGATGCCGTGATCGGCAGCGTTGCGGATCAGGTGGGTCAGCGGATCTCCGAGCAGCTCGAGCATGCTCTTGTCGACTTCGGTTTCTTCGCCCGACATTTCCAGCCGGATCTGTTTCCCCGTCGCCTGCGCGATGTCGTAGACAGTGCGCGTGTAGCGCTGGAAGAGTGTGCCCACGGGCAGCATGCGGATCCCCATGACCCGCTCGTGCAATTCGCGGGTGTTGCGCTCCATGGCCGCCACTGCCTCGCGCAGCTTGGGCAAACAGCCGGGGGTGAAGGTCTCCACCATCTGCGCCGTCATCACGTGCGCGATGACCAACTCGCCGACCAGATCGATCAGCCGGTCCACTTTCTCGGTAGCGACGCGGATGGATGCCGATTCGCCGCCGGGGCCGCGCCTGGCTGGCACGCGCGCGGCGATGCTCGCCGTCGTCGAACCCTTGGCGGCAGGGGACCCCAGCGACCCAGGGACGTCGCGGGCCACAGCCGCCGCTGTCTTTTTCGTCGGCGAAGCCGCCGCGGCTTTGCCGGCGGAGTCGGCCGCTCTGTCCGCGTCCACCCGCCGGATCGCAATCTCAGCCAGATGTTCGACAAACTCGAAGACCTCGCGCAACTCCTCTTCCCGTCGGCTGGTCGCGATCTCCACCGTCCAGGCCAGATAGCACTGCTCCGGGTCGAGATCCGCGAGTCCGGGCAGATCTCCGGCGTCCAGGTGGGTGACGCTCACGTCGCCCAGCGACGCCAGATTCCGCAGCAGCACGATGGGATTCGTACCGCTCGCGAAGATCTCACGATCGGGCCGAAACGTAATGCGATACACAACCAGCTCGCTCGCGCCGCTCGGCTGCTGCGCGCCGGCCCACTCGCCCTCCGGCTCTGGGGCCGCGTTCTCCCCAGGTTCGCTTCCGTAAGCTGTCAGCTCCTCCATCCGTCGTATCAGCCCCCGCGCCTCTTGCGGCAACTCTCCCTGCGACTGCGGATCGAGCAGGGCGCGCAGGACGTCGATCGAAGCCAGCAGCAGCGCGAGAATCTCCTCGCTGAGCACCATCTCTCGCGCCCGCAGCCGGTCCAGCAGGCTTTCAAGGCTGTGGGTGAACTGCGCCAGGCTCTCGAGGCCGAACGAGCCCGCGCCCCCTTTGATGGAGTGCGCCGAGCGAAACACCGCGTTCAGAGTCTCCGCGTCTTCCGGACTCGTGCGCAGCGCCAGCAGCCCCGACTCCATGGTCGCGATGTGGTCCGCGCTTTCCTGCAGAAACGTCTGTCGAAACTGGGTCAGGTCGATTTTCATAGGAATCAGGGCAATACCATGGCTAAAGTTTTCAGCAGCTTGTCAGGATCGAACGGCTTCACGATCCATCCCGTCGCGCCCGCCGCTTTGCCCTGCTCCTTTTTGGCGGCCAGGCCTTCGGTAGTCAGCATCAGGATGGGCTTGGTCTTCATGGCCGGCTGCGCGCGGAGGTTGCGGATGAGCGTGATCCCGTCCGTGACGGGCATATTGAGGTCGGTGATCACTAAATCAACTGCGGCGTTCTTCACCTTTTCGAGCGCGTCCTGCCCATGCTCGGCCTCCACGACTTCAAAACCGCCCTGGCGCAGGGTGAAGCTCACCATCTGCCGCATCGAAACGGAATCGTCGACAATCAGCACTTTTCGCACGATCAGGCGTCCTCGCCGGAAGCAGAAACGCGATCGCCGGTGGGTGCCGTCGAGCCCAGCAGCGCTCCGGCTCCGGCGTAGTCGAACCACCGCCGCAAACTCGCCGACGGATTCTCGAGGCGAAGCTGTCCTCCGCGCTGCCGCTGTTCGCGGTCGAGAGCGAGCAGAATCTGGAGTGCACTGGTGTCGAGGTGTTCGAGGCCGCTGAGATCGAGGATCAGCTCCGGCGCATTCGCCGGCGAGGCCCCTGCGGGGGGCTCCGGTTGCTCCACCGCCCAACGGCGAATGGCCTCGGCTTCGATCCACTGGCCGGAGCGTGCCGCATGGAGCGTGACTGCAGGAGCGCCCATCGGAGGCTCAGCCTGCGTGTCCCTGCTCCGTTGCGGCGGATTTGCGCCGCGTGGCCGTCCTGCAACTCGCTCCCCTGTCCGTTTCCTGGTGCTGATGCCCATGCCTTCTCCTGAACGCGAAGCGCGCCGGCCGCGCTGAGGGCTCGGACGCGACCGGCATAATCTGCCCTATGAGCGCAATATCGACAGGATTGAAGGGGTCTTGAGGGATGTCACGAAAGCGAGACAGGGGCGCGATGGTGAGGCCGCGCGGGCTGGCGCGAAGACCGGCTCCTGCATAGGGATCGATCGGGCCGACCAGCCAGCAACGGCGGTTCCGGCAGCGGATCGCAAGGCTTGAAAAGGGAAAGGCAGCGGCGATGCGAACCTGGAGCATGGGTTCGATCGCCGCCCGCTCGACTACATCGAGATGCTCACCGCAATGCCTTCGCCTGGATAGCTCCGGTTGAAGAGGTAATAGCCGTTGTCGACATAGGCGACATAGACCTGGTCGTTGTCGTACCAGTCGCTGTCCCAGTCCTGCGGCCATGGGTCGACGATGCTCAGCCAGTATCCGTCGTACCGGAAGCGCGGAAATCCGCCAACCACCATGAAGGGCAGGCCCTCGATTCGGAATCCATGCTCTGGTCCGAAGTAGCCGCGAAAGCGGTCGTCGGGAACGCGATAGCCGTTATAGCCGCCGCGCTGCTGCCAGGTGCGGTGGTCCGACTGCCAGTTTCCCGCCCGACGCTGCTGAAAGGCGCTCTGCCGGACGCCACGCTGCCCCTGTGAATCCCGTTCGGGCGCCGCGCTCCGGTGTTGGAGGTCGTGCTCCTGCTGCCGGCTGACGGACGGGCGCTGCTCCTGCTGAACCTGTTGAGCCCGCTGCTGTGAGTCGCCCGGTCGCTGCTGCTGTTGAGCGGGCTGCCGCCGTGACTGATCAGGCTGCCGTTGCTGCTGTTGAGCGGGCTGCCGCTGTGACTGAGCGGGCTGCCGTTGCTGCTGCTGAGCGGGCTGCCGCTGCTGCTGTTGGGCGGGCTGCTGCTGTTGGGCGGGCTGCTGCTGTTGGGCGGGCTGCTCCTGCCGGGCCGATGGCCGTGCCTGTTGCTCGTGTTGCTGTTCGGGCTTGGCCTGTTGCCGTGCGCTGTCTTGTTTTGGATGGTCCTTGTCCTTGCCATCGGCTGGCCGCTCCTGCGCTGCGCACGCAAGAACGACCAATCCGAGAAGCAACGACAGCATGGCTGTGCGAGTGATTGCTGACGCTTTCATATGTAATGCCTTTCGCTGCCTGTTCTATACGCCCGCGCTATCGCAGGCTGCTGGTGGTGACGCGGTCGCCGATCGATTCGCCTGATACAACCAGCTCGACTCTGCGGTTCTGCTGCCGTCCAGATGCTTCATCGTTCGAGGCCACCGCATCGGAGTTGCCGAAGCCCTTCGCTGTGACCGAGCCTGTCGCCACACCCTGCTGTACCAGGTAATCGCGTACTGAGTCTGCGCGATTCTCGGAGAGCTTCTGGTTCATTGCATCGGCACCCACGTTGTCGGTGTAACCGCCGACTTCAATGGCAAGTCCCGGATAGGCCAGCAGGATTCCCGCAACTTTCGCGAGTTTCTCTCTCGCGCCTGGTTTCAATGTGTATTTCCCGGTGTCAAATAACACGTCCGACATGTTGACGATGAGCCCTCGTACGCTGTCGTGCGTTTGCAGAATGGAATTCAGCTGATCCGCCAGACGCGCACGCAGTGCAGCCTGATCGTTCTCAGCGTGTTCCTGCTTCTCCTGCGCCGAGCGTGCATCCATGCGAGCCTGGTCGGCATCGGCTGTGGCCGCGGACACCGCCGCTGCGGATACAGCCTGGTTGGCGGCCATGTCGGACTGCGCCTTCGCTGCCACTGCCTGCGCATTCGCATTGTCTGCCCGGGCCTGCGCATTGTCCGACTGCGCCTGCTGGGCCGTCAGATGGGCCCGGTCGGCCTCGGCTGTGGCCGCGGATACCGCCGCTGCGGATACAGCCTGGTTGGCGGCCATATCGGACTGCGCCTTCGCAGCTACTGCCTGTGCATTCGCGTTCTCTGCCTGGGCCTGCGCATTGTCCGACTGCGCCCTCGCGTTCTCCGCCTGGGCCCGTTTCTTCTGCCGGTTGGAGGCATCCGACTGCGCCTGCAACGCGGCCTGCGTGTCAGTCGAAGCCTGGCGCTCGTTCGTTAAACGTGCTTCGTCGATTCTCTTCACTGCGACGGCACGAGCGTCTTCCGCCGTTTGGACAATCTGTCGCGAGGTAGCAATCAGTTCCTGCTGGGATGAGTGCCGCGTCGTCGCCTCGCTGTCGGCGGCGTTCATCAGCTGCTCTGCGTGCCGATAGCTGTCGCCGGCATATTCCTGCGCCCCCTCGGATTGAGCAATGCGCATCGCATTCCGGGCCTCAAAGAACTCCAGCGGAAGCTTTGCGTTCAATACGACCGGGTCGAACTTATAACCCGTGGGAATATAGCCCCCGCGTTCCAGAAGTTCATACTTCGCGTTGACGGCTTCGGTCGTTGCCTGGGTATCGGCGCGCACAACGTTCTCAAGCACGACTACGTTGCTGGGCCGCCGAACGGCGTAGTAAGGCTCCGCAGTCACAACCAGCGCGAAGGACTGCAGGTCCGTGGTTGCGTGCAGCTTGCTGCGGTGATTGCCGCCCACCAGCACTTCTCCCAGATTGACCGGCCGACCCTCCGGTGAGATAGCCCACAGGATGTAAGTGAGATACTCGCCGCCAAAGGCTGTGGGCTTGTCCAAATTTCCGAATTCGGCGGTGATGGCAAGATTGCCCCTCTTGTTCTCGACTCTCGCCCAGCCATCGGCCAACGGCATCAGGGTAGTTCCCGCAAAATCCACCTTCGTGGCCTGGCCTCGGTGCTCATAGTTCACTGCCTGAACGGTGCGGCTGATCACAACCGTACGGTACAGGCTCGGCGAGTTGATTCCGCTGGCAGAAGCCGGCTCGGCCTGGGATGTAGTCTGCGCGAACGCACTGGCGCCTAACATCGTTGCAGCTACAAATAACATTCCGGTTTTCACAATTATTCCTTTGAGGCAGAGCTCTGCCGTGGTGACTTATACCCGACTCAGGGCCGGAGTTGCGATTTGCTGACCGTAATTATCGGTTGGTCGTCCTTCACCGTCCGACATGAAAATGGTTGAGGTAGTGGAACAACCCAGCCAGGTTCAGGATCCAGAGGACCACCACAATGGTGACCAAACCATTCAGGATCGATTTGATAGTCGACTGCATCGGGATGAATCGGTTGATCAGCCATAGCAGGACTCCTACGACGATCAGGGTGAGGACAATCTGCATTAACGGCATACGATAATCTCCTTCCGGCACCTGTAGCCGATCGGGATCGCCGGGGATCCCGATCGGCATGGATTGTTGTGGATTACTGCCGGTCTGGGTTCGCTTCCGCGACCGTGCCCGCGCGGCCGGTTTCAACAACCGCCTGGATGAAGCCAAGCGTCGATCTTGGCGCACGTATGTTGCCCGAAAGGATGGCCCTGAAGGATGGATCGCCACCATAGATTGAGTGGGTTGAGTCAGCGTCCTGCTCCACTACAGCTCCATCCAGCGTGATGCCAGCGAAGATGCCATGAGAACGCGAGTAGGTCAGGAGTTCCGTATTCAACGTCCAGTCAGTGCCGGCCGATGCGTGGCGGCCCACTGGACCCGCGGATGCCGATGCATCTCCGCTCAGCTGGAATTTGCTCGAGAGCAGATGCTGCAGGCCTTTGTCATTCATAACAACCATGACCAGGTCGACGCCTTCGACGCCAATCTGCAGACCCCAACTGCCTCCGCCGACCGAAACGAACGCGGGGGCGCTCCAGCCATCAGCCGTGCGGCAGGACGCGATGCCCCGGCCATGCTCGCCACCGACGACGAAGCCACCTTTGACCAGATGCGGAACGACGACGATGCACTTAGCGCCCTCCATTACTTCTTCCGGAATGCCCTTATCCGGGGCGTTCATGATGGAGTGGAGTACATCGGAAGACACTTGCAGACGGTCAATCGAATCCTGGCGTCCCGAGGCAGCCCAGAGGTTGCCGCTCGTCAGCGCAACGGCGCCGGCCAACAACAGAGGCATGATTTTCATTGGTTGTCCTTTTTCGATGCGGAAAGCTAAGGGATACGCATTTCAGATGGGCTGACTTAGCTCAGAAACCAAGAGTGAGGAGATACAGAAGGACTCTGCTCCACAATGATTTGAACAGAAGTGCAAAACAATAACTGAGTCGGATTGCTCACAGGGGCAGGAAAGGTGAGGCGCGGCAAAGCCGGGTAGAGTTGGCACCCGCGCCATCCTCCAGAATGGCACCGGCGGCGCGGGCAATCTGTTCAGTTTTGCTCACTCAGGAAATAAATACCGAATGGAGAAACCGGTCGTTGCGTCCGATGCACGCGATTTCCACGCAACTACGAATTGCCGAGCTATATTTCATCATTATGGGTGCGTTCCCGGGGTATACTAAATAAGTACTGCGGATTCTCCTTCCTCGCCTTCAGCCCTCCACGCATTGCTCCAGACGAGCACCATTCAGGCACGCCAACCGGACGACTGGAGCTTCTATGAGCATCATCAAGAAGTCGGATATAAAGAGGCATCTGTCCACAAGATCAGCTACATCGGTATTTCCATTCGGCCTGAAAAGCTCAGACACCGCCATCGCCCCCGGGAACGATAACGCCGGCACGCAGGCCGACATCAGCATCAGTCCCAGCCACCCGATTTCTCCTGAAGCTGTTCCTAACGCCCAGGTCGGGGGCTCTGTCGGTGTTCCGAACACGGGAAAATCCGGCAAGAACTCGTGGTAAGGCCGCCGACAATTTTTTTGCGCGTAGAGTGCGCGCTCCCGGCTGGCCTTCATCTGAAACAGAAGCCGTTCGACGGGGCGTGGATGTCCGTGGAAAACGCCGCGCCTGCGCAGCTGGATCTCGCGGTTCGCGACACAGGTTGGCACTTTATGTGGATCGAGTCTGCCTGCACTCGTTTTGGGTGGGGCCTGAGCGACGAAGCAGCGATCACGCGGGCGATCACGCGTGCTCTGGCAAAGACGCTGGCGAGATTTAATGCGGCGGAACTGGGCATGGTGCGTGTTTCGCGATACTTCGGTCTTCGTATTGCCAAAGTAACGGTGCACACGCGGCAGATACAATCGAGCGCTTCGCTCGGGTTGCTCGACGGCTTGCCTGTTGGACAACCTGCGTAAGACCAGGCCTCGGTCGCTTGTGGTATTCGATGCTGCATGCGGCTGGAACGCCCGGTTCTCGCTGAATCTGGTCCCGGTTCGGAGTCGCCCGGGAACAAAAAGTGAAAGAAGGAATTCATGACTCTCTCGGAGATGCTTCACGCTGAAGGAGTGGCCGGATTTCCGTCAGCCCTGTCTACCCCGAATTTGGCAGGAACAGGAAGTTCGCCGCTGCCACTGCCTACGCGCATTGCGGTGATCGGCAATTATCTGCCGCGGCAGTGTGGGATTGCGACTTTTACAACGGATCTTTGCACCGCGCTCGCGTCCGAATACGGCAGCGCCCGCCTTTTCGCGATCCCGGTCAACGATCCGGATTCGAGCTACGTATATCCCGATCGCGTACGGCTGGAGATCGAGCAGGAAGATTGCGCCTCCTACGAGCGCGCTGCCGAATTCCTCAATTTCAACGGGAATGACCTGGTCTGCCTCCAGCATGAGTACGGCATTTTTGGAGGAGCAGCTGGCAGCTACATCCTGTCGCTGCTGCGGCTGCTGAAGATGCCGCTGGTAACAACGCTTCACACGGTTCTGCGCGAGCCGGATCTGAACCAGCGCACCGTTCTCGAAGAGATCGGGCATCTTTCGGATCGTCTGATCGTGATGAGCGAGCTGGCTTCGACACTATTGGAGAGAGTCTACGGCGTTGCCCCGGAAAAGATCGATCTGATTCCCCACGGTGTGCCGGACTTCCCGTTTACCGATCCAAACTACTTCAAGGATTTGTTCAACACCCAGGGTAAGTCGGTATTGCTGACATTCGGGCTGCTGTCGCCTAACAAAGGAATCGAAAACGTCATTCGCGCGCTGCCTGCGATCCTCGCGAAACATCCAAACCTGACTTACATTGTTTCGGGTGCGACGCATCCTCACGTTCGGCGGCGTGAAGGCGAGCGCTACAGGGAGGAACTGCAGGAGTTGGCCATCGAGTTAGGCGTTTCCTCCCAGGTGATCTTCAATAATCGCTTTGTCACTGCGGAGGAACTGGTCGAGCATGTCGGGGCGGCGGACATCTACATCACTCCGTATCGACAGGAAGCGCAGATTGTTTCCGGCACGCTGGCAATTGCTCTCGGCGCCGGCAAAGCAATTATTTCTACGCCCTACTGGCATGCGCAGGAACTACTTGCAGATGGACGAGGCATTCTTGTTCCCTTCGACGATCCTGCGTCGATTGCAGAGGCGACAATCAGGTTGCTGGATAATGACGCCGAGCGGCATACGATGCGGAAGCGCGCTTATCTCTACTCGCGTGGCACGACCTGGCAGCGAACTGCCCAGGCTTACATGGCGAGCTTCCAGCGTGCGCGTAACGAACGCATCCTGCGGCCACGGCCATCGCTGCAGGATATCTTCGCAGCCAGATCAACGGATGAGTTGCCTGCTCTGGACCTGACTCACCTGAGGCAGATGACAGATGACACAGGTATCCTGCAGCATGCCGTCTACTCCGTACCAAACTACAAGGAGGGCTATACAACCGACGACAATGCGCGCGCCCTGATCGTGACTGTGCTGGTGCAGGAGTCCCCGGTAGCCGGGACCGAGGTTCCTGCGAAACTCTCTCGCCGTTATCTGGCTTTTCTCGAACTGGCCTTTCATAGTAAGATCGGCCGATTTAGAAATTTTCTTGGCTATGATCGTCAGTGGCTGGAAAGCACTGGATCTGAAGATAGCCATGGCCGCGCTCTTTGGGCGCTTGGAACAGTGCTTGGTCGTTCTACGGATCCGGGAATGCGAGGCGCCAGCGGCCAGTTATTCGAGTCGGCCGTTCCAGCTACTCTCACCTTTACCAGCCCGCGTGCATGGGCGTTCTCTGTTCTGGGGATGCAGGGATATCTTGACCGGTTCCCGGGAGACAGAATCATCCAGGGAACCCGCAACCTGCTCGCGAACCGGCTGCTGGACCTGTATGAGCGCGTTCACTCTGAGGACTGGCGGTGGTTCGAGAACAGCCTCGCGTATTCCAACGCGCGCCTGTCGCATGCGCTCATTCTGGCTGGGTGGAACAGCAGCAACAGAAGGATGATCGATGTGGGGTGTGAGTCTTTGAAGTGGCTTGTCGCCGAGCAGCATCGAGACGACGATCACGTGTTTGTACCGATCGGTTCCAGAGGGTTCTTCGCGGAGGGCAAAGACAAGGCTCGCTTCGACCAGCAACCGGTCGAGGCCTGCGCTACTGTTGCCGCATGTCTTGAGGCGTACCGAGCGAGCGGAAACAGCTTCTGGATGGGAGAAGCATGGTCGGCCTTCCGCTGGTTTCTCGGAGAGAACGACCTGCAGGTTCCGCTATACGATGCTGCGACCGGAGGGTGCAGGGACGGACTGCATCCGGATCGCGTAAACGAAAATCAGGGAGCGGAATCTACGCTTTCGTTCCTTATGGCTCTGCTTGATATGCAAGCCGTAGAAACGTCCACTACCAGGCACCTAAATCAGGAAATGAGCGTTTGCCTTTGACTCCTATTCTTCTTCCGGCTACGCAGCTGGAACACGACATTGCAGATCAGTACTCGCACGGCAGCGATCCGCAGCTATCCCTGTTCACTCGTCATACCGGAAATCCGATCCTCAGCCGGGATAACTGGCCCTATGCAGTCAACAGCGTTTTCAATGCGGGCGCGGTGCGGCTGCCTGACGGCGATACCTTGCTGCTGTGCCGCGTAGAAGACCGTCGTGGGCTGTCGCATCTGACTGTGGCTCGTTCCGCAAATGGAGTCGATGGATGGCGCATCGACGCGACGCCGACATTCCCGGCAGAACCGCGAACGTATCGCGAGGAACGCTGGGGAATAGAGGATCCTCGCATCACTTATGTGCCGGAGCTGGAGCAATACGCCATCGCGTATACCTCTTTCGCCCGGGGTGGTCCGGGCGTGTCGCTCGCGCTTACGAGGGATTTTCGGAACTTCGAACGTTACGGCGTCGTTATGCAGCCGGAAGATAAAGATGCGGCCCTGCTGCCACGGAAGATAGGCGGGTATTGGGCGCTGATCCACCGGCCGGTAACATCGCTGGGAGCGCACATGTGGATTTCCTACTCGCCCGACCTGCGGTATTGGGGTCGTCATAAGATCATCCTGGAAGCTCGTCGCGGCGGATGGTGGGATGCCAACAAGATCGGTCTGTGCTCGCCTCCGATTGAGACTGCAAAGGGTTGGTTGGTGCTGTACCACGGCGTCCGACAGACGGCCTCCGGCAGCATCTATCGGATTGGTCTTGCTCTTTTCGATCTGGAGAATCCGGAGATCTGCCTGCAACGCGGGGATTCGTGGATGTTCGGTCCCGAAGCTCCTTACGAGCGCGGCGGCGACGTCAAAGACGTCGTGTTCCCGTGCGGACAGACCATTGGCGCGGATGGTGACTCGATTCACCTCTATTACGGAGCAGGAGACTCGTGCGTGGCTCTTGCGACGGGCAGCATCCGCGAACTTCTTTCGTGGCTGGACAGAAACTCGACCGCTGGCGATCCAGCGACAACGTAGCGTGAAGCAAGGATAACTCTATATGAGCAGCATAAGACTGAACTGGCCACCTATCATTCCGCGATTACTGTGGATGCGGCGCGAATGTCCTCTTTGCAGTTCTATCGAGTTCAAGTCGGCCGAACCGGAGTGGCTCGACAGCTTGCTTGTTATTTTCAGGCTTCGCGCTGTCCGCTGCGTTAATTGCTGGCGGCGATATTACTCGTTTGCGAAGGTGAATGCGCATGAGCAATGAAGATAACCCGCGGGGCAGCCCGCAAGTGCCGGCCGAGTATACCTCGAATGACTTATTATTCAGGCTAAAGCCGAGGGATTCTCGGGGTGCTATCGTCGTTCACAGTGTGGACGCAATACAAGATGTCAACAATGCTCCCCCGTCAGCAGCGGACATTATCTGATTGAGTCCGGTTAAACCCGGCTCTTAGCCAGCGCAGTATCTATTGCGAGCACGGCGCGATTCGCGATCAGGTGCGGCTGCTGGATATGGACGCAGTTGCGGTCCGAATCTGGAAAGCTGTGGGCAGAAACCCGACACTGGACGGCGCGCAGCATCGCCCGCGGCTCCTCGCGAGCGACGCCGCGCTCGATCAGCATGCGAGTCGGAGCCAGTTTGTAAGCAGATTGAGCAACTCGCGCTCGCGAGATTTCGACGCTTGGGAGACGAAATGAAAACGGTATCACGCCGGGATATGTTGAAGGCCGGTTTGCTTGCACCCGTGGCAGCCGCAGCACAGGGGATGGGTCCGATCGGCGCGGCCGCGATGCATGCGGCGCAAAGCGAGCCTGGGCCGCCTCCAGCGCGGGAGAGCGCCGAACCCGCGAAGCCAGGCGTGGGGCGGGAGCGGCTCCTCCTGGATTTTGGGTGGCGCTTCCACTTCGGCAACGCGAACGATCCGGCCAGGGATTTCGGGTTTGGCGGCGCGCGGGCCGGCAATTTCCAGAAGACGGGCGGCTTTATTGCCGCCAGCTCGCTGGCCTTCGACGACAGCGACTGGCGCGAGGTGGATTTGCCGCACGACTGGGCGATCGAGTTGCCCTTCGAAAACGATCCGGCGCTGGCCAGCAAGGGATTTTATCCGCTGGGACGAACTTATCCGGAAACCAGCGTGGGTTGGTATCGCCGCGTGTTTGAGATTCCCGCTGCGGATACGGGCCGGAGGATCACTCTCGAGTTCGATGGCGCCTACCGCGAAACGATGGTGGTGCTCAATGGTTTTTACATTGGGGTGCACAGCGGCGGCTACGATCCGTTTCATTTCGACGTGAGCGACTTCGTCTATCCGGGCCGGAAGAACGTACTGCTGGTGCGCGTGGATGCCACACTGAGCGATGGCTGGTTTTACGAGGGCGCGGGCATTTATCGCCACGTTTGGCTGGTGAAAACGCATCCGGTGCACGTGAAGCGATGGGGAACATTTGTATCCGTTAAAGTTACGAATGGCGACGCAGCGGTTTCGATCCGAACCGAGGTGAACAACGACGGCAGGGATGAGCAGAGCGCGCGCGTGACATCGACAATTCTCGATCCCTCAGGTAAGCCGATAGCACGAGCGGTTGCGGCACCTGCGTCCATTGCATCAGGGGGAGAGCAGACCTGGGCGCAGACCATAGCGGTGAAGCGGCCGCTGCTGTGGTCGCTCGAAGAGCGCAACCTCTACAAGCTGGTGACCGAGGTGAGCGCGCAGGGCGAGATTGTGGATCGCCAGGAGACGCCGTTTGGCATTCGCACCGTCGAATTCAATGCGCAGAAGGGGTTGTTTCTGAACGGCAAGCCGGTGAAGCTGATGGGAACCTGCAATCACCAGGACCACGCCGGGCTGGGTGCGGCGCTGCCCGATGCCGTGCAGTACTATCGCGTTCGCAAGCTGCAGGAGATGGGCTCGAACGCGATTCGCACCTCGCATAACCCATCCACGCCGGAGCTGTTAAATGCGTGCGACGAACTGGGGATGCTGGTTTTCGACGAGACGCGGATGATGTCGTCGAATCCCGAGGGTCTGGCCCAGTTCGGCGATCTGGTGAGGCGCGACCGCAATCATCCCAGTGTCTTTATGTGGTCGATGGGAAATGAAGAAGGCCAGGCAAACACGGAGACGGGACTGCACATCCTGACGGCGATGAAGGCGGCTGCCACGCGGTACGACGGCACGCGCCCGGTGTCGATCGCGCCCATCCGCGCCATTGGCGTGGGCGGCCTGGTGGAGTGCGACGTGATGGGCTACAACTACATGGATCCGGAGGCGGCGGCTTATCACAAGGCGCATCCCGACAAGCCGGTGATCGGCACTGAAACCGTCAGCGCCGTGGGCACGCGCGGTATTTACGTTACGGATTTCGAGAAGGGCTACGTGGGTTCGTACGATCCCTACACGACGACCGGCCGTGCGTCGGCCGAAGGCTGGTGGCGCTTTTGCAATGCGCAGGAGTGGCTGGCCGGCGGATTCGTCTGGACGGGATTCGATTATCGCGGCGAGCCCTCGCCCGATGGATGGCCCAACATCAGCTCGCAGTACGGCATTATCGACACCTGCGGCTTCCCGAAGGATTCGTTCTTCTACTACCAGTCGTGGTGGACCGCGCAGCCCGTGCTGCACCTTTTTCCGCACTGGAACTGGGAAGGGATGGAAGGCAAAGAGATCGCGGTGTGGGTGTATTCGAATCTCGACAGCGTGGAACTGTTTGTGAACGGGAAGAGCCTGGGCGCAAAGGATGTGAAGAAGGATTCACACCTGGCCTGGGTTGCACCCTGGGCGCCCGGCGCGATCGAGGCTCGCGGCTCAAAAGGCGGCCAGGAGGTGATGACCACGAAGCGCGAGACGACCGGCGCTGCCGCCAGGCTGGTAATGAAACCGGACCGGCAGGAGCTGTTGGCCGATGGCGAGGACGTGGCTATGTTCGCGGTGGAAGTGCAGGACGCCCAGGGCCGCATTTTGCCCATGACTGACAACGTCGTGAAGTTTCGCGTAGCGGGAGCCGGCAAGCTGATTGGGGTGGGGAATGGAGATCCGACCGATCACGAATCGGACCGCGGCACTGAGCGCAAAGCGTTCTGCGGGAATTGCATGGCGCTGGTCCAGTCCGCGAAGACGGCTGGAAGCATTACGGTGGAGGCGGAGTCTCCAGGGCTCACTGCAGCGAGCGTGACCATTGCAGCGAAAGAGGTGACGCTGCGTCCGCAGATCGGCCCATGGAAGCGGGAGGTTCCGGTGGGGCCGGGCATCACGGGCTTGTGGAGGCCGATCACGGGTTCGAGTGGCGCGACCGGGCAGCTGGCATTCTTCGCCGGCGAGGGGACGACGGTATTTACGCTCCGCCAGGACGGAAGCACGCTGACGGGCAGCGTGGAGGGCGCGGGCGGCGGAAGCAATGCAGGCATCCCGATAACCGACGGCAAAGTGGAAGGCAGCAACGTCTATTTCAAAGCCGGCAACAATACCTATTCGGGAACGCTGGAAGGCGATCAGATCAAGCTGCAGCGTACGGTGGATCCGGGCTTTTCATTGCCGCAACCCGAGGAGCCTGCGGAACCACGCCCGGCGGTTGGACCGCCGCCCGATGGATCCGATCCATCGAGGAGTCCAAACATACGCTTCCCCACGAGCATACCGGTGGTTTTGCATCGGGTGGAGCGGTAATCGAAATCAACTCCCGATTCTGATAACAACCAGACGCACCTTTCCATCGGGCACAATGCGGCTGAAGTTGAAGCTCGGCCACTGTCCGACCGCAGGCGATTCGAGGATCACACCTGCAGCACATCGCCGTCGCGCGCAACCATCTCGTATAAGACCGGGTTGACGAAGAAGCCGAGAAAGAGCCGCGATACCAGCCCCGCCACGATCACGACGGCAAATGGTTTCTGAGTATCCGAACCAATGCCGGTGGAAAGTGCTGCGGGCAAAAGTCCCAGGCAGGCGACCAGCGCGGTCATCATGATGGGCCGCAGGCGCAGGAGCGAAGCTTCCCGAGTCGCGGTGCGGATGTCCTTGTTCTCCAGGCGCAGCTTGTTGATGTAGGAGACCAGGATGACCGCGGTTTCGACCGAGACCCCCATCAGCGCGAGCAGGCCCAGGCCGGACGAAACGCTGAACGGCATATGGGCCAGCTTGAGGGCAATCAGGGCGCCTACCGGTTCGGTCAGGATCACGCCGAGAGCAATGGTGATCGGAAATTTGAAATTGCCGTAGAGCGCGAACAGGATCATGAAAATGATCAGCAGAGCCAGCGGCCCAATCAGTTCCATCTGATGCCTGGCCTCAACTAACTCGCTGTACTCGCCGCCCCACGTAACGCGGTAGCCGGGTTGCAGGGATTTGGTGATGCCGGCGATCGCTCGCTGACCGGCGAGTACCGCGCTTTGCAGGTCTCGCCCTTCCACGCTGTACTGCACGCCGATATAGCGCGAATTATCCTCGCGATAGATGAAGGAGGCGCCGCCGGCCTCGTGAATATCCGCAAGCTCGCGCAAGGGAATCTGCTGTCCGGCCGGGGTGGGAACCAATAGATTCCCGATCTGCTGCTGATCCTCGCGGAACTCCGGCTTCATGCGTACAACGAGATCGAACAGCTTCTCCCCCTGAATCACCTGGGTCGCCGCCTGGCCGCCGATGGCCGCCTGCACAATGGCCTCCACATCGGAAACATTGATTCCGTAGCGGGCGATCTTGTCGCGATCGACGTCGATCAGCAGGGTGGGCTGGCCCAGTTCGCGGACCACCGTCAGCTCGGTGAATCCCGGTACTTGCTCGAGCCGGCGTTTGATCGCCAGCGCTTCGCTTTGGAGAACGTTGAGATCGGGACCGTAGATCTTGACCGCCAATGCGCTCTTCAGTCCGGTAAGTGCCTCGTCCACCGCGTCCTCGGCCGGCTGCGTGTAGTTAAAGATGACTCCGGGGAATGCCTCGAGCTGCCTTTGAATATCCGCCGTCAACTGGGCCTTGTCGTGAATCGGACTCAATTGCCAGGAGCGATCGTTGTAAGGCTTCAGTCCCACGTAGAACTCGTCATTGAAGAATCCGGTGGGATCCGTGCCGTCGTCCGGGCGGCCAAGCTCCGAGCCGACATCGGTCACCATCGGGTATTGCATGAGGATATCCCGCACCTTCGGCGAGAAGCTGCTCGCTCCTTCGAAGGAGATGGTGTAGGGCATAGTGGCGCGGACCCACAGGGCGCCTTCATCGAGGTGAGGCATGAACTCACCGCCAATGAAAGGAACCAGCAGAAGCGTGGCGCCGAAAATCAGCAGGCTGCCAATCATGGTCGTTTTCGGATGGTTGAGACACCATTCCAGCTGGACCGCATAGATGCTGCGCACCCATTCGAAGGGCTTATTGACGCGCTCGTGGACGCCTCTCTTAAACCAGTAAGCGCACATGACAGGCACAAAGGTGAGAGTCAGGATCAGTGCGCCCACGAGTGCGATAGACACCGTGTCCGCCATTGGCCGGAACAGCCTGCCCGCGGGTCCGCCGAGTGCATAGATCGGCAAGTACCCCGCGATAATCACGGCCACCGAATAGAAGATGGGCCGATCGACATCCTTCGCCGCGTCAACCAGCACCTCGGTGAAGTTGTAGGTCTGACCCTCGCGCGCGCCCAGCTCACGGAAGACGTTCTCCACCATCACCAGGGTTCCGTCAATCAGAATTCCGAAATCGATTGCACCGATCGAAAGCAGATTGGCGGCGACCCCCTGCGTGTGCAGAAAGATGAACGCGAAGAGCAGAGCCAGGGGAATCGTCATCGCGACGATCACGGCAGCGCGAATGCTGACTAGGAAAAAGATGAGCACGACCAGAACGAGTGCCATGCCCAGCACCAGGTTATGCTCGACCGTGTCGATGGTCAGCTGCACCAGATCGCTGCGGTCGTAATAAGGCTGGACTTTGATATCGGGCGGCAGGACGTGCTGGTTGAGCTGGCGGGTCATCCCTTCCACGCCCTTGAGCACGTTTTGCGTCTGCTCGCCGCGCCGCATCATGATGACGCCCTCAACAGCGTCATCCGTGTGGTTGAAGCCAAATTCTCCCAGGCGCGGCGCGTGCCCGATGGTCACTTCCCCAATGTCGCGTACGTGCACCGGCACCCCGTTCTGGCTGCCGACGACGATATCCCCGATATCCTGGGTATTCCGGATGAGACCGAGGCCGCGCACGTAGTTGAACTGCCCGCCCTGCGAATAGAATCCGCCACCAGCATTGGCATTGTTGTTCGAGAGTTGCTGCAGTACGGTCGGCACGCTGAGGTGGTAGGAGTAGAGCTTGGCCGGGTCGAGCAGCACCTGATACTGCATCACCGTGCCGCCGAACCCTGAGTCGTCGGCGACGCCGGGCACCTGCTTGTAGGTGCGCTCGATGACCCAGTCTTCATAGACCTTCAGTTCCTGCGGCGTGCGATCGGGACTCTGAATCACGTAGCGATAAACAAGTCCCGAGGGACTAGCCAGCGGTGCAAGAGTCGGCGTGACCCCGGTCGGATATGTCACTTCGCTCAGGCGCTGGAAGACTACCTCGCGTGCAAAGTAATCGTCGGTATTCTCTCTGAAGGTGAGGATGACGTCCGATAGCCCGTAAAGGGAAATGGAACGCATCACGGACATTTCCGGAACGCCGTTCATCTCTACTTCGGTCGGGACCGTCACCAGGCGCTCGACTTCTTCGGCGGCGTGGCCGGGCCACTGGGTAATGATCTCCACCATCGGAGGAGCAAGATCCGGGTAGGCGTCCACCGGCATGTGGTGGAACGAGATCGCCCCACCCACGGCGATGAAGGCCACCATCAGCAGGATCAGCATGCGTTGCTGCAACGCGAACTGGACGATGCGATTGATCATTCGGCGTCCGCCCCTCAGTGCTGCAGCGAATTGGCAAATTGAAGAAACAGGCTGCCGTCGCCCACGACCCTGTCTCCCTGGGAAAGTCCCTTCAGAACCTGGGTCTGCCCATGTTCGCTTTCGCCGATGTCGATATCGCGGCGACCGAACTGATTCGCGCCGACGGCGATATACACGAACGGCTGGTTATTGTCGTCGCGCATCACGGATGCATCGGGCACCGCAATGGCGTTCGATACCATTCCCGCAGTCACGATGACCGTGCAATACATATCCTTCTTCAGCTTTTCTCCGGGGTTATCGACCACGATGCGCGCCTGCAGAGTTCGGGTATTCGGATCCAGCGCAGGCGCTACATAGGAGATCTTTCCGTGAAAGGCCTGGGGATATGCGTCGGTTTCTACAGAGACGTTCTGTCCGCTGCGGACAAAAGCCAGGTCCGCCTGATACACATTGGCGAGTACCCAGACCGTGCTCAGATCGGAAATGGTAAAGGCCTGTGTCTGGCCGGCCTGCACGACCTGTCCCGGCGAGACCAGACGCTCCACAACTTCGCCGCCGATGGGAGCCAGCACCGGAATTTGCGCCGAGGAAACGGAGGTGGCCAGGCTGGACGGATTTTTGATGCCGAGAATCTTCATTCCTTCTTCGGCGGCGTTCAGATCCGCGCGGGCCTGATTGCGATCCGATTCAGCCTGCTCAAGGTCGCGCTCGGCAATCGCGTGGTGCTGGTATAGATCCTGGGCACGGGCATAATTTTTCTCCGCGAGCCGGGAGGAATCGGCAGCTTTCAGGTACGCATCCAGTAACTGCGAATAATCGGGGCTGCTCACTTCCAGCATCGACTGGCCGGCAGCCACATGCTCGCCGGGGACTACCAGGATCCGTGTAACCGGGCCGCCTACCTGGGTGATGACGGGCGTGGTTTTGAAGGCGTTATAAGCTACCGCTCCGGTCACGCGGAGCGTCCGCGTGAGCGTGGTCGCCTGCACCGTGACCACCTGGACGTGCGCCATCTGATCTTGGGGAATGGTAAAAAGCTGCGGAGTTGCGGACGCTGCTGCCTTTGCCGAATAGGAGGTCATCTGATCCGCTTTTTCGCGGTCTTTAGAACTGCACGCCGTAAGAACAAGGAAGCAAGCAAGTGCTGTTGCGCCCCAAGGCCTTTGCCAGCGGCCATGATCCGATGTGATCCTCATGGTAAGCTCCTCGTTCCTACCGCTTCACGAAGCTGTTCTACCGCGAGTTGATACGAAGCGAGCGCCTGCCGGTATGCGAGTTGAGTGGCTCGATAACTGCGCTCCGCATCGAGAAAGTCCAGCAGGCTCGCCGCGCCGCGCCGATAGGCATATTCGCTGATATCGCGCGACTGCTGCGCCTCATTCAGATAACCGGAACGATAGAGGCCCACGATCTGGTCGTTGCTGTGCAGGTTTTCCAGAGCGTCCTTCACGTCGGTCAGCACCTGCCCATTCGCAAATTCTTCCTGCTGCCGGGCCTGCCCAATCGCGTATCCCGATCGCGCGATTTCACCCTGGTTGCGATCGAAGATCGGAAGCTGCATCTGACCGAACAGCGAAATCTCGCTGTACTGGATATGCGTGTAGCTGATCTGCCCCGTGACATCCCGTTTGCCGATGGCCTTCTGCAGCTGGTACTGGCTGTTGGCCGCCGTCACTCCCTCCCGGGCTGCCAGCAGGTCGGGGCGATTCCGCAGGGCAGCCGCCTCGAAATCGTCGAGGTTCCCGTTCACCGGCTGCCAGGTCAGAGTTTCGGCGATGTCGTAGTTGGCGGAGACCGATTCGTACCCAATCAGCTGGCGAAGATCGGATAGACCCTGAACCCTGGCAAGATTCGCGGCCGATACGTCGGTTTGAAACTGCAGCGACTGGAGCTGGATTTTCAACAGGTCGTTTTCGCCGGTGTCGCCGGCCTTGTAGCGCGCCTGAGCGATATCGAGGGTGTTTTGGAAACTCTTCAGATCATCCTGCGCGAGAGCGAGAGTCGACTCCGCGAGCTCGACAGCGACAAATTGCGAAGCAACGTTGAAGGCGAGCGTCCGCTCAGCGTCGGCAACCTGCGATCGGGTCACCGCGGTCGCATCTTTTGCCGCCTGCAGGCGATGCTGCCTCTTCTTCCCCCGCTCGAACAGATAGCTCACTCCCAGGTCGAACTGCGCGGTGTTGTCGATGTAGTCCGAGCTGAACTGTTTGGGCTGGAAGATGGGCAGGAATTGAGCGTCGCCCAAAAGCACCGGATTCGGTCGCAGGTTGGCTGTGATCTCTTCCGCCTCGTTCTGCTGGATCGTGGTGCGCGCCGCAAGCAGGCTGTGATTGTGCTGGAGCGCCAGCTGAATGGCCTGATCCAGCGAAATGGCAGGTCCGGCCGGGTTGGCCTGCGCGGGCAGGCTCGGTGGAGGAGCAGTTTGCGCGCCGGAACCCGCGGTCAGCAATACCGAACCCAGGAGAAATGGAATACACAAAAGCTTTCGAGACATAGGCTGGCAGCCTTTTGAGTCGGAGCAACAAATGAAATGGGCATGCCGCCGGGGCGGCACGGAACGAGCGCGGACGCTAGGCGGGCGGGGCTCGTGCCGGAAGGTGAGAGACGACAAACCGGGCAGGAAACGCTGGCCTGGGCGGCTCTGTCCGCCGTCCGGCAGCGACCAGGATCTGCGCGCTGGCCGCAGCCACCGGGAGCTCAACCGCTTGGTGGCTCAGATGGCAAATGGGGCATGTCTCCGGAGAACAATTGACGTGACGGTGCCATAGTTCCCCTGCCGTCGTGCCGATCACAACCGCCAGGATGGCGATCAGAGCGACGAGGCGCCAGACCCGTTTTCCGTTCGACCCGTTGATCGGGCACGTCATCGATGCTGGAGACACGTGCCAACAGTGTAATGCAGAGTGCCATCTCGTGACATCTCAGTCAGGATCAGGGGCATTCCGCCAGAGTCGAAATCATGGATACGATCGCGCTGCGCTCAAGCTGGGATTGCGGGACCAGGTGGTGCCGGCATGGCGTTGGGTCCGTCTTTTTCGAGACGGGCCTTCGCCTCATCGCTGGTGAATCCATTCGGCTCGACAATCTTGAGCGGCGCGGGGGCAGTGACGGGTGGTGCAAGTGCGACAGCACTGTCTGCGGCCATCATTTCTCCAGGTAGGTCGCCATCGGCAGGTGCGTATTTCAGGAACTGCGGTCCCGATTCTTTCCCTCGCGAGGCGCTGATGACTGTATCGGATTGCACAGTCTCCCGGATCTATGAACGACTGAGCCGGATTGCACAGCGCGAACCTGAGCCGGATGGAACACTGTTATCAGGAGCATCCTGAAACGGTCTTCTGCAACGGAGCGGGTGCTGTACAAGCCGCCCAGTTCAGCCACGCCGCCTAATTCGGCCCAGCCGCCCAGTTCAGCCAGCGACAGCAGGAAGTAAGAGGTCGTCGAAATGAGAAAGAGCAATTCGCTTTCCGCACTGGTCTTTGTTGTCATCGCCGCCATCGGGGTGGCCGTCGCATACTTGATCCATAGGTCGGAAGGCAACGCGTCCAGCATAGCGGTTCTCGCCGCCACTCTTGTCGTTGCTTTCATCATCTCATCTGCCATCCAGGTTGCGGAACAATGGAACAAGGCCGTTGTTCTGAGGTTGGGCAAGTTCCGTTCACTGGAAGGACCAGGACTCTTCTTCATCATTCCGTTGATCGAAAGCATCGCCTACTGGCTCGACACCCGCGTTCTTACCAGCTCTTTCAAAGCGGAGAAGACGCTGACGAAAGATACTGTCCCGGTGGATGTGGATGCCGTGCTGTTCTGGAAGATCATCGACCCCAAAAAGGCTGCGCTCGATGTAGCCGACTACCAAACCGCGATCAGCTGGGCATCGCAAACGGCCCTGCGCGACGTCATCGGCAAAACCATGCTGTGCGATATGCTCGAAGGCCGGGACAAGATCAGCAGCGTACTGCGGGAAATCATCGATGAGCGTACCGAACCGTGGGGCATCAACGTGATCTCGGTTGAGGTGAAGGATGTATTGATTCCGCCGGCACTGGAAAATGCGATGTCGATGCAGGCCCAGGCGGAGAGAGAGCGTCAGGCCCGCGTGATTCTTGGTGATTCGGAGCGTCAGGTGGCGGAGAAGTTTGCCGAAGCTGCCAAAACGTACACCAACGATCCGGTCGCTCTGCATCTGAGAGCGATGAACATGCTGTACGAAGGGTTGAAGCAGAACTCCACCATCGTTATTGTCCCCAGTTCCGCCATTGAGACGATGCAGCTGGGCGGCCTTGCCGGGATGACCGCGCTGACCATGGGCATCGGTCAGGAACGCGCTAACAAAGCCGCGGCGGGCGAACGCAATGGGCACAGTGGCTCCGCGCCCGCATCCGAAGAGGAATTGCAGCGGCCATGACCGATTCCGGACAGACTCACTCTCATCATGAGGAAGGGCCGCATCCCAGCCACGCTCAGCAGGAGCGCCCGTATTGGATGCGCGCGCACCGCGACTGGCGATTCTGGGTTGGCGTCGTTTGCCTCGCCGTGGCCCTGTTCGTTTACATCACGAGCGTCGACTTATCGCTGGTGCCAGGCAGGCACCATCAGCGGCACGAGACGGTCCCCGCCGGACAATAGCGTTCGATGTAACGGCGGAGAGTGAATAAAGAAGCTCAACGTTTTCGATTTGGATGGAACGCTAGCGAGAAGTAAATCCTCTCTGGATGATGAACTGTCCCACGCCGAGCGCAGCCCGACCATGCTATCGCTCATCCGAGCGAGCCACCGGCCTTGATCACCAGCAGGGAAAGTCCGATGGCAGCTCCTCGAAATCCTCACAATGCGCGCAGGAATGGCTGCGGACCACGGAGGCTCTTCCCTCAAGCTGGTCGCTTGGTCCGCCAGAACTTTCGCTTGAGACAACTGGAGAAAATGGGCTTCCAGACTCACGTAATTCCGTGACAGAGCTCCGCCCTGCGACGTAAGATGCCCGGTGATAGGCCCAGTTTGGTAGGTTGGTAGTGGGCAAGCACGCAGTTTGGGGGTCAGGAGATGCTCTTGAGGGTATGATCGTCAATTCCTCTCATTCGCAGACTTCCTCTTCTGTTTCTTGCGTTCACTGTCTTCAGTTTCGGACTTCAGGGGCCGTATATTCAATCAAAATCTGGATGACGGGTCGCCACTGTCTGAATCCGCTGGTGTAAGAGTGGCCGGCGCTACCCCGAATCGCTCCGGAATCGCCCAAAGACGAATTGGAACTATGCCGGCCGACGACGCGACGCCCGATGAACGGCAAGTCCCGTCCACCAGGTGGAGAGGAAGATGAGGAGAAAGGGAAGCCAAGTTCCGAGTATGCTGCCGAACATCGCGAAGCTTCGCTGGACGGCAAATGCGACGACAAGAACATCCATAGCAAATACGACTCCAACGAAGACGGTGGTAGTGCGGAATGGCGGCCATGAGTCCATGCGGCGGAAATAAGCAAATGCGACAGCCATGAATACCAGGGGTGCTGCGACCGCATGAATAATGAGGGCAACCCCAAGAGTAGTCGCCTTCATGCCTATGGCCATCGTCGCGCCGCACAGAGCCCATCCAACAAGTCCGTGAGCTACCGTGATCGCTGCGCCCCTGATCGATGCTGGTCTTGCGGAAAGCATGGCCGTAACCTCATTCATTCCTTGCGGTCCGCCGGGCGGTACAATCGGCTTCCGGCGCGACTGATACGACCGCCAACGAGTATATGCAGGAGCTTCCCGGAAGCGTGAAGCAGATGGTGGGTTCGGTCGACTCGATGCTCACGAAAAAGGGGAAACCGCGTAAAGTTTCTGGCGATTTGCTACCAAATGCCACCAACCGCGGAGAAGAGCAGAATCGTAAATTGTTGAGAATATGGTAGGCACGAGGAGACTCGAACTCCTGACCTCTACCGTGTCAAGGTAGCGCAATAGCGACCGGCTGAGGGCAATAAAGGAGTTAAGAGCTGGTGGGATGGCAAGAAACCGGCACTCACGTTGACGTGCCCCCGAATTCTCATCCATTCATAACTGGAGCTTCTCGGTTAAGGTTTAGCTCCGAGATATTCTCGTCGCCGCCGATGCTGTGCGGATGTGGGAAGCGCGACGCGGTTTCCACATCTGCATAGCCTGATGTTGCCCGCCG